>CAZTMZ010000114.1:0-1003 GCA_964615315.1 uncultured Eubacteriales bacterium | reverse complement strand
ACAAAATTTCCTTTTTTCTTCTCTTTATTAAAAAACATAGTGTTAATCCTCTACAATTATCTCTTTTTTGAAATTTAAGTCGTCTGAATAGTCTTGCAAAAGTTTGATGAGTTTATTACTAGGCTTATATTTTTGTTTCAAGGCATAAATGTTTTGAATATTGTGTGGGGGTATTGCTTTGATTGTTTTGTTGTTTATGTCAAAGAATATGCAATAATTTGTCTGCTCGTACAAGTAGCCGTAGTAACAATCAAACGCAAACGCTTTGAATTTTTCGTTAGTTTCGTTGTTTGTAAAGTGTATTATTTGTTGTGTACAAGAGGCGGTTGAAAATACATCCAATTCTTTATCAAACGTCAGCATTTCGCGCTTATATTGCGGCAAACAAGCATATTCATTGAGTAAATTGCGAATGTAAACAGTGGCCTCCTGTGCGGTTATGCGTGTTTCGCTTGTTTCTATTTCGTCATACGTTGATAATGTTTCCTTTGAGGGGCGTATCCAAATGTATTCTTCTAGTACATTTAAGTCTTCGCCACCGAAGTAGACTTTGTCAATTATTGTACTTACTGCGTTGAATATTCTCTCGCCATCCGAACGGTTGTATTCATTTTTTAGAGTGTTTTCAATTTCGTCTCGTCTAGTCTTTTTGACGGCGACCATTATCGGAATCAGTTTGTTGAGCAATGCATTTTTGTTAGATTTGCCGTTTTTTTTGAAACCAAAACGTAACGCATCGTTTTCTAAAATGTTTGCAACAAACGTAGATACTTTAATTTTTATTTTATCTTTCATTATGTTCCTCTTTTTCTCAATATACAACTTGTCTCCCCAAAAATCAAATAAAAATGGAAAAATATTGTATAGTTGTCTACTTGGATGTGCAAAACACAGTAGACACAATTTTGTAGGAAACAGCCAGTTTCTTTGATATAATGTAGTTACAAGAAAATCTCGCGAAATACTTCTTGAATATTCTGAAAGGAGGTGATATAATGAGTAT
>CAZTMZ010000113.1:0-1010 GCA_964615315.1 uncultured Eubacteriales bacterium | reverse complement strand
TAAAAACAGCAAGAAATAATGAATTTCAAGCAGTAATGCCAGTAAGGGGTAAAATCCTTAATTGCCAAAAGGCTACCTTGACGCAGATCCAAAAAAATGCAGAAATTATGACAATGATTGATGCTTTTGGCTTAACAATCGACCTTAAAACAATGAAAGTTACTTATAATAAAGAAGATTTACGATATGGAAAAATTATTATTATGAGTGATGCAGACGTCAACATATCGGCGTATGAAAGACTTTGCGCTTAATCAAGCGGGTTTATTGATTTTAAATAAGCTAACGGGGAATAGTGAACGAATAAGACGAACTAAATCCCGTGGCAAAATTGATTAATCTATTCTTCTTAAATTTTATATATTATGAGTGATATGACATACATAACTAACATAAGTCATATAAATTGAAAGGAGAAAGAAAAATGATAGGAATTTATAAAATTCAAAACAAACAAAATGGAAAAGTTTATATTGGACAAAGTAATAATTGCGAAAGACGCATAAAAGAACATTGTTATCCAAATCGTTATTTAGGGAATATGCCTATAGATGTAGCAATTCATAAATATGGAAAAGATAACTTTACTTTTGAAATCATTGAAGAATGTCCTTTAGAAAAACTGAATGAGCGTGAAACTTTTTGGATATTAAATTATGAATCTAATACACAAAAAGGATATAATTGTAATATCGGTGGCGATAATGGTCAAGTTGGAGAACAAAATGGAAATGCAAAAGTAACAGAACAAGATGTTATTGAAATTCGTAAAGCATATAATGCTCATAAGCGGAAAAAAGAAACTTATGAATTGGTAAAAGATAAAATAACTTTTAATAGCTTCGAGAGTATTTGGGAAGGTGCAGCTTGGGCACATATTATGCCTGAAGTTTATACTGAAGAAAATAAAAAATATTATTCAACCGGAGTGGGCTGTATTAATACTAATTGTTACTCTGATGATGAAGTTATGGAATTTAGAAAACAATATGTAGATAAAACGGCACGTG
>CAZTMZ010000112.1:0-1029 GCA_964615315.1 uncultured Eubacteriales bacterium | reverse complement strand
ATTATGACAGGTTCAGAAACGGGGTTTTTTTATGTTTTCTACTTCAATGCTTTTGTATTTTATCCTTTGCAATGTTTATACAATGTTTATTGTAATAAGAAATAGGTTTAAGAAATAAGTTAATTTTCTATATCATTTGTTATATATCCATATAACGTGTTTTTTCTAGGACTTAAAGGTAAACCAATATCTTGTATTATGTAGTCAAATAAAAAATTATCTGGTGCTTTAGGGTATTTTTTACCTAGAGCAATTCCTTTTTCATTGTTAACAAAATCAATTTCAGTATCTTCTAAAGGTTTATTATCATTTTGGTCGGCATCTTCTTTAAATGCTCCGAGTTCTCTAACAAAATCTTCAGGATATTTTTGTGCAAATTTAGCACTTGTATAATAATGTCTAATTGTGTTTTTTGCAGAATTTGATGGCATATATGACATTGAGTCATATTTTCTATCTAAATCACCAAGAATACCAGGGGCTTTAATCATGTTGTAGTCAATTAAAGCGTTTGAAAGTTGTGGTATATTTTTTAATGTTTGATATTTATTAAAATCATTAAAATTTCTTTTTATTTGTTCAAATTCCATTGTTTTCCCTTTTTATTTTTATTAAAATTAGAATATGAAAAAGTATATTTTTATTTTCATATTTTTAGTATTAGTTTTAATGTTTTGTTTTAGCGATATTTTTATTGCTAATTTAGCCGCATTTCTTTTAAGAGATTAAATGCCACCATATCTGCTTAGTTTTTTGTAAAGTGGCTCATTCCAATTAACGGCAAATGGTTCGCCGTTATAATATCTGCTTTCAACACTAAAACTAGGGTGTATAACGGTTTTAAATTCATCTGTTAAATGTCCATTTGTTGCTTGTGGTTGTAAATTACCGTATTTGTTAAAAAAACCTCTTAAATCATAATCAACACCACTGTCGAACGGTCTTTGTTGTTCTTTTTGAATTTGATAATGAACTTCTTTTTTTATTGGTAAATTTGTTTTGTTTAAATAATCCCATAAACTCATTACA
>CAZTMZ010000111.1:0-1041 GCA_964615315.1 uncultured Eubacteriales bacterium | reverse complement strand
CCACGTTGGACGAATACCGCCAGTATATCGAAAAGGACCCGGCGCTGGAGCGGCGCTTCCAGCCGGTGCAGGTGGATGAGCCTACGGTGGAGGAGACGATCTCCATTTTGCGTGGCCTGAAAGAGCGCTATGAGGTGTTCCACGGTGTGAAGATCGCAGACTCTGCCATCATCGCTGCGGCCACCTTGTCCCACCGGTATATCACCGACCGGTTCCTGCCGGACAAGGCCATTGATCTGGTGGATGAAGCCTGTGCCCAGATCCGCACGGAGATGGACTCCAGTCCTGCACAGCTGGATGCGGTGTCCCGGAAGATCATCCAGCTGGAGATCGAGGAAGCAGCCCTGAAAAAGGAAGAGGATGAGCTGTCCAAGGGCAGGCTCTCTCAGCTGCAAAAAGAACTGGCGGAGGAGCGGGATCAGTACAATGCTATGAAGGCCCAGTGGGAGAACGAAAAGAGTGCCATCGGACGGGTCCAGCAGCTGCGGGAGCAGATCGAGGACTTGAAGCGCCAAATCGAGAGCGCCGAGCAGCGTTATGATTTGGAAAAGGCTGCCGAGCTGAAATATGGGCAGCTGCCCAAGGCAGAAAAGGCCTTGCAGGCAGAGGAACAACGGGTCCAGAACACTCAGGACAGCGTGATACTGCGAGACCGGGTGACGGAGGAGGAGATCGCCCGAATCGTGGAGCGATGGACGGGCATCCCGGTGTCCCGGCTGGTGCAAAGCGAGCGGGAGAAACTGTTGCATTTGGACGAGACCTTGCATCAGCGGGTCGTCGGACAGGATGAAGCGGTGCAGGCGGTGGCGGAAGCCATCCAGCGTAGCCGTGCAGGCATTCAAGATCCCAACCGGCCTATCGGTTCCTTCCTGTTCCTTGGTCCCACAGGCGTGGGCAAGACGGAGCTGGCAAAGGCTTTGGCTCAGGCATTGTTTGACGACGAGCAGAATATGATCCGCATCGATATGTCCGAATATATGGAGAAATACTCCGTATCCCGGCTCATCGGTGCGCCTCCCGGCTATGTGGGCTATGACGAGG
>CAZTMZ010000110.1:0-1053 GCA_964615315.1 uncultured Eubacteriales bacterium | reverse complement strand
GCTATGAGGAGGATGAAGTTCCGTTCTACACGGCAAACCACCAGTATTACGAAACCTATTCCGTTAAGTATACGACAACCAACTACACCGTTAACGGCGAAATTAGCACCCCCGCTGACGGGTCTTCGCTCAACGCTTTCTCGATAAGCAACCTCTTCTTTGAGAAAGATACGGACTACTTCCGTCTGACACATACCGTTACCCGCAAAGGTGACGATGATACGGTAACAGACGGTTACTATACGGGCTACAGCACAAAGCGCCTTGATAACTTCAAGCTTTACAAGGTCAGCAGCCCCACCTTTAACAAGGGTGCATCCGTAACAAACGGCAGAATTACCTACGGTAAAGCTACACTTGCTACGACCATTGAAAAGACCACCATTGAAAGAGCGAACAATGACAACGGTATGCCTTCCATAGGCAGCGGCAGCGATCTCAACGGTTACGTTCTTGTTAGTGACGGTTACGCTCTTTCTCAGCAAATAGGCGGTTATTCGCTTACACCTGTTCCCGTTACCGTTGACGGTGATACAATCCCCGCCGACCAGATTACCGACCAAATCGTTTGGTACTTTGAGGAAACTGCCGATGTCGCCGCTATGACCGATGTCGCAAAGGGGCTTGGTAAGTATCACGTTTTCGCACTTTGCCGTGAAAGCAAGGACAGCAAGGAAGGGCAACAGTACTACTTCGACGCGGATACAAATATGGCGTACAAGCGGTTCTACCTCAACCGTGCTTACCAGGGCGAGCTGTGGGAGAACGTGTACACCTTCCGCTCCGAGATATACGACCTGTCAAGTGTATCTACGGACGGTACAAACAATTACTTCCCCGGCAACAACTGTTGGAACTTCGATTACAATAACACAACGGGTATGTGGTCGATATATCTCCGTTCGCAGGGTATTCTTTCCTACGGTAACGCTTATGATAATATCGACGGGGCTTCCGCCCTCCGCATATTCCTTTCCGCCGCAAACCTTAACGATACGGCAAGATACGACTACGGCAACTACGACATTGTTATTGATGCCTACGTTCTTGACG
>CAZTMZ010000109.1:0-1075 GCA_964615315.1 uncultured Eubacteriales bacterium | reverse complement strand
ATTGTCCAGCGTACTGCGGCATCCTTGCCCGAAGCTGCCGTCAGCTCGTCCGTGATGACAGCCGCCAGGAGCGGCTTGGGAGAATGTTGTCCGGGTATCATTTCAGTGCATTTGTGTGTGTTCAGTGATTGCAATCGGCGTTTGTTAATCAAACCACACAAATTTACTTGCGATATCCCGCCCGCGATAGAAATATAATGTCAAAAATGGCCGGATTGTCCCAACTGCCCTCCCCGGCTGATTCGGTGAAAGGTTGCCCGCCCATAAGCTCGCAGAGGCTGCTTCGCAGCGGGTCCTCAGCATCTCAAGCCCCTCAATATCCTGCAAATTAGACCGTTATCTCTCAAGGCCCTGGGCTTGGCGGATAAGGGCCAGAAACTGCTCCCGGAGACGGGTCTGGAACGGGGTCACTTCGGTCTTGGAGCCTGTCTCGGCAAGGGTGTAAGCCATGTCGAATGTGGAGTCGCCCTTATATTCGGAATCCCTCAGCAGCATTCCGAACGCGGCAATGCCAGCAGCGAAGCTGAGATTCTCAGAAATGGCCGTCCCGTCTTCCTCAGCGGTCACCTTGACGCTGAGCGGAACGCTGTCAGCTCCGAGACTCTTCTTGTAACGGAAATCGAACGTGCAGATATTGGCGCCGGCCGAGTAACCCGCCGCAGGGACAATCTCGTACAGGGCTGTGATGGTCTGCCCTGAGCCTATCTCGGCGGCATCCACATCGTCATTATCAAAATCCTCGTTTTTCAAGACCCTGTTCTCATAACCTATGAGCCTGTATGAATCAACAGCTTCGGCATTGAATGTCACCTGGGTCTTGCAATCGTTGGCTACAGAGACGAACTTGCCGGTCTCCGCCACAAATACTTTCTCCATTTGCAGCTCGCTGTCAATGTACTCGTATGTGCCGTTGCCCTTATTGGATACGGTCTCCATCATGGAGTCATTGAGGTTCCCGGAACCAAACCCGCAGACAGTCAGGTAGATATCTTTATTGGCGTATGATTCGGCAAGCTCCAGGACAGCGTCCGTTGATGTCTCTCCGACATTAAAATCCCCGTCCGTGCCCATTATG
>CAZTMZ010000108.1:0-1102 GCA_964615315.1 uncultured Eubacteriales bacterium | reverse complement strand
AAAGAAATGAATAACTAAAAAACACCGTTAAAGTATGAAGTTGCAAATTGTAGATAAGCAATATCATACTCTACGGTGTTTTATCGTTTTTAGCAATAAAATTTTAGTTCATGTAGGGTGTGGTAAATCTATGATTTACCGCACCTTTAAAAGATTAAAGAAATTTTTTATAAATTTAACAAATCAAATAAAATTAAGTTTAATGATGCGGTAAATTTACAATTTACCACATCCTACGTGCTTTTTTGTCTTTGCGAGCGACAGTGTGGCAAACTAGAAAAAAGAATTTTTAAAATATCGTTCTGGTGTTTTGTATTTTAAATATCTAACTTCAACCAAAAGCTACGCTAAAGTTACTACGTAACCGCTCCGCTTTGAGGTTGTTTCAGTAAGATATTTTAAAAATACGAAAACAAGGAACTCTATTTTAAAAAGTTCTTTATATATTATGGTCTTTTATTTTTTATTCTTTTTTAATGTCTGTGCGAACGATAGCGTGGCAAACCAGAGAAAAGAATTTTTACAGTCATTCTGAGGCTTTGCCGAAGAATCGCAAGGACTTCAATGTTTATTTTCACAATTCTTGCGATACTTCACATTCGTTCAGTATGACGTCTTTGCTGTCTTTGCGAGCAAACTTGTTTGCGTGGCAAACTAGTCTTATTTTCTGGACTGCCACAGCAATAAATTGCTTCGCAGTGACTTTCTTCCTGTCATGCTGAATTTATTTCAGCATCTTGTCAGCGTGGTACATTAATTTGAGCAAAAATATTTATTAAATCCAAGTATTAACGTACAATTGGTAAGACCCTGAAACTAGGTTCAGGGTGACGTGTAATGTCTTTCTGAGGCGGATTTTGTGTAGCGAAATTCTGTACAGCTTTGCTGGTTTGCGAAAGGCGTAATGAATACTGCGATAGCAAATGAATGACAGCCTTGAGCGAAAAGAATTTCAAGACAGGGTGGAGTTGAGGCAAAGCCGAACGAACCCGAAGTAATCGAGGGCAAATGAACGACAACGGTAGTGAAGTGAATACTGCCCGAGTGGAACAAAATCTAAGACAGTGTAGCCGAAGAATCGCAAGGACTTCAATGCTTATTT
>CAZTMZ010000107.1:0-1119 GCA_964615315.1 uncultured Eubacteriales bacterium | reverse complement strand
AACATAACATAAATTTTGAATATTATGATAGAGCATATGTTACAAAATTGTAGGTAAGGAGATTTCTTTTTGACAAAATTTTGCAAAGAACCTTTTCAAAATATAGAAATTCACCCCAATGGTGTTGTTTATGCTTGTTGTCCTAATTTTAGCAATTATTATCAAATTGGTAATATTTTAGAACATTCATTTGAGGAAGTGTGGAATTCTGAAAAAGTACAGGAACTGCGAAAAAGAATTCTAAATAGTGATTATTCTTTGTGTAATATAAATGGTTGTTCTTTCTGCAAACAAAATGATTTTCCTCTTGATTATATGAAGGATGAAGACTGCAAGGTTGTTATGGAAAAGTCGCCTTTTGTAGTCAAATTGTGCTATGACTATGAATGTAATATTACTTGCAAAATGTGTAGAGATAAAATAAGAACATTGAGTGAAGAAGAATTAAATGATTTTAATTCTAAAATTAAAACTTTCTTTATTCCTCTTTTAAAAGAAACAGGACTTTTAAAAGTCAATGCACATGGTGATGCTTTTGGTGCAAGACATACAAGACAATTAATTGCGGAAGTTGCCAAAACGTACCCTAACTTGAAATTTGATTTTCAAACTAATGGATTATTATGTAATGAAAAAGTTTTTAATAGTTTGAATTTGTCAGCATCAAAAATTCAAGTAATGCGTATATCAATACACGCTGCAACAGCAGAAACATATTCAAAAATTGTTAATGGTGGAAAAAAATTATTCCCGATATTGTTAAAGAATATGGAATATTTATCTGAATTACGAAAAGAAAAGGAATTTGAGTTTTATGTACATTTTGTTGTTTCTGCAGTTAATTTTAAAGAAATTCCTGATTTTATAAAATTAGCGGAACAGTATGGAGCAATTCCTTATTTTTGGGAATTATTTGAATCTCAATATAGCTATACTCCAAAAGAAAATGATTTCGTACATTATAAAAATCACCCTTTACACAATGAATTATTAAAGGTTTTAGAAGATCCGATTATAAAAAAATATAAAAAGAATTTTTCTCCGGTATTATATGATATGATAAGAGCATAAAAGGAGACGTTATTATGCAAATTAAAGATTATCAAGTTGCTTTGTTAG
>CAZTMZ010000106.1:0-1128 GCA_964615315.1 uncultured Eubacteriales bacterium | reverse complement strand
AGACAAATTATTCCCACATTGATGGTGGTAATCCCTCAGTTTTATAATTTTTCTCGCCCGAAAGAACACCTTGCGTAACACCAAACGGTTTAACGGCAGACTCCGATTTATTTAATACTGCATAATATTGATCACGAGGTTTTGATGAATTAATTGTAGCCATATTTGGTTTTCTATCAGCGTTTACATCAATAAATAAATCTGGTCCGTAAGACCAATAATCATTAGCCCTTGATTCAGTAAAACAAAAGAGAACACCATCTTGTGTAATAAATGAATTTTTCTGATTTGGAGTACAACTCATTCCATTCCAAATTGGATATTGAATTTTATACCCTTCGACAAATGTATTGCTATCAAACTCAATTACATTCATTCTTTTTTTGAAAACATTGTTTATCAAATCTTCCATTGTTGAATAATCATCGGCACGTAATCCCTCCAATGCATAATGCAAAGTCAAAGCCTGATTAATTCCGGAAATAGCCTTTTTTAATTTACTACGGTATTCTTCACCATTTGTGTTGCTCATCAAAGTCGGCACGGTTATAGCAGCCACAACACCAATAATCACAAGGGTTATAAGAACCTCAGCAAGCGTAAACGCCTTTAGTTCATAGGGGGGGGGTGGTAAAACGAATGCCCATTTTTCATACTCCATATATGTTTTACACTGTTTTTATATTAGCACTTTTTATTGTTTATTTAAACTATAAGAATGGTTTACATGTTATTAATACACATTTTGTTTCGTTTTTAAACCCTGTTTATAAATTTAGTTTTAGATATTATGTCATATTGATACAAAGCGAACAGTTGAACTATAGTGAAACTTGTGAGCCTGTATGCGTTAGCTGCGTAAGCGAAACATCGCAAGGGTTATAAAAGACAATCATTGAAACTCTTGCGATTCTTCGGCTACGCTGTCTTGGATTTTGTTTCACTCGGGCAGTATTCACTTCACTATCGTTGTCGTTCATTTGCCCTCGATTACTTCGGGTTCGTTCGGCTTTGCCTCAACTCCACCCTACACAAAATCCGCCTCAGAATGACTATAAAAGGTATAAAAGAATTTTTTAAAATAGAGTTCCTTGTTTTCGTATTTTTAAAATATCTTTCTGAAACAAC
>CAZTMZ010000105.1:0-1142 GCA_964615315.1 uncultured Eubacteriales bacterium | reverse complement strand
CCATCATTTTTTGTGTAAGCCAAATATTTTCATCTTCATAACGAATTTCAATGGATTCATTTGTATCTCCCACAGCAGAAATATAGGTTAAATATTCAGCTGCACTTGACCTTAAAGTTATTTCTTGTCTCTTTTTTGTCATAAGTTTCTCCTACATTAATTCTTTTATATGTTCAAAAATTGGGACATTGTCTTTGTATCCTTTTGGATTTAATGGGCTTGGATGATAAATTGGAATAAGTTTGAATACTTTTCCGTTTATATCCAATTCAAATTCTTTGCCCACACAATCTGCAAATCTATCTATCTTTATGCCCAATAATGCTTGTGTAGGGTGCAACCCCATAGTTAGGATTATATCGCAAGGGATAGTCTCTAATTGGTCATATAAAATAGGCTTGCAATTATTTGAGCACTTTTCCAATTGTGTTCTATTTTCAATTATGCATTTGCAACACTCTGTAAAGTAAACATCTTCAATTGTTAACCCAATGTTACTTAGCAATTTTGCCAAAATTCTACCACTCCCCTGAAGTTTGCCAGAAGTATTGTAAAATGCTTTTTTGCTTTCTATCCAACCATCCTTTGCAGGGCTTTCGCCAATAATTACAAATCTTGTTTTGCCAATTTGCATATATACATCTGTAAGTTTTGGAAGATTGCCACACAAGTTGCAATCTTTAATTTGTTGTTCTATGTTTTTCATTTCCTATCCAATAATTACTCAAATTGATTATTTTTATCTATTCAGATATTAATAAGTTTTTCATATTTTTCAAGCATTCTTATCATTGCTTGGTCATCTTTATTTATTAAACTTTTTGCCTCTTCAATTGTAACCCATTTAATTTCAGTAGATTCATTAGATACTTGAAAATTCTTACTCTCTGTGCAAAACAAAAAGTTAATATCGTAATGAAAATGCTCTGGCTCATTTTTCTTGGCACTATAATCTATTTTTTGCACATCAACATCAAAGATTTTGTTGGAAACAAGTTGCAGATTGTCCAAGCCACATTCTTCCCTAATTTCCCTCTTTGCTACATTTAAAGAATTGCTTTCGCCATCACTATGTCCACCAAACTGGAACCACATTCCAGTCTTTTTGTGATGATTAAGTAAAACATTGCCTTTCATATCCA
>CAZTMZ010000104.1:0-1161 GCA_964615315.1 uncultured Eubacteriales bacterium | reverse complement strand
AGCAATAGTATTTTTTAAGTTATTAGAAGGGAGCGAATAATAAGTTATGGAAGACTGTTTAATTATAGGTATAGATATAGCAGAAGGAAAAGATATAAGTTGTATGTCCATTATTAGAAAAAATGGGGAAGAAATGCAAGTAATTAACCAATTATATAATAAAGAAGCAGAAGACATATATTACAAATTAATAAATGTTCGTGCAAAAGTACAATTTCCATTGATACAAGAAGAGGCAATAAAAAGAGGAATGAATAAAATATACAATATATATTCATATAAAGAAATATTAGAAACAATGAAAGAAACAATAAAATTAAAAAATTATACTGAAAATGAAAGAAACTATATATTAAATAATTCAATACCTAAAAAAATGAGTGAAATATTAGCGGTATTTTGGCTAACACATACAAACGACGAATTTTTTAATTATTTTGGTTTTAATTGGGTGCCACCTATGAAATTACAGGAAAAAGCAAGAACTATAATTAATATAAAAGGAAGAGAAGAAGCGGAAAAATTAGCAAATATGCCATTAATTAATTTAAAAAAGTCTGATATGGAATTAGACAAAGAAATTTTAAAAGATATAGAAAAAAATATAACATTAAATTTTGGCGTACCTAAAAATTATTTGAAAGGGGCTACATATGAATAAAGAAATAACACTTGAAGAATATGTTTTAACAAATTTACACCCGAGCGACTGGGGTTACTACATAAGGTTAAAAGATGATATAGAATATCAAGTTTATAAAAGAAAACCAAGAGGGCAAAAATTGTATTATTTCATAAAAAAGGACAACGAAGAAATAAGACTAGATGAAGAAGTAAGGAAATGTTTTCTACAAAGTAAAAGAGAATATGAGAGGTACGGAATATGAATAATTTTGAAAGCAAGAATAATAAGGAATTTTTAAAAATATATAGATACATACAAAAACAAGATTTAACGAAATTACATAAATTTATTGTAAAAAAATCTAATAAAAACGTTAAAAAAAGAAACAAAAAGCATAAAATTAATGAATTTATTAGAAAAAATCTAACAAGTAGATACAAAAGAAAAAAAGATTTAAGAAATTTTTTTGATAAGAATAATTGGCAACAATATTGTACTTATAACAACATTGGAAAGATAGACATTGTTAATAGAAA
>CAZTMZ010000103.1:0-1182 GCA_964615315.1 uncultured Eubacteriales bacterium | reverse complement strand
CAGCCTTTCGAAAACCTTGCAGCCTTGAACGAACGAATGTCATGGTACGTATTGTTACGGGTTTCGCTGTTCGGTCCGTGTTTTCCGTTCACGTCCATCACAAAATCTATCGCACCGGTTGAACTCGATGTATACGGAAATTCCTTGAATTTCCCAAACCCTACCGGCAGCGACTTAGTTGTCGCAGTCAGTGGATCGCTAACATCCAAACCTTTGCTGTCCTGATTGTATGTCAAAATCAACGACGCTCCATCCGCCAAAACAAGCCCTACATTGTTTGACGTATTGCCCTTTATACCCAAGTGTTTACCCGTTTTTGCCTTACTGACTTCAAACTCCTCGCCGCTTGACGTGATTACTTTTTCCGTCGGCCAGCAATTTGCAATATGATCGGCATCGCAACGCATCGCAATTCTCAAATGCTTCTGAAGTTCATCAACAAAAGCATCTGTTGACGGAAAACCTGCATACATTAAACCTAAAGCTTTCATCTTGTCCGTCGCCTGAGTAATCTTTTGTGCCGTATTTGCCTCTCGATACGAGTGAATACGCTGAACTACGCTCGTTGTAATCACAGGCAACGTCATCGCAGCTACAATTCCTATAACTCCAAGGGTAATTAGTACCTCGGCAAGCGTAAATGCTGCACCGCGCTCAAAACGATACCACTCACGATTTAAACTGGAAGCGTCGTCTCCATTTGTAATTGTTCGTCTCAAGCTATCGCTCGCGCCTCTGTTTGGCTTGGTAAATTCTGACTTACCAACATTCTTCGATTGAGCTGCGTGCGCAATATCCCCAACCGAAGTAGAGGCTTTACCACATCTGTAAGCCTGAGCCGCGCAAGCAGAGGATGCAAGTGAGGTTCTAGCATATCCGTTTTTCGCAAGCTCGTTAGCGAAGTCTCCCTCCACCAAAGAATTTTTTGAAGACGCTAAAGCTCTTGGACACTGAGGCTCTAAGTTTGTCTCGGGGTTAATTTCACCTAGACTTTTCGGCAATTTCACGTTCGAAATCTTGCCAACATTCGTCTTCCCAAATGAAGTAAAGGATCTCTTTGCGCATCCAGACAAATTCGCACGAACAGCGCTTAAAGATTGAGTGAATGCGGCGATTTTATTTTTAAAGCAAAAAGATGAATTAACTTGCGCAGAAACTTCATTTTCGGGTTCCATCTCGTCG
>CAZTMZ010000102.1:0-1182 GCA_964615315.1 uncultured Eubacteriales bacterium | reverse complement strand
GTGTGTATATCATCACGCGATAGCGTGTATATCATCAATCCGTAAGGATTGCATATTGCGCAAGCCTCGCTTGCGCAAAGGAGATTATATGTTTGAACAAGTAAAAAAGAATTTCGGCTTCGGATGCATGCGTTTGCCTATGAACGGGGGCGACGTCGACTACAACGAATTCAATAAAATGGTCGATTACTTTATCGAAAACGGTTTTAACTATTTCGATACCGCCCACGGATACCTCGATACCAAGAGCGAAATCGCCGTACGCGAGTGCCTCGTAAAACGCTATCCGCGCGAAAGCTACGTTCTTACAAACAAACTTACCACGTTCTATTTTAACGCGGAAAACGAAGTGCGCCCGTTCTTTGAAAGTCAGCTAAAGGCTTGCGGAGTAGACTATTTCGATTTTTATCTTATGCACGCGCAGTCCAAGGAGATTTTTGAAAAATTCAAAAGATGTCGCGCGTACGAACAGGCTCTCGAGCTTAAAGAAGAGGGCAAGATAAAGCATTTCGGTATCTCGTTCCACGATACCGCAGACGTGCTCGAAGAGATTTTGGCGACTTATCCGCAAATCGAGGTCGTACAAATCCAGCTTAACTACATCGACTTCGACGACCCCGCTGTGCAGGGACGCAAGTGCCTCGAAGTGTGCAACAAATATGCAAAACCCGTTATCGTTATGGAGCCGGTAAAAGGCGGTAACCTCGTAAATCTTCCCGAGGACGCAAAAAAATACTTCGACGCCCTCGGCAACGGTAGCTACGCAAGTTACGCTGTACGCTTTACGGCAAGCCAAGAGGGTGTATTTATGGTTCTTTCGGGCATGAGCAATATGGAGCAAATGCGCGATAACGTTTCGTATATGAAAGAATTTAAGCCTCTCGACGAGCGCGAACTCGAAGCTGTGCAAAAGGTGTGTGACGTCTTTAAGAGTATGAATCTTATACCGTGTACCGCTTGTCGTTATTGCACGGCAGGATGCCCTAAAAAGATTTCCATTCCCGATCTTTTCGCGTGTATGAACACTAAGAACCTTTACCACGATTGGAATACCGACTATTACTACGGCGAAGTCTGCACCAAAAATAAAGGCAAAGCTTCCGATTGCATTAAGTGCGGTAAATGCGAACTCGCCTGCCCTCAGCACTTGAAGATAAGAGAGCTCCTCGAGGTCGTTGCAAA
>CAZTMZ010000101.1:0-1185 GCA_964615315.1 uncultured Eubacteriales bacterium | reverse complement strand
GGTCCAAAGTCTCAAAAGCGGGCGACATCACGTCCAAATCGCTTGCCGACCCCATTACAACTGCAACATGCATACACTACCTGCTGATTAATAATTGATTCAACTCTTTTCAAACATCCTGCCCGGCTCTCCCCCTCCAGCTCTCCGGCAGCCTCAAGTGGCTCAACTGCCCATCCCCGCACCGCATCTGCCTGCCCCCCTCAACGCCTCTCTGCCACACGGGAGCAGCCGGGCCGCCCCCGCGCTGCTGTCCAAGGGCGAGATTAAAGCGCACGGGCGCCGAAGGTACCCCTCCAACGCCCGTATGCTGCTACAGTATAAAGTCCCGTTTGCATGCGTACAAAAATACATCGTTTAAGTAAAAATTAAAAATAAACTTGCCACATCTTGGGAAATCTTTCCGCCCCATGCCCACCCCTTTCGCCAGTCACGCCTCCGCGCATTGTCCGTGGATGCCAGCTTGGCGGGAGGTACGCTCTCCTGCAAATCACCTGTCACCCTGACCGCCGTGCATTACAGCCAAGCGGGAAAAGACATCACCCACGGTGGAACGCTATCACCGGCGGGTGAGATAGCCTCGCACCTGCCGGAGAGACACTTCTGGGGAGCAACTGCCCTGGCGGGAACGCGTCATTCGCCAAGGCTGTACGACAAGTGGCACTGCCCAACAACCTGCGCATCAGTCTGCCATCGTCCCGCATTATTGTGGCGGAATTGCCCTCCGATAGCAGCCATCAATGGCATCCACACCACAGCCGCATCGCCGGCATCCGATGCATGGCAGCCCAGCGACCATGGCGGAAACCATGAGGCAGCCCCGTTCTTCGGGCAGAGCTTTTGCGTCGTGACATTCGTTGGCCTCGGCAATCCCGATGATTTGCACGAGACCCCATCTCCGCCAACCCGGAATGACTCCAGCCCGCAAGACTCCACCACCAGCAGTCGTCACGAGACGGAGCGGCCTTTGCGGCCTGCGCAAGATGCGCAGGGAGCACAGCTGCAAGGCAGCTCATTTTTCCGAGCTGACTGCCCGCCTCTGCGTGCCGGATATTGAAAAGAAAAAATCCGCCCGCTCTTGCTAATGCCGCAAAAATGGCTACCTTTACACCTGCCGCCCGCCACGGCAGACGCCAGCCTGACGCCGGCCCGGCACCGAAACTTACGACGCCTGACACTGACAAGCCA
>CAZTMZ010000100.1:0-1185 GCA_964615315.1 uncultured Eubacteriales bacterium | reverse complement strand
AAATTCTATTGACGTGGTTTTTCAAGACAACAAGAAAGTTAGACACGCTTGGAGAGAATATCTTGATAGTCTGAACGAGAAGTCGCCTCATTTTGATAGCAGTAATTCGTTTCGGCTTGATTTGCTTTCTGAGATGGCGATGGCTCTTGGTTATAAGAATTTGAAACAGACAGAGATAGACCGTTTTTACTCTCCAAAATATTTTGGGTCACAAATGAGCCGTCAGGAAATTCTCTTCCAAGAAAACTTGCGTGTTTTAATGCATTCCAAAAACTGCGCTGAAGGTTTTTCGGAGGAAGAATATCAGAAACATTATGACGAGCTGTTAGAGAGAGATGTATAACATTATCTTTCATGATTGTTTATCAAGTGTTCTATAATCGGGATTGGCTTTCATTTTACTCCGTATCGTAATATCATTGAATAGTTTACGAATACAAAGAATACCTAAACTTTCGCCAAGTTTCGGAAACTTCTCCATAAACCGTACTTTCAGAAGGTGAAGACGCAAAGAGTGCTTTTCTTCGTCCTTATAATCAAATTGTTCCTCAAACATAATCTGATTGTTCCGTTCTCCTCTGACGATGACATTAGCCTCTTTACCGCCATTGTCCTGTACTTCTATTGAAATAATTGTCCTGTTCATATTTACAAATTTTCCTTATTCTATATCTGAAAACTTTGGAAGTATAAGTAAATGATTTATAGCAGCATTAGTAAACCACTTATTCTATTGCTCAGATGAAAAACTTATTCTAATTTTGCAGTATAACACTAAATAATCAGAATTATGGATAGCATACGTTTTAATGAAGAAGATTTTAACGGGTATTTAGAACAACTCATTGAATCAGGCAGATTGGATTCAATGCAATCAGGCATTACAAAATTAGTTATAGACAAAGGATATGATACTCTGTCTCCTAAACAAAGAAAGGTATTTGACTATATGATAGATACAAATACCGTTGAGAGTTGTGAACGTTGTGCATGCGATATTCCTTGGTGTGAAATGCTTGAAGCTCTTGATAATGGCGGCTATTGTAATTACTGCCAATATGATGGAGAAGTTAGAAAACGAGTAAGAAAATAACGGGAATAGCTATCAAGGTTATTCCCGTTACTGTTTAATCAGTTATTATAAATCAGATAAGCCTATTTGGGGTATTGTCGTAAATAATCACC
>CAZTMZ010000099.1:0-1189 GCA_964615315.1 uncultured Eubacteriales bacterium | reverse complement strand
GGCACCGAGCGTTATCGTTGACAAGCATTAAGCTAAAATATATAATGTAGATGTATTTGAATTCAACAAAGGTAGTATTATGCTTACATATTCTTACGTATCCAAAGGCAAGTTCGATTTTGTCGAAAAGCCAAAGCCCCGAATCGTCGACTCTCGCGACGCGATAGTCAAGGTAACGCTTGCAAGCATATGCTCAAGCGATATCCACATAAAGCACGGGAGCGTACCGCGAGCGGTCGAGGGAATAACCGTAGGGCACGAAATGATCGGCGTCGTCGAGGAAGTCGGATCTAAAGTAAAAGGCGTTAAAAAGGGCGACAGAGTAACCGTCAACGTCGAAACCTTTTGCGGAGAGTGTTATTTTTGTAAGCACGGATACGTCAACAACTGTACCGACAAAAACGGCGGATGGGCGCTCGGGTGTAGGATAGACGGCGGGCAAGCCGAATACGTACGCGTACCGTTTGCGGACAGCGGGCTTAACAAAATTCCCGATAGCGTGAGCGACAGGCAAGCGCTTTTTGTCGGCGACATACTCGCGACGGGCTTTTGGGCAACGCGGATTTCCGAGATAACCTCGGACGACGAAGTATTGATACTCGGCGCCGGACCTACGGGAATATGTACGTTGCTGTGCGTAATGTTAAAAACGCCCAAGCGTATAATCGTATGTGAAAAGGATAAATCCCGTATCGAATTTATCAAATCTCACTATCCGATAGTCGAAACCGTTACCCCCGACGAGTGCATGGAATACGTCAAATCCACATCCGTGAGAGGCGGTGCCGACGTCGTAATCGAAGTAGCGGGCGGAGAGGATACTTTCCGCACGGCGTGGGAATGCGCGCGTCCGAACGCCATAGTTACGGTAGTCGCTCTTTACGATAAACCACAGCTATTGCCTT
The DNA here is from genome assembly GCA_964615315.1 of uncultured Eubacteriales bacterium. Taxonomy (GTDB): domain Bacteria; phylum Bacillota; class Clostridia; order Oscillospirales; family Acutalibacteraceae; genus Fimenecus. The sequence continues at coordinate 284 of CAZTMZ010000099.1, read as the reverse complement.
TACCCGATATGTACGGTAAGAATCTAACGTTCAAAACGGGCGGAGTAGACGGGTGCGATTGTGACGAAATATTAAAGCTTATCGAAGAGGGCAAAATCGACACGGAACCTTTGATAACGCACGAATACCCGCTCACGCAAATAGACAAAGCCTACGAACTCTTCGAGCAAAAGAAAGATAATGTCATCAAAATTGCGATTAAATCATAAAACCCGAAAAATAGGCGGGAATGGTTAGTAATGTAATAGGCTGACGAAAACACGTTAGCCTATTTTTCTTATACG
>CAZTMZ010000098.1:0-1199 GCA_964615315.1 uncultured Eubacteriales bacterium | reverse complement strand
GTCTAAAAGATGTTACTTGGACAACTGCAAAAATCGGTGACATCGGGACATTTATAAAAGGCGCACCATTATCTAAAGCAGATATTTCATCGGATGGAACACCTTTCATTTTATACGGAGAGCTGTACACAACCTATAATGAGGTTATAACTAGGGTTGTACGCAAAACACAGGCATCCGTTGACCATCAATATTTCAGCAAAATTGGAGATGTTATTATTCCCACTTCTGGCGAAACACCGGAAGAAATATCGACTGCCTCATGTGTCATGCTCCCCAATATCATTCTGGCTGGTGATCTTAACATTTATCGTTGTACTCAAGTAGATGGACGGATCATGAGTTACATTTTAAACCATGTGGTCAATGAAAAAATTGCTCGTGTGGCTCAAGGTAAGTCCGTCGTTCATGTTCAAGCGGCTGAAATATCCAAGATTGAAATAAGCTATCCTGATGCACTCTCTCAAAAGAGAATCATAGCAACTTTAGGAGCAATTTCAGATAGGATTGAACAGAATATCAAAGAGCTTGAACTTTTGCAGTCTCAGCGCAAGGCGTTATTGCAGCAACTCTTTATATGAAGAGCTGTTGCATAAAACCGTTTTTCAATTTGCCTAACATATCCTGCTCGATTTGAGCATTGGATAGGCGGTTTTCTATTATATCTAAAAGTTCTGCAATTTGCCGTTGCTTATTTGCATCGGGGGCAGAAACCGGAATGCCCATAAGCAGATCATCTGTCATTGAAACTCTATCATGTCGTACACCTTGAGAACCATTGTCATAGATATAGCGATGCCACGCATCACTCTTGAAATACCAAGCTAAGTAAGATGGATCGATGTCCGCTTGCAGGACAAGGCAAGTATACAATGGAGATATGATTCCTTTCTCTTCGAGAGTGTATCTGTTGAAAGGACCATACGGGGCTGTATTTGATTTTCTTGGATTGTAGACAAAATCGCCTTTTTCAATCACATAGTAGTTTGATGTGTTTCCGTCCACAGCGATGTCTTTGTCAAAGAAATCTCGTTGAGGAATTAGACCGTATTCAGCAGAGTTTGTGATGACATTTTTAATGTCTCCATTAGTGTTTCTACGGGAGACCTTTTTGAAAATCTCACCGAGTTTAACAGTAGTCCAGCCCTCTTGTGATGAATGGCGAAAAATTGACTGCATGACACCTCTTTTATACTTCT
>CAZTMZ010000097.1:0-1207 GCA_964615315.1 uncultured Eubacteriales bacterium | reverse complement strand
AGATTCATGATATAAACGCAGAAAACGGCCATCAGCGCGACAGCGGCGATGAGCAAAACATAAACCGTATTATCCTGCGCGACTTCATCGCTTTCCGGATAGGCGGGGGTGTTCACGCACGGGTACATAGCTTCCGTTGCCGCATTTCGGGTCGATTTCATGTATGCTTTCAGTTGCGTGTACGCGTCCGATCGATCACCGGGCGCCACTTCGATGAAGAGCTGCTCCATCGGCTTGACTGCCGATGCTCCCGGAACAACTTTTTGCAACGCCGCATTTCCTTTGTCCAGCAAAGCCTGTGCGCCGTCCGCCGTCATGACCGCGCTGACCAGCTCGTAGGAATTGAGATTGAACTTGATATTCCACAACTCACTGTAGTCCTTGACTACGCCGCAGAGAGTGTAGGATAGACCTACGACCACACCGGTGCTCTCCACCGTGCCATCCGCGCTCGTATTTGTTCTCGTTTCAAGACAGCATGGAATCGGAACCTCGTCACCGATGGAGAAGGTTTTTCCGTTGATGGCTTCAATAGCCTCCAAAGCCGATTTTGTCAGAGAGACTTCATTCTCCGCGTTGGGCAAACGCCCCTCCAACATGACAAGATGGCCTAAGTCCCAATATGCCTCATCGAGCGTCCCGAAGGAGCCGGGAATTTCGCCGGAGCGCATCTCGCCGTAGACCGTTCCCGTTGCGATCGTCTCTGCCCAGTCTTGCTGCTCGACCCACGCGCGGTCGCCGCTTTTGGTGTAAGGCAGCGCGATATACCACTCGCCGAACGTGTTCAGCCGGTATTCTTCATTGGTGCTGCTGATGCTTTCCGTTAACGAGAGTGCCATAATCCCACAGGAAAAGGAAATCAAGAGCGTTAAAAACGTTAAAACGCTGCTGCGCCGTTTGCGTAAAACGCCCTGCAGGGCGAGGTGGAACAAGCTTTTGAACATGGGGCGGCCTCCTTTTTGATTTTACTTTACTCTGGTAGTTTAAGCTATTATATCGCGTAAATATGCTTTAGCCGAGTACAAATGTACTCGAAAAGGAGCTTCTTTCGGTTCATTTGAGCAGCGTGGTTTGTTTCAGGCCGCGCTTGGCGAAGAGGGAGACGGACAAAAGCACAGCAAGGATCGCGGCAAAGAGGATCGTCATGTATGCCGCGCTATCGTTGAGCAGGAGCGTAGCTTTGACCGACCTTGCAAACACCTCGCCG
>CAZTMZ010000096.1:0-1265 GCA_964615315.1 uncultured Eubacteriales bacterium | reverse complement strand
TAGACTTTGCAAAGAAATTAGAAAAAGACAAAGATTATGCTGTGCAAATATTTAGTATCGATAGGGGTGGAGATAAGCCAAGAAAGGATATTTATTGCTATTCCATGATGCCAGAGTACTATAGTTACTTCTTTGACGAATATAAAACACTTAATTTTGAAATTGACGCACTTAATAAAGACAAAGAATTAATATGCAATATCTTTAATAATTATGCAGAGCGATTTGACGCCGATTTAACCAAGGAAGAGTGGTTTAATGGCGTTAAAAACATGGCTACAGAGTTTAATTTTTGTACAGATAATAAACAGTACAAATTAGACCCAACCAAATACAATGGAAATACGGCTACATTCTGCAATATTTTAAGAGTTTGCATAACAGGTAGACAAAACTCTCCAGACTTATTTTCCATTTGCAAAGTTTTGGGCAAATCTGAGTTGCAAATAAGAGCCCAAAAACTCAAATCCATGCTCTAAGGGTTTTAATGAAAATGGCGTATTTTTATGCAAAATAACAATTGTTTAAGGCAACAACCATTAGTGTTTGAGATATGGAGCGAAATATGGGATTAGAGAAAGAAAAAATTGATGTGTTAAATGGGCTGGGATTTGAGCCTACGGAAAAAGAGCATAATCTTGATGATTTTGTCGAATATTATGGCATATCACCAAAATATGTTTTAAACGGCAAGTTTGGTGTGGCTGGTGACCATGCTGAAGATGCCACTGAGTTTTACTACGTGGACAACTTGTCAAAGAAAGGTTTTTATTACTCCAGTTCGCTCTTTGACGCTTTTTATTACGGTGAAAACAAAGACGAACTAGATAAAATTATAGAACAAGTGAAGGCTTATGTTCACGATGACTATGAAATTCACTCAAAAAAATACTCGGTTCATTTGACTACACATACTACCAGTTATACTACGTGGTTTATTGTAGAAAATGACTTGGATAACGAGTTTTTCTCAAAAGTTTGCATTCAAAGTATTGTTAAAGCCTCTATTGTTCTAGACTTTTTGATGCAAAATTACGAAAATGCTTACTACGAAAAACAGAAAGAGAACGATTAAAGAAAATTTTCAAAAAATTCTAAATATTTCTAAAAAACTGTATACAAAAAGCAAATCTATATGATATAATATTAAAGAATTTGAGGAAAGGGAGCAAAAAGAGTTGACAAAGAATTTTAGTTCGGCGACAATTTTAGCAAGCAAGCAAGCAAGCAAGCAAGCAAGGGGATAGCCTTGTAGTTTTTTCATA
>CAZTMZ010000095.1:0-1289 GCA_964615315.1 uncultured Eubacteriales bacterium | reverse complement strand
GTAAATCCAACAGATTAGTAATCTCTACAATTTTTTTGATAGTGAGGTTTTGTTCACCTCTCTCAATTTTTCCAATATAGTTTGTGTGAACATTTGCGAGTTCTGCAAACTTTTCTTGAGAAAGTCGTCTTTGAATACGTTCGACTCTGAAATTCATACCTATTTTTTTAAGAACTTCTTTGTAATCTGTCATAAGAAAATACTAAACTATTGACAATGTGTGTTCTATACTATTATAATAGTGCATGCAGTATTATAATAGTGGATATAAGGAGAAATGTTTATGGAAAATTTTACAAGTAAAGAAAGTAGGTTGACAGAGAAATATCACCCTAACGTCTTAGCAAATTCGGATAAGCTAGATTGCTTCACTTTCGTTCGCAATGACGAAACGACCTTAGTGCCTTCTAAAAAAGCAGCATTCACCAAGCCGAGCAGAGGCACGAGCGATAGCGAGAGACGAACAATCATAAACGAAAACCGCGTTTTTCGTTTTGATTGTGAGCGGTGCCATTTAACGCGAGGCGCAGCATTCACCCTCGCCGAAGTCCTCATTACCCTCGGCATCATCGGAGTTGTGGCGGCGATGACCATGCCGGTGTTGATTAGCAAACATCAGGTACATCAGTGGGAAACTGCATTAAAAGCTAATTATTCTATTATAACGAATGGTTTCAAACAGATTATGCAGGCAGAAGGTTGCCCCGATCTTGAATGCACCGGAATATTTGCACCAAAATCCAGCGGTGGTGGTGACGATACAGACCCTACATTTAATGCAAAAATGGATGCTGCCGCAAAACGTATATTTAAGGTAGTAAAAACCTATATGGCGTGGGAAGCTCCAGAACATACTGTTAAATATTTAAAGGGGAACAACACCTCGATTTGGAAAAATTTGTATCAAATGCGCCTTGCAAACGGTGCAATTGTATGGATTGAAAATTGGGGTTGCCATGATGTGACTTATAGTAGCGGTAAGAAAAATAAGTACTGTGGTGCTGTAAGTATAGATATAAATGGAGAAAAAGGCCCTAACACTTTGGGTAAAGACATGTTCGCGCTTGGCAGGTTATACAATGACGGCACACTTATCCCTAATACCTCTCTTGATTATGCTGATGCAACTGGTCGTAATGACCAATACTGGCGCAATATGTCAAAGCAATGCGGAAAACCTGATGTAAAATTAAGAAATGACACAACATCGGAAATTATAGGACAAAACTGTTTTGCAAGAATTCTTGAAAATAGTTTTCAGATGGATTATTTAAAATAATACAAATAAG
>CAZTMZ010000094.1:0-1304 GCA_964615315.1 uncultured Eubacteriales bacterium | reverse complement strand
ATTTTAGTCCTGTTACGGTTTGGGATTTGAAATCTTGAGCATCATAATATGTTTTTGTGCTAGTTAGCATACTCTCTATCGTTTCGTACGAAGCATCTAGCGAACCCGAAATGTATGAATAGAGTTTATTTAGGTTTTCTTCATTGAATGTTTGATTTTCACTATCCCATAGTTCGCCAATTCTAGCGTATTGGGTCATACTTGCCACATATTCATTTGCCTCATATTGCCCCAAATTATCAACATACTTATTTACACAAGCGTCAATAACTTTGCCAAGGTTTAGGTTAAATGCAGGACGGATATTTACGCTTGTTTCATTATTTGTGGCCGTGTAATATTTAACACCTGTACCATCACTTTCAATGGTGGCATAGCCATAATTTGTAGCAGACCTTAGAATTGTATTATTTTCGTTATTACTTGAAACGAAACTTGTAACCCCATCCCATAAACCATAGACGGACATTGTTTCAGTTCCAACTTCGGTTATACTTGGCAACCAAACATAGTCATTTTTCCAATTGTCGTAGCCAACTTCGTCTTGATACAATGCACCATCTAGTGTCATATTAGATTGAAATTGTTCCGCATCAACAAAGTTATACGAATTTCCAAACTTGTCAGCCCCTACCCAATTTTCAAACATTGGGGCATAGACATTTTCCATCGCCGCATTAGCTTCTTCAATTTCATCTTTCATTTCATTAATTTCGGTTTGCTTTGTAGTAATACTGGTAGTATTAGTAGAAATTGTTGATTCATTGTTTGAAATTGTGGTATTGTTTTCGTCAATTTGTGCTTGCAAGGTAGTTTTTTCGTCAGTATCGGTGCTCGCTTCAATTTGTGCTTGCAACGATTCATTATCTGATTTTAACTGCTTGTTTTGAGCCGTCAACACATCATTTTGAGCCTTAAGTGATTCAATTTCACTTGTTTTGGTATCTATAGTCGTTTGATACTCAGAGAATCCCAACTCTAAGTAAGCCTTTACGATTTCATACCAACTTTGACCAAACTCTTGCCCCTCGCTAGAGCCAACTATATTGGTCGACCATGCATCATTATTATGCGACCTTAAGTAAAACAATACAAGCATAAACACTTCCATAAAACCGTTTAAAGTATCTTCGTCCGTCATCATTTCTTTAAATGCATCTTCAGTATAAATGTCTTTATATGTCTTGTATACGCTCAAATAGTAACTAACAAAATCTTGTACTGGGATATCCTCATAATCCCCATTCATCGACTGGTACTCTTGCCATTCCATTTGGCTTGGGGTGTTTATGTAGTCGGTAAAG
>CAZTMZ010000093.1:0-1325 GCA_964615315.1 uncultured Eubacteriales bacterium | reverse complement strand
AGCAGGCTGTTACGCAGATCAATACCGCACTCGAAGCACTCGAGATCACCGACGGTAAATTCGAGAATGTTTCCGAAGTAATCATAGCACTCGCCGATATGGATCTTGAAGTTGAGGATTACAGAGCTCTCAAGAGCGGAATGTATTTCTATTGGGTAGAGGGACTCAACCGTGTTATCTATGCGGACGAGGACGACAACGTAGTTTATCCCGAAAAGGTCGACGAAAGCTATAAAAACAGTACGCAGAATTGGTTCTCACTCTCCGGTATAGTTCCCATGAAGGGCGGCTATTATGACTCTACGGAAGGTGAAACCACAACGGTATCCATAGCAAACGGCAAGCAGCTTGCACACTTTATGGAGAAGAGAATTCCGGAGCTTATGGCTGATTCTACCGTAAAGAATATCAATATCACGCTCACGGGTGATATCAATCTTATGGGCTCGACGTCTTCCTTCGGTATAGTTAAAGACAAGATCATAAACCTTGACGGTAGAAATCACACCATTTCCGGTATGCGTATAGATCGCAATTCTCTTGCCGGCGTATACGATAATCAGCAGAAAAATTACGGTTTCGCATTGTTTAATTATGTGGAAGAAAACGCAACTGTCAATGTAAGCAACTTGACAATATCGGGTGCAATCATTGAAAATACAGCAATGACTAAATCCTTCGGCCAATCAGCTGTTTTGTTTGGCGGAGTATACGGAGTAGTAAAGGCAGAAGGTGTAACAATTGATGGTTGCACCGTTTACGGAGGAGACAAAGCCGGTGCGGTTATCGGTGCACTGAAAGGGACAGCAACCTTAACTGATGTAACCGTTAAAAACACCGAGGTTTACGGATTTGCATACGTTGCCAAAATAGTGGGCTGTTTGCAAGCTAAGCCTGTGATCACTCTTTCCAATATAAGCTGTGATAACGTAACCGTAGGCTTTAATCCTGATGCTTGGGATATTATGTATGCAGGGGTGACAGATATGACAAATCCAAGAACAAATAAACCCGTTACACCGAATGATGTACAGGCTTACAAGGAAGGATCCACTAACACTTATTTGCCCAACCTTGACGGAAAATATCTTATGGGTATAACAACTGAGGATTATTATTGGAGTTTTGTGATTAGAGGATCTGTAACTGTTAACGGTTACGAATATAAAGATAATGTGGCAACTTCCTCGAAAGAGTCCTACACCGGTAGTAATTAAAACAAGCAAATATAAGTGCTCCCCGTCGTTGACGGGGAGCTTTTATTATTTCAGGTGATTTTACTTTCTCTTCAGCTTGCCGACGACCTTGCCGACGCAGCTGACGCT
>CAZTMZ010000092.1:0-1351 GCA_964615315.1 uncultured Eubacteriales bacterium | reverse complement strand
CACGGAGTAATAGCTACACCATATGAAAAACCGTCGAATTTTACACGAAAATTCTCGGCAGGAACAACTATCCACAACCCATTTTTTCCATATAGAAAAACACCAAATTTTCCGGTTGACGATAAGCTCGCGCCAAGACACAAACAAAAAGCGCTCATGTCATAACATGAGCGCCCAGCCGCAAGCTTTGAGACTAAAATCTATAAAGTTGTCAAATTTTCAAGCCTCTCAGTCGCAGCTTTACCTTCGTCATCAATCTCACCTTTTTGAATGAAAGCCATATACCGTTCATGAGAGGGCACATTGAATTTTGTCGGCCATAATACATAGCACATTTTTTTACCATGCATTTCCTGCGCCGTATTATATTCAATAAAGCCAGTTCCAGCTAAAAACATAAAAGCATTGAAAATAGCCATGCGCGCAGCATTGCCCTCAGCGGGCTTGGTTTGGTCTTTTAATCCGCAGGCGTAGACTAATTGGGCCATTGAAAAGCGCGCTTCTTGTTTCGCCATAAGTTTTAACACAGAATAAAGACGCAGTATTATTGCACCGCCACCTTTTGTAAGTGCGACATATGCAGCCAGTCCTTCTAATACCTCATTTGGTATATATTGAATATCTCTAAAGAAATCGAGTTCTTTTGAACGACAGGGCGCATAAATTTTGATATAGCGCGCATCCTCTTCAACTATTGCATGCGGCTCATTATCATCTACTGTCATAAGGTCTTTTTTAGAACGATACATTGTTGCACGACTTATACCAAAAGTCGTAGCTAATTTTTCCCAACCATTCCAAGCGCGAGGCCCTTCGTTTTCATTTTTTGAAATGTAAAAATGATTTTGTCCTTTAGTATAAGAAGATTTAGCAACAAGTGCGAAATAAAGAGTTATTGTCGCTGGCGCCATTCCTCTAAAATAAGGACAAATTTTGTCTGTTAGTTTTGGACTAATCATATTTCCAAAAGGGGCTAAAATTACTGAATTTGGTTTCATAGAATTCCTCCTTTATTTTTCTCATTTGATAAGTAAACAAGTTCCTAATAGGCTATAAAATTTTTTAGTATCAATTTTAGGAAATTTGATATTTGGTCTCATTCAGAGTAAATGAAAGTATCGTTTAGAGTATATGAAGTATCATTCAGAGTAAATGTAGTCTCATTCAGAGTAAATGAAAGTATCATTCAGAGTAAATGAAAGTATCGTTTAGAGTAGATGAAAGTATCGTTTAGAGTAGATTATTAGAGTAGTTGTGGTTGTTAGTATATTAGCTTTTAGTTGATACAATTTTTGTAAGAGACTCAAAACTTGACAAGCTTTGAGACTGAAATTTAGATCGAAATCAAAAT
>CAZTMZ010000091.1:0-1358 GCA_964615315.1 uncultured Eubacteriales bacterium | reverse complement strand
ATAGGTTGGATAGTTGGAATAACAAATGCAATAAATTTAATAGATGGATTAGATGGCTTATCTAGTGGAATAGCATTAATTTCATGTGTATCAATGTTAATAATATTTGCATTAAATGGTTCACCAATTATAGCAATATTGTTAATTACTTCATTAGTAGGGGCGTTAAGTGGATTTTTGCCATTTAATTTTAACCCAGCAAAAACGTTTATGGGAGATGCGGGTTCAAACTTTTTAGGATATTGTTTGGCAGTTATTTCAATATTTGGAGTTGCTAAAACATATACATTAGTAGTTATAGTTGCACCACTTATTGTACTAGCATTACCAGTTGCAGATACACTAATAGCAATAGTTAGAAGAATAATAAAAGGAAAATCAATAAAAGCTATTATGAAGCCAGATAAAGGACACTTACATCACACATTACTAAAACATGGATTTACACAAAAGGAAGCTGTATATATGATGTATGCAATAACAGCAGCATTAGGGTTATTTGCAATAGTTTTAATGGAAAGTGGAATATGGAAAGCACTTTCATTCTTGCTAATGCTAATAGCAGTTTTAGCAATAGGGTATAAAAGCTTTGAGAATGAAAAAGAAGAAAATAAATAAAAATTTTGATTTGCTCAAAATTATATATAGAGAAAGAGTGATAATATGGAGAAGAAAAGAAGCTTAACAGGAGATAGACCAACAGGCAGAATGCATATAGGGCATTATTTCGGTTCATTACAAAACAGAGTAAAAATTCAAGAAGACGAAAATATTGAACAATTCATTATGATAGCAGATGTTCAAGCTCTAACAGATAATTTCAATAATCCGCAAAAAGTAAGAGATAATGTTTACCAAGTTTTACTTGATTATTTATCTGTTGGAATAGATCCAACAAAATCTACAATATTTTTGCAATCTATGATACCAGAAATTGCAGAACTTACAGTATTTTATTCTAATCTAGTTACAATAGCAAGGTTACAAAGAAACCCAACAGTAAAAACAGAAATTGCACAAAAAAAAGAATTGTTTGGAGAAAGCGTAACATATGGCTTCTTAGGATATCCTGTAAGCCAAGCAGCAGATATTACAGCGTTCGGTGGAGATTTAGTTCCAGCAGGCGAAGACCAAGAACCACTAATTGAACAATGTAGAGAAATAGTAAGAAAATTTAATAGCATTTATGGCGAAACATTAAAAGAACCAGAAATAGTTTTAAGCAATCATACAAGAATAAAAGGTTTAGATGGAAACGAAAAAATGGGAAAATCTTTAGGAAACGCAATTTATTTATCTGATTCAGATGAAGAAATAACCAAAAAAGTAATGGGGGCATTAACAGACCCAGGAAGAAT
>CAZTMZ010000090.1:0-1367 GCA_964615315.1 uncultured Eubacteriales bacterium | reverse complement strand
AAACTCTTTATACTTCTCTAAGAATTCACTATTCAAATGATATAAATTCTGATACTTAAAATTGTCCATTTTCCTCTCCTTTATTTATCTTAAATATAATATCCAAACGGTGGGGTTGGGCTAATTTCAAACTTTTCCCAACTGTGAAACTCTGGAAGTTCTCCATCTGGATAAAATAATTTAATATTATCAAACGAATTGTAGTAATTAAAAATATTACCAGCAAATTCGTATGTGGTTTTTTTCCCAAGAGCTTCATCCCCAGTCTCTAAATATTTTTCTACAATAAAATTATCTTCAAATTCTAAGCAGTGCCATATAGTTTTTAAAATCTTACCTTGCTCATTTCTATGATGCTCGATACTAAGCACCGTAATAAATCTATCTACCAATTCTCTAATATCCTTGTGGATATTCATAGGTCTCTGAACATCAATATAAATATTAAAGTGTGCATGTCTAGAATTTTCAAAGAACCCAGATATTGCTCGATTTAATTTCTTCTTACTATTCCAATAAATTTGACCTTCTTGAATATGGAAAGAGGCGAAGGGTATATAAATTTCATGGTCTAAACCTTGATTTGGTAAAACCATTTTAAATGGGTCTACGGGATATGTAGGATAACCATAAGGGCTAGTCATTCTATAATTAGAATAAACTGTATGCTCGAAAGGAATATTAAAGTCTTCTCCAAAAAGAGACTGGCACATTTCTTTACTTTGAAGATAATTGTTGTGGTCTAATAAATTGGCTAAAGCAAAATTAGTATTACTGGCAGTCTTGCCAGTTCCACGTTTGCCAAATATAAGTACGATTTCAGACATAATTACTCCTAACTAAAGTTTTTAAAACTTATTTTCATATAAGTACTTGATTTTTTTAAAATTATTGAGTATAATAAATATAGAATTACTTTGGTCTTGTTTATCAAGATATGGACTTCGGGTCCGAATTGTAATTCTTTTTTTATGCCTATTTTTTATTGTTCTTATTATATTTATCAATTAAAAATTGTGGCATTTCTAAATGTTTATTATGAGGTTTAATCATTTTTTTGGAAATTTTTCTAGGGGTTTTTAAATACATTGAATTAGGCCTTTTATCTTTATCTGGGTTTGGAGATATTTCTTCAAACCCTTTATGATATTTACTCGTAGCCTCTCTATGAACAAAACCCTCAATTAACTTCTTTGTTTTCTTATCAATAATTGTTTCCTCATCAATTACCAGTGTCGTTCTATTTTTGGAGATTTTTAACCGACCCCAAAACGGAAACTTATTTGGAAATTCATTCTTTTTACTCAAAATCTTTTCTCCTTAGTTAAAAATAATTAGTGGGTAGTCTTCTTTTAAATCGTTTCCCA
>CAZTMZ010000089.1:0-1407 GCA_964615315.1 uncultured Eubacteriales bacterium | reverse complement strand
TCTCGGTGTTTTCCTCACAACGGAATTCAACGTGATCTCCGATGATAACATCATCGAGAATTGCCTTCAAATCACGCAGTTCGATTTTAATAGTTGTGCTATCGTCCTCTGCAATGAATTTACGGATTTCCGCTTCGTCGGTGATATCGATATAATACACGATAACCTTTTTGATATTGTGATCCAAATCGGGGATTGCCTGATGAATGATGCGGTTCATAAGAACTACATCCAAAAGCTTTGTGGAGCTATCCATCAAGTTGGGCACATATACAGGAATTGTGCCGAGCTTACTATCGGATATTGCACCCTCCCAGAAGGAATCCAAGGAATCCTCATTCTTGAGTCCAGGGATGAGCGACTTAATCTTATTCATCGTCTGAACAGGGTTGCGATAAAGTTGCACTCCGTCCTTGATTTCGAGCACATCAAATTCTGCACCATCAGCTTTCAAACGGTCACGGGTTGTTTGAATAGAATTGATACCGATATCGCAATGAATAAACCTTCGTCCAAGCTTGTGTGCAACAGCAGCAGTAACACCACTTCCACCAAAGAAATCGGCCACGATCATACCTGCATCAGACGAAGCTTTTATAACACGTTCAAGTAGTTCTTCGGGCTTTTGAGTTGCGTAATCAAGTTTTTCTTTTGCCATTGCGTTAATTGTTGCAATATACCATGTATCTGATGGCAAAACTTTATCATCCGGTATTTCAGATGATTCACTTTTTGTAGTAACCATTGCCCCCTTATAATTCAATCGGTTTTTTGAACCTTCTGTCATTAAATTGTGGTCATCCAATACATCTAAATAGTTAAATATCCATTCGTCTGATTTGCTGTAAAAGTATATGGTATCGTGCTTGGGATTCCATTGAGTTTTTCCTCTTCCACCCCATAAATACCACCAAACTATTTCATTTCTAAACTGTTCCTCGCCAAAAACTTCGTCCAAGAGAATTTTTACATAGTGCCCTATGTGCCAATCGAGGTGTACATATATGGAAGCAGTATCACTCATAACAGATTTTATTGCCATTAAGTTTTCGTACATCCAATTGAGATACTTTTCTTTATCCCAAACATCACCGTACATTTTTTCCTCAAAAGCCTTCAAGTCCTCTATGTCAAGTTCTTTTTCGGCTTCAGCAATAGCTTCCGCAACTTTCGGATTGCGACGGATATAAACCTTCTTGGCATAATCCGCACCACTCGCAAAAGGAGGATCAATATAAACAAGATCTACTTGTATACCCTGTGATTTGAGATATGCACACGCTGAAACGCACTCTCCGCGAATAACCATATTACTGTCAGCGTTTTCCCCCACGGTTTCTATCTTTTCCATCTCGTACAAGGGCATACCGCGCTGAAGCGTCATCGACACCTCGTCTGCGCCCTTGT
>CAZTMZ010000088.1:0-1425 GCA_964615315.1 uncultured Eubacteriales bacterium | reverse complement strand
AGACTAATAATTGACTAGATTATCTTTTAGTGCTAATGTCCCAGTTACTGATTACTTCTCCAATCTTATTTGAAAGGAGTTTTTGTAATGGATGTTAAATATCCAACTTGTTGCGGTGTCGATGTCCATAGAGATTTCTTAGTCGCTACGATTATTAAATCTGATAACATCAAACCTACCTATATTAAACGTAGATTCTCTACCTTTAATAACTCTTTACTAGAATTCAAACAATGGTTATTAGACAATAATTGCTATGACCTTTGTATGGAATCTACTGGTAAATATTGGATACCTGTTTACAATATCTTAGAAGATTCAATTAGAGTCACTGTCGCTAACCCTAAATGGGTTAAAGCCATTAAGGGACAAAAAGATGATGTTAAAGACTCTAAATGGATTGGTGACCTTTTTAGAATGGGAATGGTTCCCGGTAGTTATATACCTGATAAAAATATCAGACTTCTAAGAGAATGTACTAGATATCGTTATAAGCTTGTTTCTGCTCGTTCTAGTGAAAAGAATCGTTTTCAAAATTGCTTTACTGTCTGTAACTTTGCTTTAGATAAAGTTGTTAGTGATATGTTTGGTAAAACTGCTACCAATATCATCAATTATGTTTTAAATAACAATACTTATTGTAATGATAATATTACTTCTTTAATTGATGGTAGAATTAAAGCTTCTAATGAAGACATTCTTAATGCTATTAATGGCTCTTCCTTTGAAGATTCGCAAAAACAGCGTATTAAAATCATTCAAGAACATATGAACAAAATCGATGATTGTATTTCAAAATTAGATGTTATTATTAACAACCTGGTCTCTAATTATACCAACTCAATCAATCTTCTTTGTACTATTCCTGGAATCAAAAGAGATTCTGCGATTACTATCATTTCAGAAATCGGAACTGATATGTCTAAATTCGATTCTGCTAGACGTCTTACTTCTTGGGCTGGACTTGTTCCTTGTAATAATGAGTCTGCTGGTAAAAAGAAATCTATAAAAATATCACGTGCTGGTGTATACCTAAAACCTGCATTAGTACAAGTTGCTCATGCAGCCGTGAAAGCTACTCATTCTAATTACTTTGCTAATAAATATTCAAGAATTGCTAAACGTCGTGGCAAAAAGCGAGCTATCATTGCGATTGCCAGAATGATTCTTACTTCTATCTATCACATGCTTTTAACTGGTGAAACTTTTAATCCTTCTGATTTGAAAGATATTGAAATGCCTGATAATGTTGTTATTAAAAATGCTAAACACAACATTAAAGAATCAATTAAAACTCTATTAAACAAAGGATTAACACCTGATGAAATTAATCAGTTGATTGATAAATAGCTTCCATTTTTTGGGGGTAAGGGGGCACTATGCCCTGAACCCGTAAAAATTGCCCGTTAAACATTTTCAGACTAT
>CAZTMZ010000087.1:0-1433 GCA_964615315.1 uncultured Eubacteriales bacterium | reverse complement strand
AAAGAAAAAGAACATGAAATAGCTAGATTAAAAGCATTATTAAACATGGATGGAAGAAATCATGGAATACCAACATCTCAAACACCAATAAACAAAAAGAAAGTTATACCAAATACAAGAAAAACCACAAATAAAGCAAGAGGAGGACAAGAAGGACATAAAAAACACAAATTAGAGAAATTTAAAGAAGAAGAAGTAACAGAATATTGTGAACATGATATGGAAGAATGCCCATGTTGCAAAAGTAAAGAAATAGAAAAAACAGGAGAAGTAAAAGAAAAAGATGAAAAGGAATATAAGATAGTAGTAGTAAAAAGAAGACATAAATTTATAGAATATAAATGTAAAGAATGCGGGAAAAAATTTCACGAAAAAATACCAAATAATTTAAAAGAAGAAAATCAATATGGACCGCAAGTTCAAGCGTTAGAATTAACGCTTATGAATCAAGCAAATGTAACAATAAATAAAGCCCAAAAAATAACATATGGAATGACAAATGGAGAAATAGATTTAAGTGAAGGATATATAGCAAAATTACAAGAAAGGTCAGCCAAAAAGCTAGAAGGATTTATGAAAGAAATGAGAGGAGAGATAATAAAACAACCATTGTTACATTGGGATGACACAGTAATAATGGTAAATACAAAGAGGAGCTGTTTAAGATTTTATGGAACGGAAAAACTAGCAATGTATACAGCACATGAACATAAAAATAAAGAAGGATTAGATAAAGATAATATATTAAATGTGTTGTCAGAAGAGACAATAGTAGAACATGATCACAATAAGGTGAATTATAATAGTGACTATATATTCAAAAATGCTGAATGTAATAGGCATTTAATAAGTGACCTTCAAAAAGTAATAGATAACTTAAATCATAAATGGGCGAAAAAACTGATAGAATTATTAACCAAAACGAATAAAAAAAGAGAATGGTTAATAAAAAAAGGGAAGGAGGAATTTGAACAAGAAGAATTAAATAAATTTGAGGACAAGTTTGAAAGGATAATGATAGAGGCAATAAAAGAAAATGAAGAAGATAGCCAAAAATATTACATAGATAATGAAAAGACATTGATTTTAAGAATACTAGATTATAAAGCAGAATATTTGATGTGGATATATAATTTTGATGTACCGCTAACAAATAATTTAAGCGAAAGAGGATTAAGAGGAGTAAAATCAAAGCAAAAGGCATCAGGTCAATTTTGGAGAGTAGAAAGTGCAAGATGGTATGCGACAATAAGAACATATATAGAAACTTGTCAAAGAAATAAAGTTAATGTGTATAATGCATTACTAAAATTAGTTTTAGGGAAACCATACACATTAAAAGAAATATTATCAGGAATAAGTGAGTAAAATCACACTAAATAGAGAGAATAGCACGAAATTTATTCCCTCTGTTTAGTGTGCGTTTTATTTTA
>CAZTMZ010000086.1:0-1442 GCA_964615315.1 uncultured Eubacteriales bacterium | reverse complement strand
CCCGAATTATTCATGAGCATATAAAAACACTCGATACTACAAATCCTTGAACCAGTCACAAGAAATCAATCGATTTATCCGCAAAAACGGGTAGACTATCCCCTCTGAATTCCGATTGGGTTATCCTGAACTGTCAAGGTACGTTAATAGCTGCTATTCCAACTGTACAGTCAGCTGCCGGATATTCTCCAGCGTCCTGTAGAACTCCTTTTTATAAGGACAGCTGCTGCATAGTTTGAATGTTATATATCCTGCTGAACGGACTGCTCTTGCAGCAATCTTTATCAGCTTTAAACGAATGGTATCCACCTGTTGTTTTCGCATATTTGCGGGGAGTACCAATCGCCTAAACCAATTGAATAGGTTGTAGGCAAGCATGTGAAGTCTCATGCGGTTGGCATTTACTATTTTGGAACGACTGCTGACAGCAGCAAAGTCAAATCCACCCTTGCCCTCTTTTATGAAATTTTCCATCCTGCCACGCCCACAGTAAAACCGGATAACCTGATAAGGCTCCATATCCATGTTTGTAACAATAAATGTGTACATATGCGTCAGCTGACCGTATGGTTTCTCGATCTTAAAAACCACGCGTCTTGGATAATCCCATGAGCCTGCCTGATACAGGAATTCGCCATAAGTTACCGCATAGCTGATCTGATCCTCTTTGGCTGCTTTGTATAAATTTCCATCTTTATCCGAAGCGAGAGCCATGAGTGACGAATTCTGTTTTAAACGGATGGCATAGGAACAGCCATTCATCTCACAGGTTTTATAAAGTTTGGGAGACGAAAATCCACTGTCGCCACGAAGATATGTTTTGATGCCTCTTTCCAGATATTCCTGACAAAGGGGTTCCATAAATTTATCAGCATCCTTGCTGCAGTGGAGCGTTCCGTCCCGAAGCTCTGCCTTCAGCAGATCGCCTGTCAGACCATCATAGCAGAGCAAAGGATGGTATCCGTGTGCCTGATAATGGAAGTTGAAGCCTTCCCCTTCCTGATTGCCGTAAGTGTCAAATAAAGTACTGTCCAGATCCAGAAGCATATGTTCCGGACGCTTTATGGAATAGATGATATCTCTAAGGTTTTTATCAATGTCATCAAACTGCAGGAGTGTGTCTTCGTCCATGCGGTTGAAAAATCTTGACAGTGTTGGCTGTGAAGCTAGAGCGTTCTTTTCAAGAATGGCATTCAAAACAGGATCAAGAGTCAGTTCATCAGCACAATCATCCTCAAAATAGGCAGAGATGATCTGATAAATCATCTGCATCAGATTCTCATAGTCTTTATGGAAACGGACTGACGTATCATTAGTTTTAAATTTCCTTTTGATCAGCCTGGTGAAGCCGATTTTAGCAGCGAATTCTTTCAGCAAAAGAAGACCTGCATCGGAGGAAAGATCTCCCCCATCAAAATTTATTTTAATCTGTCTATTGCTTT
>CAZTMZ010000085.1:0-1467 GCA_964615315.1 uncultured Eubacteriales bacterium | reverse complement strand
ACTACTAACAAATATTACTTTAATAAACCTTCTATCTCTGACGATATGCTTAATAAGGTTCATCTTGGTCAATATCCTAACGACAATGACTTTGTATCATCCAGATTTACTACCTCTGAGCCGGTCGCTCGTAGTAGATTTAACTTTGGCGCTTATTCATATCTTAACTTTAGTTCAGATTGGGTTGGCAAGGATGTATATATCTATCCTATCTGGGATTTTGAAGTAATGGAAAATATCCGATATTATGACTATGTCGATATTGTCTTCGGTCAAGATGTGGGTATCTATGGTTATGATGATATGTACTCTATAAATGCAAAAAATGAGGCGGTTACTCTTACATACATATACCCTAAAGATGTAAGTACTATTAAGTTTGGATTCGTGGGCTCTGAGTTCTTGACTCCTAATAAAGATTCTAACGTTTCTTCTACTTACTATTTCCCTTCTTCCGTAGATAGTTTGGGTCAGGTTAAGACTTTAGATTCCTACAAATCTGGATATACCTCATATACCTCTACATTTAATTTAGGTGGTAGATGGTCTTATGGGGGTAATATGTACAATAGTAGCAAGAAATCTAAGTGGCGGGCTTGGATTTGCGGGTATGTAGTTAGTTATGTGAAGAGTTCCGGCTCAACCCAAGTTGACTATCTTTTCTGCAACGGCTCCACTCTTAATATAAACTCTCATTCATATAGATTCTGGGAAACTGACAGCGGTTCTTTGGTGGATGATGGCGTTTACCTTAAGCTCCCTCTAAGAACTTTTGCATCTAAGACTGTATATATCTCTCCTATCTGGGATTTCGAAAGACTTTGGGATGTTGATGTGGATGGCTATGTTATAGACACCGTTTTCCATGGTGAAAGTTCTTACTGGAATGTCGATCTTTCTCAGATTGCCTTTAATTATTATCTAAATGGTAAAAATTCTGCTGCTTCTGTTTGGACTGGGATAAATAGGGCAGATAGTAAGGCTTTAATCTCCGCTAATATTTCAGGCTCTTTCTCTGGCAATTCTTATGTGGGATTTATTAAAAATTGGTATGATACTTCTTCTGAAATATATCAAGCCTTTGCTGATTCCTTAATGGTGAATCGTGGGGATCATACTTATTACCGCTCTATTCCTATTAGCACTATTTGTTCGGATGTCTCTATTACTACTACTTGGGAAGGTTTCGGTCAGGTAAGGCTTGATTATATGGGAACAGCCAATACTATGGATTGTACGTGTAGTGGTTTGAAAAATGGTTACAAGAACACCCTTCCCGACTCTAAATATATCTCCAATGTACCTTCTAGTAGGCAGATCGCTTTCGACCCTCCTTCTCATGATGAGGATAAGTATCCTTCAAAGTATTGGGCTTTGCTTTACACTACTAAGTCTAATTGTGTGCTCATTGACGACCTCGTGGTCGTTAACGCCGGCGAAACTTATGCTAGTTTGGAGTATTGGTAT
>CAZTMZ010000084.1:0-1480 GCA_964615315.1 uncultured Eubacteriales bacterium | reverse complement strand
CAATTTATTTTGCAAATAATAAAAAAAGTTGTAGGTTTTATTTTACAACTTTATACTTAAAAATTAATATATTTTTTTGTTGACAAAACCTCCAAGGGGGGGGGGTATAATATATTTATGAGTAAAATAGAGGAGGAGTATAAATGAAAGAAAAAAGAAAAGGTTTTACTTTAATAGAATTACTAGCAGTAATCGTAGTACTAGCAATTATAGCATTAATCGCAACCCCAATTGTACTAAATTTAATCAAGAGTGCAAAGAAAGGAGCCTTTGCACGAAGTGCTGAAGGAGTAGTAAAATCAGCTAAAACATATTATTTAGAAACATTAGTAAATATGGAACCTATGCAAGATATAACATTTACTTGTGATAATAGTAAATGTATATCAGGAGATAAAGATTTAGGAGTATCAGGAAGTATGGGTACAGGAACAGTAACTATTAAAACAAATGGAGATATAACACTAAATCTAACAAATGGAACATATACAGCTAAAAAGGAAGAAACAAGTGATAAAATAACAATAACAACAAATGATGGAACAACGGTAAAAACATATACTATAACATTTGATGCAAATGGAGGAGAAGTAGGAACAAGTACAAAAGAAGTAACAGAAAATAGTACATATGGAGAATTACCTACACCAACAAGGGATGGATATAATTTCTTAGGATGGTATACATCAGAAACAGATGGAGATAAAATAGAAAGTGAAACAAATGTAACAATAACAGAAAGTCAAACATTATATGCAAGATGGGAAATCCCAACAGGTGTTTTAGCAATCCTTTATTTAGATCCAACTGATTTAAGTAAAGAATGTCATGCTTCAAATAGCGTAAGTACAACAGGAACAAAGAGTGGATGTATGAAATGGTATGCATATGCTGAAAACAATGATACATATACAATGATATTAGACCATAATACAACAGCAATGGTAGCATGGAATTCAAGTGGAAGTACTGAAGATGGAATGAATGAAGTAAAAGTTGCATTAGAATCAGATACAACAGGATGGATAGGAAATCCAAGATTAATTACAGGACAAGAAGTAGCAGATATTACAGGAAATACAGAATGGACATCAACAGGAGATTGGTATTATTTGGATAGTAATAGTCAAACACGAACAGCAACATCAGAAGGAGCAAGTAAATACTATTGGTTGTATGATTATACATGGGATTGTACAGACTGTGGATGCAAAGTAGCAGATAATTCAAATTATGGATATTGGACATCAACTGCAAAGAATTCCAGTAATACTTGGAGCGTTCATCGTGGGGGCAGCTTGAGCTACGATAGTGTAAGCATTTTTAGAAGACGTGGTGTGCGCCCAGTTATTACTATCTCAAAATCTAATTTATAAAAAGAATAGTATAAATATTATTTTAGAAACTGATAAAGGAATCAAAATAGATATATTTTATCAGTTTTTTCTATATTTTTTAAAATCTATATAAATAAAATAAA
>CAZTMZ010000083.1:0-1485 GCA_964615315.1 uncultured Eubacteriales bacterium | reverse complement strand
ACATTCGGTATTTCAAAATTTATTTATATTACAATGTGCCAATAAGTTAGTGCTATAATAAGGCTCTTACTAGCCAAACGCAGGGGCTTATATATTTTATTTTTTTGAGCGACTCCGGGGTGACCGCCGTAGAAAATGTTTGAGCGATAGCGAATTACATTTTCTAGGATGGGGCAGTGAAGAAAAATAAAATATATAACCCCGACGAGATTTGGCGGAAACTTTAGCAATCATACAAATTACAATTTATCTAATTTATAAAAATCGTTTTTTGCCTATTCCCACTAACATTTAATAGCATTGCTATGCACATAAAGTTTGTTAGCATTGAACTTCCTCCATAGCTTACAAATGGCAGTGGTACTCCTGTAATTGGTAGTAATCCCATTGTCATTCCTATGTTTTCTAACATATGGAAAAAGAATATTCCTGCTATTCCTATTGCTATATATGAACCCAAGTCATCTTTTGCGGTTTTCGCAACATATATTGCTTTTGTTATCATTATTACATACAAAATTATTACTGTGGCTGCACATATAAAGCCAAGTTCTTCCCCTATTACAGAAAATATAAAGTCTGTTGTTTTAGGATATAAATACCCTAATTGTGTTTGGTTTCCTTTTAGTATTCCCATTCCCAAAAGTCTTCCCGCTCCTATTGCTAGTTTTGATTGTATTACATTATATCCTGCTCCTCTTGGGTCAGTTTCTGGATTTAAAAATACTTCTATTCTTGTTTTTGCGTGTTCTGGTAATACAAATATATATGCAAGCGGAAGTGTTATTGCTAATATTAAAAATGCTATAAAAATATATTTTTTATCTATCCCAGATGCGAATAATATAAAACATGTTGCCATAATAAATGCCATTGCTGTTCCATAATCTGGTTGCACAATTATTAAAACTAGTGGTATTCCTATTAATATTAAAAATAGTAGTAATTTTGGTATTTTATTAATTTCATTTTTGTCGTTTTTTTGCAATTTTACCATTATTGTTGCCATAAATATTATTATAAATATTTTTGCAAGTTCGCTTGGTTGGAATTTTAAATTTTCTGTTATTTCATACCAGCTTCTTGCTCCATTTACAGGCTCCGTAAACAATACACCTATTAATAATACAATAAATACTCCATAAAAAAAGTATGAAAATTTAGATATTGTATTATAATCAATAAGCATAACTATAATTATTATAGGTATGCTTATTAAAAACCATAATATTTGTTTTTTAAATTCTGAATAGTCACTTTCAGCCGTTGCTGAAAATAATGCAACTAAACCAATAACTAGTAATAGCAGACTGCAAATTAAAATGCTCCATTCGGCATTTTTTATAAATCTTTTTTTCATACCTTTTCTCCTCGGAATGAATTTTATTTGCTTTCTGTGTTTGATTCTTCTTTTATTTCTTCATTTATTTCTTCTACTATTTCTTCTGCTTTTTCTATAACTTCTTTGGTTTCTTCTTCTTTTTG
>CAZTMZ010000082.1:0-1493 GCA_964615315.1 uncultured Eubacteriales bacterium | reverse complement strand
AAAAACTTCTTTGCTAATAATTCAAATTCTGATGAAATTATTAGAAATACCGACTTCTCTCAATTCGGCGAAGAAGGTATTCCACTAGAATATTCAAGAAGCCAATTTTTAACTGATTTATCTGCTGAATTAACAAAACTTCCAACAGAAACTCAAGCAGAAATTACCCAAAAGCTTGGTATTGAAGTAATTCAAGATGAAAATGGAAATATTACAGGATACAACGGATTTATCGATTTAACTAAATTATCATCTGACGGAGTTGAAGGTCAGGTGCTTGAACTTGCAAACCATTTTATCCTAAACAACAAAGTAACTACTGGTGATAGTGAAACAGACAATGCGCTTAATTCTTTAATACAAGGTATGCCGGAATTTATTAACATAATCGGCAAACAACAACACTCTACTCACTCATATTCACTAGATACACATATTTTAGAAACTTATAAAGCTGCAATATCTGATTCTGATTATGAAAATCTATCTAACTATCAAAAGTTTGAATTAAAATTAATGACAATTTTACACGATATTTCAAAAGATGAAAACGCTGTAGACGATAATCACCCTCTTGTTTCAGCCAAATATGCAAAGGATATTTTAAGCAGATATTCATTATCTAATGATATACAATTTGATATTGTAAATAATATCTTAAATCACCACTGGGGCAAAGACTACAATACAGAAGCTGTTTCACCAGAAACAACAGCTGTACAAATGGGAACTGTTTCAAATTATGATATTCAAAAGATTTTTGCCAAAGCAGATTTGATTGGTATGGGTAATTCTGAATTTTCGACAGGTAAATTAAATGGCTTGTCAGATAGTTCTCAAGAAAAACTTGTAAGTACTCTCGACAAAGCAAAAGAAACTACACCATTGGTGTATACTTCAGCGCTAGTTAAACCTGATTTAATCCCAAGCCAAGAAATTACATTACCTGACGGAACAACAAAAACTATAAGAAGTTTTAATTTTGCAGAACTTCCGGATGATTACGACATGGAAGAATTTGGATTTTTACCTGGGACAAAAGCCTCTGATGTTACGTTAGGTGTGCACACAGCAGGCTCAATGTCACAATTCAAATTATTTGAAGTATTAACCTCTGACCCAATTGCATCTTCGCCGCAAAGTGTAAGTATAGTGTCAAAATTTACTAATGCATTATATAAAAGATTTGGTATTGCAATTAACCTAAGAGCGTCTGATGTTATAAATGCAACACACTATGATCAATGTTGTGGTACTTCAAAGAACGGAAATCAATTAATAAGGCTTGCGACTGGCGATGAACATTATGCAAGCTGGCGAGAAATAATACCTGAAAAAATTCAAGAAAGACTTGGTATTACACAAACGGAATACTCTGAATTAGCTTCAATAGTTGAAGACTACAAATGGCTAACACAAATCAAAGATTCACAAGAAATAACTATAGGTGAAAAAACATTTACCGGCAGTGAAATAAAAACTGCAATTTCAAC
>CAZTMZ010000081.1:0-1523 GCA_964615315.1 uncultured Eubacteriales bacterium | reverse complement strand
GACCATGCGCAATCGCCGTATGCCTTTGCGCAATCCCAGCAGGGCTGGCCTGTCTTGACCATGCATTCAGCCAATGTAAATTCAGTCACCATCAATGTACCCCCATGCATCCTCGCACCTGAACCCAGGGCCTTTTGACATAGCCCCTTGCTTTTTGCCCCACCGGTCCCACTTTTCCGCATTTCTGCAAGCCGCTTTCCAGTCTTTCATGGGGGTCTTGCCGACCATCCAGCCCTTAGACGCATAGAAGTCGATGAACTCTTGCGGGTCTACAGGCGAATGGCGTTCAGCCACATAGGACTGAACCTCTGCGAGGGTGGGCGGTGTGAAGCGCTTCGCGCAAACACTTGGATTCGTATTCGGATTCGTATTCGGATTGGATTCGGATTGGATTAAGGCGGCGGCTTGCGGCAGTTTGCCGCAAATTGCGGCGGCTTGCGGCAGGCTGACATTTTCCGGCGGTTCGGGATATTTCGGCTTACAGTCTCTGATACGCTGATGCTCAGCCCAACTCGGGAACCAAAAGTAGGACCTCCCGTCTACCGTGTAGAGGGTGATGCAGCCTTTGGCCGCCAAAGCGTGAAGTGATACATCAATATCTTTTGCTGTAACTCTGTCCCGTAGCGGGAATACGCGCCCTTTGATGATAGCGGGGCGGGCATCTCCACGCCCCGCGTCATCCGCCTGTGTGATCAAACTGACCCAAAGCCGAAATTCAAAATCCGAAAGCGAGGAAATTTTTTCGCTGGAACACAAGCTTTCTTTTATGATTCTGTTCGGCATGTGCTCACCGCCTATGCCGGAAGATTTTTCCAAAATTCAACCGCTTTTTCGATTAAATCAAATCGGTCAGTGAATTTGTGGTATTTACTCTTCTTAACGCCAATGCTAATTTGATTATTCGCAATCACTTCGCTGCTCGGCACAACCATAACTCTGTTTTCTTCTTCCAGCGAAATCGTTATTAGGATATAAAAATCGCAAGTTGAAAACTGCTTTTCAAGATTAAATGAATAAAAATCTCCGTTTTTCCCGTTATATAGTTTACTTGCCTTCACATCCACTTTTACGCAGTCATCAACCAATAAATCGTAAGGAAAATTTTGCGACATTCTCCTAACTTGAAATCCGTGCGATTTTAGCATTTCTGCTGTTTGAATTTCGTATGTTTTACCAAATGTTGTTTCGCTTTCCTTGATGTTGTATCCCATTTCTTTAGCAAGTGTATACCATCCGCCGGCTCTCCTTGAAACAGCATTTGTTAATCCGCAATCGTGGAAGTAATTTTCGCATTCACGCCGGGTTGGCATCCTACCAAGTTCTAAACCATTTACAACTTCGTTTATTTTGGATTTAATTAGTTCGTCTGTCCAATGTACTCCGTGCGCATACCCCATCTTATCAGCTCCTTTCGTTCGGATTGTACGCTTTTTATTTTCGGGAAGCGTAACCCTTAGTTAAAAGGCAAGTCGCCGTCATCCTCGACTTCGGCAAAGCTGCCGCTATCGTCCGTGCTCTCATTG
>CAZTMZ010000080.1:0-1525 GCA_964615315.1 uncultured Eubacteriales bacterium | reverse complement strand
ATGCAAATAAGCACGATGAATAATATAGTCTGCACTTCAATGAAAGTTGAAGAAATTTACTTTACAAGTAAATCTATGGGGTTTAACGAACCTTTGAAAATAAGAATTGTTTAATAAAAAGTACAGGAAGGTGGTGAAAAAATGAAGAAGAAAACACATGAAGAATATGTTGCCGAATTGGCTACTAAAAATCCAAATATTGAAATAATTGGATACTATGTAAATGTTGCAACTCCTATTTTGCATAAATGCCGCATAGATGGTTATGAATGGTTTGCCAAACCAAATAACATCCTTAATGGATATGGCTGTCCACTGTGTGGTGGCAATATAAAGAAAACACATATCAATTACGTCAATGATATTCAGCGTATTAACCCAAATATTGAGGTTATAGGAACATATAAGAATGCACATATAGCAATATTACATAGATGCAAATTAGATGGAAACGAATGGATGGCGAAGCCAAACAATATTCTAAATGGAAAAGGTTGCCCAAAATGTTCCGGTACAATGAAAAAGCCGCACAGTGACTATACTAAGTATGTAGCAACTATTAATCCATATATCGAAGTGGTTGGTCAATATATTAATTCTAAAACCCCGATTATGCACAAATGTAAAAAGCATAATGTTACATGGGAAGTGTCACCAACCAACATCTTACAGGGACGTGGTTGCCCTATGTGTGGAGTTGAAAAAATCGGCGACAAACTAAGAAAAAGTCACGAGCAATATGTGGATGAACTAAAAGAATTAAACGGCAATGTTTTAGTCCTCGGTATGTATGTAAACGCCAACACTCCAATTTTACACAAATGCTTAGTAGACGGGAATGAGTGGTTTGCAACACCAACAAACATATTAAATGGTTGTGGTTGCCCGCAGTGTAATGAAAGTAGGGGTGAAAGAACTATTCGTATGTTATTAGAAGATAAAAATATTATTTTTGAACAACAGAAAAAATTCCCTCAGTGTTGTGATAAAAAGCCTCTACCATTTGACTTTTATTTACCTACATACAATGTGGCAATAGAATATGATGGTGAACAACATTATAGACCTATTCCATTTTTTGGCGGCGAAGAATCTTTTCAAACACGTCTAAAGCACGATAGAATCAAAGATGTGTATTGTATGAAGAATAACATCAAACTATTAAGGATTCCCTACAATAAAAATATAGAAAATGAATTGAACAATTTCTTATTTGCTTAACATAGCAACAATTATGGTTATATGATTATCAAAAGAAAGTAAAAGACCAAACAAAAAACATTAGCTCTCTTGAAAAGCAATTAAAAGCTTATGAAAATGATGTTTCGGAAGAAACAAGAGCTAAACTGCAAAAACTTACCGTAGAACTTGCCGATGCACGAGAGGAACTTCAAGAAACCGAAAACGATAGAATGATTGGCGAAACAAAAGCCATGCTTGACCAGCTCTATAGTGAATATTCGGAACTACTCAACGCACGTATCGACGATGTTAGCGGTATTGTCAACAGCTCCATCGAAGCTAT
>CAZTMZ010000079.1:0-1542 GCA_964615315.1 uncultured Eubacteriales bacterium | reverse complement strand
CCCCGCCCCAGCGGAAAGTATACGCGTTGCGAAAAATCGATAAAAATAGGGAAGCCCTCGATTTGAGGGCTTCCTTTTTTCGACGCGACCGCCTGTACCTGCGGCGCGCCGCCCGGTATCGTGTATCAGGAGTCAAGCAAGTGCTGTTTTTTCGCGTTGAATTCTTCTTGCGTGATGATGCCTTGCTGAAGCAGAATTTGGAGCTTTTCCAACTGCGCGACACGATCTCCCACGGGGGACGCGGGCTTTACGGCGGGCACGCTCATCCGTCCGCGCTTTGGCATATTGCTGTAGGCAAAGCCGCACAAAATCGCTCCGGCGGAACGAAAAAGGGATCTTGCCCAAGTGAAAGCTGAAGGCGAATCGACGGAGCGAAAAGCGAAGCTTGTCCAAGCGAAAATCGGAAGAAAAACGCCGGGGAGAAAAAACGTAGTGAGATATCCAAGTGCGCAGAATGCCGCAAGAATGCCGAACAACACTTTCCTTCGTTTGGACAGCGCTGCCGCCATCAGCAGCATGCAATAGATGCACGAGAGCAAGCAAGGGACTATGAGCGACAGAACCGGATGCGCGTAGAAACCGGCGGAATGAAGGTAGTGGAGGCAGCTGCCCACAAGGTACGCTATGTTTACAAGCAGTCCCAAGGCTGCGCCGACCGCGCCGAGCAGCGGCTTAGCCGCAAAAAGCGAAGCGGCGAGCAATCCGCACGAAACGGCAAGCAGCACGAAAAGGATTGTGGGGATAGTAAACATTTTATTTCCGTCGGCTATGTAGTAGGTTATCCACTTGTATGCACTTTTGAGATACACTACCGCCAGCAGTACAAAGCAAGCGCCTGTGGCGTAGCGAAAGGCGCGCTTCTTATTCATCTCGTTGCTCATCACACTCACATTTTCTCCATCAGATCGGCCTTGATTTTGGCGTACTCCTCATCGGTCAGCGCGCCCTGATCGCGGAGCCATGCGGCCTTTTCCAGCTCGGCGTACACATCCTGCTGCGGCGGCGTGGAGCCTTCGACGGCGTAACCAAGGCCGTTGGCGGGCTGCAATTTGCCGCTTGCAATGTTGATGATGTCCAGTATCCACAAAATGCCGAAGCAGCCGCCCGTCAGCAGCTTCAAAACGCCCATGCCTGTGTAGCCCAGATAAAACCGGTCTACGCCCAGTCCGCCCAGCAGCGCGGACAGAATGATCGCCGTTGTCTTGTCTTTCATTGAAATTTCCCTCTTTCTTACAACATATTAACCGATTTCGGTCAATATGATTATATACTGAATTCGGTTATCATGTCAAGTGAAAAATGAAAATATGCGGAGGTTACTTTGACATGATATCTTACGACAAGCTTTGGCGCGTGATGCGGGAAAAGGGCGTCACGCAGTACGCCCTCATCAAAAAGTATAGCATTAGCCCCGGACAGATCACGCGGCTAAAGCGCAACGAAAGCGTCAGCACGCATACGCTTGAGCTGTTTTGTCGCATTTTGGACTGCGACATCGGGGACATCGCGCACTACGTCCCCGACGAGCCGTCGGCCTGATGC
>CAZTMZ010000078.1:0-1584 GCA_964615315.1 uncultured Eubacteriales bacterium | reverse complement strand
CTAACATCGTTAAAGTAGTACGTAAAGACCGTGAGTTTGTTAACTGGTGTACAGCTGGTTCTGTAACTCCTGCTGGTTATGCTCATAGTAATACTGAAGTTCGTTCTAATGCTAAGGACGGTTATTCAGTACATTTCTTGGGTGAATGCGGTATTATGTTGAAAGATCCTCGGGCGTGTGGGGAGCTAATCATGATGGCAGAATAATAATTAACTAACTTTAACGTGTAATTACCTGACAGCTTGAGTAACTTAATTAAGTTATCTACGTTTTTAATATAAACAATTTTAAATAGATAATTATGTTAAGTTACGAAGTATATAAGATTACAAATAAAGTAAACGGAAAAATTTATATAGGTATAACCAATAGAGGAGCTGGTGCTAGATTTAAACAGCATCTATTTGAAGCTGAACACGGCTCCTCTTTTAGATTTCATAACGCTCTTAGAAAGTATGGAGCAGACGGATTTGATATTAATATCATAGCGTTCTGTAAAAATGCAGAAGAACTTAAAGAAAGAGAAAAGTTCTTTATAAAAGAATATGATTCTACAAATCCCGAAAAGGGATACAATATGACAGAAGGTGGAGACGGTACTTTTGGTAGACCTTGCTCTGAAGAAACTAAACAAAAAATAAGTATAGCTAACTCTGGCAAAACAGCTAGTGAGTATACTAAAAAGTTATTATCTGAAGCTGGTAAAGTAAGAACAGAAAGTAGAGATAAGTATTGGAAATCTGGTAAAATCGGTGAAACTAGAAAAAAACCAGTATTACAATACACTTTAGATGGAGATTATATAACGGAATATAGTGGTGTAAACGAAGCTAGTAGAAAAACTGGAATAAATACCTCATTAATAATATCATCCTTAAAAAGGAAAAGAGTATTAATATCTGAAAGAAATCCATATATATGGTTATATAAAGAAGATTATAAAGAAATTCCAAGTAAAGTAGACTCGTCTTTAGCAGCTATACTACCAGATTGGAAACCGCAAATTTCTGATAAATGCAGACAGGCTAACATAGAGTCTAGAAAAAATAAAGTAAGAACTGCTGAAGAATTAGCTTTAATAAAACAAAGAGCTACAGAAGCATGCGGAAAGAAAGTACTACAATATTCATTAGATGGAAAATTGTTAGCAGAGTTTGATAGTATATCTGAAGCCAGTAAAAACACAGGTCAAGATAGAAAAACTATAGCCAATAGCGCTAATGGAAAAACAAAAGTAACTAAATCTACCAAATTTATCTGGAAATACAAAGAATGACTTGAATACTCTAATTATATAATTATGGAAGTAATCGTTAGAATGACAAAAGTAAATCCTTGGACAGGATTAATAAAATGGTCTAACTGCTTTGATTATCTAGGTTCATACTGGACCAGATCAGGTAGTAGATATACAGGACTTAAAGCAGATAAAGCTAGAGAACTAGAATAGAAACTTGGTAAAGCTGAAGGAGAATTAGATCCTGATAGTACATTTTGGGATACATTTGCAATTAAAATCGGTAAGAAGGATCTTGTAATAGATACTGATAGACCTGAAGGTGAATTGCAATATCTATTCCTTTT
>CAZTMZ010000077.1:0-1604 GCA_964615315.1 uncultured Eubacteriales bacterium | reverse complement strand
ATTCAATCGTTGGCCACGGTGTGATTAGTCTGCCTACACATACTATCACACCTCCGGATAAATTTCAACGGGAGGTTCAAAAATGGCGAAAAAAATAAATTATGCGGATATGTTCACGCTCCGCAAGGATGGGCGGTACATGGCGTCATATACCGATAATGCCGGACGGCATTTTATATATGACCGTGACCCTGAAAGGCTGTACAGCAAGCTACAGACGGCGCAAGCACCGCAGGAAGAAAAGATACCGACATTCGGGGAAATCGCCGCTGAGTGGGAACGGATGCACCGTGAGGAAATCACAGATCGAACATGGGTGAATTACAAACCACATTATGATGAGATTATTGCCATGCACGGAAAGAAAACAGTCCCGGAAGTGACGGCGCAGGATGTTAATAGCCATTTGCAGAGGGCTAAAGTGAAAGGTTATAGCAGGACAATTGTAGTTTCTATACGATCTTTGTACCGCATGATTTTTGATTACGCCATTTTGCAAAATCAGATACAATATAACCCCGCAGTGTCAATCAAATTGCCGAAAGGCTTAAAAACAAGAAAGAGGGTGGCCCCTACGGACAATCAGATTAAAACAATTTTGACTAACATCGGCGCAGACTTCGGCCTTTTCCCGGCGTTCCTGCTTTGCACGGGCATGAGAAAATCAGAAGCGCTGGCACTTACTTGGGACGATGTTGATTTTGAAAAAAAAGAGATCAGCGTAACAAAATCCATAGACTACTCCAGCGGCGCACACCCGAAAACAAAATCCCCAAAAACAGAAGCCGGAGTCAGAACCGTGCCAATTATCGACTTGCTACTGCCACACTTGCAGGAAGCGTACAGAAAACGCACAAGCGAATACATATTCCCGGCAGAGCCAAGCACCCGGGGTGGCAAAGGCATCGGTATGATGACCCTCCGGGGCTACGAGGGAGCGTGGAACAGATATTGCCAGGCAGTTGGACTTTGGGAAGGTGGCAAGCCTGCAATCACTGCCCACAATCTCCGGCACGGTACAGCGACCCTCATGTTTGAGCTAGGTGTGGATGAGCTGACAGCTCAGCACATATTAGGCCACTCCCGGGTTGAAATCACACGAGAAATATACACAGAGTTAAGAGCAAAGCAAGCACAGAAGTCGGTGGATAAATTCAACGACGGAATGCAGAAGTATATGGATTAGTTGTCAAAAGTGTTGTCAAAAATCAAATAGTGGTTGATAATAGCCACTTTTATACAGACTGTAAATCTGCTGCGTTTCGCTTCGATGGTTCGAATCCGTCCTCCCCCACCAAACCCAAAAAGTTTTGATTCTCAGGACTTTTTGGGTTTTTCTTTGTTTTCAATAGAAATTTGTGTGAATCTTAAATAGTGAAGTATAACTTCGCAAATGCAAAAAATAGTTAAAAATCGTTAAACATAATCAATTAAATGTTGTCGGGATTGTTGTCAGGTAATTCGGGTGAAGTTAAAAAAGGAAAGCAAAAAGTCCCCCAACCGTCTGAGTTGAAGTGACAGTTGGGGGATCACTAATTATTCTGCCTTACCGCCGTTCTCAATCCACTTGGTGAACATCTGGTGCAGGCCTGTGGATGCAAGGC
>CAZTMZ010000076.1:0-1633 GCA_964615315.1 uncultured Eubacteriales bacterium | reverse complement strand
GTTATCTGGTCACAAATTCAAACGGGACTTTTAGGAATGGTTTTGCAGGCGGTTATCGTTCCGTTTATCGTAATGGGATTAAGGCAACTTTTGAATAAGGATGATCAAAATGACTGATTTACAGATTGCGAAAGAAGGACTTGCCGGGCATACGATTTGCCTTTGTAAAGACGGAAAGCGTATTTTCAGCGACAAGCGCGGGATTTCGCCCATGATGGAGTTTATAAAAGAAGGCACCGACCTCAACGGATATTCCGTCGCGGATCTCGTCGTCGGCAAAGCGGCAGCATTGCTCTTTGTGAAATGCGGAATCAAAAACGTGTTTGCAAAAACCATTTCGGAAAGCGGCAAAAACGTGCTTGAAACATACGGCATACTCTGCGAATACGAAACGCTTACCGAAAAAATTATCAATCGCGCCGGAACGGATACTTGCCCTATGGAAAAAGCTGTTTCAAATACAGAAAATGCGGAAGAAGCATACGAACTGTTAAAAAAACAATTAGAAATTTGATAATACACATATCTAAACCGGCTTACAGTTGATTAAAGCAAATATATATACAAGTTTAACTTGTTGTAAATGAGTTAAACAACTACATCAAACCTAAAACAAACTTCTGATTAGGAGTAAGTTTTAGGTTTTTTCGTTACATAAATTATTTTGGCTACCTATTATTGCAAGGCAGCCATATATTTTTTCCGAATGCTGTTTTGCCTGCGCCAGATTGTCGTGCGGTTGACGTTGAGTATTTTGCCTATTTGAAGCATCGTAAATCCTGCCATAAGAATGGAAAGCGTTTCGTGTTCGACGGCGGTCAAGTGCATTTTGGATATAAGCCCGTCAAAGGCGGTATAATCGTTTTTTTGTTCGTCATCGAGTATTATTTCGGGTTCGGTCATAATCTGCTCGTCAAGACTGATTGTGTTGAGCATAGGGCTTACAAAGTTTTTAGCCATGTATCTGTCGGCAACACTGAAACACGCTTGCTTTATGGTAATCTTTCTGCCCGTTTTGGTGTAGTAAACGTCATCAAGTCTTTTGCCCATATGTTGGCAGAGGAACAGCATTGCCTCTTGTGCTATTTCGTATCCGTCGGAATAACGACTCATATCGTCGCCGGCACGGTTTATATCTCTTAACAGTCCTTTGTAGAGATTATGCAAATCTTTACCGCCGCGGACTATTACCGTTTTAATGGCACATAAAGCAATCACTTCGCCCATTTTTTGCACATTGTTCTCTGTGATAACTCTGTCGTTATCTAAAATACCTTTTTGAAATTCTTTCATTTTTTCTTCACCTCCGAATGAATTCGCCTTTTCGGCAAACCCAACCAAAGCACAAAGGAAAATGAATATTCAGTTTATTTGCAGTCGGTACAATCGGAAGTCAACGAACACGGAACAAATTGTTGCATTGAAGTTGGTGCAAAAATACAACACACAACAAAAAAATTAAGCCAAGGTTGAAATAACTCAACTTTGGCTTTACTCATATATCCAAATTTTCAGTAACAATTTTTCCCGTTTACTTCCGATTTTCTTTGTGCCACCCACTACTGCCGAAAAGGCGATATATTCGGAGGATTATTATCTCAATTAAAGAGTGCCCATAAAATGAAATAGCAAC
>CAZTMZ010000075.1:0-1653 GCA_964615315.1 uncultured Eubacteriales bacterium | reverse complement strand
ACTATCACCTAAGTTAATTATAAAACCAGATTAACATTTTGTCAAGTTTTTGCAAACATATTGCAAAAAAATCTATTTTTCTACATCTTTTTGAAGTGGTATTATTACTTGTTTTAAATACAATATATATCATTTTATACAAAAATCCCCTCTCAGCTTAAATCCTGAGAGGGTTTTCTTTTAGTGAGTAGTGTATTATTTTAGTTGCCAAGTATTATCTGCACTGCCTTCTTCTAGGAGCTTTGAGCTTAGAGAAACTACGGGATTGACACCACGCGAATCGCCGTCCTCGCGATTGTACGAATAGCACAAGGCGCCTTCACGTTCGCCATACACATAGCGCACATCGAATAGTACCCCGCCCGAGAAAGCACCAACACACGCCGAAGCCAGCCAACTATTGCTCGCGCCTATTATCTCTTTCACTTCATCTGGCATCTTATATCCGTAAAAGTCCCACGATACTAGCACTGGCTCGCATTTTTCTTCTTCTGGCGCTTCGCTTCCTCCTGTTCCAGCTTGATATATTGGTGTTTTATATTCATCTACATCTGTTACTGTATATGTATTTCCATTTTCATCATCATATGTGAAAAAACATCCCTCATAACTCAATTTTCTTCCATGGTATATCTTTCCATTTACTGTTACATCTACTACTAGTTCATACGGTGTGTTTGATGCGTAATATGCATATCTTCCATATTCACCTCCATATAACTGAGCAAGTGCATCTAAATCATCTAATGGCAAGTTTTCTATTGACATTGCTGCATTTTCTCCTGTTATTGGATATCTTCTACATAATTTGTTCAGATCCTCTACTGTCATACTTCTTACACTTGTTTCTCCTTTATTGGCTGAATAATTTTCTCTGCAATATGTATTTAATTTTGAATTTTCTCCTTTGGTTGCTATATCTATATAATCTTTTGCTCCTGAAAGAGTTATGTTGCCCACTGCATCGCTTGTTGTTATTAGTACTTCTCCTGTTGCTTCGTCTTTGTCTATTACTCTCCAACTTACTCCATCAATATCCATATAACCATCCACAAAATCTCCTATCTCTATGCTAGCAAGTTTGGCACTTTCTTCCGGTGTTAAACCACTTTGATTACCACCATTTGCTCCGTTTCCATCACTTCCACCTGTTTGTATGTCTAAAAGTGTGGCGTAAGTTTTGCCTTGTGACTCAAAACCTGGCGATAAAACTGCACTGCCTGTTTTTACCGTGTCGCTTACATCACTTACTGCTATGTACCACTTTCTACCCTCATATTTTGGCAAGTTGATATCTACTAAACTGTTTTCAGAAATTTCAATTAAGCCAGTTCCAGTTAAGTTATCTCTGTTCTTTTCTCCAGTTGCAACTGCCTCATAAAATTGACTTGGTGTCCAAACTTCACCAGCAACTGCCTTTTCAGTGTACAAACCATAATAAGCTTGGTCAACTGCTGTTTGAACGTTATCAATGTCACTTATAACCTTAGAAAGCTGTGCTTTTTCCGGTGTGTCCATACCACTAAAAATAACTATCGCTGCTAAAATAATTATAACTATAATTGTGATAATCAAACTTATCAGCGATATACCATTGTTTTTTTCTACTACCATATACATTTCCTCCTTTAAAATTTATTTCGTTTTTTACTG
>CAZTMZ010000074.1:0-1671 GCA_964615315.1 uncultured Eubacteriales bacterium | reverse complement strand
AGGGAATTTGTGAAATATGACGGATTTTATGCAAGCAAGTGAGTAAAAAAGGCGGGAGCCGCGAATTGTGCGGTGTTGCCTAAAGTATAATGTCTGAAAGGAATTATTATAAATGATACGTCATATCGTTATGTGGAAATTTGCCGACGAGGCGCTGGGCAAGACAAAAGAGGAGAACATGGCTTACGTGCGCGAGGCGCTGATGAAGCTGTACGGTGTCGTTCCGGGGCTTACACGCATGGAGCTTGGCTGTGATATCTCGCACACCGATATGTCATATGACATGGTCCTGCTCACCGAATTCGAAAGTGCCGAGGCGCTTGAGGGCTATCGCGTATTTCCCGCGCACCGCGAGGTGCAGGCGTACGTGAAGCAGGTGCGCACCGCCAGAGTCGTCATCGACTGCGAAATATAAGAGCATCGCCGCGAAAGGGAAATAAACCATGGAATTCAAGGTTGAAATATTGCGTCATCCCACCGACGCCGATTGGATGTGGTGCAAGACCTGCACGCTGAACACCGTCGGCAAATCAAGCACCAAGCTTCCCACCGACGAATGGAAGCGCAAGCTTATCGCCGCCGAGCACAGCCCGCTGCGCGAGCTTTGGTTCGGCATAAAAATGGAGATCCCCTATTGGATATCGGTGCATTTCGTGCGCCATCATATCGGGGTGAATCACTATGTGCAGTCGCAGCGCAACGACAGACAGCAGAA
This sequence comes from uncultured Eubacteriales bacterium, assembly GCA_964615315.1. Classification (GTDB taxonomy): domain Bacteria; phylum Bacillota; class Clostridia; order Oscillospirales; family Acutalibacteraceae; genus Fimenecus. The sequence goes on along the minus strand of CAZTMZ010000074.1, from coordinate 956 downwards.
TTACGACCGCGACACCGCGCCGCAAAACGCCCCCGTGTCGCACATCATGTCGATAAACGCGCAGGAGCTGGTATTTATGGCGCATCGTCGCCTCTGCCGCCAGGCGGCTCCCGAGACGCGTGCCGTTATGGAGGAGATAGTGCGCGGGGTGACTGCCGTAAATCCCGAATTTGCGGAATTTTTGGTGCCCATGTGCTATTACCGCGGCGGAATATGCACCGAATTTTATCCGTGCGGATATAACAAGACCTATAATTCCGATAAAGAATGAGCCCGACCGCGTTTGCGGTCGGTGTCGGAGCTGCATTGAAGGACCGACAAAATATAAATGTTCGGGGGCTTGTCTCACGTTAGTGAGACAAGCCCCCGAGATCGTCCTCGAATTTCTCCCGCCATTTTGCGTTTTCAAACAATCCCTCCGCCCTCGCATTAGCTCGGGCACCTCCCTTTGCACAAGGGAGGCTTTAAGTTTGTGCGAACATGAAGCGTAGCCGAAGATAGAAATCTTGCGTTCTGTATTTTAACCCTGTAGGGCGGGGAATCTTTGGAGTTCAAATGCGAAAGCATTTGAACTCGCGGCTCGGTAACCGATGAAAAAAATCTTATCTATCTAAATTCCGAGCCGTTGCTCCCGCCGAAAGATAAAAATCTTGCAATCTCCACGTCTGTAGGTAACATTCCGACTCTTGCCAAGCCTTCTCATGTCTGAGAAGGTAGCGAAGCGGCGCGAGGGTAGTGAATGACAGCCCGGTGGGCTGTCAGAGCCCATGCGTGACCGAGCCGCAGCGAGAACCGAGCGAATGCGAGGCGGATGAGGAGGTATAAGGCTTTCCGCCGTGCGGAAAGCTTCCTTAAATCCCCTAAAGATAAAAATCTTGCATTCTCCATGTCTGTAGGTGATGTTCCGACGTTTGCCAAGCCTTCCCCAGTGGGGGAAGGGGGACCGCGCAGCGGTG
>CAZTMZ010000073.1:0-1691 GCA_964615315.1 uncultured Eubacteriales bacterium | reverse complement strand
TTCGTATTGTCCATTTGAATGTTGTTTTATCATTTCTTCTATTAATCTTGACATAATATTGTATATGCTGAATGTGGGTTTGTGTGAAAAAAAGAAGTAGATTGCTCTACTTCAATTTTTGTATGGTTGGATTTCCTATTACAACTCAATCCACATTGCAGGAACAACGCCCCCGTTCGTGCCATTAACATAGCCGATGCTATCAGCATCGCCATAGTAGTTGACACCCCACGCGCGATTGCTGTTGTCATAATAAGGGGAACGCGACCACCACCAGCCATTGCCTGTTGACGCTGAATACACCATTGCATAATTAGCCTTTGCGTAGTCGGTTGGTTTGCGGATTCGCGAATCATCACTGCTTATGCTTGTTGAGAACCCATAGGCTTCGGTTGTTAGTTCTTTTCGGCTGAGTAGGAATATCTTGTCATTGGTGTCTTCACAGATGTAGGAATTGCGGCTGTAAAGGGTTGATGCTAGGCTGTTGTCTACTTTTGTGGTTTGGATTATGTTTTGTTGTGCTGTTGTAAAGGCGGTTTGTAGGAAACCTGCATTTGAGTAAGTAGATACTGTTCCGGATGTACCTGTGTATGAGTAACCATTCAACCAAGCACGAATTTCACTCTCTTTGTAGTTGTTTTCATACACTGTTGCGCCATTGATCGTTCGTGTGCTTCCACTTGAAGTTTCATAATATCTATGTGCATCAATTATATCTTCTGCAAGTATCATTGCTTGGCCGTTTGTTATAGACAATATTCTCCACTTTATTTGTTCTAACTTAAAATAATATTCTGTGCCTTTGGTGATTGATGTGCCGTCACTGAATGTGTATGAGCCATATGGATTTGCAGTTAATTTTGCATATCTTTCGCCGTCACTGCCGAGATAATATCCGTCAGAGTCTGCGGTTGTGCTGACCGTGACATTGTCGGCCTTGATTGTCTTTGGATAATATCCAAATAGGATGTAGTCGCCGTCGCTGTCAACGTCACCATTGGCATTGACACGAGTGTATGTGCCTGTGCTAGGTGTTGGGGTTGGAGTGGCTCCGCCACTAGACCCCACAACACTGCCCCATATTGCGTGTAGTGCTGCTGCTGTGAATGTGCTTGCATTTGCAAGTCCATTGTCTTCAAGATAATCCGCTTGGATGACTTCGACTTTGACGCCAATGTTGATTGTAGCACCCATATAATAATCACAACCGCCGTCACCCACCCAATCGTGAACAGCAATATTGATCGTAAATTCTTCTTCGGTTGTGCTGCTTGTTGGAGTAACTGGTGTTAGGTCGTAATAATAAATAGAGCCGTCATCTGCTGTGTATTTTTCAAAGTTGGCTACGGTTGCATTTAAAATCTTTGTGTCATCGTCAACATAGTCACCGCAAGTGATATCGTGACTTTTGCCAGTCAGCGGTGTTACGCTTGCGGTCAAAGACACTCTTTTGTAATATTTTATATCGCTCTTGACAGTTGCCTTAAATGACTTATTTATTGTCTGATTTGGAACAATGTTGCTGACTGATACACTTGCATCTGTGCTATCCGTAGCATCAGTCAACTGCAATGTGCCCATTGTGATTGTGCCTGTCGCATTGTTGCTTGCATTGAAATATGCAAATGTCCTGCCAGCCCAAATGCTTGACAATGCTATCATACACGTCAGCATTATGATAACAAATTTGT
>CAZTMZ010000072.1:0-1698 GCA_964615315.1 uncultured Eubacteriales bacterium | reverse complement strand
AACAAGTATGGCGAATTATTACTGCCTATTATCAATGATTTGCTTATAAAGAAATCATTGAATTTAATGGTGACATTTCTAATAATGATATGGTGACATTTTAAAAAAGGATTAACAACCATATTTTTTTAGATTGACAAGATATGGAATGTTTGCTATTATATATGGAAATGAAGGGAATGGTTATATGTTAACTAATGATGAGTTAAATAAAAAAATATTAGATTATAATGGATTGAATGAATCGAAATTGGAGAAACAACAAAATAAGGTATTAAAATCAGGTAATGCAGAAAGTATATATGAATTTGCTAGAGATGTAAAAGGAGCAAATATTCCTAAGTTAGAAGATGCTATTATAAATACTAAAGATGCTAAATATATATTTATGTTTGCTTATTGTGTAAAAGGAGCGAATATAACTAAGTTAGAAGATGGAATCATAAGTACAAAAAATGCTTACTATATTTGTAAATTTGCTATATATGTAAAAGGAGCGAATATTCAAAAACTAGAAGATGAAATCATAAGTACAAAAAATGCTGAATATATTTATACAATTGCTAGAGATGTAAAAGGAGCAAATATCCAAAAATTAGAAGACGCCATCATAAGTACAAAAAATGCTTGCTATATTTGTGAATTTGCTAGAAATGTAAAAGAAGCAAATATCCCAAAATTAGAAGACGCCATCATAAGTACCAAGGATGCTGAATATATATGTATATTTACTAGAGATGTAAGAGGAGCAAATATCCCAAAATTAGAAGACACCATAATAAGTACAAAAAATGCTAAATATATATATTGGTTTGCTAGAAATGTAAAAGGAGCGAATATAACTAAGTTAGAAGATGGAATCATAAATACACAAGATGCTAAATATATATATGAATTTGCTAGAGATGTAAAAGGAGCAAATATCCCTAAGTTAGAAGATGCTATTATAAATACCAAAGATGCTGAATATATATGTATGTTTGCTAGAGATGTAAAAGGAGCAAATATCCAAAAATTAGAAGACGCCATCATAAGTACCAAGGATGCCTACTATATTTGTGAATTTGCTCAATATATATATGAATTTGCTAGATATGTAAACGGAGCAAATATAGAAAGATTAGAAGACTCAATTATAAGTATTAAAAATGCTAACTATATGTTGTGGTTTGCTAGAGATGTAAAAGGAGCAAATATCCAAAAATTAGAAGAAGAAATTATAAGTACAAAAGATGATGGATATATTTATGATTTTGCTATATATGTAAAAGGAGCAAATATCCCAAAATTAGAAGAAGTCATCATAAGTACCAAAGATGTTTACTATATTTACGAATTTGCTAGAAATGTAAAAGGAGCAAATATCCCAAAGTTAGAAGATGGAATCATAAATACACAAGATGCTCAATATATATATGAATTTGCTATATATGTAAAAGGAGCAAATATCCCAAAATTAGAAGACGCCATCATAAGTACAAAAGATGTTGACTATATATGTTGGTTTGCTAAAAATGTAAAAGGAGCAAATACCCAAAAATTGTTAAATATTTCTGAATTAAATATGATATTAGATGGACAAAATCTTGCATATATTGGTAACAGAATTTCTAATTCTTTTCCTTACCAATTATATTATGAAGATAAAATGGATACTTTAAAAGATTTAATTGAAAATAGAGACTTAGATATAAATGA
>CAZTMZ010000071.1:0-1701 GCA_964615315.1 uncultured Eubacteriales bacterium | reverse complement strand
TTTATACCCTTACCAACAAACCGCCGTAGAACGGCTATTATCGGCTAAGAACGGAGTACTTGTTTCTTGTTGCGGAAGTGGTAAAGGATTGCCATTAAACGCAAAGATATATACTCCGCACGGTTGGAAGTATAACGGCGACCTTGAAATAGGGGACGAGATAATCGGAGCGAACGGAAAAGTAACGACCGTAACGGGAATTTTTGATAAAGGCGAAGTGCCTGCATATAAGATAACTTTTAGCGACGGTGTAAAATGCGTATGTGATAAAGACCATTTATGGTCGGTACAAACACAGGGGCAAAGAAGCGACGGAAAAGGTTTCTATACCGTAAACACGCAAAGTATTTTCAATTACTATGTGAGAGCCAAATTGCAAGGGCGTAGAAATTTTGAGTATTATATCCCTGTTGTAAAACCCGTTGAGTTTGAGCATAAAGCAACACCCATTGACGCTTGGCTTTTAGGTTTTTTAATCGGAGACGGCTGTTTTAGAAATACAAGTCTTAGACTATCAAATAGTGAGAAAGATTTAATCGACAAAGCACAAGAAAAAATCGGAAAATCGTTAAGCAAAATATCTACCTATAATTATCATATACCTAAAACAAGTCTTAATGCAGAATTGCGAAATTTAGGTTTAAGCGGTCATAGGTCGTATGAGAAATTTATCCCCGACTTGTATAAATATAACGATATAAACACACGATTAGCAATATTGCAAGGCTTATTTGATAGCGACGGAAGTATAAGCAAAGGTAAATACGAATATTCCACTTCGTCAAAACGATTGGCTTATGATTTTGTTGAAATTGTGCAATCGTTAGGCGGAACGGCAAAGATAGTTAAAAGAACGCCACATTACACCTATAACGGCGAATACAAGCAAGGTAGAACAAGTTATCGGATACACTTCAAACTTTACGAATTTAAGCCGTTTACGAGCCTTAAACACGCTTCTAAATATCAAGAAAGAGTTTTATACACAAAAGCGTATAGAATTATTAAAGAAATAGAGCCGTGTAAACCTATAACGAGTAGGTGCATAACAGTATCGGCAAAAGACGAATTGTATGTAACGGATAACTTCGTTGTTACACACAATACTCAAATGGCACTTGAAGCGATTGCAAGGGTCGGCGGTCGGGCATTGTGGATTGCACACACTTCCGACCTTGTTACCCAAAGTTTAGACCGTGCTAAAAGTTGTTTTGATTTGCCGGAAGAAGCGTACGGAACGATAACCGCAGGAAAAATCAATATAGGCACACACATTACTTTTGCAACGGTACAAACAATGCGAGAAATTGATTTACGACAATATGCAAAGGCGTGGGATGTGGTGGTAGTAGACGAATGTTCACATTGTGTAGGCTCACCAACAAAGGTTATGCAATTTTACAAAGTATTAAGCAATTTATCGGCAAGATACAAATTCGGCGTAACCGCAACTCCGAAAAGAGCGGACGGTTTAGAAAAATGTATGTTCGCATTGCTTGGCAATATCGTTCACACAATACCGAAAGAAGAAGTAAAACAATATACTTGCCCTGTGAAAGTCGAAAAACGAGAAACACACTATATGCCCGACCTTGATATTGTGTTAGCAAGCGACGGTACAATCGTTTATAGCGATTTAATCAACGATTTAACACAAAACAAAGCACGCAACGAACTAATCGCAAACGATATGTTAGACTT
>CAZTMZ010000070.1:0-1769 GCA_964615315.1 uncultured Eubacteriales bacterium | reverse complement strand
TTGCGTACATAATCGGACACGGAAAGTCCGGCAGTCTTTGCATTTTCGCACCAAATTTCATACTGTGTAATCGGGAGCCGCATTGTAAAGTTGCGGCCCTTCGCTGAATTGATTGGGTAGTATCGGATCTGAGAGAATTGAAATCGTTCTGCATAATAGCCATAGAGACGATAGAAAATCCGAAAATATCAAGAACTAAATAAGCGATTTCATTTCCAATAGCAGAATAACCATGTTCGGCAAATTTATCTTTGACGATCTTGCCTCTGGTAAACCACCAATAGAGCGAGTAAAATGGCACGAATACAAGACACAGCATTTCACCCGTACAACTTGATTCGTCCTTTTGAATCGCGCGAATATTCTTGACGAGCAAATATTCCCAATAAATCAAGTAGATGCCAAGGGTTACGATCGACAACAGAATACAAACACCGATTTTTCGTTTGTTAATGGGTATCATATTGAATTTTCCTTTCTTTTTTGATATAATTAAACTCAAAGGGGATGATGAAATGAATATTCAGTCAAACTTGTTTGAACTGGCTTTGGGAATCAAAGAGCCGCTTTACATCAAGAACATATCATTTGATGAAGAAATCGGCGAACTCCACATTTATGTTGATTTTAGGCGTGGCAGCAGATTTTCCTGCCCTGTCTGCGGTCGAGAAGAATGCGCCGTACACGATACCACAGAGAAAGTATGGCGTCACCTTAATTTCTTTCAGTATAAATGTTACATTCATTTTCGAAATCCGAAAATCAAATGTGACGAATGCGGTGTGAGGCAGTTTGTACCATACTGGGCACGGCCACAAAGCGGATTTACATCTCTGTTTGAAGCTTTTGTTCTGACTTTGGCAAGAGAAATGCCCGTTTCTCAAATTGCCGAATTGGTCGGGGAACATGATACGCGGGTTTGGAGAATACTGCATTTTCACATTTCAAAAGCATATTCAACCAAAGATTTTTCGGAATTGACACACGTAGGCATAGACGAAACTTCGTCGCGCAAAGGACATAAATACGTCAGTGTATTTGTCGATATGCAAAAAGGTGAAGTCGTATATGCAACACCGGGAAAAGACGAGAGCGCAGTCGAACGTTTTTCCGATGAACTTGAGAGTCATGGCGCAAACAGTGAGCAGATCACAAATGTTTCTATAGATATGTCTCCCGCTTACATCAAAGGAGCAACAGAACATTTCAAAAACGCTGAGATAACTTTCGATAAATTTCATGTCATAAAACAGTTGAATGAGGCAATAGACGAAATACGCCGAACCGAAACCGCCGTAAATCCTTGTTTAAGAGGATCACGGTATATTTGGCTCAAGAACCCGGAAAAACTCACCGTCCATCAACGAAACGCATTAAAAACGCTTTCAAAAGATAACAAGCAGTTGGCGAAAGCATATCAAATGAAGCTGACCTTGCAAGACATTTATCGTACCGTATGGGATTACCGCGTTGCGGACATCGGCTTCCGCAAATGGCTCTCGTGGGCTGTTCGTTCAAGACTTGACCCAATTAAAAGATTTGCCAAAATGTTCAAATCACATTATGGTGGAATATTGCAGTTTTTCAAATCGCGGCTCACTGCCGGATTGTCTGAGGGTATCAACAGTCGCATTCAAGAGATCAAGCGAAGAGCAAAAGGATTTCGAAACATCCATTACTTCATCTCGATGATATACCTTGAGGCTTCCAACCTCTTGCTACCGTCGGTTCACTAATCCCATTTTACCCAATCAATTCGGCGAGGTGCC
>CAZTMZ010000069.1:0-1860 GCA_964615315.1 uncultured Eubacteriales bacterium | reverse complement strand
GTGGAGAATATCGGGCTCGAACCGATGACCTCTTGCATGCCATGCGTAACTTTTACATTTTCCGTCGTTTTGCGCGGTTTTCCAGTATTAGCTTACTCATAGATTTTCAGTCAATTATTTTTTCGTATATTTGCCGTTGTTTTCCGTCACTGGAAACTCTTGTGTGCAAATTGTGTGAACGTAAATAATGATGACGACTAACTACTATTACAGTAAAGACGGTATTACTGTGTCTGCTATATTGGATACGCGCAGAATACTCGCCAATGGAAATTATCCTGTTAAAATCCGTGTAACGCATAAACGAGAACGATCTTATTATCCCACGGGTAAATCAATGAATCCCGAAACATGGCAACATCTAAATACCGCAAGGAAAGCAGATATAATTTCTATGCGCAAAGATATAGAAAATTCGTTTTCGTTAGTCAAATCATCTGTTCAAGATTTGGCCGAAGTAGGGCAGTTTACGATAGGATTATTAAATGCCAGAATGAACAGAGGCATATCACCAACAATGACTGCTGCGATAGTTTCTAAAATAGAGTTTCTACGTGAAGAATCCAAAATAAGTACAGCAGATATTTTTACGGCTGTGCTAAAGAATTTAAGGAAATTAACCACAAAAGAGATTAGATATGACGATGTTACGCCGATGTGGTTGAAAAGATTTGAGGATTTTCTACGAGCTGATAATAAGAGCCAGACAACAATCGCAATATACCTGCGAGCTATAAGAGCTATATTCAATGATGCGAGAAAAGCCAGTATAGTGAAAGAAAGCCATTATCCATTTGGACGCGGGAAATATGAAATACAGGAGGGAGAGGGTCGCAAATTGGCGCTTAATTTGCAGCAAATAGGTCAGATAGCCCGATATGAAGATGGGACTGACACCACAGCCAAATACCGCGATTACTGGCTTTTCTTATACCTTTGTAATGGTATCAATGTGGCTGACTTCGTGAAGCTGAAATATGATAACATTATTAATGGGGAAATCTATTTCGTAAGACAGAAGACGGAACACCGGACACGAACAAGAAAAGAAATATGTGTCCCAATATCTTCCCCGATGCAGGAAATAATAAACAGATGGGGAAATCCACCCGAGAAAGGAAATTACATATTCCCTATATTATGCGGAGATGAAAACGAAGTGGAACGCAACAATAAGACCAAATACTTTACTCGTTCGATAAATAAACGAATGCAAAACATAGGCAAAGTATTGGGTATTAGCCATATTTCCACATATACAGCTCGTCATTCTTTTGCGACTGTACTGAAACGATCGGGCAGCAGTATTGCATACATATCTGAAAGTTTAGGGCACCAAAACATCAAAACGACGGAAAACTACCTCGCAAGTTTTGAACGAGAGGAACGGGCGAAAAATGCGGAACTTCTCACCCGTTTTTAGCCTGTCTTTTCAATTTAGTACGGGCACTGCGGACGAGTAATTTTGCTGCTTCTAAATTCGACTTCTGTGTAGGATATTCAGAGACAAATTTATTGAGATCGGATATTCGGAGCGCTACACGTCGTCCTGGCTTTCTGTACGGAATTTCCCCAGCACTAAGTTTTTTGTAGAGAGTGCTTTTAGTGATAATACATCCCTCGGATGAGAGATATTCAAGTGCGTCGTCTATCGAAAGCCATTTATTCTCTTGGGTCGACAGCTTGGTTCGCATTATTCGTTGGATTGTGCTATGGACGGCAGATTCTACCGCTCCTGTAATCATTTGCTGCAATTCTTCTTTTGTTATTTCCATACTCAAAACAACGGCAGTTCATGCTGCCACAAATTCTATTGACGTGGTTTTTCAAGACAACAAGAAAGTTAGACACGCTTGGAGA
>CAZTMZ010000068.1:0-1878 GCA_964615315.1 uncultured Eubacteriales bacterium | reverse complement strand
GAACCGGGTAAGGGGTGCTATGTCTCTATTTTTGTCTTAAATGAAAGAGCCGTGTGTGGCACCCGCAAAATTGTCGCTCCGCAGCCACCGCCCCACGTTGTCTGGCCGCCACGTGGCTGACGCGGTCGACGCTAACCGAGACGCAATCTCCCGTCACAAATAACATACCTACCATGGAACATGGCAATCATCAGCTCCGACTCTGACAACTCACTGCGCCAGTCAGACGGCTCTTATAGCACTCGTGTTTGACGTGGCAGAATTCCGGGGCATATCCGTGCCGGAACAGTTGAGCTCCGCCAAAAATAAATCCGGGCTCGCGCGACAATTACGACGTGGATGCCCGGATGAAATACTTGACCGTTGCGGCGCAACGAGGGAAGGCACAAGTTTCAAAAATCAGTTTCAGCCTGTATGCTCCGACTGATTTCCTCGGCTTAAATTGCGAAATATGTAAAATATACTATCAGTGTCAGCATCAGCATAATCATGATAAAAGATACTTTGTTGAAACTCTGCTCTTTTATCGAAAGCACAACGAACGGTATATACCAAATCATCCAGCCCACCAGAAGCGAGAGCACTGTCCAGTCAAAATCCCCCGGCCGTACGCCAAACCACCGGTCCATGATATCATAGTCCGTGAAAGCACAAACCGTGCTCGCCAAAAGAATCAGCACAAACGGAACAGCAAGCAGCAATACCAGATTACGCGAGTGCTTGCTTAGCTCCAATATATCGTTAAACATTTACTTTATATCAGGGTATCGGTTAATAAGTTGAATACACTTGATTTCTGTACTTCGTCGATTACTTATACGGTGAATTTAATGACTCGATCACACGCCATATCACATACATAAGGACTGCAATCGCCCACACTACATGCCGCCACTTCTTCAAGTGTGTGAACGAAAATTGTTCCCATGCATTGTAACGTATGATTGTCACTATCACTCCCGCAATCAAAAAAAACAGTGACCCGTAAATCGCAGGGTTAATCCAGACCCTTATGTCGTTCTTTATTCCGAACCACTGCCCGATAATATTGACCTCAGCTACAGTATACGGTAACGAAATCGCCAACACAACAATAAGCGGTATGGCAAACAATGCTATGGCTTTGATAATCTTTGTATTGCTTACTTCTGAACTCATCCGGTATAGTGTTACGATAAACAGGATATGAATGGCTATCTGAAACTTTAGGCGTAAGGTCAATATCGTATCTCGCGTTCCCATATATGCCGGCCACGCATTTTACAGCCGCAGGCCAGACAGGGGGGTACACTTTGTGGCCCTTCGACAATCTCAGCATGCCGATAAATCTTTGGCGCCGCGATAATGATAATGCACAACGCATCGGTCTGCTTGATATTTTACGACAAAAATTGTCAAAATTCCGCATATCGGCCAACAAACCGTACTTATTTTTTTGACATACCCGTGTGCAGGTGAAATTCAGGTTATTGTTACGTTTCGGATACATTAATATCCGCGAGGGGGATAATTCAAAAAAAAGTAATAACTTTGCATATTAATATAATCGGCCGTCATGTGCCGTTTATACTTTCTGCAACTTATCCGTAATTATATTTATGAATATACGTAAACTTTGCCTGTCGCTGCTGGTCATCATCGCAGTCATAGGCGTCATGCCGGCTTCGGCACAGAATGTGATACGCTGGCGCTGTACCGCGTCGATGACGTCCAAGACCGAGGGCGAGATCGTTGTACGTGCCATTATCGACAAGGGATGGCACCATTACGGCATGCAGCTGCCAAAAGGGGGGCCGCGTCCTACCGTAATTGATTTCAGCGAGTCGACAGGCATAAAATCCACCGGTCCTTTCGCTGCAAACATCAAGCCGACCGTGA
>CAZTMZ010000067.1:0-1904 GCA_964615315.1 uncultured Eubacteriales bacterium | reverse complement strand
TCACGGTGAGCATGACTATAAAAATTATGGATCCGATAAAGATAAGTACGACGTAGGCGTTATCGTCGGTGAAAACGACGGCGGTAAAGTTGATAATTGCAACGGCAAGGTATCTTCTATAGAATATTCCATCCTCTGCTCGAATGGACACACTTGGGCTGACGCAACCTGCACCGCACCCAAGACCTGCACAACCTGCGGCAAGACCGAGGGCACAGCACTCGGACACGATTTTAGCGAGGCTTGGACAGTTGATAAAACGAATGGTACTCACTATCACGCTTGCTCTCGTTGCGAAGTAAGAGGCAGCGAAGCTAAGCACGGTGGCGGCGAGGATACTTGCACGAGTGCGGCAGTATGTAGTGATTGCGGTGAGACATACGGAACGATACTCGGACACGAATGGGCAACAACATGGAGCGTTGACACAACAAAGGGAACTCACTATCACGCTTGCTCTCGTTGCGAAGTAAGAGATAGCGAAGCAGCTCACACCGGCGGCACGGCAACCTGTCAGAAGCAGGCAGAATGCGAAGTGTGCCATCAGACATACGGCGAAAAGAATGGTAACAATCATACCAACATAGTTGATATTGATGCCGTTGCAGCTACCTGCGGCAAGGACGGCTCTACAGCCGGAAAGAAGTGCTCCGATTGTGGAACAGTTACTGTTCAACCCACAGTAGTTCCCGCTACGGGCAACCACATCGGCGGCGAGGCAACTTGCACAAGCAAGGCAATCTGCACACTCTGCGGTCAGTCTTACGGCGAATTTGATGCTAACAACCACACCGGCACACTCAGCGGATGGCAGAGTGATGCAAACGGACACTGGCAATATTACGATTGCCATCCCGATGTTCATGTCAACGAGGGAACTCACACCTACGACGAAAACGGCAAGTGCGTCTGCGGACGTGAAAACCACGTGCACACCTACACCGCCGTTGAAGGCGTAGCAGGACTCTTCCACTGCAGCTGCGGCAAGGACTTCAAGATCGACTCCACCAAAACAACTTGGGAACTCCTCACCGACGTTTCTAAGCTCACAGCAGGAAGTAAGATCGTCATTGTTGGTATTAAGCAGAAAAACGGTGAACCTGATACCTATTTCGCCCTCAGTACAACTCAGAATGATAACAACAGAGGACAAATCCAAATAGCAAAGAATGACGATGGCACTATAACCATCAACGATAGCGTGCAGATTATTACCGTTGAAAACGGAAATAAGGATAACACATTTGCATTCAATGTCGGTGATGGATATCTCTATGCGGCTGGTCCTGCAAGTAGCTCAAGTACTAAGAACCACTTAAAGACTGAATCTAACCTTTCAGACAATAGTAGTTGGACAATTGTGATTAATTCGAAGGATGACACTGCAACTATCACGGCGCAAGGAAGCAATACTCCTAAGGTGTTACAATATAATGCAGGTAATGAAATATTCTCTTGCTACAAATCAACTCAAGCTTCCGTATTGATCTACATCCAGCATGAAGAGTACACCTACGCCGAAGTTCCGGAACACGTATGCAAGGACAATGTAACCGGCGCAACATGCACGGCTGACGGCACATGCTCCGTCTGCGGCAGAACGGTTGCAGATTCGGCACTCGGACACGACTGGAAGGACGCTACATGCGTAGCTCCCGAGACCTGCTCGAGATGCCCTGAGACTCGCGGCGAAGCAGACCTCACAAAGCACGTTTACGCAAACGGCGAGTGCACTGTTTGCAACGAGCAGCAGAAGCTTTACCTCAAGCCCAATTCGAACTGGACTCAGGCGAACGCTCGCTTTGCAGCTTATTTCTTCGGAAATGACGGTACTACTTGGGTAGATATGACCGATACCGACGGCGACGGCATTTATGAAGTTAAAGTCCCTGCAGGAGGATATA
>CAZTMZ010000066.1:0-1934 GCA_964615315.1 uncultured Eubacteriales bacterium | reverse complement strand
CAGCTTATTAGAATCTCGTCTCATTGTCAATCCTCCCAACAAATCAAACTAAATATAATCAATAGAACAATAAATGTTCCGACATGAACAATCAAACTTTCTTCTCCTTTTTCTTGCGGCGAGCCGCTCTTACGGTCGCAGAATCTATGGTAGTTCTATGAAGTGACTCAATATGGCGATTGATACTAACTTCTTTGAGAAACTTACTAAAATGAACAGGTTGATAGCCAATCACATCAGCACACATATTATAATGAGTCTTGATAGACTCTGCTGTGTTCGCCTGCGAGTGACAGTGACCATGGATGTTATATGCCCAAGGCACAATCACTGGCTCGTGGGACAAAATTAGCTTTTCCGCAATCATAACCGGACCTTCAAACACCCATTTACATTTGTTTTTATAAATACTCGCTCCAGCATCATGGTTCCCAAGCACAAGCGCAATATCACATCTAATCCGTGAGAGATAATCAAGATTGCCTACATCTCCCAATAAGATAAGAAGATCTTTACGTCCCACTATTTTGTTGATTGCGGCCAACTGCGCTTCTGCGTCCGGACGACCGGGGATACCCGCCTCAATATCATTCTCACAGAAATGAGGATCTGAGTAGAAATATATTGACTGATACTGCTCCCACTCCTCTTGGAACATATCATATAAAAAAGGTAGCTTCATATTTATCAGTCCTTCACTAAATAATTATCTCCTAATAACATATCTAAAGTAATATTATCTCGTTCCCAATAAGGTATACGGACTAAATCTATATTATTAGATAGCGCATATTCATTCTTTATCTTATCAGATTTTTGTGTTCTTTCAAAATATTCTTTAGTACTCCATCCGCTATCTTTATATTTATAATGTTGTTCTCCATCAAATTCAATCAACCGATTATATTGAGGTAAATAAAAATCATATCGATACCTATGTCCTCTGTCACTTATAAGATTATCAAAACTTTTTTCTTTTTGGAACTCAATATTACTATTCTATAATAATTGCGTAATATTAAATTCGCCTATTGATTTTAAACATCCGCAAGATTTAGTATTACCAAATGTTAAATCACTCACACTGGCTTCATACGCATTATTTCCGCAATTTAAACAATGACATATCCAAATTACGCTTTTCCCGTCTCGCTTAGAAGTTGGAGATACAGCTTGCAAACAACCAAAAATCATGCCAGATATGTCTCTGGCATGAGACTTTCCGATTTCTGCCACTCGCTCTTTTTGCAAACAACCGCAAGATTGAACAGCTCCTGATACTAACTAATCACTTCGAATATCACATTCGGTACCACAAACACATTTGCAGTGCCATACCACTGCTCCGTGCTTCCTCTCTGGGATAGGAAACTAAGCAGTTAACCGATTAAACACTTTACCGGTCAAGTCTGAAGCATTGCTCTAATTCATATCAATAAAGCGCTATGATGCTTTTTCTCTTGACAAGCATCCACAAGATTGAGTTGGCCGCTTTCCAGTGAGATTGTCCTAAGAAATGGAGACCATACGTCCACATTCGCATTTACACATCCATCTTCTTCGCTTCTTCTTTCCTTGTAGCGTCTCTTGCGCTTCTCGCTCAAAATCTTCTTCTATCACCGTTAGTCTACCTATAATCTAACCAGTTAATTCAATTTTCTTTCCCATTAAGCTTATCCTCCTTCATAGCTTGAAAAATTAGCAATCTTAACATTGCTGAGACACTAACTCCCTGCTCCTTGCACCAAGCTTTAATATTAGCTTTTTCTTCTTCGCTTACTTTTATTTTCATATAATTATCAGGCATTTTATTCAACCTCCTCAAGCTATATGGGAATTATATGGGAATCTTTATCCCGTTTTGCCCAATTTCATAATGTATCATCTCCACATAATATTTTTCAAGGAGTTCAGCTCTGCTTCACTCCAATTAT
>CAZTMZ010000065.1:0-1959 GCA_964615315.1 uncultured Eubacteriales bacterium | reverse complement strand
CTACCTTGACAACGGCTCGGCCGTAAACCTCACCTTCCGCAAGTCTTCGGGTCTCCCCGCCGACCTGGCCGAGGCTGCCGCCGCCGAACTCTACACCGTCACCGAAGACAACTATACCGATGTAGTATGGGAGAGCGGCGAGGACTACATCAACGGCTTCGCCCCCATGAAGCCCGCATCACGCTACCTGCCCGCAATTCTGCGCGACAACCTGGAGAACGAAGCCAAATACTGCATCGTCAGCTATAATGAGTCGAGTCAGAACCCGGTGTTCGGCAATGTAGGAGGCGGTGACGAACCCGCGCCCTGGACTCCCGGCAACACCATCGGCGAGGCCGCCCTCAACGCCGACATCGACTGCAAGGCCGTCGTAACCGGCATCTGCGCGCAAGGTTATATCGTAACCGACCAGTCAGGCTCAATCCTTGTATACATGGGATCATCGTTCGACGCCTCAAGCGTGCAGATCGGCCAGCAGCTCAATATCACAGGCACTGTAGGCGCCTACAACAAAGGCCTGCAGATCAACGGCTCCGGCGCTACCGTCGAAGTCGTCGGCACTCAGGCTCCCGTTTATCCCCAGGCCGAGGTTGTCGACGGCGCCAAGCTTGACCAGCTCGGAGCACGCACCGACAACGAACTGGCCAAATACGTGACAATGACCGGCAAGGTTATCGTTTCGGGCAACAACATCAACATCGAGGTCGAAGGCGCCTCAACCACCAAAGGATCGGCCTACCAGGCCACTCCCGCTCAGAAGGCCCTCTTCACCGACGGAGCCACCGTTACCGTAACGGGCTGGTTCATCGCCGTGGCCGGCGGACAGCGCTACGCCAGCATCGTAGTCACCGCAGTCGACGGCAAAGCTGTCGCCGCCGCTCCCCGCCGCTCAGGCGCCAAGGCTCCCGCCGTGGAGGTTCCCCTCACGGCCCGCAACGCCGTATATGTAAACACCGACGGCCGCTGGAGCGTAGCGTCCGATTTCGTGGTTCTGCAGCCCGCCGACTACACCGAAATGGGCCAGCGCTATCAGAACCTGACAAACGCAAACCAGCTGCTCCCCGTCTACCTGAAGCAGAAATTCCCCTACGCACAGGCCGACGACGTACGCAACGTGCTCTATCTCTACTACAACTCCTCAAGCAAGGAAACCTACTATATGTGCGACCAGTACATATATAACGGCAGCGAATGGACCCTTAACGACGGCATCGAGACACTTACCCGACAGTTTGTCAAGAACCAGGGCAAGTGGATGTTCGACCCCTCGGTGGTAATCACGTTGCCTTCGGGACGCAACCAGGCTTTCTCGTCGACCTATTACCAGGCCTGCGTCGACTGGGTATACCAGAATATCTGCGTGCCTCTGGGCGACACCTCAATCACAAGCGGCCTTTTCTACGTTTCAAAGTACGGCAACAACGACTACTACTCCGGAGCCTCGGCATACCAGAACAACGTCGACATCCGTGGTGCTTCGGCACGCGAGCAGTATGCCGCCGGTTTCGAAGGCATGACCGACGACGAGATTTCGGAGCTTATCAAGAAACGCTTCTTCGAGGAAGTCTTCCTGGCCGTTATCGAACAGCAGCACTCCGAAGTCGAGCCTATCCCCGGCCTTGACTACACCTACACCTTTAACTTCTACGCCTATAACGGCTCGACAATAGCCTGTCAGGCAGTATACAAAGTTGTAGGCAAGGGTAAATTCGAACCCGTAAGCTGCGTCTGGGGTATCGAATAAGACATCTCCTGACTGACAGCGACAACCTCTTGTGACAGAGGATGCGCCACCGGAGTTTTTTCCGCGGCACATCCTCTGTCTTTTATATCAGGTTCAAGAACCTGAAATCTACAACAATAAGTGCATCCGGCACAAATCCCGGACAAATCCGAGACAAATCTCAGCGCAGATTCTACCTGCAAGTGCAAAATTAGGCAATAAATTTGAAGAACTCA
>CAZTMZ010000064.1:0-1960 GCA_964615315.1 uncultured Eubacteriales bacterium | reverse complement strand
TAAGAGATAAAGTTGCTCCGATGTCAAAAGCTGCACTTGCGGCAGGTGCGGACGGCTTAATTATTGAAGTTCATAATTCACCCGATACCGCATTGTGTGACGGAGCCCAATCTTTGTATCCCGAACAGTTTGCCGAATTGTACACGGATTTAAAAGCACTTGCCGGAATAATGAATAAGAAATTTTAAGCATAAAAGTTTTATTGTAAATAATTTTTTAACTCCGGTAAATTTGTTTTTTTGTTTAATACGAAATCATCATCGAGCAGGCGATTAAAGCATATATGTTTTAATTCGTATTCCGTAAAAATACCGCCTGCAGCTTCAAATTCTTCAAGTGCATTTTCCGATACAATAAATCCCAATTCCTCGGATATATTGCTTTTGTATATTTGCGGATAATACGATTTCGCAAACACGGTATATTTCGAATTTTGATAATTTTTATTGAACATATTTTCGTATCTGTATAATTCGTATTTATGTGTTTCTATCGGTAATTTTGGTATTTCGTTTTTTAAGTAATAAAATCGAGCCATTTTTTCGAATATGTATAATTCTTGTCCAAAACCATCCGATATTCTGCCGTTATTGTTTATTTGTGTAATAGAATAATTACAAGATTTTACGGATAAAATCAAGATTGAAATAATAACCGAATAGAAAAATAAAGGTTTTATCTTTTTATTTTTTATTAATAAAACAATATGTTTTATGAAATATCCAAAACACATTAAAAACGGGAATAAAACCAATAATAAGAAATTGTATCTTATATTTTCATGTAGTAAATACGATTCGTGATGATTATGAGTTTTACCGCATAAAATAAGTGAAAAAATAACAATTAAAATTGAAAATAACATTAACGAAGGAAATACAACTTTTTTTAATTCTTTCTTTTTGTATGCAAAACAGTAAGAACAAATTAATAAAATTGCAAAAATTATCCAAAAGTAAGAAAATTGGGCAAAATATAAATCATAATATAACGTTAAAAATTCTTTTACGGAATTTATTGTTATATTAATTTCACTTAATCCTCTATCCGTCGCTACTTTTTTAAACCCAGCCGAAGAAGTAAATAATAATACGGAAGTAAATAAAACGGTTGTAAGTACATAGAATTTCTTATTTATATTAAATTTTAAGGACTTATACAAATCCGTATTTTTTGATTTGAAAATTAAATTTATGAGTAAATTATAAAAAATCAACATAAAACATAATGAGATTGAAGAAAAGAAAACTATTTCCAAGGAAGTACCGATTACAAAACCGCATAAAAGAGTAATCAAAAATATTAACGGATTTGTATGTTTACGTTTTTTTTGTATAAGATACCAGAATAAACCAAAAAATAATGTGGAAAATACATATCTGTAATAATTATAACTTACATCATAAACCTATGTATGAACTTTCGTAAAAGCATACAGAAACCATGCAAAAACAAAAGAAACAATTGATATGTAAAACATTTTGGATTTTACATAAACAGTAGCAAATTTGGCATATAAAAGAATGATTATAGCCGTAAATGAAGCTTTAATAATACTATGCCATACTCCCTGAAAATAAGCGGGATGAATATTAAATAAATTGGGCAGATAAAATGAAAAGAATTTGGAAAGAAAGAAACCGATATATCCTCCGCCGTGAGTATAACCGAATTTTAAACATTCAAAAATTCTTTCGGTTTTATAATATGTTGAATACCAATAATCATCATAAAAAAATCCGCAACATTGCATGATTTTTGAGAATGTATAAATTATAAAAAATACAAAAACAAAGAATAAAACAGAAAAAATATATTTTTTTATAAATTTCATACAACAAAACCACCAAATGTGCCGGTGGTTTTATTGTATAAATACTTATTTGAATTGTCAATTATTTAACCGCTTTTGTAATTTCATCGGTAATATCGGTTCCGCCTGATAATACGGCACCTTTTG
>CAZTMZ010000063.1:0-1964 GCA_964615315.1 uncultured Eubacteriales bacterium | reverse complement strand
CAAAAGATGATCCTGATGCTCTGCATACCCGGATCCATGAGTTGGAGCTGGAAAACGCACATCTCGCCGGGGAAGTCGATAAATTACAGGCGGTGAACAGGGTACAGTCGGAACAGGTAAAAGCCCGGCGGCCTCTTATTTACTCATTGCTGGGGCTTTGCGCTGTAATGGCTCTGCTGCTGATTGTATACCTGTTTGTGGACGCACAGATCGTGGACGCTGGTCTTATCAGGCAGGGGGATTTCTCTTTTGCCGCGTGGGCTATCGTTGCCATTGTGTGCGTGTCGTTTGCCATCATGCTCTATGCGTTCATCCACACCATGAGGAAGCGGTGATTCAAGTGCAATGCAAGAAGTGCAAAAAGGATTTGCCTGATGACGCTGTTTACTGCTGCTATTGCGGTGTAAAGCAAATATCGGAACCTCGCAAGGCACTGAAAAGAGCCAACGGGCAGGGCACGGTATACCGCCTCCAGGGCCGCAGGAAACGCCCCTGGGTGGCCGCGAAAAACAAGGTGGTAATCGGATACTATGAGCGCAAAACGGACGCGCAGACGGCCTTAGAAGCCCTTTCCGGAAGGGATTTGACAGAGCGGTACAACATGACCTTTGCAGAGGTGTTTGCTGACTGGAAGAAGGAGCATTACAAAGATATCGGTTCTGCCGGGGCTGAGTCCTATGACGGCGCTTACAAGGTGTTTGCCCCGCTGCATCAGAAGAAATTTCGGGACTTGCGCACAGCTGATTTTCAAGCGGTGCTGGATAACTATATGGATAAGTCCCATTCCACCGTGTCAAAATACAAGCAGCTCATTACGCAAATGTCGCAGTGGGCAATCCGGGAAGAAATCATTACCACAAATTTTGCAAAGTTCGTGCGGTTGCCTGAGAACGTGAAGAAGGAAAAGGAAATCTTCACGGATGCAGAAATTGAAAAGCTTGAGAAGGACGGGAGCGACACCGCAAAAATAATCCTCATGCTGATTTATACAGGCATGAGGATAGGTGAATTGTTTTCGCTGACCGTTGATAATTTCCACGGCGATTATGTTGTAGGCGGCGAAAAGACGGAAGCCGGGCGCAACCGGATTATCCCGATCAGGCCGGAGGGCAGGACGTATTTCTCCTACTTTGCAGAAAAAGCTCCAGGCGCACTCTTATTATCTGGTTACGACGGGCAGAAGGTTGTCGCAAATTTCCGCCGCAGGGACTATTACCCGCTGCTGGAAAAATTGTCGATAGAGCGTCATACCCCACACGCAACACGTCACACCTTTGCAAGCTGGGCCAGGCGAAAAGGAATATCCCCGGAGGCACTGCAAAAAATCCTGGGCCATGCGGACTACTCCACCACCGCAAATATCTATGTGCACACGTCCCCGGAGGAACTTGTAAAGGCAGTGGAAAACTGTTAGTAATTTGTTAGTTACCGACACGAAACGTCACAGAATATCAGATTGCAAAAGTTCCGATTTTTGCGTAAAGCATGAATTTTCGCAATATTTATGAGCGAAACGTATTCTTTTTCGAAAAAAGAACATATTTGACGTGCATGGGGTCACAGGTTCGAGTCCTGTACCGCGCACCAAGAAAACCCTTGAAAACGTTATGTTTTCAAGGGTTTTCTTTTTTGCTCAATAATCGGTTGTTAGCAACCTGTTAGTAACCGTCAATCTTCTTCCACAATCCCGTGGTAGTAGGCAGACAGTTTTTTCATGGGGGAAGGAGCGTCTTTGTCGCACAAAAACGCTTTTGCCATCTCTGCATAGAACTCCGGCTTGTTCACGTTGACCTTTGCGGCAACGGCGCAGTAGTCAGAGTACATCATGTTCATAGTGGCATTCCATGCGCATTCGGTGATATCGCCCAGCGTCACCCCAACCGTTGCGGCCAGCGGGGTAGTCTGCGCAACCGTCCAGTGTGCACCCGTGGTGCCGTCTTCATTGACCATGTGCTCCACCCACT
>CAZTMZ010000062.1:0-1989 GCA_964615315.1 uncultured Eubacteriales bacterium | reverse complement strand
TGCCGGAGCGAGCTCCTTGCCGGAGCGAGCTCCTTGCCGGAGCTCAGGAGAGTGTTTCCTGAGCCCGAGAAAGGAGTTTTTTGTTATGTTTGAATCAGTATATTGTATGCTAACAGAAGAAGAAACTAGAGCGTGTTTTGTGGAAAATGGCTCGTTTTATGTAGCGCTTGGATATCAAGCAGAAGTGTTAAGCGAGATTATTGGTCTTGAAAAAACATGTTTTAGTAATGCAAAATGTAAAGTAGGATTTCCTATTCATTCACTTCAGAAATATATAGACATAATGGAAAAGTTAAAAGTGCCATATGTAGTATATACATGTAGAGGAATAAAAGAAATGGATAAGATAGCATGTGCCTTGGATGGGAAGCGTTGGAAAAAACAAATGGAAAGTGAATTTACAAACGATACTTTTAAAAATTATGAAGTGAAAGATAGAGGATGTAACTTTTGTCCATATAAAAAACGTAAAGTTATAACTGATATACTTGCTTGTGAAAAAAGAATACTAAACTTAAAAAAAGAGTTGAAGTTATTAGAAAAAGTACAAGCAGAGGCAGAAATAGAAGAATTATCTCAGGTTGTTATGTTTAACGAGAAAATGTTATGAGTACTGTAAATTCTAAAAGTAACTATGAGAAGAATGTGCTATACATGTTACCAAAGTATGAAAGATATATGGAGTATGTGTTAAGTTGTGTCTTACTAAAACTACCTAGAACAGAAAAGTTTAGTATTGGTAATGAGTTTAAAAGTACTATGTATGAAGGTTTGAAGTGTATTGTAGCAATAAGTAAGATAGAGGAAAAAGAAAAGAAACTAGACTTTTTAAATATGCTAGATATGTCAGTTATTGTACAAAGAATATATATACGAATCATGTATAAAGAAAAGTATGTAGACGAGAAAAAATATATGTGTGTAATAGATTATTTGGCAGAGTTAGGTAAAATGATAGGCGGATATGCAAAATGG
This sequence comes from uncultured Eubacteriales bacterium, assembly GCA_964615315.1. Lineage (GTDB taxonomy): Bacteria > Bacillota > Clostridia > Oscillospirales > Acutalibacteraceae > Fimenecus. The sequence goes on along the minus strand of CAZTMZ010000062.1, from coordinate 1,014 downwards.
CTAAAAGCATAAAGAATGTATATGATACACGCGTTACATATGAGGCACTGTATAAAGCATATGTGAAATCAAGAAAAGGCAAAAGAAATAGGATGGACGTAATTGAGTTTAGTCTAAACTATGAACATGAGTTAAAGAAAATGGTACAAGAACTAAAAGACTTAACATATACATTTGAAAAGTATACATTGTTTTATGTGTATGAACCAAAGGAAAGAAAAATTCTATCCGCCCCGTTTCGAGATAGAATAGTTCATACATGGTATGTAGAAAGTTTTTTATTACCATATTTTGTACCAAGGTTTATGTATCACTCATATGCTTGTATAAAGAATAAAGGAATGCACGAGTGTAGTCAAAACACGTTAAAAGCTTTAAGAAAATGTACAAGGCTTTATCCTAAAGGATATATATTAAAAATGGATATAGCAAAGTATTTTGAAAATATTGATAGAAGTATACTTTATGAAATAATATCAAAAAGAATAAAAGACAAAAAGTTTTTGGAGTTAACAAGAAAAATACTAGACAGTACAAAAGACTGGGATACAAAGGAAGGGGTATCTCTTCCCATTGGAAACTATTGCTCACAAATGTTTGCAAATATATATCTAGGTGAACTAGATAAGTACTTGAAAGAAAAACTGCATTTAAAATATGTGTTTAGATATATGGATGATATAGTAGTGTTTTTAGAAACAAAAGAAAAAGCAAAAGAAGTATTAGATAAAGTTAGAATATTCCTTCGTGAAAAGTTACATTTAGAACTAAACAAGAAAACACAAATATTTAAAGTAACGCAAGGAGTAAACTTTTGTGGATACAAAATAACTGGAAGAGGATTAAGACTAAGAAATAGAGGAAAGAAAAAAGTAGTACAAAAGCTAAAATATATACGTTACAGTTTAAAACAAGGGAATATGTCTATTGAGGACGCAAAAAGACTACTTGCAGGACATATGGGATATATGTGTATTGCAGATGTAAGAGGAATAGTTAAAAAATACTTTTGAA
>CAZTMZ010000061.1:0-1995 GCA_964615315.1 uncultured Eubacteriales bacterium | reverse complement strand
GTTAAAGAACGCTCGCCAGAACAAATCACAGGAAAAATGATAAATTCATAGTGATTTCCGTTTTTATATAAATAGCCTTGGTTGTATTTTTTATCCATTTGGACCTCTCAAAAATGAAGGAAAAGAAATTAAGAAGAGGGGGGAAATGAAATTAAAGATAATGAAAGATTAGATAGTCGGGGGGGCGAGCCCCCCGAACCCCCCAGAGATAAAAAAACGGCGAAATATGAGCTATAGTCAAGTATATAATATTATACATTAAAGCGACCCCGTTTTTAAATGTGTTAAAATTGTGAAAATTCTTAACGGTTACGGCTCGACCGTGACTTTAAATTTAAATAATTCCTCGTTTAAATCTGTCATTTGTTTTAATAACTTTTTAACTTCTGGGTAGCCATTGACGCGGTCGTATTCCAACTCAATACATGAGATTAAAAAATCAGAGCGTTTTAACTTAGAGATTTGGCACAGGGTATCGAGTTTCTCAACGCTTGACACGGGAATGCGGAAGGTAATTGTTGTTGTTTTTTCTTTATAAGTTTTCATATTGAACACCTCATTGTTTTTTTGTTTTATTATACAGGTTTTATTGTTTTTTGTCAACCGTTCATGTTGAGCCTCGGGAGCGGGGGGTCGGCGACGCCGAGAACATCGGCGTTTCTTCCTCAGCCGCTCGGCGTGCCCTCAGGGGGGCGGTACTGCGTACCGTTTACCCCCGTCGGTCATCGCGGCTTCGAACGCCTCGTTCCGACCCTTTACCCGCTCTACTCAACATGTACGGTTGACTTTTAAACATTTAAACATTGCGAGAGCGATTTAAATTGGTGGGCGTTGCCCACACAAGGAATGAGATAGCTTATCTCTTATTGTTATTGTGGGTTTTACCCACACCCAGTCCTACGCGGACGGCTTGTTAATGTGACGTTGCCCACACATTGTGAGAGCGATTTTAAGGGGTCATTTAGACACTTTTATTTTAGCAAGGATGGGATATTAATTAGCGGTGACTTTCATAAAATAGAAGGATTAGAAACGCTACGATTAAAAATTTAGACATACAGTACCTCGATATTTTTATTTTTATCCAAATTGTTCCGAATGGAAGTGCTATCTACGCACGCAGGGCAAAGGGAAGAATAGAATACTATGAGAGCGATTTTAAGGGGTCATTTAGACACTTTAAGAGGGGCGGGCGGTGTACCGCCCGCCCCTATCTTTAAAGCGGTATAAAGTGATTGAAGTTGCAGCCACTTGCAAGCCGTCGACGTGCTTGCAATTAAATATTACTTGTTGTATAATACAGTTACTCTGAAAAACAACTTAAAAACTGATGGAGGGAGTTATCGTCATCAGGCAGGGAGTAAAGAACAGAATATTCAGAAATGAAGACAGGGTCAGTCGGGGGAGTTGATAAGACTGTACCTGTTTTTATTTTTACCTTTTTATTTAATCCGTTAGAGGAAAAAAACAGGTGAGCATTCAAGTTGTTGTTCTGTTTAGCAAGATTTTTAGTTATGTACTTTGTCATATACTTTGAAACGGCCTCGGGGTGTCTAACGAGTTCAAGAGAGCAAAAACCGAAGTTTTCTTCATAATCAAGCCAGTTGTATTTATCGTCTTTAAAGTGTCTTAATTCAGATTGATTGAGGCCAGAAATCAATCCGTGAATATGCCAAGACTTCAAATCTTTATGAAGCTCGGGAATAAACAAATATCTTATCTTCCTTTCACTATGGAGCTTTGCTTTATTCAGTTTCTTAATGCTGTCGGCGAAGTCTTTATAGAAAGATTGAAAATCCTCTCTGTTGTACTTACAGGGGTTAAGCGTGCCAGTAAAGAAGAACTCCCAGTTGTTGTTAACGGAGAGTTCATATATTTTCCTTTTCGCTCTCGATATATTATTATCCAGTTTAACAGAATTGACAGAACCCTTTCTGGTTGTTAAAGAACGCTCGCCAGAACAAATCACAGGAAAAATGATAAATTCATAGTGAT
>CAZTMZ010000060.1:0-2000 GCA_964615315.1 uncultured Eubacteriales bacterium | reverse complement strand
GGCTATCATATCTCTGTGCTTGATTTGAGAAATCCAACCAGATCGGATGAACACAACATCCTGCACATGGTCAACAAGTATATGGATGAATACCTTGAGGACAGGACAAATCTGTCAGCAAAAGCAAAGGCAGAGAAGTACGCAAAGATCACCGCCAAGACCATTATCAACATTGGTGGTGGTGACGGAAATTACGGTCAGAACGCATTTTTCTACGATGCAGCAGAGGGCTTGCTGTCATCCACCATACTGCTTGTAGCGGAGTTCGGGGATAAGAACGAAAGGCATATCGTCACGGTGTTCAAGCTCATTCAGGACTTAATCGCAAAGAAACCTGCTAAGACAAGCAAGGATAAAACACAGATGTACTTTGCAGAGCTGATGGATATGCTCCCCAGTGAGCACAAGGCAAAATGGCTTGCTGGTGCGGCTCTGAATTCATCCGACCAGGCAATGCTTTCTGTTATGAGTACGGCATTATCCCGACTCAATAGCTTCCTCGACTCTGAAATGGAACAGATTCTGTGCTTCGGCACAGCCATTGACGCTGAGAAATTCTGCAGTGAGAAGTGTGCTGTGTTTGTAATCCTGCCGGAGGAAGATCAGAGTAAATACTTCATGGTCAGCCTCTTGATTCAGCAGCTATACCGAGAAATCCTGTCCATTGCCGATGAGAAAGGCGGTACGCTTGACAAGAGGGTTATGTTCTTCTGTGATGAATTAGGCACCTTCCCTAAGATTGACGGACTTGAAGCAATGTTCTCCGCAGGACGTTCCAGAAAAATTTCCATTGTAGCAATTATTCAATCCTTTGCACAGCTGGAACAGACCTACGGAAAGCAAGGTATGGAGATTATCACGGATAACACTCAGCTGACGGTGTTCGGTGGCTTTGCTCCGAATTCACAGTCAGCTGAAGTGCTTTCAAAGGCTCTGGGCGAACAAACCGTTCTGTCAGGTTCAGTATCCCATGGCAGAGAACAAAGCAAATCCCTGCAGATGATCGGCAGACCGCTGATGACTGTTGACGAGCTGAAGTCCATGCCGAAAGGACAGTTCATTGTCATGAAAACAGGAACGCATCCTATGATTTCAAAGCTGAAATTGTACTTCAAATGGGGCATTCAATTCGGAGAACCATATCTCCTGCCCGACAAGGGTGCAAGAGTTGTGCGGTATCTGGAGCGTGACGAGCTGATGAGAGAAATTGCGGTCAAATATCCGCAAAAGAAAAAAGAACTGCCACCGCCCGAAGCGGAGGTGGAAATCGTGGATGAGCATGAGCCAGAGCCACATAAGGCAAAGCTCAATGTAAAAACAGGAGGGAGATGATGTGAATTGATATTACCAAGAAGAATCTATGATCTGGGACTGACGCATAAGGCAATCGCTGTATACTGCTATCTGTGCAACCGTGCAGACCGCAACGGCGAGTGCTACCCGTCGGTCAGACTGATCGCAAAAGACCTGAACCTTGCAAGGAGTACTGTGTTTCTTGCATTCATTGAGCTGGAACAGAACGGACTTCTGCAAAGGCTACCGAGGTACCACCCAAGCGGTGCAAGGCGAAGTAATCTGTATCGCTTAAAGGGAGAAATCACAAAGACGGGCGGTGGCGTAGTCCACCCCCATAGAGGAGGTGGACACGATGTTTGATTGGATTGGTGATGCTATCGAGTGGATCGGCGATGGCATATCCTCACTGTGGGATAGTACCGTAGGAAACGCAACAGAGGCCATCGGTGACTGGATCTGGCAGAGTATGTTTGAGTGGCTGTTCAACCTCATCTACGGCGGCATTGCAGACCTGTTTGAATTCATCAACAGCAGCACCTCGGATATCTTTACACTTTCATGGGTGCAGGCTTTCATTGCTCTGTTCCATAATCTTGCGTGGATGCTGTTCATATGCGGCATGATTGTGGCAATCTTCGATACGGCGATCAGCTATGAATCAGGACAGGCAAACATCAAGAACACCTGTCTGAATGTTCTCAAGG
>CAZTMZ010000059.1:0-2018 GCA_964615315.1 uncultured Eubacteriales bacterium | reverse complement strand
AGTATACCATATTATTTTGGGGTTGACAAATTATTTTGCTAAGTTTTAAAAAATTACTTAAATTTGTTTGTCTTTTCAAAATTGGTTGGAATAAAAACGCGCGACCGCGGGGTCCTTACACCTGCCCCGCGACCGCCGCTCTTATTTAAAGGTTTTATTTTTGATTGGGCCATATCATCCGTCCACTCTAACCGTTTTGTCATACCGAAACTCTTCCGCTTAGTCATACCAACGGTTGACCTTGCGAAGCACGTCAACTGTTGTGTATCTGGTTTGCGATTAGGTAAGTGCATTTTGAATAGACCTGCTAGACTTTCAGCCAGATACACTCGCTTTGCTCGGTATGACAACTTTTTGATTTGGCTTATAATGTTATCCACATTGCAGGAGCTACAGGGTCTGACACACTTACATCCAAAGAAAACCTAGAAGTCTGTATACTTATATACCCTCCAAAACTTACTCTTATATTATCAGCATCTTCAAAGCTGGGTGTTCTTGAAGCTAATATGGCATTATATACAGATACTTGTGATTTTGCGTAATCAGTAAACGTTTTGTTTCTTGCCGAATCTCTCGTTGTTGAACTAGAAAAACCATAACTAGTGTTTGTAAGTTCTTGCAGGCTAAGTAAGAAAACTTTATCGTTTGTATTTGCACAAACATAAGAATTACTACTATCAAGTGTTGATGCCAGTGAGTTGTTGACAGTTGTTGTTTGAATTCTTGCTTGCTGTTCTTCTGTAAATGCTGTTTGCAAGAATCCATTGTCTATAAAGGTTGACACTGCGCCCGACTCTCCTGTGTAAGAATAACCATTAAGCCAAGCACGCATTTCGCTTTCTTTATAGTTGTTTTCATACACTGTAACACCATCTATTGTTCGGGTGCTGCCATCAGCGGTCTCATAATATCTGTGTCCATCAATTACATCTTCTGCAAGTAGCAAAGCCTTGCCATTGCCTGTTGTCAATATTCTCCACATAATTTGTTCAACCTTAAAATAATACTCTGTGTTTACAGCAACCGTTGTTCCGTCAGAGAATTTTGTGCTATAATCAAATTTTGCAAGGGATGTGGCTTTTGCATATCTATATCCATCGCTACCGATATAATATCCATCAGAATCGGCGGTTGAACCAACAGTCACATTGTCGGCTTTTAGTGTCTTTGGATAATATCCAAACAAAACATATTTACCATTGACGTTTTTCACTCCATCCGCGTTTACTCTCGTGTATGGCAAAGCACCCATTACACCGCCCCACACCGTATGAAGTTCAGCAATACTTGCAAATGTTGTCAAATCCGCCATACCTCTGTCTTCAAGATAATCCGCTTGGATGACTTCCACCTTGACACCAATATTGATTGTCGCACCCATATAATAGTCACAACCACCTGCGCCCACCCAATCGTGAACGGCAATGGTGATTGTAAATTCTTCTTCGGTTGTTGCATTAGTTGGAGTCACTGGTGTTAGGTCATAATAATAAGTCTCTCCGTCAGCCACATACTCAGTAAAATTATTGATTGTGACATCCAAAATTGAAGTGTTATTTTTCACATAGTCCGCACAACTCGTGCTGTGACTTTTGCCAGTTTCTGCTTTGACTTCGGCTGACAAACTTAATCTCTTGTAATACTTAATATCACTCTCTATTGTCGCTTTGAAAGTCTTTGTCACTGTTTGATTTGGAACGACCTTTAAATTGGTTTCTGCATTTAATTCACCAAAATCATTGACTTTGAGTGTCCCCATTGTTATTGTGCCGCTGGCATTGTTGCTTGCTGTAAAGTAGGCATAAGTTCTGCCAGCCCACACACTTGATATGGTGATTAAACACACCAGTGCAATGATAATAAATTTGTTTTTAGTTTTTTTACTATTCATTTTTTACCCCTTTTATTTTGTGATATTCTCTCCAAGTTATCCACAATTATGCGTGGTGTCAAAAATTGCTCTTGTGTCCCTTTTCCCCTAATACCACTATATATAGTATAGCAGGGGGGGGGGG
>CAZTMZ010000058.1:0-2039 GCA_964615315.1 uncultured Eubacteriales bacterium | reverse complement strand
AGTATGGTGGTGCATACTCCAAACGCAGATAACAAAAAATCCCCGAAAATTTCGGGGAAAAATCGTGATTTTTAGCTGCTTGCAATCATCTGTTGCAGTTTCATTTGATTAGCAAACTCAACTGATTCGGCAACGCCAAACCACCAGCAAACAGCAGTCGCTATTATGGCTAACGCGAGTATAACATTCAGTACTATCATGAATTTCGGATATTTCGCAGTATTGCTGTCGTGTACCTTTTGAATGAACCATGTCAGGATGTATATCACATTGATAAACATAAACGCTAACGCTTCCACAACAAACGCCAGCCGATACGAGCTTACATCTTGTATGTTTTCCAGTACAGATGTTGAAAATGCCAATCCGCTCGTAAATGCCAAAACGATTGAAGCAAATATGCCGAGAATTGTTATGTAGTTTCGTTCTGCATTTTGAGCCTTTTTAATTCCTTCTTTTGCTTTTTTACTGTCTTCTTTTAATTCTGCAAGCCGACTTTCGGTTTTTGAAAACGTTTGTGCGAGATGGTTTAGTCTTGCGACATCAAGATTTACATGATCATACAATTTCAAAATTTCATCGCTTACATCTATATTTTTACCTTCATTAAGTTGCGTTGGTTTGTAGTTGTCTTTTATTATTTCTATGTTTTGCGCCAATACATTTAAACCTTCAGGTTCTATCATAGAAACAGTTGCAAAAATGTCAGAATAAAAATGTCTGAATTTTTGTCCATCCGTCTTGCAATATATTTCTTCCAAACGTAAGAAAAATTTTTCTCGTCGAGATTCGTCTTTAAGGCAGTCTTGTGATTTGCTAAGGTCTATCAAGCATTGCCTTAATTCATTTCGTCTATCCGTCTCATTAAGATTGCTCATATCAGCAGCCTTTCGTTCTTATCAATTCTTTCGGGATAACTCTGTGGCTTCCTGCACCGTTACAAAAAGTCATTGCCCAGGCTTTTTCTTCTTTATGTGTTTCTTCTACGAGATCCCACGGTTTTAGTACTCGCTTTTTCTCAACAATTTTGTCTATTATCGGTTTTATGCTGGCCTTAATGTTTATGTCATCGTACTGCATAATAATCTTCATTGCACCAAAACCGCAAAACTTGTAATAAACATCCGGCACAACGGGTCCGAACTGCCATGCCTCAAAATCATCTTCAAATAATTGTTCATTCCGATTTCTCAAAAACTCAATTTGCAAAAAGTATAAAATTTTCTGTAACTGTAAATTGCTAATCGGAGAATTATCGTTCGTACATTTTGTTACAACATATTTCGCAACTTCATATGCACTATATGACATTTTCATCATCCTCCTTTTCAAATATCATCGTATAACTTAGGTTGCTTAATTATACCACACCGCGCCCTCGTTTGCCAAGCCGCTATATTTTGTGGCGTTTTACTTTTTATATTATGTTACCCACAATTCAATGTGCTAAAAGCCGGAATTGGTTACATATGGTGCTTTTGCGGCAAAAAAGCCGAAAGCCGAGGCGGCTACCTCGGCTCTGTCTACATCTTTGCGAGCATATCTTGTATCTCGTCTCTTGTTTCTTTCATCTTGCTGACTTCATTGCCTGTTATCATATGGTTTATGATGCACAGCATTGCGGCACATTGTGCCTTGTTCATTTTCTGAAGCTCATGCAGCGTTTCATAATCGTTTTTTTCGTGCTGTTTTAACCTTCCGATTTCTTCTACATTATGCTCGACGGTCACTTTAATGTTGAAAAACGGTTTTATCCATTTATACAGCACCGCAAGTGCGCCGCCGACTAAAACTACTGCTGTCAGGATCGGCTGAATCTGTTCCCACATACGACCACCTACACTTCTCTCACATCATCTGCAATCAGCCAGCCCTCTGACTTGACCTTCTGATATATGCTTTCGATAAGCTTGTCGATGTCTTCCATATCTGCTTTTATTCCCAGTTCATCTGTTTTTCTGACTATGAAACTCAATACTTCCTGTTTTTTCGTTTCGCCGCTTTCGGATTGCAGCCACTGTTTTGCCCATCTGACTGCA
>CAZTMZ010000057.1:0-2115 GCA_964615315.1 uncultured Eubacteriales bacterium | reverse complement strand
AACACAGTCACGGTGGCACCCGGATTTTCGCGCGCCTCCTTTTCAAGTTCGGAACGCAGGGATTTTTTTGTCGGTGCCCATATGTCCGGCGAGCCGTTGTAGCCGCTCATCGACCCTGTGCAGTCGAGTACGTAAATGGTATTACGCTGGCGGCTTTGTGCCCGACTGACAGCCGGCAGCGATAACATAAGGACAAGAAAAGAGACGCAGAGCCCTCTCAGTTGCAGTATCTTTGACATTCTCCGTTTTATTGTAATTTATTTAGCATTCTCTTAATTAGGTTTATCAAAAGCAAAAATAATAAAAAAAATCTGAAGTGGCCTCTTTTCGGGAGAGTTTTCTTCAGATTTTTTGCTTATGGACGGAGAAGGGAAAAACGACGTCAGAAATCGAACCGTTCGAGGGAGAGAGTGGCTACCTGCTCGATGGCCGGCACAAGGCGTCGGAAGTGTGGCGACGTCATGTGGGCCTCCAGCGATGCCTGGTCTTTCCATGTCTCGAAGATGAGGAGACGGTCGGAATTGGTCTGCGATGCATAGATATCATAGTCGATGCAGCCGGGGTCGCGCAGAGACAGTTCGACAAGTTCTTTTGCCAGCTCGATAGCCTTACGGCGGTTTTCTTCGGTTTCGGCAATCAGATTGCAGTTGAGTCGTATCATGGTGGTAATATTTATGGGGTTATGAGTCCGGTAGTAAATCGAAGACGCGCATATCAGAGTATAGATATGGGCCGAACTAATTGGAATAACGTTGGCTAATCATCGTTTGTTGCTGCTAAGGCGATAAATCTGTCTCTCGCATTCCCCGAGAATTCCGGGTTTCCCGAAGATTATTACTTCGAATCAATCGCTCTGCTGCCATCGCATTTGGAGCGGTCGCTGCCGTCCACATCTTCCCCCATTTGCCTCCGTATTGGTTTGCCGCTTTCCGTTTTGTAATCGTTTGTCAGTATATGAACTCCCCTTCCTTAACACTATCTTTTTGCATGGTACATAACTACTGCCGCTTTGTTAGATGTACCATTTCTATTAACCAAGCATCTCCATGAGCGAGATGCTCCGGTTTTGAGGTGTTTAATTGGTGTAGTTTAGAGAGAAATACAAATATAAAATGGAGCGTAACTTATTGAGCTACACTCCATTTTGTTATCGTTGGTTTGGGGACTTATTTCACTTCCTCAAAGTCGACGTCGGTTACGTGGTCGTCGCCGGCATTAGGGTTGGTGTTGGTGGCACCGGCGGCGGGGCCTTGCTGCTGGGCCTGAGCCTGGGCGTTGAGAATGTCCTGCTGGGCGGCACCGAAGGTGGTTTCGATTTCCTTGATGGCGGTGTCGATGGCGTTTATGTCCTGAGCTTTGTGGGCGTCCTTGAGCTTGGTGACAGCGGCTTCGATGGCGGCTTTCTTGTCGGCGGGAATCTTGTCGCCGAGTTCGCTGAGCTGCTTTTCGGTCTGGAAGATGATGGCGTCGGCCTGGTTGAGCTTGTCGATGCGCTCTTTTTCCTTGGCGTCGCTGGCGGCGTTGGCTTCGGCTTCTTCCTTCATGCGCTTGATTTCGGCGTCGGTAAGGCCGGACGAGGCTTCGATGCGGATTGACTGTTCTTTGCCGGTGGCTTTGTCCTTTGCGGTTACGTTGAGGATGCCGTTGGCGTCAATTTCGAATGTCACTTCAATCTGGGGTATGCCGCGGGGTGCGGGAGCTATACCGTCGAGGTGGAATTTGCCGAGGAGTTTGTCGTCCTTTGCCATGGGGCGCTCGCCCTGAAGCACGTTGATTTCGACCGAGGGCTGGTTGTCGGCGGCGGTGGAGAATGTCTCGCTCTTGCGGGTGGGGATGGTGGTGTTGGCTTCGATGAGCTTTGTCATGACTCCGCCGAGGGTCTCGATACCTACCGACAGGGGCACTACGTCGAGCAGGAGCACGTCTTTTACTTCGCCAGAGAGTACGCCGCCCTGGATGGCTGCGCCGATGGCTACGACTTCGTCGGGGTTGACGCCTTTGGAGGGTGCTTTGCCGAAGAATTTCTCTACTATCTGCTGTACGGCGGGGATACGGGACGAACCGACGACAAGGATAACTTCGTCAATGTCCTTGGGCGTGAGGCCGGCGTCCTTG
>CAZTMZ010000056.1:0-2116 GCA_964615315.1 uncultured Eubacteriales bacterium | reverse complement strand
ATCTTTTGTTGTAACTTTACCCAAGGTGTTGCACTTGCTTCTTGACTCTACCGCTTTTGCCATGTTTGCTTCTCTCCTTGGCATATTACATATTAAACCAACAAATTTATTAATTTTCCGTCTATTTTGAAACTATTTATCTAACGCCCTTTATATCAAGAGATAAGGCCAGCCCCGAAATGATTCTACCCCGGGGCTGGCTTACCGTCAAAGCTTCCTGTATTCCCCGTGCCTGACCTGCTCAATCTCACCGGCTTCAATCGCTCTGGCGACCTGTCGTCTCACGGTCCGGAGACTCTTGCCGACTTTCTTGGCGACGGACTTCATGTCATCCGTGGTGAAGTACCCGGGGAGGGCGGAGACAATCGTTTTGCGGGTTGCCGCAGAGTACGAGTCAGCAACAACTACGCCCTCTGATCGCTCTCTATTAAGGACATTGAAGATGTAGTCGTTGTGGGCTGAAATCACCTTGATAATCTCCATCGTTGTGCCGAAATCAGTATCTGAGCATTCTACCGTGTCGGTGACTGTATGGGAGTCCATCAGCCGCAAGGCGGTGAGTACCATTGCAATGCGGAGGAAGCACCAGGCAAGGCGGTGCGAGTTGGCGGAGTAGAGGTCTCCGTTGAAACTCTGCATCCGCTCCTTCTCGGAGGCGAAGTAGCCGTTGAACTTCTCTCTCTGAGGGAGAGAGAGGGTGAATGTTATCCTCGGCGTGTTCTCAAGGCGTTTGACGAAAGCGGAGAATTGCTCGCCAAAGGCATCGAATGTTTCTTCAAGCGGATCGTCGCTGCCGTAGGAGTCAAAGCCATCGAGCCATTGCGGCGTGGCGTTGATGCAGAAGAACATGAAGCGGGAGAGCAGCCCGTTCTCGGCGTCCCGGATGAGCGATTTGACTTGCTCCGGGGTACCTGAGAGGACGGTGGTCAGCCGCGGGTTCTCGACTTCTTTCTCTTCTCCGTCGTCGCCACGGCGAAGGTAGCCGAAGCTCTCGTGGGCGAAGGCCTTGCGGAAGGAGTCGGAGTAGTTGCCGAAGTCGGAGTTGAAGGTGTTGACAACCGTGTCGCCCTCGGTCTCGAAGATGAGGAGGTTGCCGTTCTCGGCCATCGCCTGCGCGAATGAGGTAGCGCTGCTGTTGGCGGGGATGCGGAGGAGCTGGATGGGTGGCTTCTCCGGAGGGTCGATGTTCTCGCCTTTTCTTTGCCGTTTGTAGCGGGCGTATTCCTTGCGGTATTCTTCCTTGGCAATATTCCATCGGTCAAGCTTTTCCTTGTGGATGGGCTTGACGAGACGGAAGCAGAAGTCGAGCTTCCCTTTGCCGGCTCCAGCAGGACCAGGAACGAAGAGGTACATGTTGGGGTAGATGGTCTTGCCGAAGTAGATTGTACGGAAGGGCAGCAGGGCGGAGCTTAGCGTGACGATGCTGCCGATGAGGACAAGGCTGCGCTCCTGAATTGTGTGCATGGAATCGGTGACCTTTTGCAGCAGAACTGGAAGCGTCGGAAATATCGGGTCGGGAAACATCGGCAGGGTCGGCATTTCTTCGGGGTCATCTTCAGAAAGGGACAAAGGGACATTTTTGTCACTTTGTCCTTTTTCATGCGATGCGGCATTCTCCGCTTCGTGTCTGCTTGGGCTTTGTTTGAGGATAATCCCTTCATTTTTCGCAAGATAGAATAGTGTACCTATATCCGTTCTTCCGGTGTCTGACTTTAGGCATTCGGTGTACTTCCTGTCACTTTCCGCCTTGTTATAATCAGGGTATAGCGAGCTGATGTCGTGGAAGTACCAACGTCCCGCTTCGCCGAATTCACCGGCAAGCAGCAGGACGAGTCCGCCGTCGCCGTAAAGGACAGTGGCTGCATCCTTTGGAACGACCGCTTTTTGATTCAGTTTCCAGAGGATTGCAGCACAAACCTTATCGCACTGTCCTGATGAAAACAGAGTCATACATTTTTACGGAAAGAAGAATATTGGGTGAATTATATAACGATCTGAATGAACAAGCCCTGGAAATAGTCTGAATCATGAAAACCTCCCATATTTTCTCCGGTGCGCTGTACGGGCGTAACGCACCGGAGACATTCAAAATCAGGGTGCCAGGTGCGAAAAGGCT
>CAZTMZ010000055.1:0-2135 GCA_964615315.1 uncultured Eubacteriales bacterium | reverse complement strand
CCAAAATATATGATACTGTTGTCTTCGTTGTCACGCGTGTACGTATTCTTCTTTCCGCAACGTGTACAAACATCATTTACATAATTGTGTCCGAGCGCAGTAATTGTTCCTGTTGAAAGTTTCGTATGGCAAACCGTGCACTCTTTGTGTTTTGTCCCGGCTGTTGTACAAGTTGCTTGCGTGTCTGTTATCCAAGCGCTTGATGTATGCCCAAGTGCTGTGATTGTTCCGTTTTTGATAACTTTACCGCAGATTGTGCACTCTTTGTGTTGCGTTCCCGCTTTCGTGCAGGTTGCTTCCGTATCGGTTATCCAGCCACTTGATGTATGTCCGAGGGCTTCAACTTCAACATACGTTGAGTAGTCACAACGCGAACAGGCGTCATACTCTTCCCAACCTACTTCCGTACAAGTCGGGTCTTGCGCTTCGTGGTGAACTACGTCATGACCGAGAACGTCAATTTCTTCCGTTTCGAGAACTTCACCGCAAATGGTGCACTCTTTATGCTTGGAACCGACTTCCGTACAAGTGGCTTTTTCGTCGGTTATCCAGTCGCTTGATGTGTGTCCGAGGGCTCCTATTTCAACATATGTAGAGTAAACACAACGCGAACAAGTGTCATACTCTTCCCAACCGGGCTCCGTGCATGTCGCTTTTTGCGCTTCGTGGTGAACTACGTCATGACCGAGGATACCTATCTCTTCCGTTTCGAGAACTTCACCGCAGACGGTGCACTCTTTATGCTTGCTACCTACGTCCATGCAGGTTGCTTTTTTGTCGGTTATCCAATCGCTTGATGTATGCTCTCCGAAAGGAATAGTACTCGTTTCCAAAATTTCTCCGCAAATAGAACACTCCTTGTGCTTAGTTCCACCGGCAATGCAACTCGAGTTGCCGTCTACAATCCATTCGCTTGAAGTATGTCCGAGGGCGGTTACCATTTCGGTCTCAAGGACTTCACCACAGACGGTACACTCTTTGTGCTTGGAACCTGATTCCGTACAAGTTTCTTCTTCGTCGGTTATCCAGTCGCTTGAGGTATGCCCGAGGGCGGTTACCGTTTCGGTTTCGAGGACTTCACCGCAAACGGTGCACTCTTTATGCTTGCTACCCACGTCCGTACAAGTTTCTTCTTCGTCGGTTATCCAGTCGCTTGAGGTATGCCCGAGAGCGGTTATTGTTTCGGTTTTGAGGAGTTCACCGCAGACGGTGCACTCTTTGTGCTTGAAACCGGCTTCCGTGCAGGTCGCTTCTATAACGGTTATCCAATCGCTCGACATGTGTCCGAGGGCTTCGATTTCAACAAATGTAATGTAATCGCAACGTGAACAAGTTTCGTAGGCTTCCCAACCCGATTCCGTACACGTAGCTTTTTGCGCTCTGTGGGGTACTAACTCGTGTCCGAGATCGGTTATCGTTGCGGTTTCGATGACTTCACCGCAGACGGTGCACTCTTTATGTTTTGAACCGGTCGCCGTACAAGTTGCCTTTTCGTCGATTATCCAATCGCTCGATTTGTGTCCTAACGCTTCGATTTCAACATACGTTGAGTAATCGCAACGCGTACAGGTTTCGTAAGCGTACCAACCTATCTCCGTGCACGTAGCTTTTTGCGCTTTATAGCGGACTATGTCGTGTCCTAAAGCTTTGCCGTACTCTTTCCCGCAAACAGAGCAAACCGCCTTTTGTGTGCAAGTCGCCTCTCCCCCGCTGTGCCCGAGAGCTTTTGTTTCTTCAATTTCAAGTTTTTCGCCACAATCCAAACATTCTTTGTGCTTGGAACCGGCTCTTGTACACGTAGGGTCTTTATCTACTATCCAGTCGCTTTCGGTGTGTCCTTTTGCGGATGTGGTTTTTTCTTCCACTTTTCCGCACTTTGTGCACGCCCTAATCTTTATTCCGTCGGTAGTACAGGTTTGTGCGGTTTCGGTCTGCCACTTACTCCATTTATGAGAACACTCATCAGGGTTTACGTCACCTGCACACGCACAAAGACAAAGTGCCATCAATACACATGTGATCAAAACCAATGCTATCAAAATGTGCTTTCTGTTCTTCATTTCATGCCTCCTCTGAACGCAAAAGCCGTCGGAGCACACTCCGACGGCTTTTGTGGTTTATTTTTTGCTTATTGT
>CAZTMZ010000054.1:0-2217 GCA_964615315.1 uncultured Eubacteriales bacterium | reverse complement strand
CCCCTTCTTTTCTTTTCCTCACGGTAAGGGGATTTTACTTTGGCAACTTACCAATCGCACATTTTTTCGTTTTCGATCAAAAAACTTAAAAAAAGGTATTGACAAACGGCGCATTATCTGCTATAATATCGCATGTTGGGTCGCTGCTATGGCTCAGTCGGTAGAGCACATCCTTGGTAAGGATGAGGTCGTCAGTTCGATTCTGACTAGCAGCTCCATGCCTTGTGTTGCAAATTGCAACACAGGGCTTTTTCTTTTTTATCCGCTTCGTGTCGTGCAAAATCGTTTTTCAATGCGGTATTTTGTAACATTTTTTTACATTGCATTTTTTTGAAAAATAAGTATTGTAATTTGTCTGCGAATGTGCTAAAATAAGCTGAAAATGGGGTAATGGTTTTTAAACATGCGCAGTGGCTCGGAGCGCCGAAAACCGGCGGTGCGACGGATGCCGTGCCGCGTTATGTCAAAATGCCTTTTTACCGAGTTTATTTTATCGCTCCCGGGGAAGATAACACATAATGGATAACGATAACAAGATGCCGAACGGCACCGAAAACGAGAATAAGAATATACACTCAAGACTGAAGGAGATGAGCATTTTTTCCATGAAGAAGATGTTCGAAAAAATATGCCGTGTTGCCGTTTGTGCGGTGCTGGTCTGCATTGCCGTTTCGCTCGCACCGTCCGCGATGGCGGAGGAGTGCAGTACTCATATTTTCGATGATGACGGCTTCTGCACCGCATGCGGCGGATATCAAGAGCCGAACACAGATGAGAGCGGCGTTTATCAGATCGCCAACGCGGGCAACCTCTACTGGTTCGCGGCAGAGGTCAACGGTGGTAGCACCACCATTTGCGCCAAGCTGACGAAAAACATCATCGTCAACAGCGGTGTCTTGAAGTCTGACGGCACGCTGAACAGCGGTGAGTTCAAGGATTGGACGCCCATCGGTTCTTATTATGATGCCGCCGGCACCTTCGACGGCGACGGACACAGCGTCTCCGGGCTCTACTTTAACGATAACAGCGAACAATATGTGGGTCTGTTTGGCAATTTGAATGGTGGCACGGTACAAAATGTCGGCGTCGTGGACGCTTACTTCTGCGGCGAGCAATATGTCGGCGGCGTGGCCGGTCGAAGCATCAACAACGGAACGATCAAAAATTGCTATAATGCCGCTACGGTCATCGGCACCGATAAGAACTACTGTTATTTGGGTGGCGTGGTCGGTTGGGTCAGCAACGGAACGGTCGAAAGCTGCTACAACATCGGTACGGTCAGCGGCAGCGGAGAATCGGTCGGCGGTGTTGTGGGATATATTAAGTCCACGACAGATAGTTATACGCCGTCCGGCGTCGAAAACTGCTATAACACCGGCGCGGTCGGCGGCGATATAGAGGTCGGCGGCGTGGTGGGAACGATCGCCCCGACAGCAAGCGGTTCTATCATCAATGTCACGAATTGCTTTAACAGCGGTGCGGTGAGCGGTTACAACAATGTCGGCGGCGTGGCCGGATTGCAGATGGTTTAGATTACAGGTCTTACAACGATGGCAAAAGATCATATGCCAATATCACAAGCTGCTACAACATCGGCAATGTCAGTGCAACGCATAAAAAACCCAATGTCGGCGGCGTGATCGGCGGTATAAGTAACTGTGCGACAGCCACCTCCACAAATTGCTATTATCTTGACAGCGTTGCCGAAAGCGCTGCCGGCTCCGGTACGCTCAATGGAAAAGCGAGCGAGAAGTCCGATACGGCATTCGCTTCGGGCGAGGTGGCGTATCTGCTTAACGGCGATCAAAGCAGCATCGTCTGGAAGCAGACCATCGGCACGGATGATACCCCTAATTTCACGGGCAAGACGGTCAACTACGGCTACCGCTCCTGCAAGGACGAGACTGCCGTCTACACCAATGAGACAGTGCAGGATACGAAGATCGAGCACAGCAAAATCGACGGTATTTGCTCCGTCTGCGGCGGCTGTGACGCACCCGAAACGGGCAGCGGAACGGAGGAAGACCCTTACATTATTATGAATGCAGGTCAACTCTACTGGTTCGCTGAGCAGGTAAACTCCGGTAAAAGGACCATCTGCGGCAAGCTGGGCGCGGATATCACCGTCAACCCGGGCAAGTTTGACGAGGAAGGCAACTACACCGATGCCCCTGTTATAATAGGACTAAAGCAAAACCCGACACAAACGGGTGCCGC
>CAZTMZ010000053.1:0-2231 GCA_964615315.1 uncultured Eubacteriales bacterium | reverse complement strand
TCGCAATCATCGTGGGCGTTCTCGTCTCGATCCCCACAAACGACGATCCGACGACAACGACAACGACAAAGCCGGCGCACGTACATACGCCCGTCGTTGATGCGGCAGTGCCTGCAAGCTGCACAAAAACAGGTCTGACCGAGGGCTCACATTGTTCTGAGTGCGGTGAGGTTCTTGTGGCACAGCAAGAAACACCCAAGACACATACTGAAAGCGATTGGATAATTGATAAAGCTGCTACAACCGAAAACGAAGGTAGCAAGCACACAGAGTGTACAATTTGCGGTATAATAATTAAAACAGAAACGATAATTAAGTTGATTCCATCTGAAGGGCTCGAGTTTGCTCTTGGATCCGACGGCGAAAGCTATTGTGTATCGGGAATTGGTACATGCAAGGATAAGAATATTATAATCCCTAGCACATACAAGGGAAAGCCTATATTGAGTATAACTGATTCTGGGTTCAGTGGTTGTACCTCGCTAACGAGCATAACGATACCTAACAGCGTAACGAGTATAGGCTATCGGGCGTTCGATGATTGCCAATCGCTGAAGAATGTATATTATCAAGGAACTCTTGAGGATTGGTGCAATATCGAATTTGGTGACTGGAGTTCAAATCCGTGCTATAACAGAGCAAACCTGTATATCAACGGTGAGCTTCTTAAAAATGCGGTTATTCCCGACGGCGTAACGAGTATAGGCACTTCTGCGTTCTTCGGTTGCACCTCGCTGACGAGTGTAACGATAGGAAATGGTGTAACGAGTATAAGCGATTCTGCGTTCCATTGTTGCACCTCGCTGACGAGTGTAACGATACCCGACAGTGTAACGAGTATAGAGGGGCATGCGTTCTATAATTGCAAGTCGTTGACGAGCGTAACGATCCCCGACAGCGTAACGAGTATAGACGGTTATGCGTTCTCCCACTGTACCTCACTCACAAGCGTAAAGATTGGCGACGGCGTAACGAGTATAGGCACTTCTGCGTTCTTCGGTTGCGCCTCGCTGACGAGTGTAACGATACCCGACAGTGTAACGAGTATGGAGGGGAATGCGTTCGGTGCTTGCACCTCGCTGACGAGCGTAATGATCCCAGATAGCGTTACGAGTATAGGTAATGGTGCGTTCGAAGATTGTACCTCGCTGACGAGTATAACCGTTGACGAAAATAATGCAAATTATAAGTCGGTCGACGGAAACCTGTACACAAAGGATGGAAAAACTCTTGTTCAATATTCAATCGGTAAAAAAGATACATCATTTGTTATTCCAGACAGCGTAACGAGTATAGGCGGTTCTGCGTTCGAAGGTTGCACCTCGCTGACGAGCGTAACGATAGGCGATGGCGTAACGAGTATAGGCGAGAGTGCGTTCTACAATTGCAAATCGCTGACGAGCGCAACGATCCCAGATAGCGTTACAAGTATAGGTAATGGTGTGTTCGCTTGTTGCTATTCGCTGGCAAGCGTAACTATCCCCAACAGCGTAACGAGTATAGGCGATAATGCGTTCAATTATTGCGATTCTCTTGAATGCAACGAGTACGACAATGCATATTACCTCGGCAACAGTTCCAATCCGTATTTGGCTTTGGTGAAAGCTAAAAGCACGGATATAATGAGATGTTATATTAATCCGAATACAAAATTAATTTGCGATTCTGCGTTCTCGCGGCGCACCTCGCTAATGAGCGTAACTATTCCCAACAGCGTAACGAGTATAGGCAATCATGCGTTCGATGGTTGTACCTCGCTGACGAGCGTAACAATAGGCAATGGCGTAACAAGTATAGGCAATCATGCGTTCGATGGTTGTACCTCGCTGACGAACGTAATGATACCCGACAACGTTACGAGTATAGGTTTTTGGGCGTTCGAAGATTGTATTTCACTGAAGAGTGTAACGATAGGCGATGGTGTAACGAGTATAGGCTTTGGCGCATTCGAGGATTGCGCCTCGCTGACGAGTGTAACGATAGGCAACGGCGTAACGATTATAAGCAAAAATGCGTTCTCCGATTGCACCTCACTTAATAAAATATACTATAACGGCACAATGAAGCAATGGAATGCGATTGGCAAAGGTATATCTTGGAACTGGGACGCTGGTAATTATACAATCTACTGCACGGACGGAAACATAAGCAAATAACACACAAAAAGCACCCCTCGGGGTGCTTTTTTGATCGTTTGGGGCTTGACAATCAAGAACATTTGTTCTATAATA
>CAZTMZ010000052.1:0-2288 GCA_964615315.1 uncultured Eubacteriales bacterium | reverse complement strand
GGCGTGGCCAACGTCAACGATGCCATCAACGCCCACAGCTACATCGAGATGGATGCGACTGCCAACGCCGGCGCGGCGGATGGCAAGGTCAAGGTGGAACTGGGCGACGACCCCAACCGCTATGGTGTGTATTACATCGACTACACCATCCACAACCTCACCGATACCGACGCGATCTATGAGCTTTCCACCGACGTGTTCACGCAGGACTATTGGGAATATGAGCTGAACATGTTCAACACGCTGGAATTCCTCGATACTTGGACGGTCGAGCTGGAAGATGCCGAGGTGACCTATTGGGTCGACGGCGTGTGGCAGAACGGTGAAAGCACCGACGAAGTCACCTACAAAGACAAGGACGTGCAGAAAGTTCTCGACTATGCCGTGGGCAAGAGCGCGCTTACGGAAGCCGAGCTTAAGGCGTATGACTTCAACCACGACGGCAAGGTCAACACCTACGACGCTTATCTGATGCTGAATCTGGTGAACGATGAGGGCACCGGCGTTCTGGTTCCCGCCAACGGCAGCGTGCAGGTCACCGTCGGACTCGACCTGACGGAATGCGACTTCAGCAACTATCCCGCCGGCGCTTACATCGAAGCCTATTCCTACGCCACCGAGCTTTCTTCGCCCGAGGGCGTGGAGGGCACCGAGCACTCCATCCCCGTTCTCGGCTACTACGGCAACTGGTCGGATTCTTCCATGTACGATATCGGCACCTATGTCGAAGATCAGTACTATCAGGGCGACAGCAGAATCCGCTATCTTGCCGAAGAGCACGAAAATGAGACCAACTTCCTCACCATCAAGTACGCGGGCGACAGCGGCGAGTACTATTACATGGGCAACCCGCTGAGCTACGACAACGAGTATCTGGAAGAGCGCAACGCGTTCAACACCGATGACACGCTCTATAAGTACTATGCCACCGTCATCCGCAACGCGGGCAACGCCGTCTGGCAGGTGACCGATGCCAACACCGGTGAGCTCTACTACCGCAGCGCTGACCTTGGCAGCGTCTACAGCGCGTATTACTACACCAACGGCAGCGCGTGGCGCAACACCCAGAGCACTTTCAACGTGGGCTGGCAGGGCACCGATGCCTCGGGCAACAAGCTGCCCGAGGGCACCGAGGTCAACGTTTCCCTCGTCCTCGCGCCCGAGTATTACGTTACCGATAAGGGCACCGATTGGAATGCACTGGGCGATGGCGCTTACCTGACCACCCGCATGGCCATCGACAACACCGCACCCAAGCTGCTCAACGTGGTCTATGGCTACGATGGGGCTAGCCGCGTCCTGAACGTTTCTGCGCTGGATAACCGCTATCTTGCGGATGTCGCGCTCTACAAGGCGAGTGACGACGGCGTGGAGCTTGTGGAGCTTTCCGCGGTGAACCAGCCGCTGGAGGCTGAGGGCAAGGCCACCATCACGCAGTTCTATCTGTATGATGAAGACGAAGGCGAGGTCGGCTATTATCTCCAGCTCACCGACTACGCCATGAATCAGACCACCTATAAGTTCATTCTGTCGGATGATGAGGATACCGGCATCAACGACGAAAAGGTTGCCCCCACCGCCATCACGCTTGACGATGCCTCTGTCGTCAAGGGCACCTCTATTGTCCTCACGCCTCACTTTGCCCCCTTCATGGCCGATGAGACCGTGACTTGGTCTTCCGAGAATGAGAACATCGCCACTGTTGACCAAGACGGCAAGGTCACCGGTATCGAGGCAGGCGAGGTGAAGATCACCGCCACCTACTCCGGCGAATATGCGGACGAAGAGAATCCCGTCTCCGCCACCTGCACCGTCACCGTCAAGACCTATGACGTCACCCTCTTCGGCGCGCTGCAGGATGTTGCCGGCAATCCCCAGCTCTTCACATGGGATCTTGCCAACGCCAAGACCTGGACGAAGACCGTTGACATCAGCAACAACATCAACTCTGTCACCTACGGCAACGATTATGCGTTAGTCGATTCGGGTGAGGTAGACGAAGAGGGCGAACCGGTGTATGAGCTGGAGTACAACGGCGATGTGGCCTACCAGATGAACACCTCCGGTTATCTCTACAAGGTCGACCCCGAGAGCGGCGAGACGCTGGAAACCTCCGATGACACCATCGTCTTCGGCGCGCCCGTGCAGGATATGGAGTACGGCTATATCACCGGCCAACTCTCTGGGCAGAATGCCCTCGTCGGTGTCTACGGCGGCTACTTCCTGTATTCTATCCCCGCCGAGGATAACGGCTTCAGCTACGGCTGGAACATGGCGAGCTACCTGAG
>CAZTMZ010000051.1:0-2508 GCA_964615315.1 uncultured Eubacteriales bacterium | reverse complement strand
AGTAAACTAGAGGAGGAGTATTTGTGAAAGAAAAAAGAAAAGGTTTTACATTAATCGAATTACTAGCCGTAATAGTAATACTAGCAATCATTGCTTTAATTGCTATACCAAATGTATTAGGAATTATAAATAAAATAAGAAAAGGAGCTTTTTCAAGAAGTGTGGAAGGAATTGTTAGAGCAGCTAATTTATTTTATATAGATACACAATTAGAACTAGGAAGTGAAAAAATATCTTTTAATTGTGATGATAATGAATGTATTTCAACTATAATGGATAGTAATGGAAATTATAGAAAAATTGCTGTTGATGGGAAAATGGGAGTAGGATATGTAAATATTAGCACAGAAGGTAAAGTATCTTTAAAATTATCAAGGAATGGATATTGTGCTTATAAATATGAAAGTGAAGAAAAAATAAATATTGTTGAAGAAGATTGCAATAATATAACAATTGTTTATGATAGTGTGCCACCAACAATAACAGAAACTATAAATCCTGTAACAACAAGTAATTCTATTATAGTAGGATATAAAATAGAAGAAAATGAATCAGGAATAAAAGAAGTAACATGTAAATATGGAACTAGTGAAGGAATATATGATAGAGATGAAAATACAATAGTAAGCGAAAGTGCATGTAGTATTAAACAATTATCAAAAGGAACATATTATTATCAAATATGTGCAACCGATTTTGGAAAAAATACTTCATGTATAACAGGAAATGCAACAACATCAGATGTGCCAACACCAATCATAGAATATAAAGATGAAAATGGTAATAGTGTCGTAGCAACAGAAAATGGATATGTAGAAAAAGATTATATAACAGTAACATATAATAATACAAATATAACAAATGCAAGTAATTATATAAAAACAAATGTAAATACAAAAGTAACATTTAAAAATACAACAATAATAAAACAATGTGGAAATGATATAAGTTCAAGTGAATGTAGTGAAATATCAACAACAGTATTAAATGCTAATACATGGTATAAAATAGAAGGAAGTTTAAGTGTAACAATAGAATTTACAGAAGAAGGAGAAGTTGTTGCAGTAACCAAAGATGAAAGTGAAAATATAAATGCAAATAATGGAGTAAGTAGAAAAATTGATAATATTACACCAATAATAACAGGAACTATAAATCCTGTAACAACAAGTAATTCAATAACAATAGGATATAAAATAGAAGAAAATGAATCAGGAATAAAAGAAGTAACATGTAAATATGGAACTAGTGAAGGAATATATGATAGAGATGAAAATACAATAGTAAGCGAAAGTGCATGTAGTATTAAACAATTATCAAAAGGAACATATTATTATCAAATATGTGCAACCGATTTTGGAAAAAATACTTCATGTATAACAGGAAATGCAACAACATCAGATGTGCCAACACCAATCATAGAATATAAAGATGAAAATGGTAATAGTGTCGTAGCAACAGAAAATGGATATGTAGAAAAAGATTATATAACAGTAACATATAATAATACAAATATAACAAATGCAAGTAATTATATAAAAACAAATGTAAATACAAAAGTAACATTTAAAAATACAACAATAATAAAACAATGTGGAAATGATATAAGTTCAAGTGAATGTAGTGAAATATCAACAACAGTATTAAATGCTAATACATGGTATAAAATAGAAGGAAGTTTAAGTGTAACAATAGAATTTACAGAAGAAGGAGAAGTTGTTGCAGTAACCAAAGATGAAAGTGAAAATATAAATGCAAATAATGGAGTAAGTAGACATATTATACCTTTAATTTCACAAATATCATTTGATAATAACAATGTAGACAGTGATTGTACTAATTTAAAATGTGCAATAGATGAATTATATGAAAGGGTAGGAAGATAAATATGAAAAAATTAAAAGTAATGACACTAATAATATTAGTTAGTGTATTATTAGTAACAGGATGCAAAACAAAAAAAGCAGAAAGAGAAAAAGAAGAAATAAATCAAGGAAATGTAAATATCAATACAGAAGAAGAAGTTATAGGAGATAAAGTAATAGAAATGTTTAAATTTGAAAATACAAGTTTAATATATGATGAAGGAATAACTAAATTAGAAACACGAATAACAAATATATCAGAAGAAGACCAAGTAATTATTGAATTTAGAATACATGTAATGAAAGAAAATGAAGAAATTGCCAATTTACCTGGATATGTAGGTAGTACAATAAAAGCAGGAGAACAAAAAATACTTACAACAACATCAGGAATAGATTTGACAAGTGCAACAAAGATAGAATATGAAATAGTAAGATAGGAGATGTAATGAAATGAAAAAACAGATAAATAAAAAAAATATATTGAAAAACAGTTTTTTCTTTATACTAGGAGCAATAATATTTGGAAGTGCCGGCGTTTTAGCAAGTACATATATATTAAAATCCAGTGATATAAAATATAACGAAAGTAAAAGTGTACAAGATGCATTAGAGGAGTTGTATACATTAGTAGGAAGTAGTG
>CAZTMZ010000050.1:0-2535 GCA_964615315.1 uncultured Eubacteriales bacterium | reverse complement strand
TTCAAACCAAAGCGCCCCAATCTCTGTATTAAAAAGCAATCTTCCTCAACTCCGGAATTACCTCACGGAATTTCTGGTAGGTGTCATAGCTTACGTTGGAAAAGTCAATGTCCAAACTTCCTTCCGTTGCCTCGTCAATCGCCTTCCCCAGCACCTTGCGAATGGCCTGATCGGTCTTGAAGCTGTCGTTCAGGGAGAAGCGGATATCCGGGTTCTCACGGTCAAAGAGGCCGATGTTGTCTGTGGCGGACTTAATCTGGGTAGAATCAAATACCGCATACGCATCCCCCAGCAGGGAAGAATCTTCAGCATTGTAGTCCACAATGTCCTTGAAGATGACACCATCATACCCGTTTTCCCTTGCATACTTCACAAAGTACTCGGTCTTTTCAGTGTCCGAAAGCTGATACTTGTTCGTCTTGTAATTGAAGTATTGCTTCTTTGGAATGAAGTCTGGTACAGGAATATCATTCCATGCTGCTCCGTTTCCTTCAATAACAAGAGGATGCTCAATCTTCAGAAACGCCTCGTACACATGAGGCTCCCTGGCCTTGTTTACATCGTTTTCCTTGACGGAAGGCGCATAAGCCTCTGCGACCTTCCTGTTGGAGGCAAAGAAGTGCGCACCGCTGTCGCCGTCCGCATAGTTGCTCTTGCTACGGTCAAACACAGTAAAGCGAGAATTAGGCTTGGGTCTATCCCACCCACCTTCGTCTGCTTCCATTATCCTTGCATCCAGTGTCCCATGATATACTATCTTAGGTGTTCCATCCTCATTCAGCAACATAGGAGAGACTTCCCTCGCAGCAGTGAAATCTTTGTCGTACTGCTTGACAAGAGCATAGAGGTCTGATACATTATAAATAGTAGTTGAATTCTCATTTGCTGAGCCGCCGCTACGGTTTTTGTCCGAAAGTGCGTCAGCCGAGAGTTCAGCTATTTTTTCTATGTACTTCAAGTTATGGAAGCGCTTGTTGGATTGCTCCCTTAAGCTTTGGAAGTAATCCTCCACCGTTATTTTATAAAGAGCGATTTCCCCATTAGCATTCTCTCCGATGGCATAAAGCTTATGATCGAATGCAATCGGATCATTCTTTGCATTGTTTGCATGGTGCTCGTGAACCTCCGTATCGAGCAGTATGGCGCCTTCAATAAGCTCCTTTATTCCTGCAAGCCCATACACAGATTTACGTTCTCCCCCGGAGTGAGATTCCGTATTGTTCACACCATCACGAGAAATGCGAATGTTCCAATTGGTGTCTGCATTCGTCGCAATTCCACGAACGTCATGCTTTGTCGAACTTGTATATGCTGGAATACTTGCAACAGAAACCTGATGAGCTTCATGTGCACGCCAGTCCCCAAACCATGCTCGAAAAAATGGGGACTTTTCCCGCATTTCGCTGTTAAGTTTGTATGCCCATTTCCCGGCCTTCTGTATGTCTTCACTGGTGAAGCTGTTGACAGACTTCCGTCCAATGCTCCGCAAAGTTTCAACATCCTGAATAGTGATGGGCTTTCTATAGTCTGCCAGGTTATCATTGAAAGAATACTTCTTCGCCCCCTGCCCCTGCTTATTGTAGTAGTTTTCCAGAGCGTTGCGAACCTGCCCCGGGGAGACGCCGTCCATGAGACCCTTCATTGTGAAGTCTTTATTTAGTTTTGCTCTGGTCTCGGGGGACTCCATGCTCCACTTCCGCAGAGCGTCAGAAGTAAATCTTGTAGACCCGTCAAGGTCATGCGAGGTCATCCAGGATGGCGCTTCTTGAGTCTGATCGGTTATCACGAGGTTGACGCCTTCAGGAACCCAGTCGGCTCGGATGTCCGATGCGTTTCTGTTGGTGGCAAACGCGATTTGCGGCCTGACTACATCGGGGAGAAGGGAAAACAGCTCCAGAAGGACTTGGTTACACGTCTCGTTGAAGTTCTTTCCGCCCGGTATCCTCAGCATGACTTGCCCCCCATCTCTGACCATAAGATTGGTTGCGACTGCGCACAGGGTCTCTCTCCGCTCAGCAGAAAGGCTTCGGGGGTCGATGGGAGACACGTCCTTCTGTTGCAAAAACTCGTCCAAGAGTTCATTCCGTTGCTCGTCGGTCAGTTTGCGGTCTTTGTCGTGTACCTGTCGGAGCTGCTCCTCGGTGAGAAAAGAAGTGCCAAACACGTTCCTTATGAAATTATCTCCTACAGACAGGTCATCAACGTCGAAGGCTTGTCCGTTCCCGAAGTAATTTCCGCGGACATCTTTGTCATGCGTAAGAGTTCTTTGATAGATATAGTAAAGCTCCCGACCGCCAGACTCGATTCTGCCGCCAGTGAGTGCCGAACCCCCGTTTTTTACACTGGGGTACGAAAAGGAATTCTGCTTCATTTTCACACGCACATCTCCCTCGTTTGCTGAAAGACTGCCTCCGCTGAAGGGGGTTACCTCCTCGCCGCCTGCCGTTGCGCAAACAGCCGAGGAGGCGAAGAAATCAACATCAGTATCCTTCACGGCCTCGTACCACTTCTCGAGCTTCTCTCTTTTCTGCTTCC
>CAZTMZ010000049.1:0-2606 GCA_964615315.1 uncultured Eubacteriales bacterium | reverse complement strand
ATAGACCCTTATAGGGTCTGCTCAAACCACCGGTTCAACCGGTGGTTTTGATTTCGGCGGCTACGCTGTCATATATACGCTCCAACACTTCCCATTCAACGCCGTCTGGGTCGAATCTAAGAAGCGCAGTAACAAGCCGTGACCGAAAACTTTCGGGGCTGTCCGACATGAGCTTTTTTAATAGTTCGCCCATCTCCGTGGCGCGGTCTTTTCCCGCGAACGGTTCACCGATACCCTCACGCAACCATGTTTCGTTTACTCCGAATTCACGGCAGATAGACCGAACCGTCTGATCAGATGGATTTGTCTTGCCATTTTCGATATTACTAACGGACGGATTTGTTATGCCGATTTTTTCACCAAAAGCAACGACCGTCATATTTAACTGCGTCTTTCGCAACCATCGTATTCTTTCACCTATCAAGTCCATGTATTCACCTCCTTTACAACTTTATTATAAATGATAGACGAGAAAAAAGCAAGAAAAAATATAGCCAAACTACAAAATAATTGTTGACACCATAGCTAAACTATGGTAAGATATAGCCAAGTTAGAGAAGAGGCGCGAGCCGATACAGAGACTGCGTACCCCGATAATCAGCGCGAGAGATTAAAAAAACAGTTTATCGAGAAAGAATTTTGCTAACACCATCGCCGTTAATGAAATAGGCGATACTGTCTAACTTCCAGCCGACGTAATGCAGCCGATGGCGGTCACAAGCCCGTGTAAATGCAGAGTGCGTTCTATTGCCGCAAAATCGTGCGAAAAAACGCGAGGAATAAATCAGCGTTTAGACAGTGTATAGCAACAAATCGGGTTGGAAACGAAAAACGCTATGCTGTCAAGAGTGTAACCGTCCGAAAGAAGTCTGGCAACTTCTGCGGAATCGTATGTTGTGACTGACTTAATACACATCACCACCTTTCAAGGCGGCAATAGAACATCTTATTCTAACATAGTACGGAGGTGATAACAATGAGCGAAAAAGAGAAAACCATGTGCGAGAAGATAGCGAATCTGCCACTGGCACTGCAAGAGAAGATATTAGACAAGGTAGACGGCGCGGCAATGGCGCTGGAACTGCTGAGAGATGAGCGCGAGAAAGGCGGCGAGGAATGACACTTGAAGAAATCGAGAAAATGCAAGGCGGCACAATCCCGCCCCGCGTAGCGGCTGAATATCTCGGGGTCACTCCGTACCTATTAAATATCAAGGCGCGAGAGGGTAAGCTTGAGTTTCCCGCGTTTTTCTCGGGCAACCGCCTTAAAATCCTGAGAGAGCCGTTTATTAACTACTGCAAGAGAGGAGGTAGACCGAATGACGCTTGACGATCTGGTACACCAGCAAGACGACAAGACCATTCTCGGCATCGGGAGTAAAACCGCATATTTCTTCTTCGGGACGAAAGCAGAGTATGAAGAGAAGATAGACAAGCTCAGTGATGAGTTGTTTGACGGAATGTGTACGACCTCACGAACCGCGATGTCACTGTATCGGAGAAAGTTTAAGGCGGCGAAGCTGGCGGCGGCGCAAGGTCTATGGCGGTTCGTACAAGCTGCCACATGTGCAGATCGACAACAAAAAGGTACTGTTAAGGGACGGGCAGGTGTTTGAAATTGACGGCATCAAGATCGAGTGTATCTTAGTGCCGGGGCACACATGGGGACACCTGGTATATCTTATTGATGACGCTTACCTGTTTACGGGAGATACCATCTGGTTCGGCCCACTGGGCGGGTGCAGCTTCCTTGACGGCCTGGCGGAGGACAACGCTCTGTCCATACGTTCTCTGGCGGCGCTGGAGAAGCTACTGCGAGAGCGAGGCATAAACCCCATGGTCATTACCGGACACACCGGCTGGTCGGACGATTTGGACTTTGTATTCGCCCATACGGACACCGTCTGCCGAGCCTCCAAAAAACAGAAGCCCCACGACCCCAACGCCCCTACGATGCCTATGACGAGAGCGATGACACGAAAGAACATGCAAAGAGCGTCCGGCTGAAAAAAGCACTGCCGGTGTCGCTGTAGAGCGAAGAAAAGAAGGCTACCTATGAACCCTACCGTTATTCTTATTGAAATTGTCATAACGCTTTTGGTGTTCGGCTTTTGTGTGTTTGGATTGCTCTGTATCAGCCCCCTGACCTTTATCAGCGACTATCCGCCGGAAATTCAGGCGGAATACTACCGCTCTCAGCACAAGGAAGCCACAAAAAAGAAACTGACAAAACTGATGAAGCTCAAGAAATTGCTTGCCGTGGTTGTGTTCCTGTTCCTGTTTGCGTGGATGCTGCACCTAGCAGGAGTGAAAACCTTTTGGCAAGGCGTGGGACTGACTTGGGTGTATATGCTGTGCGTGTTTGCGTGGGACACTTTCTTTCTGGACTGGGTGCTGTTTGCCAATGTCAAGCGTGTTCGCCTTCCGGGAACAGAGCACATGGAAAAGGAATATCACCAAAAGTGGTTTCATGTGAAGGTATGCCTGCCCGTTGTGCCATTTGCGATCGTGGCAGGTTTCCTCAGCAGCGGACTGATGCTTTGGATTTGGTGAGACCAGCTATAAAAAGTCAATAGGGAAAACGAGAAAAGAAGGATAATGGTTATG
>CAZTMZ010000048.1:0-2915 GCA_964615315.1 uncultured Eubacteriales bacterium | reverse complement strand
GCTTGTTGGAATAGGTCTGCTTCTCCAGCTCACGGATGATTTGCGTTTTTTGGGGCTGAACCGTCCGAAGGTAAGGATTGGAACCCTTACTCTCCACTTTGCATCGACCCCGGAATTTCCAGGTTACCGATGTAGCGAGGGTGCTGATCTCACCGTCCACCGTTGAGTAGGTGATCCGGTCACCACACTCAATCGTGGGGTCACTCACAAGAGTTGCGGATGAAGGAGTATAGGCCAGCCCCTTTAGCTCCCCCATGATCGCATCCGTCATGGCCTGTAATGTTTCGTCTGTGCCGTTATCCCACGCCGGGGGTGTCTCTATGACAAATTCCAGCCCACTATCCACGCTGGTATCCACGCTGTAATAGTTGGCGTTCGTGGCCTTGATGGTCACCGCAGAATACCGGCACACATAGTCAGCGGCGGTCAAGGAAAACCTGGTTCTCGCCGGGTAGTTTGCCGTTTCTTCGGAAGCAAACCGCCGGAACGCAATAGCTCCGGCCTGGTCTGCTACCACAAATGCGGCCATCATTTGGGCAACAACCTTAATGCAGTCACGGTAGGTGCTGCATCCGGATTGCTCATCGATCTGGATTGTCTGTTCGCCGTTGGGGAACACTTTGAAGTCATCCTCGGACGGCCCGAGCGTCAAGCCGCACAGTTCACAAATACTTGTGGAGATTTGAAATGGTGTTCCATAAAGGGCTGTCCCGTCATAGTCCTTGTCCAGTGCCAGAATATTGTCATAGGCCACCAGCTTGACAGAATCGCCGGAACGCTCGGCCTCCGCTACTCGGAATACGCCAAGAGGGACTTCCAGCCAGCTTTCATCGGAGAGAACTCCATAAGTTAGTGATACAATGGAATCATAGAACACATACCGGCTCCGCTTGGTGCGTACACCGAAATCCAACTCCGCAAGCATGGCACAGCCAAACTCCAAATCCTCACCTGATGCGCACTGCCTACAGATTGTGACAGTGTCATTCGAGAAATGGGCGGTTTTCAGCTCTACCGTGGTTCCGTCATTCAGGGCGATTGTGCCGGTTAGGCGGTCTGTCCGGGAGCTTTTAAGAATTGCCTCCCGGAATCCCTCGGGAGCGTTAAACATAGGCTACCTCCGAATCATCTCCATCACCGCACTCGACAATACTGAACGAATGGTTCCGGAATTCGCCCGTCACCGCATTCTCCCAGCTAATCCCATGTTTGGAGCGGTAGGCCCGTGTAACCACTTTCTGGCTCCTGTTCTCCAAATCCGGGTGACCGAACCGAAAATCAGGTTTTTTTCGGAATAACTTCCGCATATAGGCATACTCCGCTTCGCTCATAGCGAAGTAAGTAAATTTCCATGTTCCCACATCGTAGGCCACCACAACACGGTGCATGGAACCATCCGCAGATCTCCCGGATTCCGGCGAGTCGATATCCTCAAAGGAGATTTCCACGCCGGAATCTGGTGCAAACATTGGCTCATCATCGATGGTGAAAAGGTCTGTTTTTACGAGCGCCATTAGCCTACCCCCTTCACAAGATTCTGCCGCCGCTGATACCGCATGGCCGCTGCACCTATAGTGGAATCACCCACCTCAATGCCCTCTACCGTGGCTCTGATCTCGTTCTGGTTGGCTACAACCGCCTCAAACCCCGCCACCACCGCCGGTAACATATCTCCCATGACTGCCGCCACGGCCTCTTGAATCGTGGACAAAGGGGCCTCCACATTCGTCCCGTGGGTTTGGTCGCCAACCATTGCCAGAAATGGTTTGTTTGCAGGAAGCACTGCGCCCTGTGCCAGCTTCGGAATTGTCGGCAACCGCATAAGTTGCGTATTAAACGATGGGATTACCTGTACACCGCCGATTTTCAGCCCGTTGAACTTGATGTGGAACAGGTCATTGATTGCGGACGCAATTGAGTTGATAATCGAGATTACGCCATTCGCTAGATTTTTTACAAATCTTGTAACCGGGTTATCTGAGAGCGACCAGGCCGCCTTCGACCCGACCAGCCCTGCGAAAATCAGCGCAAGGCCAAGCCCCAGCCCTGCGCCTGACAGGCACAGAAGCACGCCAAGCACAAGGGAGGCACCGGAAATAATGGAAAGAACTCCGGCGAAAACAGATTTGACCTTTTCCCCGATTGTATCCCAATTCACAGCGGCGGTTGTGGCGAGCGCCGCTGCCCCCATAACCATAAGCCCAATGCCAAGCGGAAGGTTCGCCCCGGTAAATGCCAGAATTGCGCCTAACGCCAAAAGCGCACCGCTTACTATCGCAATAATCTCTCCGATTGGGCCTTGAAGTGCTTGCTCAATTGTGTTCCAGTTCAGCCCAATTGCGGTTCCGAGCGCCGCCGCCCCCATAACCATAAGCCCAATTCCGAGTGGAACATTGGCACCAGAAAAAGCCAGAATTGCGCCGATCACCAAGCCACCAGCTGCCAGTGTTCCAAGTACAATGCTTATCGCTTTACCCACTTCCCCGTCCATGCTGTCCCAGTTTGTGGTGATTTCCGCTGCAAGGCCAGCGGCACCAATCGCAATCAAGCCAAGACCTAATGGGATATTTACGCCGCTAAAAGCCAGTAACACGCCCAGCGCAAGAAGCGCACCGGAGGTGTAGCTGATCATCTTACCCAGGTCAACCTCCGGGATTTCAGGCTGCTCAAAATTTGCGGAAATGCCACCCGATGTGCTGCCGCTGGAGCTGTTGCTGTTATCGTCCAACCTGTTGATTTCGTCAAACCCCATGAGCTGTTTTTTTGCTTCCTTTGCTGCGTCTCCCACCGCTTCGGTCGCACTCGCCTGCTCGTATAAGTTCTTCGCATTCTTTGCATATTGGGATGTGCTTTTGCCGGTAAGCAAAGAAAATACACGGCTAATCGCCTGCATTACTTTTGTAAGCAAATTCATA
>CAZTMZ010000047.1:0-3104 GCA_964615315.1 uncultured Eubacteriales bacterium | reverse complement strand
GTGATGATCTTCAACAAGGTCGAAAAAACCTTCATGGACACGGTGTAAGGAGGGCGGAAGGTGGAAAACAGAGAAATTGCGATTCGGCTTTCCGGCGTGAAGAAGATGTACAAGCTGGGGCAGATCGGCGGCGGCACCCTTCAGGGCGATTTGCAGAGCTGGTGGGCGCGCGTGCGGGGCAAGGAAGACCCCAACACCAAGATCGGTACCGATCAGCGACTGGTTGGACAGACCTTTATGGCGCTCAATGGCATCGACCTCACGGTGTATAAAGGCGAAGCCCTGGGCATTATCGGCGGAAACGGCGCGGGCAAGAGCACCATGCTCAAGCTCCTCAGCCGCGTCACCGCGCCCACCGAGGGCGAGATCGACATTTACGGTCGAATTGCCTCCATGCTGGAGGTGGGCACCGGCTTCAACGGCGAAATGACCGGGCGGGAAAACGTCTACATGAACGGCGCGATTTTAGGCATGACCAAGGCGGAGATCGACGCCAAGATGGAGGATATCATCGAATTCTCCGAGGTGCGGGACTTCATTGACACACCCGTGAAGCGATATTCCTCCGGCATGTATGTCAAGCTCGCCTTCTCCGTGGCGGCGCATTTGGACAGCGAGATCATGATCATGGACGAAGTTCTGGCGGTGGGCGATATGGCCTTCCAGAAAAAGTGCCTTGACAAAATGCGGGATGCCGCAAAGAAAGAAGGCCGAACTGTCCTGTACGTCTCCCATAACATGAACACCATCCGCCAGCTCTGCGACCGCTGCGTGGTGCTGGATAAAGGCAAGATCGTGTTCGAGGGGGATGTGGAAGAGGCGATTGGGGTGTATATGCAGAACGGGATGGACACTGCCTGTGTGGAGTATGATATGCGCGAAACGACGGCAAGGCCGGCGCATGTCAAGAATTTAGTCAGAATTGAGTACTTAAAACTCTTAGAAAAAGAAACCCCGGCCTATGCCGTTGATGACCCAATCTATATTGGCCTTCGAATCAAGGCAACGCAAGCCTTTACAGATTTGAAATTGAGAATGGAGCTTGGATACGGCGATGATTCCGCGGTAGGAACAGTTCCGATGCTATCGCTTGGCAAAATCGCTACCAACGAAGAGAAGGATTATACGGTTACTTTTAATACAACAGGGCTGACAACAGGAAAATATCGCATGAGTATGGTGCTGTTTGAAGTCGATGAATTTGGCAATAGTCATGACTACGACCTGCTCCTGCCTGCGTGTCGGTTCGAGATTCAGGGCGAAGATGAACTAATGTGGAATCATCAGGCTTGGGGGCATATCAAGTTTTTAAATGCGGGCGTAATCAGTGGAATAAATGAAATGAGAGAGTATTCTGATGAGTAAGATAAAAATTCTGTTCATCCACAGCAAGCTTGTTTGCGGTGGGGCGGAACAGGCGTTGTTTGATCTGATTTCCCTGATGGACAAGGAAAAATTCGACATAACTGTTTTAGTACAATACGATGGCGGAATCTGGGAGCAGAAGTTCCGAGAGGCCGGAATCAAGGTCGTGTCGATCTGGGATTGTCAGAAAAAGTCGGCCAATCCGCTTTGGAAGCTGTATAATTGGTTCAAGCGCAGACAAATCGTGCAGGCACTGGCGCGGGACGGAGAAGGCTTGCTGAACGTATGCCTGCGGGAGCAATTTGACATCATCGTATCTTATCACGGATCGACCCTGCAGAAAATGTGCTTTTCCGGCAATGCCAAAACCGTCAAATACATTCACGGCGATATTGCAACCAACCCACCATACTGCAGAAATATCATGGGCATTGTTGATGACATCCGCAGATTCGACCGGATCATCTGCGTGTCCGAAATTGCAAAGCGATCGTTTATGAATATCACAGGTATTTCAGAAAATGTGCTGGCATTCCACAACCCCCTGAACAGCGAAAATGTTATACGCTTATCACAAGCGGAGGTAGCTTTGCCGCATGATCTGCCGTTGATCTGTGCCGTGGGCAGACTGGCAGAGGAAAAAGGCTTTGACCGGCTGCTCCGTATTCATAAGAACCTCTTAAAAGAAGGGATCCTGCACAGGTTGGTTTTGGTGGGGGACGGCCCGAAGAAAGAGCATCTGGAAGGGCTGATCCGTGAGCTTCACGTACAGGACAGTGTGATCATGGCGGGGTATCGGGAAAATCCCTATCCTTATATGCGACAAAGCGACTTTCTGGTGTGTTCTTCTTATACGGAGGGTTTGCCGGTAATTGCCATGGAGGCTTTGTGTCTGGGAATTCCGATCGTTTCCTCTGCACCTTCCGTGGGAGAGGCATTTGGCGACGAATCCTGCGGTTT
Organism: uncultured Eubacteriales bacterium; assembly: GCA_964615315.1. Lineage (GTDB taxonomy): Bacteria > Bacillota > Clostridia > Oscillospirales > Acutalibacteraceae > Fimenecus. The sequence continues at coordinate 779 of CAZTMZ010000047.1, read as the reverse complement.
GATCACCGAGCCCGATGATGCAAGCTTGGAATCCGGAATTCGCCGCATGTTGACAGAGCGGGAATTCTATGAACAGGCCAAAGCCGGTGCCGAAAAAAGAAGCGCATTTTTCAATGGGCGACGAATGGTTCGGGAAATTGAGGACGAATTGATCGCCCTCGCCCATTCGTAAAAAGACAGTTGGGAAGTGATCATCATCAGTCCGAAAATCAGCATTATTGTACCGGTGTACAAGGTGGAGCAATATCTCGCACGTTGCATTGACAGCATTCTTGCGCAAACATTCACGGATTTCGAACTGATTCTGGTGGATGACGGCAGCCCGGATGGCTGCCCGGCTATTTGTGACGAATATGCAAAGAGGGATTCTCGTATAACAGTCATTCACCGAACCAATGGTGGGCTCTCGGTCGCACGCAATACGGGGATCGACTGGGCTCGGGGAGAATATCTGTGCTTTATTGACAGTGACGACATCGTATCGTCGGATTATTGCCGGTTGCTTTATCAAACTGCGTGCAGTAAGCACTGCAAAATCGCAGTCTGCCGGATGGAACGCTTTGCATCAGATGACTTCGCCATTGGAAAAAAGGCAAATATACCCGGTAAAAGCTTGTCCATGCCGTATGCTGTTCTCCTAAAGAAGCAAATGGGACGGGAAATTGAAATGGGCGTATGCAGCAAGCTGTTCCACCATTCTATCTTTGAAGAAATCCGCTTTCAACCGGGAAAACTCCATGAGGATATCATTTTTGCCGGGGATCTTCTCGCGGAGGACG
>CAZTMZ010000046.1:0-3212 GCA_964615315.1 uncultured Eubacteriales bacterium | reverse complement strand
GGGCTTGTCGTACTCGTCGATGAGGATGACCGCCTGCCGGCCTGTCTTGCGCCAGACCGCCTCAATGATGTTCTGGAAACGGACGTCCATACTGGAGTATTTTCCTGCGACCCCATACTCCTCCTCGTATGTGGACAACTGTCTGTCAAGCTGTTGTGACAGGTCATCCAAGCTGGAATAAGATTTTCCCGTAAAATCTATATGCAGCACGGGGCATTGCGTCCACTCGCGCTCCAGCCGCGCTGCGGCCAGCCCGTCGAACAGGTCCCTCCGCCCGCTGAAGTACGCCTCCATCGTGGAGATGAGCAGGCTCTTGCCGAATCTGCGCGGGCGGCTGAGAAAGTAGTACTTGCCTGTAGTGGCCAGCCTGTGGATGAGCGCCGTCTTGTCCACATAGGCATAGCCGCCCCTGCGGATGTCCTCGAAGCTCTGTATTCCGATAGGGTATAGCATGTCGCGCGTGTTTGATGACCAAGCGCAAATATAATGTTTTTCAGTCCACTTTGGAGCGCCCGCTCGTGCCGGCTGTGGTGTTTCCCGGACTTTAGCAATAGAGAAGAAATGTGAGTGTCTCAGAAGAGGTTAAGGAACTTTCTCATAAGAGAGGACCCTGCTGAGCCGCCAGCTATGCCACCTGCAATGCCGCCGATGACTGTGCCTATACCAGGGCAAATGGCAGTGCCTGCTGCTGCTCCGACAGCCCATCCTCCAGTTCCGGCGGCGATACCGGAAGCATTGCATGCAACTTCTTTACCGAATTCTCCTGCACTCTTCTTGCCCCTTGCCATGTCGATGACGCCAGGGATGGAGGTGACAACGAGCGTGACAGTACCTGTGACGGCATTGCTGCTAAGTCCGCGTACGAGTACGTTCTTTGCGGCTCCGCCTGCAATCTGTTTTCCAACGAAACCGCCGGCTAACTTTTCGACACATTTTTTGCCAATGCTAGTCTTGGACACGCTCTTCACAACTTCATTGGTCTCTCGCTGAAGGAAAGCGAGGGTATTACGTCCAATGGACGTACGGAGAAGTTGTGAACTGGTGACACCGGAGACAAGTGCCTGTCCTCCGATCTTTGCAGCATTTTTGCCGGCCATCTTCGCTGCCTCCTTTGGTGATGCGCCATTGGCTAAGGAATAAGCTGCTCCTAGAACAAGCGAGAGGCCAGCTGCAGAAGCACAGCCGACGGCCTGTGTCTTAACATCAAAGAATATTGAGTCGATGTTTCCTGCTCTGGCAACATTCACAGCCTGTTGGTAAGTACAGGTGCCACGCTTTACGATTTGAGTCGCCTTATTCGGGTCATTCACACCAGGCATCTCGCCAGCGGCAATGCGGCTGCGCATGAGTCTTACACATTCGTCATACTGGTCTTTAGGCACTTCGAGCTTCTGCCCAGGATACCGATAACCATTGCTGTCAAAAGCTGCTGCGACAGTCTTTTGAGGTGTCTGACAGTATTTTGTTTGAATGGGCTGTCCGTTTACGATGCGGTCTGGACCGTTGAGACCGTTGTCATACCCCACCTGATTTACCTTGCTGCCAGCCCACCGGTCGTGTTGAGCGTTGGCATCCTCAGCAGCGAATCCGTGTCCGCCTTTAGGATTGTGATACTTTCGGTATTGTGTGCCTTCCAAAGCCTTGCTGTTTTCTGCCGATGTGTAGCCACTGAAAGCGCTGGTTGCACGGTTAGCATTACTATTGATAACATTCTTTGCTTGTTTCTTTTTCATATTTGCTATTTTTTTTGATTGTGGCTGCAAAGCTATAAAAGAATATCCGACCCTTTGAAGGATTACATGAAAGCTTTGGTTCCAAACTATCCGGAACCAATATCGTACAAAAGTTAAAGCATTTGAGCAGTTACTCTGAATTCGTTTCAATTCTTTTTAACGCTAAGAAGAACGATTAACGGAGAAGTGAATAATTCCTCACATCCAACTATGCAGCTACATAGTGAAAACCATCAATCGAAGTTCCGAATATTTTCTTTGTCACGCACGCAACATACCGTTTAGTATCAGAGCGATGTTTGTTGCTAGTCGAGGATACGTTCTTCCTGTTTTTCCAATATTTCTTGCACACTCTCTTCTCCACGATGCGGCGCACCTTGCGTTTTGTCGCTCCGTCCTCCATACTGATTGCCAGGAAACCAAGTTCGGTTCCATTCTTGAAGTTGAGTTTCTCTTCTGCGATAGAACGGCTGATGGACAGAGTTTTCCTATTGTTGTAATTCTTGACCCACTTTGAATAGTTATTGTTGTAAGTATTCATAATGTGCCTTTTTTAGGAGCCACTCCATATAAAACCAGTCAATTTCAAGTGGAGCTCTTGAAGAATGACGGCACTAATATAGAGGACATTATACAAGGATTCAAGAAAGACAAAATCTTTAATGGTGCCTTGTAATAAGGAACCATTCTAGACAATCGGAAGTAGTGCTGCAGGTTGTTGAGAGAGTTATTCGGAACTGGTGTCCAAGGGAAGTGAGGCGTTGTAAAGATTGGACATCGCTGCTATTCGTTTCTTAAAATTCTCTCTGACTTCATCCGGTGAGATGACTTCGAGTCCGGCTCCCATCTGCAGGATGCGCCCCACTAGTTCATTGTTGAATTCTACATCCAGAGTGAAATCTCCATATTCTCCGTCGGCGTGTTGCCCATAGGAGAGTATCGTCTTTTGAGAGGGATGCAGAGGCTTGGTGACAGTAAGGTAAAAGACATTCTTATTGTGAGCGCGCACCTTAATCCGTTGAATAGCCGCCCCGTCAAGATGGGTTACCCCTATGATATTCGAAAAGTAATTTTCATAAAAGCCTAGAGGAGCCGGTGTATAGACTCCTTTGGAAATTATCACTGGGTTTCCATCAATCCGGTCCAAGGCGAGGTTGTACCCGTTCTCCGGCTGTTTGCCTTCGGCGTGTCCCAAAAGAAACCAGCGGCCGTTGTATTCCTTCAGATAATGCGGATGAAAAATGAGGCCTTGTGCCTCTTCTGTATATGGCTTGTAATTGATTGAGAGTACTTCTTGATTGCGTATTGCTGCATAAAGGGCAGGAAGCATATCTATATTGCGCAGCTTCCAGTCGCTTTGCTCAGAGCTTATGATCTGCTCTCCGTGTCCTCTGCGTTTCTTGATTTCCAGAAGGTCTTCACTATCTTTAACGTGAGTTCGATGAATTACAACTAAAAGAGGGACAATTGAATAGCACC
>CAZTMZ010000045.1:0-3359 GCA_964615315.1 uncultured Eubacteriales bacterium | reverse complement strand
TTATACATCAAGAGGGCTCTTTTTTCTATTGTCCGTTTTTTACGGACTTGTTCACAACGCTCAAGTGCTTTTAATATTTATTTTAAAGTATGTCAACTTTTAATTCGGCATCGTTATATTTATAAAATTTTCTGTCCTCAAGAGCCCAAAGTCTTTGAGTAAACTCACCTTTTTCGATTCCGCTGACGGCATCCATAATTTCGTAAATTCTCGCATCCATTGAGTCGAGCTGCGAAAGAAGGTCAGCTTCGAGGAAAGAAGGTCTGACAGCCGCGCCGAATTCCGGCTCACCGTGATGAGATAAAATCATATGTTGTAAAAGCATTGACTTTTCAGTGTCGACGTTAAGCACTTTTGTCGCATCAGCAACCATCATGGCGCCCTTGACAAGATGTCCTATAAGGTTGCCCTCAACCGTGTAGCCGGACGCAATGCCGGTTTCACGGACATCAAACTCAACGGTTTTTGCGATATCGTGAAGAATGGCACCCGATATTAACAACTCACGGTTAACAAACGGGTACACCTTGCAAACGCCCTCGCAAAGACGAACGATTGAACAAGTATGCATTAAAAGTCCGCAACGGATTGCATGATGAAGTCTGAAAGCGGCGGGGAAATAAAGAATTTTTTCCTTATTTTCTTCAAGAAGATATGTAACTGTTTTCTTTAAATCTTCATCCTTGAAATTTTTAACTTCGGTAAGCAGAAAGCCGAACATATCTTCGCCGCTGTAATCGGCGGATTTCACATAATCCGACACATTGACATTGTCGGCGGGAACAACCGGTCTGATTTTTTCGATTCTCAGTTGGTCGTGACCGTTATACTGCGAAACGGCACCCCTCACCTTTACAAACATATCGTTTTCATATTTACCGTGCGTTATTTCATTATAGTCCCACAGCTTTGCGAAAATTTCGCCGTCCTTGTCGGAAAGAACCAAATCAAGATACAGATTTCCGTTTTTCGCCGTTTTTCTTTCACACTGTTTAATTACGGCAAAGCCTTCAACGAGGCCGTTGCCACCGATTTCATTAAAATTCATATACAGTTATCCTTTCGTGTTGTGTAATTATTATACACTTACAGTATATTTTTTGCAACGGTTTTATTAACCGAATAATATTTTTTCGGTATTGCTTTCAGCTATAAACACACCGCAAAAAGCGATTGTTATCATAACAAAAACGAGTGATGTTACAACATAGTCACGTGCTAATTTTTTTAATTCGCTCATAAACGCTCCTTTACGCAAGTGCCAAAAAGGTTTCTGCGTCTACATTCGGCTGCAAGGCACAGTTTATGCTCAGTGCCAAAAGCCGTGCCGCACGCTCGATAATCGTATCAATGTCCCTCGGTGTCACCATCATTGTGTCCGCTTTTTCCGCGATTTCACGTTTTTTTGTCTTTCCGTCCGTTAAATCATAAACTATTGTCGCTCCGTCGACAACGGTCGGCACTCCGATTGAAATTACCGGAGTGTTAAGCACACCTTCGTCGACTCTCATTCTGAAATTACCCACACCGGCACCGGGGGTAATTCCGACATTTGAAAGCTGAACCGTTTTTCCTAGCCGTTCCAACGAGCGAGATGCGAGTGCATCTATAATTATTACGGCGTCGGGTTTTACCAAATCTGCAATCCCCTTGATATATTCCGCTGTTTCGATACCCGTCTGTCCCAATACTCCGGTTGATACAGCCGACACGGGCCTAAGTTTTCCGAGCCCCAACTCATTCGCAACTTCGTTTGTAAAGTGCCTTGTTGCGAAAATCTGTTTTGCACACAGCGGGCCGAGTGCGTCGGGCGTTATGTTTTCGTTTCCCAGCCCGACAACAAGCATATTTTCGGCTTTATTCGGTAAAAGATACGTCACGCTTTCCGACAGTGCCGTAAGTCTGCCGTCAAGCAATTCACTTTCGTGTGAAAATTCCGGCAAGTCAACCGTAATATACTTTCCCTTTTCTTTTCTGAGTTTTTTTGCCGCTTCATCACCGAATATTTCGATTTCCGTAACAACGGCACCGTTTTTTTCCTTTTTTCTCACGGTGACTCCGTCACATTTTTCGCCGTTTAACAGTTCGTGCCTTTCCAATGCCAAATCAGTTCTGCAATTCATTTTTGACTCCTTTTCTTCATAAAAATCGGATATGTACGGTATTATTATTGGCGGTCTTAAAAAATAATAGTCATTTTATAAAAAAAACTTGATTTTTATTTTAATTCGTGATAATATATGTATCTGTAAATGCGAAGGAGGTGTAACGACTATGCCAAATATCAAATCAGCTAAGAAGCGTGTTCTCGTTAACAAGACAAAGGCACAACGTAATAAGTCAGCTAATTCCGCTCTTAAGACAGCTATTAAAAAGGCTAACATTGCCATTGAAGCTAACGCAGCAGATAAAGATGAGCTTGTAAAGGTTGCAGTTAAGAAAATCGACCAAGCAGCTGCTAAAGGTCTTATTCATAAGAATAATGCTGCTCGTAAAAAATCTGCTCTCGTTACAAAACTTAACAAGGCGTAATTTATGTGCCGTTGACGTAAGTCTTCGGCATTTTTTCTTTTTGTTTACAAACTGTTCATTGACTTTTTTTAACGATAGTTGTATAATTAAAAAAAATAAGTTTTGGAGGAATTTTTATGAAAAAGGCATTAAAGGTTATTGCTATTATTACGGGTATTGCCGCTGTTGCTGTTACAGCTTACGTAGTTATCAAGAAATATGTTGACAGCAAGAGAGTTGTTATCGGTAATGACGCTGAAAATTATGTTTCATGCTCATGCTGTGATGACGCTTTCATTTCCGAGACTGTTGCTTAAAATTATTTATATAAACGATTACAGGACTGATTTTTTCAGTCCTGTTTTTTTGTGTTTATTTTGATTTCGGTTTTGTTACGAACGACGTAATCAATCCGCACACTATTGCAACGGTAATACCGGCAGCGGCAGACGTAAGCGGCCCCGTAATTATTCCGATAGCCCCGTCTTCCTCGATAATTTTTTTGGTTCCCTGAGCTAAAGTATTACCGAAACCGGTTAAGGGTACCGTTGCTCCGGCACCCGCCCACTCGACAAGAGGCTCATATAATCCCAAGCCTCCGAGAATTACACCGGCAACGACAAACGTTACGAGAATTCTCGCAGGGGTAAGAGTTGTCAGATCAATCAACAGTTGTCCGATTACGCAAATTATTCCGCCGATTAAAAACGCTTTCAAAAAAATCATATTTTTTCCTCCCACAATATTTTGTGAGATTTTCGTTTTTTTATACAAATAAGAAAAGCACGAAGTGTTGTGAACTGCCCCAAATTGTGCAGACAGTATAAAAAAGCCTACTTGATGTAGCA
>CAZTMZ010000044.1:0-3364 GCA_964615315.1 uncultured Eubacteriales bacterium | reverse complement strand
AGTTATTTCTTCTCCAAATTTTCTTTAATAGACAACACAGAAAACAATTTTGTACTAGAATATTTTGGTGCGACAGAAGATAACAGTACTCAAACCGGAGATATATTCTTAGTAGAAACGAAAGATAGCGTTATTGCCTACGCCAACGCTACCGCCGTCAGTTATTTAACACAAAACCAAAAGACTGTAACGTATGAAGGTGTAGCACTAGATAACTACCACGCCGTTGCCAAGAAAAACATTACCAAGAAAAAGATTTCTTCAAGTGACGAATGTGTAACGCTAAGCGTAAAGAATGGCGAAAGTAATGCAAGTTACAACATCGGCAAGAATGGTAGTTGGTTAATATTTTTAGATAACTATGAAGAAAACGAGATAACAACCTCGGACAACATAAGTATTAGAAAAATATATACATGCAAGTCGCATAGTGCGGTGCTTGTAAGTCACCAAGGTGAAGATTTGCAAGCAGAGTTAATAGTAAAAGAAACAACTGCCAATACACCAAGTGAGCCAACAACTCCAAATGAAACCGAAGAGACTACAGATAAAACCAAGCCCGAAGAGACTATTGAACCCGAACCGACTACCCCAAGTGAGCCAGTTAAGCCCCCTCCAGTGTTAGTGGATTTAGAAACTAATGAGACGACATTTGAGTACGATGGTTCGAACCATTTTGAAGATATTAAAGTATGGTATGTTTTGGATGGTCACGAGCACTATTTATCTCTAGAAGAAAAAGAGATAAAAGACGCTGGAGATTACACGCTTTTGGTTATATTTACAAATGAAAATGAAAACTATGGGTCAGTTACATTAAGCGTGGAAAACATAGAAGTGAAAGTAACACAAAAGAAGATAAGTCCATGCTTAAAAGTAAGTGAATATGTGTACACTGGAAGTACGCCAAAACTCGAGATAAATTTTACTGGAGTAGTCCAAGATGATGAAATTAAATACACATTAATTCAAGACGAAAATGTTAATGTTTTAGCATCTGGATATGTAGCAAAAGTTGTGTTAGGCAACGGCAGTAATTACGTCATAGAAAATGGCAAAGAATGTGTAAGTTACAAGATAGTAAAAGCCACAATTGATGAAGAGGATATTTCGTTTAAAGATATACATAAAGTGTATGATGGTAAGCAAATTGAGTTTAAAAGCGAGAAGATTTGCAATAACCTAATATTGGTAGAATATGCCACTAACGGAAAAGAAATTGTCAATAGCGGTACGCATATTGTCAATATCTCATTATCTTTGTTAGATGAGAACAATTACAATCCATTAAGCAAAACTGAATATTCAATACAAGTTACCATAGACAAGATAAAAATTGTTCCTAAACTAACACAAAGTAAATTTGAGTATACAGGTAAATATCCAGACCTAATATTTTCATTTAGAAATGTACTTAATGAAGATAAGATTAAGTACAATATTTATGGGAATGAAAATGTATCTGTAGGAGACTATGAAGTAGAGGTAATATTAGACGAAACCGACCTCACGACCTCTAATTATTTCATCCATTCAGCAAACGTAAAACATGGGTATGAAATTACTAAAAAAATAGTAGATACAAGCATGGTAAAGTTTGAGGATATGGAGAGAAAGTATGGAGACAGAATAGACATAATAGCAGAAGATTTGCCGGATGGAATTAGGGTGGAATATTTCAATATACAAGAGTTTGTTGTGGGAGAGTATGAGATAATTGCTAGTTTTAAATTAGAAGATACATGTAACTACGTTTTAGATAGAACCTCAATTAGTATGACGCTTACAGTAAAGCCACAGGAGATAGACATATCTAAACTTAAGTTTAAGTTCAGAAAATATATTTACGACGGAGAGTTTCATTCATTAAACGAAGAAGATATTTCATTAAAGGGAGTTAAATTTAGTGCGGTAGAAAAGAAGTCATACAAGGATGCTGGGGAGTACGAAATCGTGTATAAGTTAGAGCCACTCAATCCCAATTACAAATTGGTTGGGAAAGAGGACATGCGTGTTTCTGGAGTGCTAGAAATAAGCAGAGCGGATTACGATATTTCCAACATTATTTTTAATAACGCAAGCGTTCCTTACGACACTCTTCCTCATACAATTAATTATACCGGCACTCTTCCCGACGGGCTTAGTGTGCTTAAAACGGATGAGTATGTGAACGCTGGTAGTTACAATATATCTTTAACTTTTGTTAATACCAATCCTAATTATTTTACCCCTAAAGAAAAAACTGCAGTTCTTAATATCTCCCCAAAAGAAGTATCTGTAACACTCCAAGAAAAAACATTTGTGTATAGCGGAAAGGAAGTTAGGCTTGAGTGTAATGTTATTGGGGTTTTGGGCGAAGACGAGGTTGATGTAACGTTAGATTACAAAGCCCATGTAGATGTGGGAGAATATGTTGCAAATATTGCAAGCCTTTCTAACGCCAATTATATCTCCACCACCAAAACACTTGACTATGCAATTAATGAGGCACCGTCGGATGTTTCTGGGCTTATATTTAACGACGTAGAATTTACGTATAACGGTAAAGTTTACACGCCTACCATTTCTGGAACAATGCCAAGTTACTTAACCTACACATTCTTTTGCGACAAAGAAATTAAAGACGCTGGGGTTTACGATGTGTATGTCAAGTTTACGGCAGACAAAAACCACATGACGCCAAAAGATTTACATGCAAGCGTTACTATACACAAAAAAGAGGTAACTGTGGAATTTTCCAATTACTCCGACTTAAAGTACACCGGAAGAACTCAATACATAGACGTTGATGTCAAAGGGATGTTGGACATGGAACAGATAAGCGTCTGGTACGACGAAACACCTAAAGAGGCAGGGAGATACACGTGTAAAGTTACCCTAAACGAAACTTCAAACTATGTAATTACTGGTGACGATACTTGTATATTCAATATCTATTTAGAAAAGAAAACCGCCCAAAGCGATGAGTATACAATATCTCTTAAGGGGGCTCTTTTCGATACCTCTTCCGACCTTACGCTAAACACACTTGCGTTATCTAACAAAGACGAACAGTCGTTGCAAAGCACATGTGAAAACCTAGACACATACAAGTGTTTTGAAATTTGCTCAGAAGCCAAGACAGAAAATATTACCTACGAACTTTCACTAAATACATTAAACCTATCTAATGGAACATACACACTATACCAACTACAAGATACCGGAGAGATAACCGAACTTACTTACACACTAAATGGCAACGCCATAACCTTTACCGCGCCAACCAACAGTACGTTTATTTTAGCCAAATCTAAAACCCCAACAGCCCTACCAATCTATCTAATCCTTCTCTCCGCCCTCATCCTCTTAACCCTAACCACCT
>CAZTMZ010000043.1:0-3451 GCA_964615315.1 uncultured Eubacteriales bacterium | reverse complement strand
ATGCAGGAGGGGGTGTCAATTTCGAAGACCCCCTCCCTATCATTTTTCAATTCACACTATGCATTTGTGACAGTTGCAGTCTGCTTTTCTTCAGATTTGTAGCTTTTATCACGCATTTTAAGCCAACTTTCAATCTGTTCTTCAGTTCCTTTGAAGAAAATGCCTTCCAAATCATGTTGTATAATGAAATCCATGACTCTTTCTTTCTCAGTATTAACTTCTCTTTCAGTCATTTCCGAATCAAGTTCAGCAAGTCTTGCCAATCGACCGCAAGTATTGTGCTGCTTTTCGCAATCAAACATGTACCAAGAAGAGAAGTCGACGAATGGATTGAAAGGATTGTCGAATGTTGTTAACATGTGAATAGTTTCCATTAATTAGTCAACTCCTTTCAAATACTTTTTAACTGTACTTACAGACAAACCAAGTTGATCTGCAATTTCAGCAATTGTATATTTGCCTGTCGCAGACAAACTATTGATTCGATTAACTTGACCAGGACTAATTGCTCTAGAATCGCGAGGTGTTGCACGCTGACGAAGTTCGTCAATATCAGCATTCGCAAGAACTCGCTTAAGTTTGTTCTCGCTAATTGCGCCAGCTTGAATTGCTTCCCATTCACGATCGGTAATAGTAATATTACGATCACGACGAGAAACAGCGCCAACTTCTTGGCGATACTTGGTCATGCTCTGCTGATTGGTTTTTCTAATGTCTTTCTTATAGTCCTTGCTATCAATATCGATCCCAGCTGCTTCATCTCGCGCTTTCTTTTCTTTAACAGCGGCATCGGTAAGTCTGATCGCCTGTCTCTCACGAACACTATTCTTCTCGGCCTCGTTGACTTTAGCCATGAGACTATCCACCTCAGCTTGGTATACCTTAGCCGCATTACGGTCATACACCAGGTTACCGGTACTGATCATCTCCTTACGAGCCTGGTTAGCCAGAGACTTCATGCTATTGGCGTACTCCGCATAGAGTAACTCTTTGGGGTTCCGTGCCGTAGACACCAGCTCGTAAGCATCCTTAGTCTCTGCCATCTTAGTGGACTTCTGCTCCCGATGAAGTGTCCGATAGGTTATATCCCCCGCCTTATTGGTGAAAGTCATGGTGTCCGTGTCACGGTCATAGGTAGAGACGGGAGCGTATCGTTCCCTCTGCTCAGGGTCCCTAGAATCATAGGTGATCTTCTTCCCATCAGAAGTATATATGGTAACCATACCAGTCTTCTTAACCTTTGACCTGTCCATATCTACATAGTAGTAGTCGTTAGGCTGGGCACGAAGCCATATCTGCTCTCCGGTCTCAGGGTCTATTCTAGCCTGGCCTCTACGCTTATCAACATACTCTACGCCCTTAGCACGGGAAATAATGGTAGCAGCGCCACCACCAGATTTAGACGAATCCTCCTTGGGCTGGTATTTATTCTTCAGGGCCTGAATATTATTCTCGACCTCACTACGCTTGTAGTCAAGCATGTGTTTTTTAGCATCGATGACAACCATGCTATGCTTAACCGCCCGAGCCATTTCTTCATCGGTTGCACCACCGGCCAAGGTCATGTCAGTAATAAGATTGGATATGACTCCCATCTCCATATCGCTATTGGTCATGAGCTTGACTTTCTCGCCACGATAATTATAGCGATTACCATCCTCTCCGGCATGAGTGGCATATTCTACCTGAGGATCAAAGCCTTTAAGATCCTTCAAATATTCAGTTCGCTCGATGCGAATCTTACCATAATCGGTAGGGATACACATGACAGTGTCACCATCAAAATCCGCACCGGAAAGCTGTTGGGCTACTTTACTAGTAATGCCAACAACATCGATAGTGTCTTTGCCGACCATCTTTTTAGCAAGAGGATTTTTATTGTTAACTGTTACTACGGGGATCTCAAATATGCCAGCATGAGGGTAACGCACGAGAGCTAGCTTAGTGCCATCGGGATAATCGGGTGCATAAATCTCGTTATCTTTCTGGTTATTCAGGGGCATAATAACGTGGTAACGCTGATTCGGAAGAGCTGCGGCTTTGAGGTTAACGGCTGCGCCATCACAATCGTCAGCGAAAGATTTAAGGAAATGTTTCTTAATTGTGGGGTTGTCAATGGCACAGATACTATCGTATTCAGCATATCGCTCACTTGCTGCCAGCTTTAACTGACGTTCCACAAGTGCCTTAGACTGTTTAGACAAAAACTGAGAAGGAACTGCATTAGCCCATTCAGACCAATCGCCTTCCGAGGATTTAACATTAATAATACCGAGCTTTTCTTCACCAGTCTTGGGATCTGTATACCAGCGCTGACCACCCTCATCGGCATCCTTGATAGTACTGCCGAAAGGATTTTCCGGATCTTTCTTAATCTTCTTAAGAACAGTTTCATCTCCAGAGCCTAAGTCAGGCCAATCCTTTGGCTTATTGGAATTAAAGGCGATGTCGATGCCATCTGGAAGATCATCGGAATAATGAGCCATGCCCTTAATATAGTGCGTACCATCGACAAGGATACGAACCTGCGCGAACGCTTTATCTTTAGGAATGATGAGGTCTTCAACCCCTCTACGAATTTCGATACTGCCATCCTTCTGCTCGCTCGTGTATCCATCCGGACAAATATCACCGGCGTGTCGAACTAGCAACCGCTTGGAATCGAGACTTGTGGGGTATGTGAACTTCTTCTTAAAACTTTTGGTTCCTTCTTGATACTCGTAATCTTCAATAGTATGGATCTTACCGCGATCATACACAGCACTATACTCTGTGCCAGGAGGGCAAAGTGTTAGATTTAAAGTAAATTTTCCAGGATTATTAGGCTGAGCAACATTATGCTTATAGATCTTGTAGCCTTCGGCTTCCAAGGCATAAAGAGCTTGATCCATTCTGGTACGGCTAACACCAAGTGCATTCTCTGTACCTTCGCTTACATTAATAAATTTCTCGACATCTTTACCAACGTCAATCATGCCCTTCTCATCAACCTGCGCTTTTAAGAAGTCAGCAACTTTTTTAGCTTCATACATCTTAGCCTCAGATTCGGCCTTAAACCAGCCGCGAATGGTAGATTCGGACTCACCCAGTTCTCTAGCAATTGCACTAGTCCCAAGACCCTTGGCTCTTAGATTCTTAGCTTTAACGACTTTCTCTTCTTTTCGAGTGAACTCAGCCCAGTACTTCTCATTACGATACTCTTCGAGCTTCATGCCGAACTCTTTCTGGACATTCTCGGCAGTCTCTTTCCAACCGTCTTTCTTCAAACGATCGATACGAGTAAGAAAGTCGCCATCATGCTGAAAGGGATCTTCACCAGAACCATAAGGATATCGACCAGAATGGTACTTGGTTCCATAATGCATGAGATATTCGGTATCACCATCAAGCACAGCACGCATTTCTTCTAATACAGAACTCACACTTAATCCTCCTCACGATCTATTTTCTC
>CAZTMZ010000042.1:0-3496 GCA_964615315.1 uncultured Eubacteriales bacterium | reverse complement strand
TTCATTATGATTTCTTTTTCTGCCATATCTGTATTTAGTTAATATGCATTATGCACTCTTCGCCTGCGTTACCGATGAATACCCATACTCCCGTAGCTTCTTCGTAATACGTTCCGACCTCGTCTCCGTACTCGTTCGTCAGGGCAACATTGTCAATGTTCGCTCCGACGAAGCAATACGCCGTTCCGCTTGGCAGATTTCTTAATTCCGTCTTTGCAGGAATCGTGATAGGTTCGTACACCTCCGCAATCATATCAGGATATGCGTACAATTTCACGTCGTTCTCCAAATTGTTCCTCACCATTGCGGGCGTTACATTGTCGTATCTTTCTATATAGACCTCGCCCGACAAGTTACTCGAAGAACACAACAACTCCTCGGACGAACTGTCCGACGACGGCACGATGACCTCGTTATTGCTGTTAGTCAGCACTGTCGAATTTATTGAAATAGGGTCGCCCGATACTATGAATGTTGCGCCGCAGTCAATATACTCAGCGCCCTCGAACGGTATTTCTATCTCGTTCTCATTGGTGCTCACATATATCGGTTCGTCGGCTTCTATATAGTTATAGAACGTTGCAACTGTCTGTTCTACCGTCGCCGTCGCTGTGATAGTAACGTCGCCCGTAATCCTTGCAATTGTTACCGTTCCGCTCTTTCCGTCGGCATTCAATGTCCATGCTTCCGATGTAATATCCGCGCCCCCCATTATCACCGTAACGGCGTCCATGTTAAAACCGCTTCGCGCAGTCAATACTGCCGTGAATGGTTCTCCTCCATTCACCGTACCCGCTATCGCAACGTTTGACGTAATGTCATTCAACGTCATAGTATAGTTGTATGTTTGGGGCTCGGGTTCTTCCGCCCAATAGATGAACGTACATTTGCAAGTTGCCTTGCTCGGTTCGTAGTTCTCGACGCTCTGCAACCGGCATAGCAAGTCCTCGCCGAACAGATGAATGCGGAACTTGCTGCGGAAATTGATTTTTGCGTGCATTCCGTATTTGCGCAATGCTTCGATTTCCTGCGGAAGTATGCGGCAGTAGCAGGTTATCTGCTTGCCGCTGTTCCAAATATCGACCTGCTTGTCATAATGACGGTGCAGACTTTTCGCGAAATCGAGGTCTGCCGTTGTTTCCATATCGGGCTGC
Organism: uncultured Eubacteriales bacterium; assembly: GCA_964615315.1. Lineage (GTDB taxonomy): Bacteria > Bacillota > Clostridia > Oscillospirales > Acutalibacteraceae > Fimenecus. Next base: position 2,342 of record CAZTMZ010000042.1, on the reverse strand, counting down.
TCGTAGTTGTCGAGTACGCCGTAACAACCTATTTGTTTTTTACTGTCATTTAGCAATACAAGCGTCCGCGGCAACTCGTAATCGATGCCGTCGATAGTGTCCTTTGTGTCTTTGCCGACTGTCTCCAATATCCATGCGGATGTATCTGCGGCATTGCCCGTCGGCTTGTCGGCTTCAAATATGCCGCTCGCCCGCATTGCAACGGGAGGATTGAATACGGCATTCTGCACCTCCTTTTCGCCGTCGCTCGTTTTACTCGCCAAATCCACCGAATAGGAGTTCAGCGGCGCCGTGTGCCGCTCGTTGTATTCCGATACCGGTGCGCTGCTTTCCTGATACGACAGAACGAGTTTGTTGCCGACATTGTCGCCGATGCCTGAAATCTCGATGTTTTGGTCGTAATCGACGCGGTTTGTCCAGTCTACCTCATTGGAGGTGTAGAACTCGTCGAACGGAATCAAATGCACGCTCTTCGTGTCGGAGTTGGTGTAGATGCGGAGGTTGAACAACTGCATAATCGATTTCAACATATCGACTGCCGACGCGTCGCCGCCGATGTCGTTCATCGATACGTTCGTGCCGTACAGTACAACGTTGTTGAACTTCGGCGATACCTTGCAATCTTTTTCTGTTGTGAATTTAATAACAGTCCCCAAGGATGCTATTTGTGCTATATTAGCGTCCGATATTTGGCTGTAAGTAGTATATCCTATGAAATACCCGTTATTGTCATAAAGGGCAATCGCGTTCGTCGGTGATTTTGTCGCCTTTACGAAAAGTCGCAACGCATACGGGACATTTGGATTTTGCGATGTTCCTACGCTTAAACTTCCGACATTGAAATTGAAATAAAATCTACCGTCTTCGTCTGCCGAATCTATGACGTTCCATAATTTTATCTTTTCGCTTCTTATGGATACCGTATTTGTTTGCAAATCATACGTGTTTCCGTCTTTATTGATTCCGACATAGACGTCTGAATCGCGTACTTTCATCGCAATATCGACAGATTCGTCAAACCACCTATTTATAGATTCTAACTGTTGTATTTGCTGCCGCTGCGCAGTGCCGAGAAAAAAGAATGTTTCAGACGATATTTTTTTTGTCGCAATATATGATACGGTTAATTCCTGCGTTATTTCATTCGTTTCGCTGTTTCTATTGTATTCAGTTCTGACACGGGCAAAACCGATAGATTCATAATTTTCATAATCAGGCAATTCCGCGTATAATAAAGAACAATCGTGTATTGATATGTTTTTATAAGACTTGTCAAATGAATACGTCGGGAAATATTCCCATACTTCCAAGGCAGAGCCGGTTATCAAATCTTTTTTCGCCCATTCGTTACTATCGGAGTACGTAAGTCTCAATATTTCATTTGCTGCTTCAAATGATTTTCCAAATGATACTACGTCAATGAATCGGGGATAATCGGATATTGTAACCAGCGTTCCGGTATACTCACTGTTACTATTCACGGCATCGATTAGTGCATAATCGAACGCTAACGACGTTTTGTAATTCACTATTATAGAAAACGAAACTACACAATTCGTCGATGCTCTAAACACGGCATGTAAATCCCGATTTTCTTCCGTTCCCTCAATAGTGATGCGTCCGTTGTCGTCCTCCTCGATAGTATCGAATGCCTGTAAATCCTGACTTGTATAAACGCCATTTGCCGATAGTGTATTTTCGATAATTCCTTTATCGTCTCCGTTTAACAGTTCCGTCGTAACAGTAAAATCGTTGTCCTCGGCAAGTACGGACGCATTCTCCGACTTCTTGAACTGCCCCGTAACATAGAGCAAGTCCAACATTGCAGCGATGCCGCTGCCCTCGATTGTGATGTCGTAACCCTTGAAAATCTCGTTAAGGATTGCCCGCAGATTTACGAACGGCATCAAATCGGCATACGTCGCCCAGTTGCGGCGCACTGTCTCGCCGCCGACCTCCTGCCACCAGCAGCCATGGTCGAGCAGCGCGAAGAACGCATTTGCGCGCTGCGCGTCCGTGAGGGTGGCATATCGCGCATATTGGCTGATTTTGTCGGTGTCGTTCAACTCGTTCATCGCCTTGTCTTTGATGCGATTCACCCAGTCGAACTCATTGCCGAGTGTCTGTATTTCATAATAGCCTGTCCCGTCTTGGTATCGGGTTATACGCTCCAAAAAGGCTTTGCCACTGATTAACTCGATGCCGTCCTGCTCGACGCGCGCGGTATGCTCCGAGTTGTTGAATATTTCGGGCGATAGAATTTCCTCGCAATGCCTGAATGCGGCAATATTCTCCCGTATCATCGGGATTTTGATTGTCTTTGTTCCCGAAGAACTTGCCGA
>CAZTMZ010000041.1:0-3914 GCA_964615315.1 uncultured Eubacteriales bacterium | reverse complement strand
ACATAGATACAAAAGACCTCCCGGGACCCATAGTGAAAACGCAGGACGAGCTCGGGGAATGTATTTTGAATTCCGAAAAAATCTTTACCTCTTACAGTGATGTATACAGCGGATTTATAAAGCGTTTTTGCTGCCGTGAAGACGGCAACGCCGCAAAAAGAGTTATTGAAGAGTGTATTATATAAGGGGATACTATGAATAAAAAAATATTGAAAATAGTCAAGAACAATTACAGAAAGTTTAAGACAAACGCATATTTCAAAGCAAAATTTATTTATACCGAATATTACGAAAAGCTTTCCGTGGATGAAAATATTGTATTTTTCCAATCATACGGAGCAGACAGCGTTTACGGGAATCCGTTTTATATTTTAAGAGAGCTTTGCAGAAATCCGGAATATAAAAATTTTAAAATATATGTTGCGGCAAGAGAACAAACGGAAGAAAGTATACAGGCGATATTTGAGAAGAACGGCTGGAGCGGTATTAAAACGGTTATTTTCAGCAGTGACGAATATTGTAAAATTCTCGCAACCGCAAAATATCTTATAAACAATGCCGCACTTCCCTCTTATTTTATAAAAAAAGACGAGCAAATTTACCTTAATACATGGCACGGAACGCCATTAAAAACTCTCGGAAGGCAAATGAGAAGCGCGCCGAACGAAATAGGAAATTCTCAGCGTAACATGATTATGTCGGATTATCTTCTTTATCCGAATAAATTTACTTTTGATGTTATGCGGCGCGATTATATGCTCGATAACTTTTATAAGGGAAAATATATTGTTTCGGGATATCCGAGGAATGAGGCGTTTTTTGACGAAGAGTCAAGACAGCGCATAAGACAGGAAAATGACCTTGAAGGCAAAAAGGTAATTGTGTTTATGCCTACCTGGAAGGGTTCTCTTAACAACAAAAACAATGACGAGCAAATTGTATACACAAAACATGCTATTTATGAAATGGAAGAACACCTTGACGAAGATACCGTAATTTTTGTCAAGCTCCATTACCTTGTTTCAAAGAGCTTGGATTTTAGCGGCTTTAAAAAGACAAAGCAATTCCCCGAAGGTTATGAAACATACGAATTTCTTAATGCGGCGGATTGTCTGGTAACCGACTATTCAAGTGTGTTTTGGGATTTTGCGAATACGGGAAGAAAAATAGTTCTTTATGCATACGATTACGATAAATACATTCGTGAAAGAGGTATGTACATTGATATGACAAAGCTTCCCTTCCCGATAGCTTATAACTCTTCACAGTTGATAGAAGAACTTAAAAATCTTAATGAGTATACTCCTTATAAAAAGGCTATGGGGCCGTTTATCGGTTATGACTCGAAGGATGCCGCAAAAATTATTTGCGATTACATTTTCAAAGGTCAAAAACACGATAAAATGGATATATATGAAGGCGAAGAGTTTTCAAACGGAAAAGAAAGTGTTCTTGTTTTCTCCGGAGCTTTATTGAAAAACGGTATTACAACATCTTTGAAAAATCTCATGAATTCCGTTTCGGAAGGGGATAAAACAGATAAAAACTATGTTTTAACATTTTACCAAAAGCGTGTTGAAGCAAACAAAGAGTCTATTTTTGATTTCCCGGACGATGATTACATTGTAATTCAAAGTGCGAAGTCTTTGACGGTGTTCGAAGCATTTATTCAGTTCTTGTATTTAAGATTGAATATAAAAACAAAATATATTTTAAAAAGAATTAAAAAGATGAACGAGCGCGAGGTAAAGCGTCTTTATCCCGGAATACAATTTTCGTATTGTATTCATTTTTCGGGGTATGAACCCGGGTTTTTCAATATAATGCAGGGCTTTAAGGCTTGCAAAAAGCTTGTTTGGGTACACAATAATATGTATGCGGAGGGTGCCCAAAAAGGGAATTTTCATAAAGAATCTTTAAAACAGGCATATGCCGAAGCCCATAAAATAGCCGTTGTAAGAGAAAGCCTTAAAGACGAGCTTTTGCCGTTTGTAAAAAAAGGCGAAGAAGATAAGCTTGTTGTTGTTCACAATGTAAACGACATAAACGGCACAAGGGAAAAAGCGGCGCTTCCCGTGGAATTTAACGAGGACACATACTGCAACATAACCGCCGAGGAGCTTTCTGCCATTCTTGAGAGCGACTGCGAAAAATTTATTAACATTGCACGCTTTTCAAAGGAAAAAGGCTTGGACAGACTGATTACGGCGTTTTCAGAGTACAGAAAAGAAAATCCCGAAGCGTACCTTATTATAATAGGCGGCTACGGTAAAGAATTCTCTGCGATAAATACACTTGCCGAAGAGCTCGGTGAAGGTCACATTGTTGTAATTAAATCCATAAGAAACCCCTACCCTATTCTTGCGAAGTGTGACGAATTTATACTTTCGTCGTATTACGAAGGACTTCCCATGACAATCATAGAAGCGCTTATTTTGGGGGTTCCGGTTGTTTCCACAAACATTCCCGGACCGCGTGAGTTTTTGGAAAAGGGTTACGGTAAGCTTGTTGAAGACTCCGACGAGGGCGTTCTTAGGGCATTCAAAATGCTTAAAAGCGGCGAAATCGTTCCCGACATGCAATTTAATGCCGAGGAATTTAACAATAACGCATTAAATGAGTTCTATTCGCTTTTTGACTGAAAAATAATCCCCTCACGGAGGTGACTGAATGAATTTACAGGAATCGGGCGAAATGTACCTTGAAACCATATATGTTCTTTCGCAAAAAAGCGACTCGGTTCGGTCGCTTGATGTTGCGGAATACATGAGCTTTTCAAAGCCGAGCGTAAGCCGTGCCGTAAAGCTTTTAAAAGACGGCGAATACCTTACCGTGGACAAAGACGGTTATTTGCATTTAACCGAAAGCGGAAAAGAAACGGCAAAGAAAATATACGAGCGCCACACCGTTTTAACAACGCTTCTGGAGTCGCTCGGGGTAAGCCGAAAAACAGCCGCCGAGGATGCGTGTAAAATAGAGCATGTTATAAGCGACGAGTCGTTTAACGCTTTAAAAGAGCATCAAAGCAAATTTTCGGGAAAATAAAAAACGGGATGTGTGGGTATTTATGAAGGATATGCTTATTATGGGCATTGCCGGCGGAACGGGCAGCGGCAAAAGCACTATAACACGGCTTATTGCCGAAAGGTTCGAAGGAAAAATTGCCGTAATGAGGCACGACGACTATTACAAGCGCCAGGACGGGCGTACATACGAAGAGCGTGCCGCGCAAAATTATGATTGCCCGGATGCCTTCGACACGGAGCTTATGGTAGAGCACATAAAGGCTTTAAAAGAGGGCAAAAGCGTAAACTGCCCCGTTTACGACTACACCGAGCACAACCGCTCAAACGAAACCTTTGTAATAGAGCCTAAACGCGTGCTTCTTATAGACGGCATTTTAATTCTTGCCGACGAGCGTTTAAGAGAGCTTATAGATATTAAGGTTTTTGTCGATACGGACGCGGATATTCGCATTTTGCGCCGCATTAAGCGTGATGTTAACAAGCGCAAGCGCACGCTTGAGTCCGTTATGGAGCAGTACCTTTCAACGGTTAAGCCCATGCACGAAAAATATGTTGAGCCGAGCAAAAAATACGCAAGCATAATTATTCCGGAGGGCGGTAAAAACACCGTAGCCGTGGATGCGCTTGAAAAAATAGTCGGCTTGGCACTTAACGAAGAGTAAGTTTTTTATATTTACAATATGTTTTTGTATGATATATTGAATATTCGGGGCATGCTATTTCAGCGGCATGCCGTAATTGCTTTTTAATATTCGTAAAATTTTTTTCGAGAGGAGAGATGAAAAACGGAAAAAACAGCGGTTCTGATACCTTGCTATAACGAAGCGAAAACAATCGAAAAGGTTGTTAAGGATTTTAAAAAAGTCCTTCCCGAGGCGGTAATTTATG
>CAZTMZ010000040.1:0-4415 GCA_964615315.1 uncultured Eubacteriales bacterium | reverse complement strand
GAATTGTCAATAGCAAAAAAGAGCCGACGCAAATTTCTTGCGTCGGCTCGGGGGGGTATTATTCGTTTACTGTAATGTTTTCGGCTTTTCCGAAGATTTCACCGACATTTTCGTTTCCTGTAACAGTTCCCGAATTTGCCGTGCTTTCCGTAGAAGATCCGCCGTCGTCCGAACGTGCATATCCTGCAATACCGCCTGCATAATTGCCGCTTGTAGTTACATTTCCGATATTAACGTTGTCAATCATAGACAGCTTTGCATTTCCGCTCTTATATCCGCTTGCGTCAAAATAGAGATATCCGAAGAAGCCGCCGACATAATCCTCTGCCGAGGTTATATTACCGCTGTTGTTGCACTCCGAAATATATATAGTCGAGCTTGCATAGTCATAGCTTATCGTATTGTTCATTCTGCCGAAGAAGCCGCCGACATAAGTCTTACCCGTTACGTCTGCTTTGTTTACAAGCTTTGTATATGTGTTGCTACCGTTCTGTGCGTTATATCCGCAGATGCCGCCGACATAGGTAGCATTGGGAGCGTATACCGTTCCGTTGTTCTCGCAATTCTTTGCAGCACCGGTCATGTATCCTGCAAAGCCGCCTACATAGTATGCGCTGTTATCGTAGCTAACATCAACCGTGTTAACACAGTCGGAAATATCGTATCCGTATCCGACGTATCCGCCGAGGTAAACGTACTTCGTAGTTCCGTCGAGTATATATCTTGTTGCCTTGACAGTAGTTCCGCTGTTGTCGCAGTTTTTGAGAGATATTTGTTCTGCTCTTCCGAAGAAACCGCCGACGTATGCATTTCCGACGATATCAGCCGAGCTTGAACTTCCCTGAACATACGAACCGCTATCGTCCGAATGTGCAAATCCTGCAATGCCGCCTGCATAGTTTCCGGTCGTCGTTACGTTTCCGGTATTAGCATTATCGAGCATGCAAAGCTTTGCATTTCCGCTCTTGTATCCGCTCGCATCAAGATAGAGATATCCGAAGAAGCCGCCTGCATAATCATCTGTTGCACTTACATTGCCGCTGTTATTGCATTCTGAAATATACAGAGTCGAGCTTGCATAGTCATAGCTTATCGCATTATTCATTTTGCCGAAGAAGCCGCCAACATAAGTCTTACCCGTTACACTTGCTTTGTTTACTATTCCGCTGTAGGTTGCGCTGCCGCCGTAATTGTTATAGCCGCAAATACCGCCAACATAGGTAGCATTGGGAGCGTATACAACTCCGTTGTTTTCGCAATTCTTTACTATGTTTGTCAAAGTTCCTGCAAGACCGCCGACATAGTACGCCGTTTCGTCATAGCTAATATTGACATTGTTAACGCAGTCGGAAATTGCATATCCGCGTCCGACGTATCCGCCGAGGTAAACGTACTTCGTAGTTCCGTCGAGTATATATCTCGTAGCCGTAACCGTGCTTCCGCTGTTGTCGCAATTATTTATTGATACGGTATCTGCATATCCGAAGATACCTCCGACATACGCATTTGCGGTGATGTTTGCAGAGCTTGAGGTATCCTTAATATAGGAGTTGCTATGATTTGAATATATATATCCTGCGATACCGCCGGCATAGTTTCCGCTCGTAGTTACATCTCCGGTGTTCGTGCAATCTATAATATAGATCTTTGCTCCATTTTGTTTATATCCGTTGCAAATACCGTAAATATATCCGCCCAAACCGCCGGCATAATCTCCGTTTGCCGTTATATTACCACTGTTGGAGCACTCCGAAATGTATATATCAGAGCTTCCCCAGTCTGACCCGTTATGGTTGTACATCTCTCCGAACAGACCGCCAACGTATGCTTTACCTGTTATATCCGCTTTGTTTGCAAGATTGGAAAAAGTTACGCTTCCGTACTTTTGGTTGAATCCGCAAACGCCGCCGACGTATGTAAAGTTGGGAGCGTAGACGCTTCCGCTTACGGTTATGCCGCTGAGAACGTTGCTCGAATATCCGCAAGCGATTCCGAGGTACTGTCCCTCAAGCTCCGTTCTGATATCCGCATTTCTGACCTCAAAATTCTTAAGAGTGCCCGAAACGCGACCGAAAAGTCCGATATCGGCTGTCAGCTCGCTCGTGGATATCTTAAGATTGGATATTGCGAAATTCTGTCCGTCGAAAGTACCTGCAAAGGAGCATTCCGACGTGCCTATGGGCGTCCATTCCGCATAGTTAAGATCAATATTCGTGCCGAGCTTTATCGTTTTGCCGCTGAAGCTTACCTTATTAATATTAACAAGATATGCAAGCCCCGCAAACTCTTTATCCGTGGTAAGAGTATACTCGTTGCTGTTGCCCGTATACCACGAAATATCGTAGTCGATCACGCCGAAGGTCTCCTCCGCACCGCAGAATACGCAATATCTGTTGTAGAAGTGGTGTCCTGTAGAGACGGTGTAATCATTGATGTACGTATATCCGCAGTCGGGGCAGATGTGCGTTGTATAGCCGTCTTGACCGCACGTGGGATAAGTAACGACGGCATTCATATTTTCGTGCTTGCAGGAAACGTCGACCTCCAAAGTGTACGATGTTCCGTCGGTAAGGGTAATTATTACTCTTCCCGTGTAATCCATGTGAATATTAGAAATGCCGTTTCCGGTATCTCCCTTATCACCCTGTTCGCCTTTATCACCTTGATCACCCTTGTCGCCTTTATCACCCTTGTCGCCCTTTTCGCCTTTTCCGACAGCTGTGCCGTCTTTTCCGACAAGAGATTTGAGCCAATCGTCAAGAGTTCCCTCAAAGCCGTTTTCTACGGCGAGCTCATAGGCGGATTTACCTGCTGCTCCGGTCTGACCTGTTGCACCGGTTGCACCCGTAGCACCCATTGCACCGGTTTCACCTTTGTCGCCTTTATCTCCTTTATCTCCGGTGGCGACAACATTAAGACTCGTCCATGTTTCGCCGTTATCATAAGAAACTTCCCACACATTTGTTTCGCTGTTTACGCGAAGCTGGGGTGTGTTGCCCTGTTCACCTTGGTCGCCTTTATCACCCTTGTCGCCCTTTTCGCCTTGTTCGCCTTGGATGCCCTGCTCACCTTGGATTCCTTGTTCTCCTTGGTCGCCTTTATCGCCCTTGTCGCCTTTATCTCCCTTGTCGCCCTTTGCGCCTACGAGAGATGCGAGCCACTCGGACTCCGTACCGCGATAGCCGTTCTCGACTGCGAGGTCGTATGCGGATTTTCCGTTTTCGCCGTCAGCACCGTCCGTGCCTCTTGCTCCGACGAGGGATGCGAGCCACGTCTGAAGGTCGCCGGTATAGCCGTTTTCAACTGCGAGCTGGTATGCGGACTTTCCTTCTGCGCCGGTTTCACCACGGTCGCCCTTATCGCCCTTTTCACCTTGCTCGCCTTGGATGCCTTGCTCACCTTGGTCGCCCTTGAGACCCTGTTCACCTTGGTCGCCCTTGACGCCCTGTTCGCCTTTGTCGCCCTTGACACCCTGCTCGCCCTTATCGCCCTTCGCGCCGGTTGCGCCGACGAGGGACGTGAGCCATTCGATGAGCGTGCCTTCATAGCCGTTTTCTACTGCGAGATCGTATGCGGACTTACCTGCCGCGCCGGTTGCGCCCGTAGCTCCGGTAGCACCGGTCGCACCGGTTTCACCGCGCTCACCCTGCTCACCTTTTTCACCTTGGTCGCCCTTGTCGCCTTTGTCACCCTTATCGCCTTTATCACCCTTATCGCCCTTGTCGCCCTTTTCAACGGCAGAACCGTCGCGTCCGACGAGGGATTCGAGCCACTCGGCGAGAGTGCCCTCAAAGCCGTTTTCTACTGCAAGCTCGTATGCGGATTTACCTGCCGCGCCCGTTTCACCGGTCGCGCCTGTTGCACCGGTTGCACCCGTCTCGCCCTGCTCGCCTTTTTCGCCTTTTTCGCCTTTTGCACCGACGAGGGACTCGAGCCACTCGGTTTCTGTGCCCGTATAGCCCTTTTCGACTGCGAGCTGATATGCGGATTTGCCTGCCGCGCCCGTTTCTCCCGTCTCTCCGACGAGGGATGCCAGCCACTCGGCAACCGTTCCGCGGTAACCGTTTTCTACTGCGAGCTCATACGCGCTCTGACCATCAACGCCTTGCTCGCCCTTGTCGCCCTGCGGGCCGACTACGGTTTCTGCAACGTTTACTGCGATGAGTATCGATGCAGAGGCGGTCAGAATCATAGCAAGTGCAATCGCTACGATCTTGATCGTCATTACTTTGTTTGGAAGTTTCATTGTCCTTTCCTCCTGTATAAAATATCCCATTTTGGGATATTTTGATTATAGCATTTTGTCCCCCTCTTGTCAAGTATTTTTTTGAAAAAGCCTTTTTGGCTGTTAAAATTGCACAAAAAAAGCCGAGGCTCACGCCTCGGCGGTGGTTTTATTGCGTTTTTTTGCCCCA
>CAZTMZ010000039.1:0-5842 GCA_964615315.1 uncultured Eubacteriales bacterium | reverse complement strand
GCTTGAATGGCATTCAAGAGGTCATCGGTTCGATCCCGACCGTCTCCACCAAAAAAACAAAGCACTTTAAAAAAGTGCTTTGTTTTTTTATGCAATTCGAAAGATTGGCATGTAATCGCCGCAAGGGGTATGTAATCGGCATTGCGTTCTCGTTGCATACCGTAACAAGCCTCTGTTTACGTTCAAGGCTTCGTCTCGATTTTATGTTTTACGCAAAAACAACGAGCAAACAAAAAATCCGTTCAATAATCTTGTCAAGTTTCCTACGGAGTTCTTTGAAATTATGTGCCTTTGTTTTGTTGACTGTATTGGCGGATTGTGTTATATTTGCTTTGAATAGAGGTGATTTGCTATAAAAAAGAAGAGAATTCCCAATGTGGAATTAAGGAATTCCGACATTATAATAAACAAAATGAATCATCCGTCTTGTGTAACTGCATTTATTCGGTGCGTCAATCTCGCAATAAAGAGAAAACGCAAAAGTTTAAATGTAATATGCAAATGTGAAAAGGATAGCATCTTTCCCGATGCTTGCTTGCCTATTTCAGCACTAATACAAAATTATAAAGATATTTACGGTATTGAGTTTAATGTTAAAATAAAAGATAACAGATATTTGCAACAATGTCATTTTGACTTGCCTTTAGACCCATCATTAGAAGAATTGGAAAAATGCAGAAATCCGTTAGATAAAATATTTATGTATTCATCTAAAGAAGGTAACGTGGGACAGGTTGGTGGGTTGGTTCAAGCATATATTAATTGCATCAGTAGAACCACGCAATGTGAAGAAGGTGTTCTGTCGGGGCTGATCTGGTGTATCAACGAAGTTATGGATAATGTTTTGGTTCACAGCAAAGAAAATACCGGTTATATTATGGCACAGTATCATAGAAAAAAGAAAATTCTTGCAATCTGTGTCTATGATTGCGGTGTGGGAATTTTCGAATCCTTGTCCGAAAGCAAGCATAAACCCGCAACGGAAATAGATGCTTTGACTATGGCTGTTCAAGAGGGGGTTGGAGACGGCAAGGGCCAAGGAAACGGACTTTACGGTTTATATCAGATTGTGGATGAAAACGGTGGTAAACTGACAATAACTTCGGGTAAGTCATCAATTATGTTGAAAAACGGAAGCTTAAAAAAGTTTGATAACAGCGTTTTGGTTGCTGACAATCATGCCGGAACTATTGTTGATTTTCAACTTGACTTATCGAAGAAAATTGATATACAATCCGCTTTAAAAAGCTTGGATGGTTTTGACGGCTTCGATATTCGCATAGACGATATGTGGCAAGATGATAACTGGCTAAAATATGACGTGTACGAAAATTGCAGCGGTACGGGAACAAGGCTTGCGGGAAAAGAATTGAGAACCGATATTCTCAATATTATGCGTAAAATGAATGCACCGATGGTTTTGGACTTTTCTTCCGTAAAAGCGTGCAGTTCATCATTCATTGATGAATTTGTAGCAAAACTAATGGTTGAAATAGGACCTTTGGAATTTAACAAAACTATAAGAATTATAAATATGAATAAATTAGTTTCTCATTTGTGCGAACGTTCGATACTTATGCGCATGCATCAAAGCTGGCAAGAGATAATTGAACCTATTGAAAATATTGAATAATACAATAACACAGAACACAATATATTGTTTGATTCCAAAAAGTTGTATCGTTTTTCAATGATTTTTATGCAAAAAAAGTGTTTACTTTTTTATAAAAATGCGTATAATAAAATGTAGAAATGACACATTTGGTGAAATTTCTATGCCTGTGAAATTCAAATTTCGTTGAGAAAATTTTGAATAGAGGTCCTCACACGGTTGTGCATGAGCCGGTTCTCAACTATGTCTTTAAGGCAAAAAATGCAATAATTAAGAATGAGGGCTTGCTGAATACAGCAAGCCTTTTTCTTATCTTCCCGGTAAAGTTAAAAAGCTCCGAGTGGTTTTTGCTACTCGGAGCTTTTTGCTTTGATATGAATTTCTATTCCCAAATGTCGACGGCGCCGCGGTTTTCGGTAACCTTAGCCACGTAAGAAGCGACTTTTTTGTGTTCGGGATGAACCTTATATTTTTCAAGTTCTTCTTCGTTTTCGGTTTCGACGACCAAAAGTGCGTCAAAGTTTCTCGCACAGTCAATTTGATTTTTCAAAAATGTAAGCTTTTTAATGTGAGAAATCTTTTCCGGTAGTGCTTCGAGACCGTTTTTTACGATTTCAACATTTTCATCTTTTGTCTTTCCCTCGGCATCTTTAAATTTCCACATTACGATATGCTTAAGCATAAATTTTCCTCCTGATAATCAATAGGTTTCGAGTTTTTTGCGATTTACGGTTGCACTGTTAATTTGTTACTTTCAATATTGAATTTGTATTCCTCGGATGTATTAGGGTCGGTTATTGAAAATTGCACCGTAGCATAAATTTGATAGTTTTTATTCAAATCATCATACTCGCTTAAATCGAATTCTTGCGTTACTGCGGAATTTCTCTTTAGAGTCAACTCTGAAAGCAATAATTCTTGATTTAAAGGAATTCCCGTTGAATCATATATAACATGTAAGTAAATAAAATCTTCTTTTGAACCTTCAACGGTGATATTATAATCATAATCGGTTTTGTTTTGAAGTTGAGCTATTACAGTCTTTTTGTTTTTATCATATTCTATCTCTAATAAAAAGCAATTATTGTTTGGAGGAATAAACGAGTTTTTTCAGTAAAAAACATTACAAATATCATTCCTATAATGACAAAAGAGATAAATATCATTATCTTTTTTTACTTCCATGTCTTCTCCCTCAAAATAGTTAACGGAATATGTTCTTAACTTGTCGCTTTAATAAAGACAGTTATGAAAATGATTCGTTAAATGCTTGTGGCAGCTCATTTTCAAGGTGATTTTTATTTTATGCAAAATAATCTTCTTGCATTTTCATCTGTCAAATCAAGAATTTCCTGTGCAGTTGTGCCTCGAAGTTCTGCGATTTTCTCCGCAGTATAAGGGATATACAAAGAATCGCACCTCTTACTTCTAAACGGTACGGGCGCCATATACGGTGCGTCGGTTTCGATTAAAAGTCTGTCGTTAGGTACAAATTTTGCGACCTCACACGGTTTGACGGCGTTTTTAAACGTAACCGCGCCGCCGAGACCGATGTACATACCGAGTTTAACGATTTCCTTTGTCATTTCAACGCTGCCGGAAAAACAGTGTACAACGCCCTTCGGCTTGAGCTTTTTTAATATGTTGAGAGTATCTTCGTGGGATTCTCTGTCGTGGAAAATAATCGGTAAATTCAGTTCGTTTGCAAGTTCAATTTGCTTTTCGACGAGAATTAACTGATTATCTCTGCTCTCTTTTTCATAGTGATAATCAAGCCCGATTTCGCCGATGGCAACACATTTTTCATCTTTTGCAAGCTCACGTATTTTTTCTAAATCGCCGTCGTTATATTCACCGTTTTCAAGCGGATGAAATCCCACGGCGGAATAAATAAAATCATATTTGTGAGAAAGTTTTACCGCAAATTCCGAAGTTTTAATGTCGGTGCCGCAACAGACAACGCCCGATATTCCTTTGTCTTTAAAAGAAACGAGCAGTTCGTTTCTGTCAATATCAAACTGCTCGTCATCATAATGTGCGTGTGAATCAAAAATGTTACGGTACATTATCTTATTCTCGCTCCGTTCGGCATATCCTTGTCAACAAAAATGACCTTTGCGTCTTCTTCGGTTATGTCGGCGGCAAGAATCATACCGTTGCTTTCAACACCGCAAAGAACGGCGGGTTTAAGGTTTGCGACAACAATAACTTTTTTGCCTATAAGATCTTCGGGCTTGTACCATTTTGCAATACCGCTTGCGACAATTCTGTCTGTGCCGGTACCGTCATCGAGAGTAAGCTTCAAAAGTTTTTTGGCTTTTTTAATCGGCTCGCAGTTCTTTACTTCGGCAACGCGAAGCTCAACCTTCATAAAGTCGTTAAACTCGATTTGTGCAAGTCCTTCGATTTTCGGTGCGGGAGCATTTGCTTTTTCTTGTGCTTCTTTTTTTGTTTGAAGTTCTTGAATAAGTTTTTCACCGTCGATTCTTGAGAAAAGAGGTGTGGCATTTCCGACTTTAACACCGTCTTGAAGCGTGCCCCACTCTTTTATGCTTTCGTATGTGGCGGGCTCAATGTTCATTTGCTCCGTGATTTTAACTGCCGTTTCGGGCATAACGGGGGAAATGAGAACGGAAAGAACTCTGATTCCCTCAAGAAGATTATAAAGAACGGTGCCGAGCTTTTCTTTTTGAGCTTCGTCTTTTGCCAATGCCCAAGGCATTGTTTCGTCAATGTATTTGTTACAACGGCGAGCAAAATTCATTACACATTCAACGGCGTCGCTCATCTTATATTCCGAAATACATTTGTCAAAACCGATAAGAGCTTTCTTTGCGGCATCTTTCAACGAATCGTCGAATTCTGTCGGACAAGTCGGCTTTTGAATTACACCGTCGAAATATTTGTTTTGCATTGCAATGGTGCGGTTAACAAGGTTACCGAGAGTGTTGGCAAGGTCGGAATTAAAGCGGTCAATCATTGCTTCGTAAGTAATCGAACCGTCGTTTGCGTGGGGCATTTCCGAAAGAAGATAATAACGTACCGCATCAACGCCGAAAATGTTTGTAAGATCGTCGGCATAAATAACGTTGCCGCGTGACTTACTCATTTTATCCTCACCGAAAAGGAGCCACGGATGGCCGTAAACCTGCTTCGGTAACGGCTCACCGAGAGCCATAAGCATAATAGGCCAGTAAATTGTATGGAAACGAACGATGTCCTTGCCGATGATGTGAACGTCGGCAGGCCAATATTTTTTGTAATTGTCGCCGCTTCCGTCGGGATCGTAACCGAGGGCGGTGATATAGTTTGAAAGTGCGTCTATCCAAACATAAATAACGTGCTTGTCGTCAAAAGAAACGGGAACGCCCCATTTGAACGAGGAACGTGAAACGCACAAATCTTGAAGACCGGGCTTGATGAAATTGTTAAGCATTTCTTTCTTGCGTGCTTCCGGATAAATAAAGTTCTCGTTGCTTTCAATGAATTCTTCAAGCTGCTTTTGATATTTCGAAAGTTTGAGGAAATAAGTTTCTTCCTTTTCTTTATGGACTTCTCTGTGACAGTCGGGACATTTGCCGTCAACTAACTGGCTTTCTGTCCAGAACGATTCACACGGAGTACAGTAAAGTCCTTCGTATTCGCTCTTGTAAATGTCGCCTTGATCATAAAGCTTTTTAAAAATTTTCTGAACGGTTTTTTCGTGATAATCATCGGTTGTGCGAATGAAATGGTCGTATGTTGTGTTGAGCAAATCGCAAATGCCTTTGATTTCACCCGCAACCTTGTCAACATATTCTTTAGGACTGATACCCGCTTCTTTGGCATACTCTTCGATTTTTTGTCCGTGCTCGTCAGTTCCTGTCAGAAAGAAAACATCGAAGCCTTGCATTCGTTTATACCTCGCAATAGCATCGGTCAAAACAATTTCATAGCTGTTGCCGATGTGCGGCTTGCGTGATGTGTACGCAATGGCTGTTGTGATGTAAAACTTTGGCTTTTCACACATGGAAAACGCCCCTTTCCGAAAAAAATTCGACAACAAATTTATATTTGTCGCATATACTATAATATTATACTATTCATCGGGAATATTTTCAAGATGAATATTAAAAATAACAAAAAACGGGGACGAAAAACTTTTTTGTAAAAATTAAAATTTTTTTAAAAAAAGTGTTGACAAATTAAATCTAATATGATAAATTATATGAGCCGCTGAAAACAGCAGCA
>CAZTMZ010000038.1:0-5939 GCA_964615315.1 uncultured Eubacteriales bacterium | reverse complement strand
TTTCATCTTCCTTTGGTGCCTTGTAGCGTAGCGGAAAGGAATGGTCATAAAGATGGTAAAGGTATCAAATATCTTAGACGTTTAGAAAGACAAGCTTTTGCAGAATTTAAGAGAGTGTGCAGACGCAGGAAGCAAAGTGAGCGCAACCGTCAAACCGGTTATAGAGGAAATGGAAAGAGAGCTTAAAGAGCTGAAAAACACTAAGGAGGATGAATAAAAATGGCATATGATATAATTACTGGTACAAGCACGGCCGAAAAGCTGGCATCACGTTTGAACGGGCAGACTGACACAAAAGCCGCGCTTAATATGGTGAAACGTGAGGACTTTCCGGACGATACAAGTTATTTGACGGCGGCAACGAAAGCATATCTTGAACGTTCTGATCCTGCTTTTGCAAAAGCGTATTCGTCCATTGCGGCAGAGTATCAGAAGCAGACAGAGGAACAGCAGATAGCGCGAAACCGTGAACGCTATGCAGAGTTGTCCAAAACGGTACAGCTTGACGATTTTGAGCGCAAAGAGGTTGAAAGACAGGCACGCGCCGCCGCTGAACGTGATTTAGCCGCAAAGAGGATAACGCTTGACGGCATGGGAAAGGCTATCGCGGCTCATGCAGAAAAGTTTACAGCAAAGGCTAAAGAGGAAAAAATAGGCCGCGTAATGATGAATGAACAGTTACGCGCCGCAATGGGCAGATAAAGAGCAAGCACCCCTTTTAATAATACGGGGCGCTTACTTATACGCAAATATACGAAGTTTAATAAACAAGAACGTAAAGGGGGGATTTTATGCCTAAAAAGATAAAAGACGAAACTTTAATTGAAGCTCTACTTACAACGACTACACAGAGAAATGCCGCCGCCAAGCTGGGCATTGCTGAGAAAACAATATGTGCGAGGAAGCACGACCCCGAATTTATGCGCAAGTATGACGAAGCACGGCAAGCGCGTATTTTGGAAGTCCGGGACACTTTGCAAATGACAGCAAAGAACGCCGCTATAACGCTAAATGACGTGATGATAGATAGGGGTACACCGGCAAGCGTTCGTGTATCAGCAGCGAGTGAAGTGTTGCGACAATCGGCGCGATATACGGAGCTGGGAGACGTTTTAGAGCGTTTGAAAGCCTTAGAGGATAAAGCAAATGCGGATTGACGTTGAAAAACGTATAGCGGCACTTGAAGCGGCACAACGCGCAAAAACGGCGTTGCAAGAACGGACGAAACAGCGCGACATAAAACAGCACATAGCCCCCCGTATATTTCCCCCTGCATGAGGATATACAGGACAGGCGGCACAGCATTTACAATTTACCCGGTGGACGTGGGAGCGGTAAAAGCTCTTTCGCGTCTCTTGAAATCGTCAACGGCATAATGTCAGACGCGACAGGCACGGCAAGCGGCATATGTTTCCGGCGTGTCGGTGCAACGTTGCGTGAGTCTGTATACGCGCAAATCATATGGGCAATAGAAACACTTGACGCGGCTGATTTATGGCAATGCACCACAAGCCCCCTTAAAGCCGTATACAAGCCGACAGGACAAGCTATTATCTTTCGTGGGTTAGATGAGCCGACAAAGCTAAAATCAATTAGAGCACCGGGAAAGACGTATTTCCGCTATGTTTGGTTTGAGGAAGCTTGTGAATTGCCAAGTGAGGGACTATTGCGAAATGTTACGCAGTCAGTACAGCGCGGTGGCAATGTGTTTACAGTGTTTCGCACGTTTAACCCACCTATCAGCTTGAATAACTGGGCGAATTTGCTTGTTGACGCACCGGATGAACGCGCCGTAACTATGCGCACGGACTACACACAGATACCGCCGGAATGGCTCGGTGAAGCGTTTATAGAGGAAGCCGAACACTTGAAATCCGTTAACCCTGCCGCATATGAGCATGAATATTTAGGTAAGCCTATAGGCACAGGCGGCGAGGTATTCCCCAATGTCACAGCGCGAACAATCACAGACGAGGAAATCCACGCAATGAGCTATTTTTATGATGGTGTTGATTTTGGTTTTACGGTTGACCCTGCTTGCTATATCCGCGTTTCGTATGACCGAAAAGCTGAAACACTGTATTTACTCGATGAGATATACCGCCGCAATTTACGCAACTCGGAGCTTGCCGCGCTGATAATGGAAAAATATAAACAGTGGTGTGCGTTCATGCCGCTTGTAGAGGGTACAGCCCCGCTATACTGTGACAGCGCAGAGCCTAAGAGCATAGCCGATTTAAGAGCTTGCGGAATAGGCGCAAACGCCGCATATAAACGCCCGGACGCGGTACGGTATCGTATCAAGTGGCTACAGCACCGAAAGATTGTAATTGACCCTGCACGAACGCCTAACGCATACCGCGAGTTTGTCAATTACGAATACGTGATTGACAAAGAGGGCAATATCACCGGAGAATTACCGGACAAAGATAATCACGCCGTCGATGGAACTGCTTACGCCCTTACGCCTGTAATATGGCGGTACGGCAGCGAGGGCAGACCATAAATTTAAAATACGGAGGATAAAAAACATGGTTTACATTACGTTCAAATGCCACAATTGCGGCGCAAATTCAACTTATGATGAAAAGCTGGCACAGTGTCCGCACTGCGGCGCAAAAATGCCGGAGAAAGCCGCTGCAAAGCTTGAGAATATTTTAGGGTGCGCGCGTGAGCTCGATAAAGACCTGAGAAGCGCACACGCAGACGGCGCGCCGCTTTTTACTGTCGAGGTACGTAATTATTACGTTCCAGCGCATAAAAGCAGATGGTGAAAGGGCTTTAGGCTATGAGTGTACCCCACTTTAATGTGTGGGGTAAAGCATTATCAAGAGCAATTGAATACAGAATGACGGAGGTTAACGGCGAATGAAAGAAATCTGGGAGCTTATCAGCAAGGACGAACTTGAAAGTTTGCGCCATTATGAACAGCGAACACAGGAAATACCGCTGGAAATAGAAACGATACGCGAACAGTTAACCTCTATCAAAAGTGCAACAACGGGCGCAATCCCTGTTAAGGGCGGCGGCAATCGCCGCGAAGAATGGTTAATAAACAGTCTTGACCGCATAGAAAGACTTGAAGCAGAACGGAAATATGCGGAGGGACAAGTAAAATTTACATATGCGGCACTTGATATATTGACCCATGAGGAAAGGCGTATTCTTGAAGTGTTGTATCTGGATAAGCAGAAAAAAGGCGCTGACCGTCTTTGTGATGAATTAGGTTTCTCGGATGTCAGTACAGTGTGGAAACACAGAAAAACGGCGTTGGAGCGTTACAGCCTTGCAAGGCACGGCGCATATTAGGAGGTATAAAAATGACTATTACAATCCCTGCTTTTTGGTGTGGCGTTCTAAATGAGCTTTTCGGTGAGGATATATGTACGCCGATATGGGGGAAAACACACGTTACCGCGCTTTCTGAGGGCTTGCCGCTATGGTTTAATCTCATGATGACATTGATTGATGAGATTGACAACAGCAGAAAAACCGTTCCGGCTGTGCGTTCTGCACGACTGGATAAATACACGGCGAAATATCTAAAGAAATAATTAAAAAACAGACAGATTTTTTTAATTAGCGCGTCAATAAGTTAAGCACAGTTTAATTAAATGGGGGCTGAAATGCCCCCATTTTTTCATGCCCTGATATAACAAAGCCCCTGCGCGGCGGTGCGCAGGGGCGGCAGGGATAAAGCTATCAAGAGCAGGTATATTTTATCATACTCGCGCCGTTTCCGCAAGTGAAAAGAATGTAGACGTATGAGTTATAAGGGCATACACGCATTTTTGAAAAACCGTTATCATTGCGGCGATATTTGCGAACATTGTTACGCAAAATGTTTACATTTGCGTGATAATTGCAAACATTTATTTACGGGATACGCAATAAACGTATTTTCACGGTGACTTGCGGTGACTTGCGGTGAAGTGCCGTAACTCACCGTATCAGCTATAATCAGATGATATCAGAGTTAATCAGGCTGATACCGCGAAAAAGAGTGGGGTAATTATTCCCCACTCTAAGCACTTTAGTATCTGTTGTATATCTCTCCACGGTTTCCAGCGTCAATAACGCACACTATAAGCTCACCGTGATTGACGGTGTATATAATGCGATATGAGCCGACACGCAAGCGCATTAAATCGTCATGACCGCGCAACCGCTTTATATCCTCTCCGTCAGGCAAAAGCTCAATAGCCGCGATAATGCGTTTACGTTCGTTCGCTGGGAGACGGTCTATAAACTTTTTCGCAGGCTTCTTGATGACGATTTTGTACATCAGTCAAGCCCCCATTCCGCTTTACAGGCTTCAAGGGTATACGCTTCATCTTTTTCAGGGTCGTTCAAATAATTCTGATACATACGTTCACAAAAAGCGTTGTCAGCTTCTTCATCAGCGGCTACACCCTGCACATATGCCAACACATAGCCAATTTTGTAATCTGGTATCACGTCTAACAGGCTGATTATACGTTCTTTGTTGCTCATGGATTTATACCCCCTTTCGCGGTAGCTGGTTTTAAGTTAGTCGTAAGTTAGTCGCAAGATTATTATAACACTGCCGCGCCAAATATGCCATACGATTTAAGCATATTTAATATTTTATTCGCTCTTTTTCTTTGCCGGGCTTATCCCCATTTTAATCAAAGAGCTGTCGCGGTCTATCGTGTCTGTTATGGCACGGTGTATAAATTCGCCTGTGTCCTCTCCTGTGCGTTCTGTATGCGCTTTTACCCTTGCAACGTCCTCCGATACTACCAGCGGCGCGGACACGCTCACGGGGCTTTCTGCTGGCCGTACACCGTTCATAGCATTGTCAACAGCGTTATTTATAAAACTGTTGACGCTTTCACCGTGCGCGGCGGCGTATGCCTTTATAGTGTCTAACTTCCCTTTTGGCTTTATGCGGATAAGTATTTTGTCATATGCTTTATCCTCATATTTTTTTATACTTTCGTAGCTTGTTTTACCACCCATTTTTTACACCCTCTTTCATGTGGTGGAGCTTTTTGTTATAGGCGCTCCTTTTCCACTGTACACATTATAACACAACGCACAATAGATATCTATAGGCAAAATAGACAATAATATATAGATATCTTTATGCACTTTGCCTATTTACATATAGATATCTATATGCTATAATACAATCACAGTCAAGGGAGAGAACAAAACTCCCGAACAAAAACAAAAGCGGCGAGGGGAAACGCATTCCCTTAGTAGGCAGGACGCGAACAGGACTCACGCCCCCGAGCCGCAAGAAAGGAAAAAGACATGAGTACAAACGAAATCATCAGCAAGGCGCGGGAGCTTAGAGAGCTTCAAGCCCTCATTGAAGAAGCACAGGCAGAAGCAGAAGCTATCAAGGACGCGCTAAAGGCTCAAATGGGCGATTCTACGGAGCTTAGAGCGGGAGAATATAAAATCACGTGGAAGCCTGTAGAAAGCGCGAGAATCGACACAACAGCCCTTAAAAAGGCAATGCCGCAAATTGCGGAAGCATTTACCAAGACCACGACAACGCGCCGTTTCTGCATTGTGTAAATTTATGCTCGACTTTTGTGGACACATAATATATAATAACTTATGTGGATACAGAAAAGAGGTGAAACAATGTCCCCACGAACAGGCAGACCCACCGACAACCCTAAAGCGTTAAGTACGCGCGTCAGATTGTCACAAGAGGATATAGACAGGCTGGAATACTGCGCGGAGAAAACAGGACAAAGCAAAGCGGACATAATACGACAGGGTATAAAGTCAGTGTATGACAGTCTGCAACAAGAAAAGTAAAAAAATCTCCCATGCTGGCTGAACTTGCCGGAACGGACAGCATGAGAGACCCCACAACGCCCGGAGGGATTTTATACCCTGTCGAGGTTGGTTAAATCTATTATAACCAACCTCCCGGACAAATGTCAAGGAGGTTTTTT
>CAZTMZ010000037.1:0-6022 GCA_964615315.1 uncultured Eubacteriales bacterium | reverse complement strand
AACCGAAACCAAAACACTTCTTGCAAACAAAGAGGCTTTAATTGAAGAGAAAGAAGAAACTATTAGTACTCTCAATAGTGAAATTGAGGGATTAAATAATAGTATTACTAATCTTCAAAATAACAATGCCAACTTGGAAGAAGAACTCGAGAAATACAAAGAACTTGCCGAGGCTGATGTTAATTATATTGAATTGATTTTAACTTTGCAATCGCAATTGGATACTAAAAAATATGAATTAGATACTGCTAATGCGGAACTAGCACAACTAAGGGCAGATAAAGAAACTTTGACTGCAAGGGTTGCCGAACTAGAAGAAGAGGTTGCCACACTAAAATCCAAATTAGCGGATTATGAGACTGTTGAGGGCGAACTAGATACTTTAAGTATTTCAAGTTATAACGGCACATGGTATCAAGACGGCGAGTTTAAAGATTATTACAAAATATCTGATGGTGTAGTTTCACATAACAACAATGAGGATAACGGAGTAATTAACGTAGTAAATTCTCAGATGATAATGTTCTTGTCGTCATCTTCTAAAGATATAACTCTATCCAACGATGGAATGTCGTTTGTAACTGAAGATGGCTCACTTTACAAAAAGGCATATATCAATACTTTGATAGACATTACTCCAGAACTCAGTCAAATTGCAGGTACATACAATTTGAATAACGAAACTTTAAAACTTAATGCGGATAATACTTTATCTTATACCGATGAAAGCGGTACATATTATGGTGCTTATTTGGTTAGGTCTCAAGAAAGAAACATCGGTGGCAATAAGCAAATTTATAACTATATAACTGCAACCATAAATAAAGACGATACTCAAATTACAAGAGAATTTAAGTATACAACTTATGAAACTTACTTAACCGATGAAGATAATATTGGTTGGGAGAAGACAGAATTTTTTGAAGGTGTGGTTTTAAGCGGTAGTGTAACAGAACAATTTGACCCATCAACTTTAACTGGTTCTTATATAAAAATGACTGTAAAATTTCCCGAATTAGTCACTGTAAAATCAGGAGAGGCTATAACTTTAGATTTTGGGCAATATCTGTATATTAATGGTTCAAGTTATTATGGTACCAAAACTTTTTATAATCTCTCTTCTTGTACCATTAATTCCTATTTTTTTACGTTTTATATTCAAAATTCAAGTATTAATAATAGGGAGTTAGGGTTTCCATGTCTTTCTACAATGACTAAAGCGTATTCCTATGCTACAGTAGAACTTGTAGATTATATAAATTATGGAGTTAAATTTGGAAATAGCTATACTTCTTTACAATGTGATTTGGTTCTTGCTGGTAAAATTGAAATGTTTGAAAAAAATAATAAGCAATTTTCATCTATTGATTGTTCCCCTATTGAAGATTATGTTTCTTCGTCTTATGTTAATGAAGATAATAATTTTAGTTTGGCTTTGACCGACAGTGAAAATGGAACTATTACTATTGGAGATGAAGATGCTATAACCGCTTCCAGCGTAATAACTAATGCAACAACTGACGGTTATGATATTTATCACGAGGTTGCAGTAAAGTACACTACTACTGAACTTGTAGAAGATGTTGAAACTGAAGTAGAACACACACTTGTATTAAAATTGAAAAACAATAATCTTGTATCATCTACATTAGATGAAGAAGATTATACATTAATTAAAAAATAACGACAAAAGTGTCGACGTCGTCACCAAATTACGTTTGGTGTTCTTAACTATAGCAATAAGGAGAAAAAAATATGAAAATATTAAAAAGAATAGCAGATATTTGTTTGATTATTTTAGTTGTTTTGTCTCTTTTGATGTCTGGAGTGTATTTGTATTATCATTATGCAATAAAACCTAATCATACAACCGTTGGAAACAATTATATTGGCGACCAAACTCCGGTTGACCTTGTTGAAGTTGCGGATAAATTGTCTGCCGAAAAAAGACAAGAACTCGAGAATAGAGTTTTGTTTAATGTAAATTACTATTCAAATGATAAGAATAATGGAATTGAGGTTCAGGAACTTCGTTTGGATTATTTTACAGATTATAGTTTATTAACTAAATCTATTAGAAGTACTGGAATGCAATACTTGGGAGATAGAACCGAAAAAGAGTTTTCTTTACAACTTGTTTCTAGAGAGGATGGCGATAATTATGTATCTGATAGTTTTTATTACTACGATACAACTGACGGTATTTCTTGGTCTGGCGGAAATGTTGCAACTCAATTAAATAGAAATACTTCATTGATTGTAAAAATAGATAATAAGCCATTTCTAATTCAAATGAATGGAACTAAAATTATACGTGACGTAGCCGTTAGTAAATTTTTGTGGTGGGATATTAATAAAGACGTCACTTATTTATATACTTATGGTGATTTATTTAATGATGTTTTTACAGCAGTTAAAACTAACTCTAACGAATATGGCGAGTTCTATATTCAATTAAACTTATCTAAATACTTTACTAATGTTCGCGAATACAATTACGACACAGGCAAATTTGACAAAACACCCGATGTAGATATATTTAATTGTTACTCGTATTTAAAATTTAATTATTATGCCGATGGATTAGTTTCTTCTGAACAATCAATATTTGGTTCGGTTGCTTTAAACACAAAGTATGGAAAGAAAGATGTTTCAGTTGAATATACCGATGGAATAATGGTTTATACATTGTCTGAAAAAATGTTTAACTATAGATATTCAGAATTGTTTGATGGTTATTTCGTTTCTTTGAATATTGATGACAAGAAATTATTTGATGAATTGCCAACAAATAAGATTAATATTGAGATTAATCCAGACTCTTCTTGGCTTCTTCAAAAAGGTTATAACATTGTCGGAATTGATTATAATGCCTTTGAAGATTTGCCAATAGATACTTTAACAATAAATGGTAGTGGATGGTTTTATATTCTCGATAACGCCATGACAAATACAAATTTAAGGGTCTTTAGGCATTCGGGAAAATTATTTTTATCTATTTCTGATACTGCTTTTAACAATAAATATGCGGAGGTGGTGTTATGATTAATTTATTTAATAATATTTCAAACATAATAATAGGTGGACTAACTGCAGTAATTATTGTTATTTGCTTAATTATCGCTTTAAAAAGCGAACATTTTAGAAAATTGTGTTTATATATTATTGCAATAGTTTGTATACTGTTTGGCGGATATTGCACTGTTGGATTAGTTAAAGATGTTACTGCCAAAAGTTATACCAACGGGTCACTCGAACTAAAAAACATGTACGGTCAAGATACATTTAGTTATAAAAGCAATAGTATTCATTTTACTAAAGAAAACGATAATTATATTTGTGAAAAAAACTTAATTCGAGTAAACAATTTTGATGGAGAAAAAAATGAATACAATATTGTTTTTAATGATTATTTAATACTTAATCCAGATATTACTACTGGAAGTATTAATTTTGATATTACTATGGAATTTAGAGTTCCCGATGGTGGTTCTAGTGTTGTTGGAAGCCTACATATAACCATAAAATTTTTAAGTGACAAAACTTATATGAAAATTACAACCGATACACAAGTTGAATCCGAATATTTTGCAGATTATTTTAATAATTTTGGTTTTGATTTATCTTGTTACGAGGTTGAATAAGGGGGAAATTATGAGCAAAAAAGGAATAATTGTTTCATCTATAATATCCATTATTTTTCTAGTTATATTCGGATTTTGTTTGTCTTGGACAATTATTAATTTTGATAAAGTTCAATCTGGTTTGAGTGGAACTGAACTTTATACAAAAGAAGATGTAGATAACGCACGTGATGAGGGATATAGCGAAGGGATAAAAGAAAAAAATAAATATCTGGAAATGATAGATGAATATCGAGACAATATTATTAATAAGACCGATGAAATATCTGTACTTAATAAAACTATTAAAGAAAAGAATGATTTGATTATTCAAAAGGATAAGAAAATTGCTGAAAATGAAGAATTAATTAATTCATTAAATAAAGATTTAGATGATTGTAATTCGCTTATTATTAATAAAGACAAAGAACTTCAATTACTTAATATTCAAAACGACAAATTGAAACAAGATGTTATTGATTTGGCTGACGAAATCTTGGATTACAAAAATCAAATAAGCGATATTGAAAAAACAATAGATGACCTAAATAAGTCTATTGAGTATTATAAAAAATTCATTACCGCATTAGAAACTGATTCTCAAGCGGTTGCCACATTTATTTATGACGGTTCTATTTATTCTATTTTAATGGTTCAAAAAGGGTCTACAGTATCAATGGCAAATCCTAATGATACCGAGTATTTAAAGTTTAATGGCTGGACAGTAAATGATGAATTGATAGATTTATCTACATATAAGTTAAATACAAATACAACGTTTGTAGCGAACTTAACATATTTGTATAACGTTTCTTTTATGGTAGACGACAATGAATTTAATTCCCAAATTATTGCCAAAAACGGTTTTGCTACCGCCCCTTCTGACCCGTTTAAATCCGGGTATATATTTAAAGGTTGGTCATTAAACGAAATAAGTGTAGTAGATGTTTCTTCAGTGGAAATTACACGTGATATCGTTTTTGTAGCCTTATTTGAAAAGGTCCATTCGGTTCAATTCGTTTTAAATGAAGAAATAATTTCAAATCAATCTATTGAAGATAATCAAGTTGCAGAAATTCCGTCTAACATTTCGGAATATATTCAAATTAATTATTGGACTGTAGATGATGAACAAGTAGATGTAAATACATATCCAATTACTAAAGATACTGTATTTGTTGCCAATTTTACAAGAAAATATGATGTCAAATTCATGTATGAAG
The DNA here is from genome assembly GCA_964615315.1 of uncultured Eubacteriales bacterium. Classification (GTDB taxonomy): domain Bacteria; phylum Bacillota; class Clostridia; order Oscillospirales; family Acutalibacteraceae; genus Fimenecus. The sequence goes on along the minus strand of CAZTMZ010000037.1, from coordinate 1,176 downwards.
ATACCGAATTTAAAAAACAAGTAGTTTTAGACGGAGATGTTCCAGACGTTGTTACTCCAGATAATACAGATTATAAAGAATTTAAAGGTTGGTCTTTAGACAAGGAAACGATTATGGATGTGTCTACAACTCCTATTACGGAAACAACTACATATTATGCAATTATAGAATATTCTCATGATGTAAAATTTATGGTTGATTCTACTTTGTATGAAAACCAAATTATAAAGACAAATAATTATCCAACTTTGCCTCAAGCCCCTACAAAAGCCGGTTTTGAGTTCGATGGTTGGTCCATAGATGGAAACACTATTATAGATGTTACAACTATTGAAATTACAAACACCACCGAATTTAAGGCAGTATTTACTCAATTATTTACTGTTAAGTTTAATTATGAAAATACAATTGCAGACAGTCAAATAATAAGAAACGGTGAATATGCAACTAATTGTTTTGTGGAAGATACCGATAGGGTTAGATTTAAAGGATGGTCTTTGGATGGTTCTAACATTATAGATGTTACAACTATTGAAATTATTCAAAATACTGTTTTTGTTGCTGTTGTAAAATATGTTTATGAAGTTAAGTTTATTGCTAATGATGAACTTATGGCTACTACGTTTATTGAAGATGGTTATTGTGCTAGTTATTCCGGGGCATTAGAAGTTGGCGACTACAAGATTAATGGTTGGACATATAATGGTCGTTCTATTACTTTGTCTGATTACAAAATTGTAGAAGATATTACTTTTATTGCCAGTGTAGAACGATACAAAATTACTACAAGAGGCAATCGTTCTAGTGCCTATTCAATAGTAGATAATTATAGTTCTTCAGGGGTCATAATTTATAATTTTCAATTAAAAGAATTAATGTCAGATTTTACTGATGTTAACTCTGCAATTATTGATGTTACTTTTGGAGACGTTACAGTTACAGTCGATTCTAGTCGTGGTAATGTTGCACTATTTGAAGACGGAAAACTTGGTATATCATGTAATCCGTCACAAGGTGGCTGGTCTCTATATTTTTATAGAGATGCATTAGTTTCGATAGACTTAACCGTAACAATTTATCCATATTATCAAAGCGGTATTTCTAGACTATAATTAATTCTCAAAATCCACGAGGTGGGAAACGATTTAAAAGAAGACTACCCACTAATTATTTTTA
>CAZTMZ010000036.1:0-6144 GCA_964615315.1 uncultured Eubacteriales bacterium | reverse complement strand
ACCTATTTGTGTACACGCGCAAAAAAGCTTCAATAACCGCACAATCCCCCCCCCCCTTACAAAGGGGCTTTGTCTTTGTTTTTCATCCGTTTTTTCCGAAAGTAGTGAAGTATCTGCAACTTTATGAGCTTGTTTCTATCTTTACATCGTCTATTTATGTCTATCCTCGCGCGCGCGCATTATGCGAGAAAAAAGCCCTCTAAATACGACTTATTTAATGTTTAAATACGACCTATTTAATGTTATTTTTGCTTGGAAATACGACTTTTTTAATGTTATATGCGACTTTCTTATTTAATAAGTCGTACTTTATTTATATCTTTGCCGAAAACCTGTAAAACCAATAAATCAATGGCAAGAACTATCAAAAAAAATAAGCAGGTCTTTCAGTCTTATGTACTAACTGCTGCAAAGTATGATTTCACGGCTTATGAAAAACGTATCATGTTTCGCCTTATCGAAATGGCACAAAAGGAGATCGATGGAATCAAGCTCAAAGATAATCTTCGTAAGATAACCCCTGTGTACCTTGGAGTGGAAGTCGTAATGCCCGTTTCAGACATTCTCAAGGATGAAAAGGATGAGAACTATAATATAGCAAAAAACGCTTTCAAACGGCTTGCAGACAAACACATCGAATACGAAGATGATGAGATTTGGCAATACACGCCAATCATTACAGACCCTAAAATAACCAAAAGAAACGGATTGGTAAGATTCTATGTGGTTCACGACATTTGGAAATGCATCCTTAATTTCACAAAGGGATTTAAAAAATACGAGCTTGTAACAGCCATGAAATTTAAAAGCGTATATGCCATGCGGTTTTATGAACTAATGTCAGGACAAAACACCCCTCTATATGTGCCATTAGAAGGTCCTGACGGATTACGTGAACGATTTTGCCTACAAGGGAAATATGAAAGAGTTAATGACTTTCGAAGAAAGGTTCTTGATGCCGCCAAGCAGGAACTTGATGAGTCCTCTCCATATTCTTTCGTTGCCAAGGAAGAGAAAGAAGGAAGAAAAGTGATAGGCTGGACGCTATATCCAATCTTCTTTGAAAACAGAGAAGACCCTGTATTGCAGGAACAAACACAAATGGCTAAAGTTACAGCACGGCTCCAGTTGGAAAACAGCGTGTATGACTACCTCAAATTCTCTTTTAATTTTAAATCTGAAGAAATCAACAAGAACAAGAAAACCCTTATTGAAGGACAAAACCGCATCCCCAACTTTATGGGATTCTTGGGAGAATTGAAGAAAGGCGCACGGCTGGCAGAAAGCCCCAAGGGATATGTTATCGGTGCTATCAAAAGGAAACTTAAAGAAATTTAGTTAAAATCCTATTTCAGAGAACAACGTAACAAATTATCCTCTATTTTTATAGCTGGTAAACCTTAAATAGAATTATCATGAAATCAATTTCATTTTTAGCAGCCTCATTTGCGATAGCTATGAGCTCCGCACTCTGTTCTTGTTCAAATGAAGATAAAGAAATCACTACAATGTCTAACAAAAGCTATATTGAAATTAGTAAGGCTCAAAGTGATTTTATTAAAGACATGAATAACATCAGTGAAAAATATCAGAACATAAACACTCGAGCTGTCACCCAAGAGGATATTGCAACAGCTTCAAAATGGATTCTAAACGCAGGAGTGGATGCTTTAGGTGGCATGGTTGGCGGTGCCGCCCTAAGTTGGATAACAAGCGCTGCCGCTTCTTCTTTGTATAATGCATATTTAGACAACATAATAGACCAAGGGCGTTCTGTTCAACAACATATAGATGTAACGACAAATGCAGAATACAATAATCTATACAAAGAAATGGCATTCGTTTTTTGTGATAATAAAGCAACGAATAAACTTGATTCTATTGGGTATATTCACAATGAAATTCTAAATAAATTTATGGCAGAAACTAATAATCGAAGCTATATTTTAAACAATAAAATAGATTTTCAAAATTTCTGTTCTGACTATAAACAGGTTATAGAAAAATTAGATTATCCAACTGACGATATTGATAAAGCTTTTAATCAAAACACTATAGCCTTTTTAGAAAACATAATTAGTTCTTTTGCCAAAGTACAAATAAACCCACAAAATTATCATGAAGCATTGAATAGCATATTATCTCTTCGAGCAGATAATATAGATACAGTTTTTTTAAGTACATTGATAGAATCTATTATACAATCTTTCCCAAAGAGCATACCAGCAGAACGATTATCTTCATACTTTAAGGAGATTAACAATGCTATTAATGATTCAAAATTAAATGATAAAGAAACTGTTATGTGCAAATCATTACTACAAACCATGAGTTGTAGCTACCTATACTGGAAATTTTCAGAACTATGACCATAAAGAAATTATTAAAAATGCTTCTTATCTTTATAGGGAGTATACCCATTTACATTCTTATAAATTTCACACTTTCAATGCTTATAAAAGGAACATTCAGTACTGAAGATATAGTTTTAAATTCAACTTCATTTGCCGTTGCGTACACATGTATAATTGGATATAAATTATTCAAGAAATCTTAAATTTTATAAGTATTAAAAGTTAGACTATCCTAACAAAAAAGCAGAGAATACTACTCTCCGCTTTTTTGTTTATCCATTTCTTGAAAATATTCATAATACCGTTTGTAGTTATCCCTATCTTTGGCTGCATCCACCCAAAGATAACACATGAGGCAGGCGAACAAAAGGGAAATAACAACACAAAGGATTGAGTACATTGAAACTTTCTTGTCTACATAACTGCCGTTTTTCATTCTGTTTCCCTGCCGTTCAAACTCCACCAATACGTTTTTTAGGCGATTTTCGGCACTTTCAAGACTTCCTCTGTCCATTTCCACCTTTTTGGCTGTTGCGTCCTCTATGCGCTTCGTATAGGCTTCTACGCGTTTCAATTCTTGAAACACCAGTTCTACCGCAAGTTGCGGATTTACTTTGGGGGTGGTGTCCTTTCTCTTTCGGGGGCTGTACTGTCCCTGCTTATAGGTGTAATCCTCCGTCTTTGGGTTTGAGGGTGTTTCCATAATTCCTGCTGATTGAGTTATACTTTAAGTTTTTCTGTGTCTTTTCGATGTGGGCAAGCGTATAGCCTTTCCCTATCTCGCTTGCCTTGTATTCCGTTCCACTGCGGCTCGTTACATAGTAGCCGTTAAGTTTGCCGGTACTCGCACGGGCTTCCCTTACCCTGAAGCCCAGTTTTTCGAGTTCCCGGCTGAATCCGGCAAGGTCAAATCCCTGCATCCTTGCAAGGACACCGTCCATAGCCTGTTTTATCTCTTCCCTGTTGGCTTTTCCTATGTCCTTTGACTGTACCAAGTTCCGCTCTCTGGCTATACTGTTGGCGGCTTCCGTTGCTCTTTTCCCTATCCAGTTGTCTTTGTAGAGTACTCCCGATAACGACACACGGTTTGCCAGTATATGCAGATGGGCTTGCCTGCGGTTCTTCTCCGTTCCGCTGTGCTTCACGATGATGTACTGGTGATTCATCAAGCCCATGCGCTGCATGAAGTCGTTGCCGAGCTTCGCCCAGTCCGCATCGGTCATGCCTGCACTTTCTTCCACTGAAGGACTGACCTCAAACCGAAGACAGTTGTTCTTTACGTTCGGAAAATCAACAAAGTAAGGTTTCATCTCCTGCACCATCCCTTCACCTGTGCAGCCGAAAAGCTCATGGCGGTGTATCTCGGTGGCTGCTGCCTCCCCGTTTATCTCTTTGGCAAGGTCGTACTCCAGTGCTGCCGTGCCATGAGATATGCTCTTTCCTTTTGCTATCATCGTGAAAGTATCTTTTTAAGTTCATTGATTAGTGCCTGGTTCTCCTCGAACACTTCCCTGTACTGGCGCCCACCGAAGTAGTTATTCAGACGCTGGAGTGTTCCTTTCAGTCGGGCTATCTCCCGAAACAGTTCCCTTTCTTCTTCCGTGTACCTCTCTTTGGGTCGTCCGCCCAGTGCGAGTGTACGGCAGTACTCCGATGTGCTGATACCACATCGGGCTGCCTGTTCCGCAAGTGCCGCCTTTTCAAGTGCAGTGCAGCGGAATGTTATCTTCTCCGTTCGATTCACTTCCATGTCGCAAAGGTAATCTTAAAATCCTTTTGAGCAAAGCGAGAAAGGCAAGAATGTCCGACAAGGACACTTCTTGCTATATATACACATGCCGCATGGAAATACACACAGCGATAACATGCTGCATAGGCACACACTTTTTCTCTTTTCCCTGCCTTCCCCACAACGGAATACGAAGAACAGTCAAGGGAACGGGCTGGAAAAACCGCACGAGCTTGCGAGCGCAGGATTTTTCAGGCTCCGGACTTGCGCCCCCCTTGACTGTGCCGGAGTATGGAGTTACATTTGCAGACAGAAAAGAGAAAAATCAAAGGATTTCCAGTTCCGCAATCATCTTTTTAATAATTGATACATCTACAGTAGAATAGTCCGCTTTGTCGTAAACATCCACCAAATAAACACGTCCTTCACTTTCAGAAGTACAAATCGTGTAAGTAATAACACGTGCGCCACCAGCTTTTCCTCGTCCTTTCGAGGAGATAACAAGACGAATTTTACGAATACCAGGGCTTAATTCTGCCCCTTGTATGGGTTTCTCGCTTACCGAATCAATAAAATTTTCAAGGTCGGATTTGAAAGACCGGTACCTCTTAGCCAAAACTTTCGCCTCACGTTCAAAATGCGGTGTAGTCCTTACTTCAAAGCTCATTAAGAAATGTTTTAGCGTTCTTGGCTGGTAGCTCCCCAGCTTCGATGAGTTTCACTTCTTCCAATCCTTCACTTATCCGGGTGACAATTTTTTCTTCTACCGTCACTGGAACCAACCGAAACGAGCCAAGACGGCAGGTAAGAAGAATGGATTCACCTTTAATTGCACGCAAAAGCGCTGGCGTTTGATTCATTCTAAACTTTCTAAAAGATATTACTTGCATATGGTTTATATATATTTGTTTATTCACAAAGGTAGTATTTGGTACCAAAACGGCATCCGATTTTAGATATTTTAATATACAAAAAAAATCGTTCCAACTTCTACCTCCCCCTTCGTTTGGTCATGTTTTGCTTTTTCCCCTCTTTTGGGAGGCAATTTCCCTCTAAATCCCCCTTGCCTGTTATAAGCATCGTCTGTAATATGCTCTATCACTTTTGCGGAAATACCGATAAAAAGGAATTGAAGCATGTATTTCCTTACAACTTTAAACTTCATTCCCTACTTTTTAAACAGTGAAGTAGGTGTCATTTACACTTATCCAACAGCACATTTTCTTTTTCAGTCATACTCGCTAATTCTTCATCGCTTATAGGGGTAACAGTATAAATTTTCCCTTCGTGATAAATAAACACTTTATCTCCCTTATCTGCCAAATCAAGCATTTCCTCTATTCGGTCGGCAAATTCCTCTGATGTAAGATTTATAACTGCCATATCTTTGGTTTTTATATTGCTATTTTACGTCATTTATCGTCATAGTGTCCCCAAACAGAAATAACAAAAACAATAATAGTGGTTTCGTTCACCGTATATCTGATACGGTTTTTCTTGTCAAGCTGCCTTGACCATACGCCCTGCAAATACTTCAACTGTTCGGGATGTCCAGTCCCAGTATATGGGTGTTCTTTCAGCTCATCCAATAATCTCTCTAACTTTTTGAAGAGTTGCGGAGAAGACTTTCTTAGCAACAGCACATGTTTTGCAGCTTCTTTTGAAAATTCTATCTCATACATTGCATTCGTCCTCTATACGGTTCAAAAAGTCATCTAATGATTCGTCTTTCTGCATTTTAAAAGTTCGTCCCTGTTGAATGTCCTCGATTCCCCTCTGAATAGTTGCCAGCTCCTCTTTTGAGGGAAAATCTTCTTCCGTAGCCGCATATACGACTATAGGAGCGGCATTACGGCGAGAAACAAAGATTGTTTCCTTTTCTGCCAGTTCAAAATATTTCTTCTGATTGGCTCTAAATTCACGTGTTGTAACTATCTGCATAATATATTTATTTGATTTACACCGCAAATATAACATAAAAGAAACAACCGACAAAGCGTTTGTGTACCTATTTGTGTACACGCGCAAAAAAGCTTCAATAACCGCACAATCCCCCCCCCC
>CAZTMZ010000035.1:0-6516 GCA_964615315.1 uncultured Eubacteriales bacterium | reverse complement strand
ATAGCAAATTATTTTTATTTTGTAAAGGAGTATTTTTTTATTATGAAAAAAAGAATGTATTTTATCGGCTTTGGACTCGATTTTCTTTACAATTAAACATTTTTCGAAAAAACGTGATATAATATCTTCGGTTTAAGCACTTAAACGAAAGTGAGGAATATTTGTGGAAATGTTCGAACAAGTTTCCGTACTTGCGGAAAGTTTATCGTCATGCTCAAAAATTTTAACCGCCATGGGCGATGAAACAAGGCAGTACCTTATTATCGAAATGATGAAATGCGGCAACTGTAACGGTGTTAGAGTTTGCGAAATCACCGAAAAGACCAACCTTTCACGTCCTGCGGTGTCACATCATTTGCAAATTATGAAAAATGCCGGAATCGTAAAAGTTCGAAAGGAAGGTACTAAAAACTTTTATTATTTCGATCCTGAGATGGAATCGTTTGAAAAGCTTATTTCGACCTTACAGCTTGCAATGAAAATTTCGAAATCATTGCCGGACAGAAGCGGAAAAGATGAATGAAAATAAGATGTAAATTATATATAATATATCGGAGGTAAAACTACTATGGAAATTCTCGAAATTATGAAACAGCGACACAGTGTACGTCAATATACGAATAAGCCGATCGAACCGGAAAAGCGTTCCGTTCTCAACGACTTGGTCAATGAAATCAATCGTGAAACGGGGCTTCACATTCAAATAATCTATGATGATCCGAGTTGTTTTGATTCTTTCATGGCACATTACGGAAAATTCAGCGGTGTTCGAAACTATATCGCACTTGTAGGCAAAAAGTCTCCGAAATCAGACGAAGCCTTGGGCTTTTACGGTGAAAAGCTCGTTTTGAAAGCACAGGAATTGGGGCTTAACACATGTTGGGTGGCGTTGACGCACGGAAAAAGCAAGGCTGTTGTAAACAAGGGCGAAAAATCGCTTTGTCTTATTTCATTGGGTTACGGTGAAACACAAGGTACGGCACACACAAGCAAGCCATTGAAAGACGTATGCAACTACACCGAACAAATGCCGGAATGGTTCTTGAACGGTATGAACGCCGCACTTCTCGCCCCCACTGCCATGAATCAGCAAAAATTCCGTTTGGAATTACTGCCGAACGAAGCTGTAAAAATAAGCTGTGGAAAAGGCTTTTATACCGAATTGGATATGGGTATTGTCAAGTATCACTTTGAAACGGTAACCGGCAAAAAGACGGTATGATTTTAAAAATTTAATATACGGTGATTTTAGGCTGACGAAATTTCGTCAGCCTATTTTTCGTCATTTATGACATATAGAATTGATAAATTATGACATAATTTACAAAAATATTTCTTTGCCGACGATATAGGTTTATTTTGCAAAATCCTTGTTGTATAATTGATTTATATATTGGGGAAAGGATATAAAAAAATGACTAAGAATGAAATCATAAGCAAGGTTAAGGGCGTTCCTTCTTATATAAAAGAGCACTGGGACACTCCGAACAAAGATGAATTTGTTTCTCTTAAAGAAACCGTTTCTTATACGGCAACGCAAGCCGGTTCATACATTTTCTTGACAGCGGCGGGACTTATGACTTTTTCGGCTTCGTACTTTTGCGGTTCGATTATGGGAATCAGCAATATGCAATTCCAACTCGTTAACCTCGTAAGCACCGTCGTCGGATATTTACTTATGTTTATGAATCCTATCGGCGTGTTGATTTATGAAAATCACGGTCAGCTTACACCTAAAATGAAGGTGTTCGCCCATATTTCTTATTTGGGTGAAACCGTCGTAGGTGTTCTGTGCTATTTTTTACCGATTGATATGTTCGGCTTTATGTCGGGTGCTCCGCAAATAGTCGGCAACATACTCACCGTAAGCGGTATTACAAACTATATCACATGGGGCATACGAAAAAAATTCTGTGCAAAATACGGCAGACTCAAGCCCTTTATTCTTTTTTGCGGAATTCCGGCTGCTCTTGTAATGTCGATAATTCCGTACTTACCCATTCAAAATCTTCCGAGCACATACAAACTGATTATTTTGCATTTTTCTTTCACACTTATGAATTATTTTTATAATTCTTATGTCGGTGTAAACGGTCTTGTAACCTTTATGACACCGAATTCGCAGGAAAGACAAAGGCTTCACTCGATAGTTCCGATTATTACAGGCTTTTTCCCATCGGTTATCAGTTTGTTTTTCCCCTTGCTTATTCAGTCGACCGGCGGTTATCTCGCAATAAAGACATATAAAATTTTCGTTCCCGTTTTCGCTTTCATCGGTGTTTTTATTTCGTTAGCCGTCATATACTGTAAAGAACGCGTTATTGAAGCTCCTATCGAAAAAAGAAAGAAAGTCACCTTCTTTAAAGGTGCCAAATACGTTCTTCAAAACAAGTATTTATGGATTACAAATATTGCAAACACTCTCGGTCAATGGCAGAGCCTTGTGGCAACTCTTCTTCAATTCTGGTTCGTTTATTCTCTCAGAATGGAAGCTGTCTACGGTGTTGCGGCAAATGTTGTGGTTGTCGGAATGACGTTCGGCAACATTCTTTGCCCTATTCTCACAAAAAAATTCGAAAAGAGAAACATTCTCATCGTTTTCAGAACAATTTCTTTACTTACGATATTCGGTATGCTGTTTGCCGTTAAGCTTGAAAATATTTACGTCTTTATAGGCGCAATGTTTTTAAGAAACACATTCCAGCCTATTGTTGACGGCATCACCGTCGGACTCGGTGCCGACATTCAAGACTATCATCAATGGAAATACGGTGAACGTGCCGACTCCATGGCGGGCGTGTTCTCGTGGTTCTTAAATCCAATCAACGTCGGACTCGGCTTTATAGTTCCGTCGCTTTTGGAGTCTGTCGGCTTTACTTCCGACTGGGATGTTCTTTTTGACCAGGTAATTCTCAACAAGGTTTTCAATATTTATGCTTGGGTATCTATCGGAAGCACATTCCTTATGACCGTACCCTTCCTTTTCTATGATTTGACAAGAGAAAAGCACGACATTTGCGTTAAAGAGTTGCAAGAGCGTCTTGCGGCTGAGCAGTTGTCGGAAGCCGACGCTCTTGATTCGGTTAGTGAGGTGTGATTATGAAACGTAAAAGCTTTAAGGTTATTTCATTACTCCTTGTATGTATTTTAGTGCTGTTTTCGGGTTGTACGGAAACTTTCGGTGATACGGAAATTTCTTATAAAACGGTTGGAAACACATTAGCCGTAAAAAGTGTACCGAGCAGTTCAAATGTAACGGAAATTGTAATTCCGGACACCTACGAAGGATTACCCGTTACATCAATCGAAGACTTTGCCGCAGTGAATCTTGAATTCGTTACAACGATAAAAATAGGCAAAAACGTTGAAGAAATCGGTAACTGGGCTTTTGCAAACAATCAAGCGCTTACATCTTTCACGGTGGATCCCGACAATCAGTATTTTTGTGCTGTTGACGGCGTTCTGTTTACAAAAGATATGGAGGTTCTCGTTGCATACCCTCTCGCCAAAGACGTTACCGTAACAAAAGACGATGAAGGAAACGAAGTTCGCAAAAGTGCTTACGCGATTCCCGACGGCGTTAAAACAATAAGAACGAAGGCGTTTTACAAATGTCAAACGCTTTCCGAACTTACAATACCGGACAGCGTTACGACTATTGAAGAAAAAGCATTTTTCCGTTGCAGCTCGCTTGGTTCACTCGATTTGCCGAAAAACATACAGATAATCGGCAAAGATGCTTTTGCTTACTGCTCGGCAATTACAGAGATTGAAATCGCAGACTCTATTGTAGCTATCGGTGACTATGCTTTCTTTAACTGTTCCTCGCTCAAGAAGGTTACCGTAAACAAAAAAGAAGCCGATATCACTTTAGGCGAAAAGTGGTACCCGACAAATAACGGTCTTAATATAGACGATCTTGAAATTATTTGGAAATGAGCGATTTTTTTATTTACGATATGCTTATTTTGAGTTGAAATTTTATATTTTTTGTTGTAAAATACAGAAAAAGAAAATAAAGGAGAATATATATGGATTTTTCAGTTTTTCATGAGTTCGACTATGGCATTTTCCGATTTTTCGGTGAAACGATACAAAACTCGGTTATGAACGTAGTTGCGGAAATTTTTACGTTTTTCGGCGGTGAGGAATTTATAATTCCCATGGCGATTGTCGGTCTTGTTTTAATGGCTTTTAAAAAGACACGCAAATACGGTATGGCAATATTTTTTGCAATACTTATCGGAACACTCGTTACAAACCTTGTTATGAAGCCGATTTTTTCACGTCCTCGCCCGTTCATCTATTACAAAGATGACCCTGCATATTGGAGTTGGTACACATTTTCGGGTTCACACATCGAAAATGCTTTCACCTCTTTCCCGTCGGGACACACAACGGCTGCTTTTGAACTCGGTGTCGTTCTTTTCCTTGTTCTCAGCAAAAAATACAGCTGGATTTTCCCGATATTCTCCGCATTTGTAGGTCTTTCGAGAATTTACCTTATGGTTCACTATCCGACAGACGTTATTGCCGGTGCCGTTATCGGTACTTGTGCCGGAATTATCGCTTATTTCCTTATGAAAGCCGTTATGAAAAAGATTGAAAACAGTAAGTTTGCCGAATTCGATTTAGCCGAAACTTTAAAAAAGAAAAAAGCGTAAATCAAAGTTTAACGAAATCACCCGTGTCAATAATAGATACGGGTGATTTTTTATGTACAAGCGAGTTGCATCTTCATATTTTTTGCTGATGATTGTTTTCGGACTTTTAATGATAAACTTATTTTTGATTTGTCTTAATATTTCGGCACAGCCTTCATCGTTAAACAGCAACAGTCGTTCAGTCGTGCTTGCAACCTCACGCGGTATGATTTACGATTGCAATATGAAAAAAATCGTGAACGGCACAGCTGAATACACAGCTGTTTCACTGCCGACTTCAAAAGCGTTGAATTCGCTTTTGCCTTTTTTGGATGAAACACAAAAGCAGAACGTTTACAATAACACAACGCAAGGTAAAGTCAGTATTGTTCCGACAAAAGAAATATTTGATGAGGACGATTTGAAAACGGTGAGTTTGACAAAAAGATATGCTTCGAATCAATCGTGCGTGCATTTGATAGGTCATTTAGACGAAAACGAAAACGGTGCTATGGGATTGGAAAAGGCTTACAATAACTTTTTGTCGGACTGCAAAGGTACGCTCAGCGTAAAGTGGAGTTCGGATGCTTTGGGGCATATTTTATTGGGCGACGGGCTGACCGTTGAAAGCGACGGCTATCTGTCACCAGCCGGAATACAGCTTACTATTGATTTGGATATTCAAAGAATAAGCGAATCGGCACTTGAAAGTTTTAAAGTAGGTAAAGGAGCCGTTGTAATAATCAATGCCGAAACGTCCGAAATATTATCTTGTGCATCCGTCCCGAAATTTGACCACAACAATCTTGAAGAAGGTTTAAATAATTCAGACTCGCCTTTTCTTAACCGAGCTATATGTTCATATTGCGTCGGTTCCGTGTTTAAGCCTTTTGTCGCCGCCGTTGCACTTGAAAACAATATAAATTTCACTTATGAATGTACGGGCAGTATTGACATAAAGGGAAGCACCTTTAAATGCAGTAATAACAAGGCACACGGATATGTCAATATGAAAACGGCAACGGAAAACTCCTGTAACTGTTATTTCATTGCCTTGGGACAAAAACTCGGAGGCAAAAAAATATTAAATCTGTGTAAAAGTCTTAAATTCGGAGATGCACTTGAGCTTGCGGATAATTTTATAATTGACGGCGGACAAATCCCCTCCGAAAGCGAACTGCTTGTTCCTCAAGCCCTTGCGAATTTTTCTTTCGGTCAGGGAAATTTGCTTATTAACCCGATACAGATGGCTTGTGCTTATGCTTGCTTTACAAACGGCGGATTTTACCGTGAGCCGACACTTATGAAAGCCGTTATCGACGAAAACGGAAATGCAGTTCAAAAAGTAAGTTTGCCCGAAAAGTACCGTGTTTTAAGCAATGACACGGTTGAAAAAATCAATGAAATTTTGGAAAGCGTCGTTTCAAACGGCAACGGAAACAAGGCATACAGTCAGATTGTCACCAATCACGGAAAAACGGCTACCGCACAAAGCGGTTGGTTCGAAAACGGTATCGAAATAAACCATACGTGGTTTTGCGGATATTTTTCCGTAGAAGGCACAAAATACGTAGCTGTAATTTTAAAAGAAAGCGGGACTTCCGGTGCTGTCGACTGTGCCCCGATATTTAAAGAATTATCGGAAGAAATTTATAAAGTAAAAAATTATGGAAATAAGTATTGACATTTTCGAATAGAAAATATATAATATTTTAGCAACCGTTAAGGGCCACTAGCTCAGTTGGTTAGAGCATCCGGCTCATAACCGGACGGTCATAGGTTCGAGTCCTATGTGGCCCACCAGTTACGGTTGTTATATATTTAGGGGTATAGCTCAGTTGGTAGAGCAGCGGTCTCCAAAACCGCGTGCCGA
>CAZTMZ010000034.1:0-7487 GCA_964615315.1 uncultured Eubacteriales bacterium | reverse complement strand
AAACACTGGACGGCTATCTTTTTAGTGCGTACCTGCTATCGCGGACGGTTGTACGATTGATCTCGTCAATATCGACAAGAGGATATGAACGGATTATGCGGTCGCCGGTGCGCAGATACTCGTCGGAGACCTTGAAGTTTGTCATCGAGAACGGGCCGTGCTTGAAATGGAAAGCCATGAAGCGGTGTAGATATTCATTTACCTCCCTTTTATCCAGCTTCTCGTGCCGGATGCCTTTGTCGTTGAGAATGTCATCGACTTTGGAGACCTTGGAATGAAAGTCGAGCCATTTTTTCGGATCGTATTGCACGAACTGTCCTTTCTGGGCCTCCTGTGTGATTATGAGATAGGTGGTTATCTCGGTAAACTCGCGTCCCGTGAAGTATGCGAAATAGCTCCTGGTCAGGAACTCCGCAGTGTCGGGCACCTCGTGGCTGTATTTCTGCCGGCAGAATATGTCCTGTTTCTGGAGTGTGTACCCCTCTCCGAGTGTCTGTACGATATTGGCGAGGACATCCTGAAAGAGCATGTACTGTTCGGAGTCGGTGCAGAGCCGGAGCACCGGGTTCACCATGCGGAATATCACCGAGGGGGCGCCCTTGGAGTCGAACAGCACGACATTGCCGTCTGTCTCCTCCAGTTGGGAGAAAATGCCGTCAAATACTTTCTTTTGCGGTTTTGCCATGTGTCAGCGTCTGAATAGGTTGTGATAGATGTAGATTCCACGGTTTCGTTTTTTGTTGTGCAGGCCGCCGCGCTGCTTGACATATATTGTCACAAGTCCTGTTACCGCCATGACAAGCATGGCGATGAATCCGGCGAGCTTACCCAATGCTATGGAGAACACTATGAATCCGACGAACGACACCCCTATGGCGGCAGCCGCCAATGTCAGGAATCGTCCCCGTATGCCCATGAACTCCAACGGTTTCTGTAACCCTCTGAAAACCGGATAGCCGTCGTTACACATCGCCATGACTGTCTGTGATATGACGGTTTACTTGAAGAACAGCGGCAGGGCCTCGCTCAGAGCGATGAAGGCGATACAGCCACCGATGGTGAGCATGATGGTCTTCTTCACGTCCTGGTCGCCGTTCTGCATCTTGAAATAGACATTGAAGGCGCCGACAAGGACGATGACGGCGGCGATGGCCTTCATGAGATTGGAGACCGGCGTCTGGTAGGAGCTGACCTCCTGCGTGGCTTTGGTGAAACCTGCGGCTCCTTTGCTGGCCGCCATCGCCTCGCCTGCGGCAAGTGTGACCGCGCCGAGAGCGAGAACGCTCTTGCGGGCAAAACCTGAATTGCGAAAACGTGCCATGGCACGCAGATACTTTGTTTTAATCTTCTGCATTTGCGATTGATTTGTTTTTATTTGAGGTTGTAACCGGGCGCTAAAGGAAATGCAGGGCTGTAAAGGCAGTGTCGTTCGATAAAGGCAATCAAGAAGAGAAAGGAATATAGAAATGTAGTGTCAGGAGGCCTGTATGTTCTGCGTCAGGCGGCCTTCTCGCATTTGGCGACTATCTTGCCGAGACCTTCAAGCTCGACATCATCCGTGCCGGATATGTTTTGTACCTGCGATACGAGAACTTCGGCCGCGATGCCGTTTGTCATTACGGGACGTATCACTTTGTTTTCCGCCGTGTTTTCTCCTGATAGATTCTTTTTGACGGATCTTGTGTCGCGTCTTATCTCGATGGTCTGGAAATTACGGGATTCATCCGTTATGTCAATCTCGGTTGCCTCGTTCGCCGACGCGCTATCCTGTACCTGCGGCTTCATGAACAGTTCCATCGAGATTGCGACTGCATAATAGAGTATCAGAATGACAAGAAGTGAAATGAATATATCTCCGAATACCATATGGCAGTTATATTACAGCGGTTAATGATTGTGTGCCATGTCCGGGATAAGGCATGAAGCGGAGTCCGAGCCTCACGCCGTTATACTCCCTCACGGGGCTTCGTTTGATTCCCTCGGTATAGTAGATTGTGTTGCTCCCCTGAATGACTGTGTAGCCGGCCTTTTTCAGCCGGTGCCTGAGCCTTATCCTATGGTGATTGCTGACAACTTTCATATTGGAGACCTGAGGAAGACCGAATGTGATTCGGCGTCTCTCACGCCGGATCAGCTCGGTGCGTCGCCGGGATATGAAGCGTGATATTTCCTCGGGCCTGCGCTCCAGCCCCTGTTCAGCGACAATCCGCTGAACGGTGCGTCTGGAGATATTGGCGAGTCTCGCCAGTTCCGCATAAGACAGCCGGGAATAATTCTCGACCACGAGACGTATTGTTTCATCCCGCAACCGGGATGTCTGCTTTTCAAGGCCGAGTTCCTTAGCCTTTGACGCCACACAGCGACGGCAGATGCCGAGTTCATCGGCAAGGGAGACATTGGTCTCATTCGGGTATCTTTCCGTAAGGATGCCGAGCATCTCTTCGGTCCATGTAATCTTGCTCATTATTATATATTGTTAGGGGTCGAGTCGAGCAGCGACCTGTTGTTTCTTTTATATTGCCTTAACCTGGGCAGATAGCGGTTCACGAATGTCCTCACTATTGCGTTCACTATGTCCGAGCGGCACTTGCGGTCGATGTCGCAGTCGTCGAGAGAGTCGGCAAGGTCACGGTCGAGCTTGCAGATCATGCGGTCATCCTTTTTCTCCCTGAAATTGTAGAGAGACAGATTCTTCCTGAACAGCTCCCAGTCTTCATCCTCTCCGTCGGGCTGTATCTGTCCGTCGGTACCGGCCTGTGTGTCGGCAGGAACGACCGCAGTTCCTTTGTCGGCTACAAGATTGCCGAGGTCTCCGAGAAGGCCGTTGATGTCTGGATAGTTTGAGTCGTTTTTCATTATTGTATGGTTTGGAGGGCGGATATGTCTTTGTAGATAATCTCGAAGGCCGGGGATACGACTATCATCTGTTCGTCCATCTCCGACATGGTGCTGAAACGCTCCATCGTCGCACGTTTCCCTATACGCGGAGTCATTACGGCGTGGCGGGAGAATTTCTCTTCGGTCTCGGCCCACAGCGCTTTTTCTTCGGATGTCCCGACTCTCGGATCGTCAAGATTCGGAATCAGGTAATGCCTTGTCTTCATCTGCCGTCCGAGTGACTTGCGCAGTTTCACTATAAGGGCGATGAACACCGCTGTCGAGGGCACCGACAGATAGTCGTAATGAAATGGTGTCAGCAGATAGTCCGTGTTGGCGAACAACGCCAGCAGTGCCTGGTCTGTCAGGCTCCCGGCTGAATCGAACAATACGAAATCGAAATGTCCGCTGCCACGTATGTTCCCGATGAGGGATATAAGCGCCTTTTCGTTGTTGAGTGAAAAGGAATAGACAGCGTAGGGCACCTGACATCCGGAATAAACCTCCATGTCGGAAGCTCTCTTCTTGGCGATGGACTGCTGGGGGTCTGTATCGAACACCGCCACCCTGTGCCCCTTGCTAACAAGGAAGCTCGCAAAGAGGGCGCAGAGTGTTGTCTTGCCGACACCCCCTTTCTGATTTGCATATGTGATGATGCGGGTTGAGTCCATTTTTCAGCACCTTAAATTAGATTCAAGGCAAAATTATCACCGTCCGATTGCTAAACTGGAAATTCCGAATACTTTTCATTACCACATATTTCTGTTTTCACATATTGCGTATATGAAATAGTGAGAAACCGGGGTTATATGCTCACGCTGTCACCGGATAAGCATTGCAGGGTTGTTATCGTCTCAGGTTGTTCTCATCGTCTATCCTGTCGTAATCTCCCCGGTAGCCGACCTCCCATTCACGTTTCTCGCCATGGCCGACACCGACATCTCTCATGGGTCTTATTCGCGACACTGTTCCGGTTTTCGCTTTAACCTTGGTATTATTTTTGACTGTCTCAGGTTTCCTATACCTTAGTTTCCTTATATCGAATCCTTCGGCATCAAGGTTTATCAGTATCTTGCTATGGAAATCCACGGCATAGTGTTCACCTCCGATGTCCCGTACCCTGAATCCCTCCTCGCTGAACCGGCTGCCCGGAATGAATGTGTCATCGGTGCTGAATATCTCCCGGAGGTCCGACAGTCTGTTGTAATATGTATTATATCTCTCGTCAGAGAGCCTGACCTTATCCACTGTAGAGACTTTCCCGATTCGGCATAGAAAATCACGCTCGGCTTCTGTCGAGGGACGGAAAGACTCCACCCATGCGATACGGTTGTTCATTTTCAGTGTCTCCCACATGAAGGTCTTGATCGGCCTTGACTCGTTGTTTCGCCAGATGCGTCCTCCCTTTACATAGGCATGATATTTACGGGACAGTCTGTCGTTAAGCTCTACAATACTCATTCGGGGATTATCGGCCAAAAGCGTGTCGATGAAAGAGTCTATCCTTGCGAAGCGTTCATCAACTGTCGCGAAATCGAGCAGTTCTCCTATCGGGAGTATCTTTCCTCCGTTCATTACGGATTTGGTGTTGTGGTCGATTATCATATAGCCATATGGAGAGTCGCTTTTACCGAAGAATACGAGGTCTATGCCGAATTTCCTTTTCAGTTCTGTCATCAGCTCGGCTCTGTCCGCGCTTGAATCCCGGTATTTCCTGAAGATTGCCCTGAGCTGGCGCCGCCGGTTCTTGTCGAATGTTCGGCTCTCATATCGGTCGGATATTTCTGCAAGGGGTATTCTCATAAGTACGGTGCCGCTCCGTTTTATCGAGACGGTGCTGTTTTTCTCGTAACACTCATATCCCAGGGAGTTCATCAGAGACTTGAACTGTGTTATGGAGCTGAACTTATAAGACATGGCTTCGGCTAAATCCTCCTTTACCTTTGCCTTGTTATCGTTGCCGAGCAGCTTGTCTATGACTTTCTGTGAACGTACCCTTTCATGGTTGTGGTCTATCTTTCTGCCGTCCGGCGCGATTCTCGATGTTATTATATGCAGATGTGTGTTGGCGGTATCGGTATGGGCATAGACAAGCATAGGCTGGCCCGGATCGCCATATCCCATTTCCTTCATGTACTCATGGGCGAAGGCAAGCAGTTCCTCTTCCGTTTTCTCATGGCCCCGGCATGATACGGCCACATGAAACTGTGCTTTCCTTATCCTTGGATTCCTTGAAGAATAGTTCTGTAAATATGAAACGAGGTCGTTTGCCGTATGCCTCGTGAGCATTTCGACGGCCCCAAAGTTTTTCATCTCCAGCAGATGGGCGACACCCTTGGCTACCTTGCGCTCGTTATATCCCACGGCATGGAAAGATGTGCTCGATGGAAGAATTGTCGCTATCATGTTAAAGTGTCATTATGTGATTATCGGATAATGTCAGTATCTCTTTACAGGTCTATCCGTTTTATCTACCGTGTGAGAGTCGTTCAGTCGGAAAGTCCGTTGCGCAGACATTCCTTAATTATCCTGTTCAGTGTGTCCTGTTGTGTCATTATCATATTATCGAGGATTCTCCTGGTCTCATTAATGGATGGCAACACGGCCTCTTTATAAAAGGTGGCGGTCAGCAGTCCGGTTACGGCAAGCTCGTTTGCCCTTTTCATTGCCTGGTTGAGATTGCTCCCGGCCCACGAAAGGTCATCGCTGAATTTTCGGCTTGCCGTCGCCATCCGGTCGAGGGCTTCCATTCTTGCCCGGGCATCGGTATCTGAAAATTCTTTGAGGGCGGAACGTATATAGAAACTGAGGCTCCCGAATGAAGCGGCTTTGGCTTTCACTCCCGCAAGCTCTTCATCGGTCAGTAATATCTCGATACGGTTGATTCGTCTCTTCATGTTGTCAGTGATTAAAAAACGGCGAGTTGCGAGCCTGTTTTTCTCCGTCCGGCACGGGCGGCAAGTTACTTTTCAGCGGTAAAACTCCGTTTTATCCGGGGAAAAGTACAACTTGCTTAACAAAATCCATAAGCCTGTTTTCCCGCCTGATTATTGGCCGCTAAATTACCTGCCTTTCATGGTTCATGCACAAATTCCGAACACAATCTTACAGCCGGTTCTTACAATTATACCCGTATCCGATGATTTCAGTTCCATTTGCAACGATATTGCGAAGATATGGTAACACGGTGTCCTCATATACGCATTACTTCTTTGTCCGATGAACGGATTTAACCGATTATCCGTAGCCTGTTCTATCAGGTACCGATTGGTTTGAATAATGGGATTATGATAAAATCTGATATAAAAATAGTTGCTGTATTATTTGGCTATATCGTTAAAAATTAGTATATTTACATACTCTAAGCATCATTTTGAATGATAATCCGACCCTTAGGTTGCGAGGTGTCGGGAGTATCTTAATCTGTTAAACCCGGTGAATATGTTTGCTCTTCTCCTGATGATATATCTATTGCCTGTACTGGTAGTGCTATGCCTGCTTGTTCGGATAGTAAGATGGTCTGTCGTAATGATACTCCGTATATCCCTTAAACTCATCCGACGGATACTGAGGGTGTCCTGGTGTCTGATATGCTGGCTATGGCATAATGCGATTAACCGGTATCGTGAGTACCGTATGCGCTCCGCTCCCTGACTGGTTCAAATGGATTTTGGGGACAACAGGACAACAGGGAAATTAAGGTTTGTTCCCTGCTGTGGGATTTATCCGGAAGTGAGGCCGAACTGTCCGCCGAGGCTCCTTTTCATCTTTGCTAATGCCGCCACATCTGCCGTCGCGATTGCCGACAATATTCCCGACACCTGTTCGGACGCTTTTGCCGTCACACATGGGGACACTATTACAGACACTTTTTCCGACACCTTTGGGGACACCTTTGGGGACACTTTTGGGGACACCTTTACAGACACCCATAAGTCTGCTATGCAGCTCCTTATCTCCAGCCCTTTCCCCGAAGTGTCCGAAATTTCGGACACCTTTGCCGTCACCTTTGCCGCCACCTTTTCAGTCGCATTTCACTCTTAGATCAATACCTAAATCTTTTACTTACATCTGTTATTTGTCAAAGAACGAACTTATCAATATCGCATATCTAAAACGAAGCTATCCTCACAACCCGCCATGTCTCAACTAATATCAGCTATGATACGTTTTACTACCAGAAAAGCCTCGGTCAAGCTCCGGCCAACTGTTAAATAATATTTAATTCGTAAGATTTCGGATAATATTTGTTAAATTTGTTGGCAACTCCAAAACGACCGCAAAATAGGGTGCTTTTCAGCAGTATTAAAGAGACAAATTTGGTACAATATCTTGGTACATTTTTATTTGTACCATTTTGGGAACCCAATGATTATCAGTATAATAGAAGGCATTAAACATATCCTGCTGGGACCACCCAAATAAATCTCTATTTATCTGCATATCAGATAAATAGAGATTTTTATTTTGTTATTTTGTCCGCAAATTGTCCACGAATTTTCATTTTAGCCTGAGGTGGACAAAATTTTTCAGAGTTATGAATATAATATGTTTCATATTATTACTGTCCGCTAAACTTTAGGGAAGATTAGAAAAATAGGGCTGATTCC
>CAZTMZ010000033.1:0-7505 GCA_964615315.1 uncultured Eubacteriales bacterium | reverse complement strand
GTCGATTCTCGTCCGGGTCACCAAGAAAAGCACACTTCGGTGTGCTTCTTTTTTTTGAGAAAAGATACGTAATAGAATCGAACTCGAGAGAGTTTTTGCGTAAAAAAACAATTCGGTGAATTGTTTTTAGCAAAAAGCGGTGAAGCGGGTACCGAATGCGAAGCATTGGGTCGCCGAGCCAACAGTATGACGTCAAAGACGTCAGACGGTCGATTCTCGTCCGGGTCACCAAGAAAAGCACACTTCGGTGTGCTTCTTTTTTTGAGAAAAGATACGTAATAGAATCGAACTTAAAATTTAAACTCAAAATTTCAAAAAATCCGTTTTGGGACTTTACGATATTAAAAAGGTATGATAAACTTATCTTACAAAAAAGGTAAGGAGATTTGATTATGAAAGAATTATTTTTTACAAATGTTCCGGCAAGTATTGCGGTAATCGGACTTGTAGGTTATTTCTTCGGTATGGCTGTTGTTTTTATGATAAGCCCGCTGAAAAATGCCGAAAGTTTTTCCGTAAAACCCGTTGACAATGCGGGAAAAACGGAAATCCGTGTTTACTACGGCGGAATTTCGGGTGCTCTCGGTGCATTTCTTCTTTATTTGACGTTTGCATTAGGCACACCTGTTTATTCGTTGCACGGCGGTCTTTTCTTCGCTACAACGGTTTTTGTTACAAGAAGTATTTTTCTGTGCGTTGACAAGGGCTGGAAATGTCCTTACACAAAGCTTGCTATTCCGGCAGAGGGACTTTTTGTTGTGGCACTTTGGACTTGCTTTATTCTCTCAAAAACTTTATATTAAGTTAAAAGCGTAAAATAAAGGCACGATGAAGTGCCTTTATTTTTTATACATATTCGGCGGATAAAAGCGAAGTGTCAAAGTGTCTGATTCCTTGACTTTGATGTATTTAAGAGTATAATTTATATTGATAAACATACGAATTTCGATTCGGATAGTTTGCGAAAGGACTGATAAAATGGACATTAGACAAGAAGCTTTGAAAAAGCACTATGAATGGGGCGGAAAAATCGAGGTAGTATCACGCACACCGATAAATTCAAGAGAGGATTTATCTCTTGCCTACACACCGGGAGTTGCACAGCCTTGTCTTGAAATCAGCAAGGATTACGATAAATCGTTTGAACTTACACGCCGCCATAATTTAGTTGCGGTAATAACCGACGGAACGGCGGTTTTGGGCCTTGGCGATATAGGTCCCGAAGCGGCTATGCCGGTTATGGAGGGAAAATGTGCCTTGTTTAAAGAGTTTGCCGATGTCGACGCTTTTCCCATTTGTATCAGATCTAAAGACATTGATGAAATTGTGAAAACAATCTATCTTATTTCCGGTTCTTTCGGCGGAATCAATCTTGAGGATATTGCCGCACCGCGTTGCTTTGAAATAGAAAGAAGATTGAAAGAAATTTGCGATATTCCCGTTTTTCACGACGACCAGCACGGCACGGCGATAGTTGTCGCCGCAGCGCTCATAAACGCGTTGAAACTTGTTAATAAAAACACGGACAGTGCGAAAATTATAATAAACGGTGCCGGCAGTGCCGGAATCGCAATAGGTAAGCATTTACTTAACATAGGCTTTAAAAACATTACTTTTGTCGACCGTTTGGGAATTGTTCACTACGGTGACAGCCACTTGAATCCCGTTCAGTCCGAAATCGCAAAGGTTACGAATCTCGAACGCCGAAGGGGTACGCTTGCCGACGCCATGAGCGGTGCCGACGTGTTTATAGGCGTTTCGGCGCCGAATATCGTAACCGAAGAAATGGTTAAGTCAATGAACAGTGATTCGATTTTGTTCCCCATGGCTAATCCGACTCCGGAAATTATGCCCGACCTTGCAAAAAAAGCGGGTGCGAGAATCGTGGGAACGGGACGTTCGGATTTTCCGAATCAAATCAACAACGTGTTGGCATTTCCCGGTATTTTCCGCGGCGCTCTTGACTGTAAAGCGACGTGCATTAACGAAGAAATGAAAATAGCGGCTTCTTTTGCACTTGCATCGCTTATTCCCGATGAGGAAATAGCAGAGGAAAACATAATAGCTCCGGCACTCGACAAGCGTGTTGCCGAGGTTGTTGCAAAGGCTGTCATAAAGACGGCGATCGAAACAGGCGTTGCGAGAATTTAAAAATAACGAAATTCAGATAAGCAGGTGATTGTGTGGCAAAAACGAATTGTGAGTCATGTGTAAATTATTATTATGACGACGAAACCGAGGAATATTGTTGTGACGTCAGTCTTGATGAAGATGAAATGGTGCGTTTTATGACGTCTTCAAATTATCAATGCCCGTATTTCAGACTCGATGATGAGTACGGAATTGTCAAAAAACAGAACTAAGTTTTGGTGATACTGATAATTGCTTTTTATTGCAAATATCAGTATAATATTTTTCGGGACAATTTTTTGGAGGGTAATGTATGGAAGGCTTAGTTGTCGGCATATTAACCGTCGGCGTTATAGTAACGGTCGTTTTTTTGGTTTTAAGAGTTACGAAAGGCGGACTCGGTGCCATGTTTGCGAAAGCGGGGGCATCGGCGTGCTTTATCGGAACGGCGTTTATGGCGTTCGCTTACAACATAGAAAAATTCGGATATAACCGCCGAAATTTCGAATACGGAATTTTAATGCTTTTAGGTTTTGTGTTCAGTCTGTTGGGCGATATCTGGCTCGACTTGAAATATGTACATAAAGACTGTTCAAGACCGTATACCTACGCCGGTTTTATTTGCTTTATGATAGGTCACGTTTTCTTCGTTCCGGCGATACTTTTGGGCTATACGGAATTTAATTGGTGGTTGATACCGCTTCTTGTCGGCTCTTGCCTTGTTATTGTAATTCTGGCGGCGGTTATGGAGAAAATCAACAAGAACCTCGATTACGGCGAATTCAGAATTATAACTTTGTTTTACGCCTTCTTTGTCGCAGCGACTATGTTTTGTTCGATTAACGGCTTGCTGCTTTTCGGATATACAAAGAAGTATCTTATTTTGTCAATCGGTTCGGTTGCATTTGTACTTTCCGATCTTGTTCTTTCATCAATTTATTTTGAAAAAGGCAAAAATACAAATGCGAATGTGCTTATAAATCATCTGCTTTACTATTTTGCGCAGTTTGCTTTTGCAAGCACGTTATTAATGAACTAATTTAAAGGAGAAATAAAATGGAAAAGAAAACTTATGTGCCTAAAAAAGAAGTCATGGCCTTTTGCATGGCGGGTGCGGGTCAAGGTATGGTTTACGCTATGATGTCAAGCTACATCAGTGACTATTATCTTAACGTTTTGCAGCTTACACCTGTTTTTGTATTGCTTTTAATGCTTATGGCAAGAGTGTGGGACGCCATTAACGATCCGCTTATGGGTATGTGGGCAGACCGACACACAACGAAAAAAGGCAGATTCACGCCGTATATTCTTTATGCGTCGGTGCCGATCGCAGTTTTGACTGTTCTTATGTATTTAAGCCCGGACCTTGAAAAAGGTACTCTTATGGTTTATTCGGCAGTTGTTTACGTGCTTTGGGGTATGCTTTACACAATGGCGGACGTTCCTTTTTGGACAATTCCGAACGTTATCACTCCCGATGCCGATGAAAGAAACTCAATCATTTCGGTCAGCCGTATTTGGAACAGTATCGGTTCCGCGGTTCCGGAAGTTCTTTTCCTTGCGGTAGGTCTTATTCTTCCGAAAATTTTAAAAACAAGCGACGGCCTTGCTTATACAAAGACAAAATATCTTGTAATGACCGTTGTAACGGTCGGCTTGGGAATTACGTTGTATCTGCGTGCATATTATAAGGTAAAAGAAAGAGTTGTACTTCCCAACCGTGTGAAAGAACCCGGTCAACCGTCACAACTTTCAAGAATTTTCAAGTGCAAACCTTTGATGCTTGTTGTTGCAATGGGCGTTTTGTCAAGCGGTCGTTATATGATTCAAGCCGCCGCCGTTCACGTTGCAAGATACGCTTTCTACATAGGTCCCGATTTAAACGGACTTTCGCCGGAGGAAAGAGTTGCCGCTATCGAGGCTTCTGTTTCGACCGTTAAGACAATTTTCCAAGTTTGCGCAATCGTGGGTATGTTCGGCGCAATGCTCTTTATGCCTAAACTTATGAAAAAGTTTGAGTATAAAAAGATTATCATCGTTACATGTCTTTTGAGCTTCGTCGCAAGCATTTTCACAACGGTTGTCGGCTGGTTTACAATGAACCTTTACATCTGTATTCCGTTCATTATAGTTTCATGTATTCCTCTCGGTGTTATCAATTCTATTTCCTATGCACTGATTTGTGACAGCCTTGACTATATGGAGTGGAAAACGGGTTACAGAGAAAACGGTTTGGGTTCGGCTTGCCAAGGCTTTGTTAACAAACTCGGCAATGCTTTTGCAACATGCGGTATCGTTGTAATGTATATGGCAATCGGCTTGCGTCCCGAAGATATGTTAAGTTCGGGCACAATGATGGCGGCAACGGATATTGCAACTTCCAGCCGTTTCGCAATGTTCTCACTCGTTTCGATTGTTCCCGGAGTAAGTATGCTCCTTTGTGCAATCCCGATGTTCTTCTATAACGTAACGGGCGATTTCAAGAAAAAGATGAACGAAGACCTTGCAAAACGCCGTGCCGAAAAGGGTATAGTAGTTGAATAAATAAAAAATCATACTTTCAATAATGTCTGTTCTCAGCTTACTGCTGAGAGCAGATTTTTTATAAACGAAAAGGAAAAGAGAAGAAACGGAAACCGCATAATCTGTGGTTTCGGCTCTGTTTCGTTGGACTATATTTTTAAAAAGATGAAAACAATGCAAAGAACATTGAAACACCTAATTGGTTATGTTACAATAATGAGGTTAGTTATAGTAGGGTTTTGACGTAACCAATGGTTGCATAATTGCAAATGTAGGTTGATAGAAACTTGCTACCTTAAACGGTATAATATTTGTATCAATCAAAGGAGGATTGTACAAATGAAATTAGAAGAAAATCTTTACAAATTCAGAAAATTAAAAGGACTGTCTCAAGAAGAACTTGCCGAGGAATGTCAAATTTCCAGACAGGCTATTGCAAAGTGGGAAAGCGGGGTTTCCCAAACTTAAAGATACCACCACAAAACCCACGCTTACATTACTTCCAAACAAAACAATTTTGGAGGTAAACCCTATGAAAAAGCTGATTTCCTGCGAGTACAATTTCGATAACTGCTGTGTGGAACTGAAATTCACCGATGGCAGCGTGATGGCGATTGACACTATCGCCGTGGAGAACGAGGTTGCCGACAATATGTATCAGCGGTCAGAGCTTGACTATCTGATCTCCAACGCTCCTTTGGAGTATGCTAATCTCATTTTGAACGGCGATCCCGAAACCTATTTGAAAACTGTGACTGAGTATAAACCTTTAGATAGTTGAACACCTCATTGCCCGTGGGAGAAATCCTGCGGGCAATTTTTTGTTACTTTTCTGTGAACTCTATTGACTTTCTCGATAATCGAGAATATAATATAAGCAGAATACTCGATATTCGAGAATCGGAGGTGAGCCATGTGGCACGTGCAAAATTTCAAACGCTGACGGAGCAGATGTTTTATACCTTGCTCTGCCTTAAAGACGAATGCTACGGCATGGATATTCTTGATCGTGTTCCTGCTATGACAAATCAGAGAGTTAATGTTGGCTCCGGTACGCTCTATACGCTTTTGGAGCAATTTTTGGATGCAGAGATGATACGGGAAACTAAGGTTGAAGGCAGACGCCGCAGTTATATCCTTACGGATAAAGGCAGAGAAATGTTAGAAAAAGAATGCGCCCGCTTAACGGCGCAGTTGGCTGATTATCATATGATTTTCGGGAAGGAGGAAATCTAATGAAAAATACAAAAAGATGCTTTGTTCTCTTTTCGTTTTATGATCGTACAGGAATAGAGGCATATTTAGAAAAACAAGCGGAGAATGGTTGGATGTTGGATAAGACATCTGCCTTCGGTTGGTATTTCCATCGCATTGAACCGAAGAAAATTCATTTTTCAGTTGTGTACTTCGCCAAGGCTTCTGCGTTTGACCCAGAGCCATCTGAAGCGCAGTTGGCGTTCCACGATTTTTGCGAACATACCGGTTGGAAGTTGGCTGCATCCAATGCACAGATGCAGATTTTCTACAATGAAGCACCTAACCCAACACCGATTGAAACTGATGCAACTTTGGAGGTATCCGCAATTCATGCCTCGGCAAAGAAAAGTCATTTAACCAGTTATTATCTTTTAGCCGGCGTGGGAATATTGCAAGCAGCACTCTTTTTCTGGCGACTTATTTCTGACCCTATCGGTGTCCTTGCAAGCAATGCAAACCTGTTTTCCGGTATGTGTTGGATATTGATGTTAGCTCTTTCTGTTGTAGAGATCGTCGGATACCATACATGGCATAAACGAGCAAAGTCAGCCGCCGAGCTGGATGGCAGCTTTGTTGAAACCAAGGGACACCGCAATTTCCAGATTGTGATCCTGTGCATGATGCTGTTGGCATTTGCTTTTCTTCTGATTTCTTATGGTGGAAGTAAAATGACGTTGATTGCGTTTGCTTCTATTGCAATTATTCTCGGTGTTACGGCAATCATTGTAGGCACATCTGAACTGATGAAGAAAATGAAGCTTTCAGCTAAAGTTAATCGTAACATTACGATTATTCTGACGCTTGTTATCTCCTTTGGATTTACAGGTATTTTGTTAATAAGCGTTATTAGTAGAATTACCACTTTCCTGCCAGAGAAAGTTCCCGTGGACACCTATGAATACAATGGATGGACTTTTGAGGTTTATCATGATGAACTTCCCTTAACCATCGAGGATTTGATTGAAACAGATTATACTGGCTATTCTTATGAAATCCGCATTCTTGACAAATCTGTTTTCATAGAGCAAAAGGAAGCTACTCAGCGTCCTCGTAAAGATGCACTTGTTAATCCAGAACTTGACTATTCTATCACTACAGTCAAAATGCCGTTCATGTACGAATTGTGTAAGAAAGCATTGCTTGATGACTTTGCGCACAATTATGGTCATCCCGAACTGGAAGATGATATGTGGGAAGAACATATCAAAATAGATGCCACTCCGTGGGGAGCAAACGAAGCATATCAGCTAAAACTTGGTGGTGAACTGCAAATGCGTTTCCTGCTCTGTTACGATAATTGCATCGTTGAAATTGACTTCGATTGGGATTGGCAATTAACATCGGAACAGATGAAAATTGTTGCAGAAAAACTTGGAGAGTAAAATCTGCAACATAACAAACCGCTGTATTTTTCATCCTCGCAGGGATGGAGAGTACAGCGGTTTTGTATTTTCTGAGGAAAGGTGTCAAACTGCATTTTTACAGTTTGGGTACCATTTTCGAGGAAAATATGCAGGTGTCCAGAGGGATGCAATCCCTCGGCTCTGGGTTTCCAATAGGGGCGAGAAGCATCCCTGTTGGCACACGATTTTGCT
>CAZTMZ010000032.1:0-9951 GCA_964615315.1 uncultured Eubacteriales bacterium | reverse complement strand
TTGTTCTGAAATAGAACTGAGGTCTGTAGTTGTTGAAGAAAGGAGTATGACGTCCGCCTTCATCCTTTGTCAAAACGTAAACTTGACCTGAGAACTTTGTGTGAGGATTGATTGTGCCGGGTTTAGCAAGAACTTGACCACGTTCGATTTCTGATCTTTGAATACCACGAAGAAGAGCACCGATGTTGTCGCCTGCTTCAGCATAGTCAAGAATCTTTCTGAACATTTCGATACCTGTAACAACAGTCTTCTTTCTTTCGTCTGAAAGACCAACGATTTCGATTTCTTCAGAAGTTCTGAGTTGACCTCTTTCAACTCTACCTGTAGCAACTGTACCACGGCCTGTGATTGTGAATACGTCTTCAACAGGCATAAGGAACGGTTGGTCAGCTTTTCTGTCAGGTGTAGGAATGTATGAGTCAACAGCTTCCATGAGTTCCCAAATAGGAGCACAAGCGGGATCGTCAGCTGATGTTGCTTCAAGAGCCTTAAGAGCTGAACCCTTGATGATAGGTGTATCATCGCCCGGGAATTCATATTCGTTAAGTGTTTCACGGATTTCCATTTCAACGAGTTCAAGAAGTTCGGGGTCGTCAACTTGGTCAACCTTGTTCATGAATACGATGATGTAAGGAACGCCAACCTGACGAGCAAGAAGAAGGTGTTCTTTTGTTTGAGCCATAGGGCCGTCAGTAGAAGCGATAACAAGGATAGCGCCGTCCATTTGAGCAGCACCTGTGATCATGTTCTTAATATAGTCGGCGTGGCCGGGGCAGTCAACGTGTGCATAGTGACGTGACTCTGTTTCGTATTCAACGTGTGATGTATTGATTGTAATACCACGTTCTCTTTCTTCGGGAGCCTTATCGATGTTTGCGTAATCGATGAAGTCAGCCTGACCTTTTGATGCAAGTGTCTTTGTGATTGCAGCTGTTAATGTTGTCTTACCATGGTCAACGTGACCGATAGTACCAATATTAACGTGCGGTTTGGTTCTTTCAAATTTTTCCTTTGCCATTGGGATTTCCTCCTTTTATTTTTGGAAAATAATTTACATAATATTTGTGATACATATTGTATCAGTTATCTTGAAAAATTTCAAGACTTTTAAGAGAAATTATTAGTCTCTCTTTGCGCGTTCGGAAATAATTGATTCTGAAATTGATTTCGGAACTTCTTTATATCCGTCCGGTTCCATTACATACTGACCGCGGCCTTGTGTTTTTGAACGAAGGTCGGTAGCATAACCGAACATTTCGGAAAGCGGAACTCTTGCGTTAATTTGCTTAACGCCCGTTCTGTCTTCAAATCCTTGAATTTCGCCACGGCGAGAGTTAAGGTCACCGATAACGTCGCCCATATATTCTTCGGGTGTAATAACTACAACCTTCATAATCGGCTCAAGGAGAACCGGATTAGCTTTCTTAGCGGCATCTTTAAATGCCATAGAACCGGCAATCTTAAATGCCATTTCAGATGAGTCGACTTCGTGGTATGAACCGTCATAAAGAGTTACCTTTATGTCAACCATACTGTAGCCCGCAACAACACCCGACTGCATAGCACCTTGGATACCGTCGTCAACGGCTTTGTGGTATTCCTTCGGAATAGCACCGCCGACAATGTTGTTAACAAATTCGTATCCGCCGTCCGGATTCGGTTCAATGTTGATCTTAACGTGACCGTATTGTCCCTTACCACCCGACTGACGTGCGTATTTTGTATCCGATGATGCGGTTGAACGGATTGTTTCTCTGTAAGCAACTTGCGGCTTACCTACGTTAGCCTCAACTTTAAACTCACGAAGAAGTCTGTCAACGATGATTTCAAGGTGAAGTTCACCCATACCGGAAATAATTGTTTGACCTGTTTCTTCATCTGTGCGGCAACGGAAAGTCGGGTCTTCGGCAACAAGCTTTGAAAGTGCGATACCCATTTTTTCCTGGCCGGCTTTTGTTTTCGGCTCGATAGCAACGCTGATAACGGGGTCCGGGAAATTCATAGATTCAAGAATAATCGGGTGTTTTTCGTCACAAAGTGTGTCACCTGTTGTTGTATTCTTAAGACCTACAACTGCAGCGATATCACCGGCATAAACTGTTTCCAAGTCTTCACGGTGGTTAGCGTGCATTTGAAGAATTCTGCCCATTCTTTCTTTGTTATCTTTTACAGTGTTGTAAACCGATGTACCTGCGTTAACGGTACCCGAATAAACACGGAAGAAGCAAAGTGTACCTACGAACGGGTCGTTGGCAATCTTAAATGCGAGTGCGGCAAAAGGTTCATCGTCGGATGAATGTCTTGCTTCCTCTTCTTCTGTGTCGGGGTTTACGCCCTTGATAGCTTCAATGTCTGTCGGAGCAGGCATAAAGTCAACAATGGCATCAAGAAGCGGTTGAACGCCCTTGTTACGATATGAAGTACCACAGCAAATCGGAACGATTTCATTAGCGATTGTAGCCTTACGGATAACACGCTTGATTTCTTCCACTGTAAGTTCTTCACCGTCGAAATATTTCATCATAAGCTCTTCATCGAGTTCGGCAACCGATTCGATAAGGTTGTTACGATATTTTGCGGCAAGTTCCTTCATATCATCGGGAATTTCTTCAATTCTAACGTCTTTACCCATATCGTCGTAATAAACGATAGCATTGTTGTTGATAAGGTCAACCATTCCTCTGAATGTGTTTTCAAAACCGATAGGAAGTTGAATCGGAACTGCGTTGCAGTTAAATCTTTCCTTTACCATGTCGAGAACACGGTAAAAGTCAGCACCGGTAATGTCCATTTTATTAACATAGATCATTCTCGGTACCTTATACTCGTCAGCCTGACGCCAAACTGTTTCTGACTGAGGCTCAACGCCGCCCTTTGCACAAAGAACGGTTACAGAACCGTCGAGAACGCGGAGTGAACGCTGAACTTCAACTGTGAAGTCAACGTGGCCGGGAGTGTCGATAATATTGATACGATGGTCTTTCCAGAAACATGTTGTAGCTGCAGAAGTGATTGTGATACCACGTTCCTGCTCCTGAGCCATCCAGTCCATTGTAGCTGAACCGTCATGAGTTTCACCAATCTTATGGTTAACGCCGGTGTAATAGAGAATTCTCTCTGTTGTTGTCGTCTTGCCGGCGTCGATGTGAGCCATAATACCAATATTTCTTGTTTGTTCAAGAGATACTTTTCTTGGCATAACGTCCTCCAAATAATGTTTCTAAAAGTTAAATTACCATCTGAAATGTGCGAAAGCTTTGTTTGCTTCTGCCATTCTGTGCATTTCATCACGTTTCTTGCATGCTCCACCTTGTTCGTTGATAGCATCAAGAATTTCGTTAGCAAGTCTTTCCTTCATTGTTCTTTCTGAACGTTGACGTGCAAAAAGTGTAATCCAACGAAGACCGAGTGTTTGACGTCTTTCGGGGCGAACTTCCATAGGAACTTGGTATGTTGCACCGCCGATACGACGAGCTTTACACTCGAGAACCGGCATAACGTTTTCCATTGCGGCATCAAATGCTTCAAGAGCATCCTTGCCTGTTCTTTCAGCGACGATGTCAAATGCATCGTAAACGATCTTCTGAGCTACGCCCTTCTTACCGTCTAACATTACGCTGTTAATAAGTCTTGTTACAAGCTTTGAATTGTAAAGCGGATCTGGCAAAACATCACGTTTTGCAATCTGGCCTCTTCTTGGCACTGCGCTTCCCTCCTTCATAATAATGATATCATAGGTACTCGAGTGACAAAAACCTCGTGGCACCAACGAACAGGCATATATATTTATATATACACTCTCGTTGGACAAATATTCATAATAAATATTGCCTTTCAAGAAGATTCTGTCTGTAATAAACCTATATTATTTCTTTGCTGCCTTAGGACGCTTTGCACCGTACTTTGAACGGCTTTGCATTCTTCCGTTAACACCTTGAGTATCAAGAGTACCGCGGATGATGTGGTAACGCACACCGGGAAGGTCCTTAACACGGCCGCCACGGATAAGAACAACTGAGTGTTCCTGAAGATTGTGTCCAACGCCGGGAATGTAAGCCGAAACTTCGATTCCGTTTGTCAAACGAACTCTGGCAAGTTTACGAAGAGCTGAGTTAGGCTTCTTAGGTGTGTCTGTCTTAACAACAGTGCAAACGCCTCTCTTTTGAGGAGAATTGTTATCTGTCATAACATTCTTCTTTGAGTTGAGACCTTTACCGAGTGCGGGAGCCTTAGACTTCTTCACTTGTGTTTCTCTACCATTGCGAACGAGCTGATTAAAGGTAGGCATATATTCACCTCCATACATAAAAAATATATGTGAAAAGATATTTCTATCTTTTTACACGACAAATGAACGGACACAAGTCCGCATGCTCAGTTAGTTTATCACATATCAACAATATTTGTCAATAGATTTTTTGCAAAATAACGAATTTTTTCACTACAAAAAAACTGTCCCGACTGTATAAACAACAAGCGGGACAGTATGTCTTTATTTACTTCTGTAATATGTCACTTTTTCGGCTTTGCCGTATTCATCTTCCATCTTAACCTCAAGCTCATCGCCGTTTATTTTGTAATAGGCACAGATGCTCGCTTCGTTTTGCGGATACAAATACAGATTTTCGTCCTCGATTTCCCAAGTACCTTTTACGACGTTTTCATCCCATATAGCTTTAATTTCCGCATAATAATCTTCAACCGTATCGTATTTGTATGTACTCAAGAACAGTTCCTTTTCCGCTTCGTTTTCAAAGGACGAATTGAAATTTTCAATAAAAGAATCCTCGGTTTTTTCATTATCGTAACCTATTACGTATCTGCCGTCCTCATTCATTTCAATCGTTTCGTACAACGTAAATTTTGTGTCATCATCCGCAAAGATATTACATTCCGTTTCTTTTTGCCATACCCCGACAAGTTTCTTTTCGGTTTTACTATCACCGAGTTGAGTCAAGACTGCTGATAATATACCGAAAATTAAAATCGGCAAAAATATGCGCAAAAAACGTTTTCCGATTCCGACTGCCGCAACCGTACTCTTTTTCGCGGGCTTTGACGGTTCAATCGGTTGAACGTTAGGTGCGGTAAATTGCATCGGTGCGGTTGGCTGAGGTACCGTTGGCAATTCAACTTGAACCGTGTTTTGAGCAGCCACCTCTAATTTCTCTCCGCAATTGCTGCAAAAGGTTGCTCCTTCTTCATTTTTCGCACCGCATTTTGTACAAAACATTTTATTCTCCCCATTTCTATTACCCTTTTTGACAAGTGTTTTTTCTTACTATACACAATATAAAAAAGCACTTCTATATTCCGTCGGCATACAAAATCGAATTTTGTATGTCGAAAAAAGACCTCGCAAGGCGTTTGCCCTACGAGGTCTTAAAAATCTTTCGAAAAGTGTTATAAACTCATCAATTATTCGGCGGCTACGACGTCGCTTATTTTCTTGTTAAGTTCAATGTCGGAATAACATCTCATTCCCGTACCGGAAGGAAGAAGTTTACCGATGATAACGTTTTCTTTAAGGCCCATAAGCGGATCAACCTTGCCCTTAATGGCGGCATCTGTAAGAACTCTTGTCGTTTCTTGGAATGATGCTGCCGACAAGAATGAATCTGTTGCAAGAGAAGCCTTTGTGATACCGAGAAGTACCGGTGCACATTCTGCCGGAACGAAAAGCTCGCCGTTTGCCTCTGCTTCGGCACGTGCTTTTTCATTGGCGGCTTGAAGCTCACGCTTGTCAATCGAAGCACCCGGAAGAAGATCCGTTGTTCCCGCTTCCGTAACCTTAAGTTTTCTCATCATTTGACGAACAATAACCTCAATGTGCTTATCGTTGATATCAACACCTTGCAAACGGTATGTCTTTTGAACTTCTTCAATAAGATAGTTATGAACCGCATCGACACCGCTGATAGCAAGAATGTCGTTCGGGTTCGGAGAACCGTCTGTAAGCGGTGTACCCTTTTTAACGAAAATCGGATTTCCGTTTGCGTCGACATCGGTATCGTATTTCTTACGGAAGCCGTAAGGAATCATATATGAACGTTCGTCGCCGTTTTCCTTATCCGTAATAACGATATGTTCGTTACCCTTGATTTCACGGAATGAAAGGTAACCGTCAATTTCGGAAAGAATAGCATAAGTTTTCGGTTTTCTTGCTTCAAAGAGTTCTTCAACACGCGGAAGACCTTGTGTGATGTCCTGGCTTGAAGCGATACCGCCCGTATGGAAGGTTCTCATTGTAAGCTGAGTACCGGGTTCACCGATAGACTGAGCGGCAATGATACCGACTGCTTCACCCGCTGTTACGGGAGTACCTGTTGCAAGGTTTGCACCGTAGCACTTCATACATACGCCGTGTTCGGCATTACATGTAAGAAGTGAGCGAATCTTAATCTTTCTGTCGGCTTCGTTTTCTCTGCTGTTAACAATGTCGGCAACAACCTTTGCGACGTCTTCCGTAACCATTGTGTCTTTAGATGCGATAACTTCGCCTGTCTTTTCGTCAACGAAATCTTCAAAGAGATATCTGCCCGTAAGTCTTTCGCTGAGTGGTTCGATAACGCTCTTGCCGTCTTTGATTTCATAAACTTCAAGACCGTCTGTGCAACCGCAATCTTCTTCACGAATGATAACCTCTTGCGAAACATCGACAAGACGACGTGTAAGGTAACCGGAGTCGGCTGTACGAAGAGCCGTATCGGCAAGACCTTTACGGGCACCACGTGAAGAAATGAAGTATTCGAGAACATTAAGTCCTTCACGGTAGTTAGCACGAATCGGAACTTCGATTGTCTTACCTGCCGTGTTAGCAATAAGACCACGCATACCTGCCAACTGACGAAGCTGTGATTCGGAACCACGGGCGCCGGAATCAACCATCATATAAATCGGGTTGTATTTACCGAGGTTTTCTTTAATACCCTTTGAAACGGCGTTTGTCGTTTCTTCCCAAACTTTAATAACGGCTCTCGAACGTTCTTCGTCACTGTAAAGACCCATATTAAAGTAATCGTTGATTACGTCAACGCGAGCTTCGGCATCAGCCAAAAGTGCTTTCTTTGTTTCCGGTATTTTAGCGTCGCAAACCGCAACCGTAATACCGCTTCGTGTTGAGTATTTATAACCCTGAGCCTTAATCTTATCAAGCATTTCGGCTGCAACCGCTACGCCGTGAACCTTAATGCACTTGTCGATAATCTGACCGAGAGTCTTTTTGTTTGCAAGGAATTCAACCTCAAGTTTGAATGCGTTTTCGGGATCTGTTCTGTCAACAAAACCGAGGTCTTGCGGAATAGGATTATTAAATATAACCTTACCGAGTGTTGTTTCAACAAGCTTTGTAACCGTTTCGCCGTTGATTTCCTTACTCATCTTGATTTTAATTTTCGAATGAAGTCCTATATCGCCTTCGTCGTAAGCCATTGTTGCTTCATCGACATTAAGGAAAACCTTACCGTTGCCGGGCTCGTCGTCCTTTTCCATTGTAAGATAGTAAGAACCGAGGATCATATCCTGTGTGGGAACAGCAACCGGTTTACCGTCCGACGGCTTAAGAAGATTATTGGCGGCAAGCATAAGAAGTCTTGCTTCTGCCTGTGCTTCTGCCGAAAGCGGTACGTGAACAGCCATCTGGTCACCGTCGAAGTCGGCGTTGAAAGCCGTACATACGAGTGGGTGAAGTTTGATTGCTCTGCCCTCAACGAGAACGGGTTCAAATGCTTGAATACCGAGTCTGTGAAGTGTAGGAGCACGGTTGAGCATTACGGGGTGGTCCTTAATCACTTTTTCAAGTGCGTCCCAAACCTCTGTCTTTGCACGTTCAACCATTTTCTTTGCGGATTTCATATTGCCCGCAATACCGTTTTCAACAAGGCTCTTCATTACGAACGGCTTAAAGAGTTCAAGTGCCATTTCCTTAGGAAGACCGCACTGATAAAGTTTAAGTTCGGGGCCGACAACGATAACCGAACGTCCCGAATAGTCAACACGTTTACCGAGAAGGTTCTGACGGAAACGTCCCTGCTTACCTTTAAGCATATCGGAGAGAGATTTGAGTGCTCTGTTGTTGGGACCCGTAACCGGTCTGCCGCGGCGACCGTTGTCGATAAGAGCGTCAACAGCCTCTTGAAGCATTCTTTTCTCGTTTCTTACGATGATTTCGGGAGCGTTAAGCTCAAGAAGTCTTTTAAGACGGTTGTTTCTGTTTATAACACGTCTGTAAAGGTCGTTAAGGTCGGATGTCGCAAAACGTCCGCCGTCAAGCTGAACCATAGGACGAATGTCAGGCGGAATAACCGGAACAACGTCGAGAATCATCCATTCGGGACGGTTACCGGACTGCTTAAATGCCTCGGCAACTTCCAATCTTTTGAGAATTCTCGCTCTCTTTTGTCCCGTTGCGTCTTTAAGTTCTTCACGGAGCTGTGCCGAAAGAGCTTCAACGTCAACTTCGCAAAGAAGCTCCTTAATGGCCTCCGCACCCATACCGGCTTTGAACTCGTCATCATATTTTTCAACCATATCAACATACTCTTTTTCGGTGAGTATTTGAAGCTTTTCGAGTTCCGTATCACCGGGATCGGTAACAATATATTTTGCAAAATAGAGTACTTTTTCAAGGTCACGCGGAGAAATATCAAGAATAAGGCCCATTCTTGAAGGAATTCCCTTGAAGTACCAGATGTGAGAAACGGGAGAAACAAGTTCGATGTGTCCCATTCTCTCACGACGTACTTCTTTTCTTGTTACTTCAACGCCGCAGCGTTCGCACACCTTGCCCTTGTAACGAATTTTTTTATACTTACCGCAATGACATTCAAGGTCCTTTTGAGGTCCGAAAATTCTTTCGCAGTAAAGGCCGTCTTTTTCAGGTTTCAGTGTACGGTAGTTTATAGTTTCGGGCTTTGTAACCTCACCGTAAGACCATTCTCTGATCTGGTCGGGAGAGGCAAGACCGATTTTTATTGCTTCAAATGGTTTCTTTTCCATTAAATTAGCCCTTCTTCCTTTTACTGAAATTTAATCAATAGTTCTCGTCGTCCAATAAATCGTCATCATCAAAATCAAGTGCTGCTTGCTGTGCGTAGAATTCGGAATCGTCATCCTCATCTATTTCGCTTCCGTCCTCATTGTCGAGAACAAAGCCGTTGTCGTAAGTTGCGTCATTGATTTCTTCGAATTCGATGTCGGGATCGGAAACAGGAACGAAATCAAACTCGTCATTGTCAAAACCTTGTTTGATGTCGATTTCCTCACCGTCTTCATCAAGGACATGAACGTCAAGAGCAAGTGCCTGAAGTTCTTTAATGAGAACCTTGAAGGACTCCGGAATTCCCGGTTTCGGAATATTAAGTCCCTTAACGATAGCTTCATACGTCTTACGTCTACCCGTAAGATCGTCTGACTTAACCGTTAAGATTTCTTGAAGAGTATATGCCGCACCGTAAGCTTCAAGTGCCCAAACTTCCATTTCACCGAAACGCTGACCGCCGAACTGAGCTTTACCGCCCAACGGCTGTTGTGTTACGAGTGCGTACGGGCCGATGCTACGTGCGTGGATTTTATCGTCAACCAAGTGGAGAAGTTTAAGGAAGTACATAACGCCGACTGTTACGGGGTTGTCGAACTTTTGTCCCGTTCTGCCGTCGGTAAGAATCGACTTACCGTCCTCACGGTAACCGGCTTCCTTAAGTGCCTCGCGGATGTCTTCCTCATGTGCGCCGTCAAAGACAGGAGTTGCAATCTTTTGACCGAGCTTTCTGTAAGCAAAGCCGAGGTGAACTTCCAATACCTGACCGATGTTCATACGTGAAGGAACGCCCAACGGGTTAAGAACGATGTCAAGCGGAGTACCGTCGTCAAGGAAAGGCATATCTTCTTGCGGAAGAATACGTGAAACGACACCCTTGTTACCGTGACGTCCCGCCATCTTATCGCCGACGG
>CAZTMZ010000031.1:0-11977 GCA_964615315.1 uncultured Eubacteriales bacterium | reverse complement strand
CACAAACCGAAAAACATGAAAATCCGGTCAAGAGCCGGAAAAGTGGCGATTTTTCAGATAGCGGCGTTTCAATCATACAACCTATCGTTCAAACCGTTTCTATCGAAAAACCGCCCCACTTTTCCAATTCAAGAGCCGAGAAAAATTAACGAAAAACGGGAGGATTTATGCGAACAGGACTTACAAAGAAGCAAAAGACCACAGCCATCTATTTTGACGAGTGCAGCAACATGATCGAGGTGCAGACCCACAATACCGCCCTCAAAAAGCGGTTGAACGCATTTGCACAAGAATACCCCCAATGTTGCCGCCAGACGGACGATGACGAACAGGGCGGTCTGACATTTGAGATTGAAAAAGGCAGATTTAGTTTTCGCTTGACTGCGCCGTACAGCGAGGAACGAAAACAGGCTGCCAGCGAGTGGGCGAAGAAAAACGGTATTCAGACATTGTAAAATATAAGACATCGAAGGGGTGAACGCCTATGAAAAAATGACGAACAGGAGGATTTTATTTGAGCGTATATGGATACATCCGTGTCAGTAGCCGTGACCAGAACGAGGATCGGCAGCTGATCGCATTAAAAGAGGTCGGTGTGCCGGAGCGAAATATTTATCTGGACAAGCAATCCGGCAAGGATTTTAACCGTCCGCAGTACAAGAAATTACTGCGAAAAATGAAAAAAGACGATCTGCTCTATATCAAGAGCATAGACCGTCTTGGGCGCAATTATGAAGAAATCCAGCAACAATGGCGGCTGCTGACCAAGGAAAAAGGCATTGATATTGTGGTTTTGGATATGCCGTTGCTGGACACACGGCGAGGGAAAGACCTAATGGGCACATTCCTATCCGACATCGTGCTACAAGTTCTGTCCTTTGTGGCAGAAAATGAGAGAACCAATATCCGTCAGCGGCAAGCCGAGGGCATTGCGGCAGCAAAAGCCAAAGGCGTAAAATTTGGTAGACCACCTCTGCCATTGCCGGATAATTTCTATGAAGTACACAAGGCGTGGCGCAATAAGAAAATGACCTTGAAACAAGCGGCAGAAGCCTGCGATATGCCTGTCGGCACATTCTACGCAAAGGCAAGAAAATTTGAAAATGTGGCTTAAACAAATCGTGCTCTAAATTTGTAAAGGTGTACTTTTACAAATTAGGGCATTAAAAATATACAGAGATATTATATCTTTAGAAAATGTATTTTTCAATACCTAAAGTCTAAAATTTTTCTGAAAGTCGACATTTATTTCTGCTGTTTGTAAAAGTACACTTTTTCAAAATGACATGAATGTATATAGAGCATTTTCGAAAAAATTTTTATTTTTTAAAACTTTTTTCCTTCGTCAACCGTCTACGGTATGTAAGGTAATTGTGCCGAACACACAAAGAAGGAGGATTGAGCGTTGGGATCGAGCAGCAAAATAAAGCCATTGTATCACGAACGAAAAAGGAGGAAATTGCAAATACGATTCCATGGTTAGAAAAAAGATGGCTTTACAAACAAATCAGAGAAACACTTTATATGTTAAAACTATTAAAAAGAGAGGAATAAAAATGTTTTGTGAAAAATGTGGAAGTCAAATTCCGGAAAATGCCAAGTTCTGCGAAAAATGTGGCCAAGAGGTCGATGATAGTGTGCAGTCTGCGCCAAAGACCGCACAGGTAATACCCATGACGCCAGAACAGAAAAAGAAAATCCTGATGATTGGTGGCATTGCTGTGGGAGCATTGGTCACACTAATCGTGCTGATCATTGTTTTGCTATCCCCCCGGACGATTGTGCTGGATAATTATTTGGAGGTAGAAGTTTCCGGATATGATGGTGTGGGCCGTGTATCCCTGAATGTAGATGACGATGCATTGATGGAAGCCATCAACAAAGGACTGGATGAGGATCAACAGGCCAGTGCAATGGCTGCGCTTTTGCTTGGAAAGCTGGATCTGGATCTGAGCGAAACTTCTGGTTTGTCCAATGGTGATGTGGTCGAGTTGACCGCTACCATCGACGAAAGCTATTGGAATAATTTGAATTTAAAGTTTAAGCTGAAGAAGACCACATACGAGGTCAAAGATCTGCCTCTACCCAACGTGATCAATCCCTTTGATTATCTGGTTGTCTCGTCTACTGGATATGCGCCTTATTGTGATTTTGAGATGTATGCAAACTCACCGGATGAAAACCTAAATAAGCTTATTTCTTTTAGCTGTGATAACGAGTCTTATCATATGGATATCCATACTATGAGCCTTCATATCGTAGTAAAATACAACGAGGACACTCTGTACAAAAACGGTTATATTCTTTCAGAAACTGAGATGGAATATGAAGTGACGGACATTCAGTGGCCAACAGAGATCAATATTTTCGATTATATCGATTTAGAAATTGGCGGTGTAGACGGCAAAGGCACTTTGACTTTGACAAAGAAGGAAACCGGAGACGAATTTCTGGATAGTGTTCGGTATGATATGAGCAAGTCCAGCTATCTGTCTTCCGGGGATGTTGTTACCATCTCGGTAAGCTATTCTAAAAAACCCGAGTATTATGGATATACCATAAAGTCGACGGAAATGACTTATACGGTGCCCCAGTTGGGCAATTACATCACAGATGCCACGATGCTCAGTGGGGATATCTTGACCGAGTTTGTGGATCGAATCATGACGGAGGCCAATGAATTCTGGTCAAATTTGGAAAATTATGAAGATGGAAAAATCCATTCTCAGAAGACATGGATACTTGAACGTACATTCTACATTGATGCTTTCGAGTATTCCAATCTGCGGCCAGTGGGTGTGTATACCCGTAGCACTTACTATAGCGAGGATGTTGGTCTCGTCTTCGCAATGGATGCCGTCAATGATGAAATAGCTATGACAATTTATGCAAATGCATATGTGAGCAACCTCATCCTAGAAGCGGACGGAACACTGGGTGTCCTCTGGGATTATGATTGCGTTTATTTCAGTGACAGCCCAGCAATCAGTATAGAAGTGCTGGATTATCATAACTCCTGTGGGAATATCAAATATCTGGATATGTCCGAAGACACGCTGACTTTCATGGAAGAAGAAC
The DNA here is from genome assembly GCA_964615315.1 of uncultured Eubacteriales bacterium. Lineage (GTDB taxonomy): Bacteria > Bacillota > Clostridia > Oscillospirales > Acutalibacteraceae > Fimenecus. The sequence goes on along the minus strand of CAZTMZ010000031.1, from coordinate 8,899 downwards.
CCGATGTCTAAAATAAGTTGAAACTAAGAGAAAGGATGTAAAATCGCTATGTTTTGTAAATTTTGTGGAAAAGAAATTTTAGAGGGAGAGGTTTGCTTCTGCGAAGAAGCTGTGAATGAACGGACCGGCTCAGTTGAGCCCAAAAAAGTGAACACAGACCTATCCACGCAAATTCCGGAAAAAGCAGCAGCGTTTGGAAAATCTCTGCTGAATGCTTTAAAACAGCTGTTTACCCAAAGCGATGCAACATACCCTCTTTGGGAGGCGGTTAGCATTGCGGTGATCACCCTGGGGCTGACTTCCCTGGGCGGTGTATTCTTGGGAATCGGTTTTAAAAATTGGCTTGATAGCTTGATGCAATCCATATTCAAACACTTGAGCTCATTGCTTACGAACGGCTTCTATTCCGCTGATTTTAAGGCAATTGGCGGCTGGATCGCATTTTTTAGCTATTTGGTCGGTTTGGGAATTACCTTCCTGACAAATCTCTGCTATCGGCTGAAGGAAAAGGACAAAGGCAGAATGTTGCGGGCATTTGGCAACAGCGTATTCGTGTGTTCGCAGTCGACGGTCATACTGCTTGTTGCAGGTCTGCTAAGTGTGGTTAATACCTGGCTCGGTATTATCGGCTTTTTGATGGCTCTGATAGTAAGCAGCGGGGCTTATATTGCCATGAAAGACCGTCTGCGCAGCAAACCTACCACGATGCTCAGCTTGTTGACCAGCGCACTGGTGATCGCATTGCAGATTGTCTTTTTCGGCACACTGGCGCTGCTATTTACTTATTAAGGACTTGGAGAATTGAGCGATGGAAAAAGCTGTGATCGTTGCCGCATTGAATGGCGACGAAAAGGCGTTTGAATACATCTATACAAATACCGTAGACAAGGCCTATGGCCTTGCCTACGGCATTATTAAAGATGAATACGAGGCAATGGATGTCCTTCAGGACTCCTATGTCAAAGCCTGGCAGAATTTGGACACCCTGAAACAGCCTGAAAAATTTGAGTCTTGGTTTTTCCAGATCATACGTTATAAATCTTACGATCTACTGGATAAACACAAACATGACATCCTATTTTCGGAAATGGAAAACTCCTCTGAAAAAGAAAATGCCATTGAAAACACCATCGTCAGCGAGTATCAGGAGTTTTCTCCGGAAGAGTCCGTGGATTATCAAGAGACACAGCGTATTTTGTGGGGGATTGTCCAGGATCTTCCAGAAAATCAACGGACATGCATCCTGCTGCGTTTTCGGGACAACAAAAAGATTTGTGAGATTGCAGCAGAGACCGGGATGAATGAATCTACTGTAAAAAGCTGCTTGACCTATGGAAAGAAAAAAATTTCGGAGGCACTGGTAGCGCTGGAGAAACAGGGCACAAAGCTCTACGGCATTACGCCCTTGCTGTTTCTGTCCTTTCTCCGCTGGATGCTTGGAGGAAGCGGACCGGTTGCACAGACATTGGGATCTGCGAACCTGGCTATTAAGGTTGCGGGCACCGCTGCGGCAACAACAGCTTCGGCAGCGACTTCAGTTGGCATTTCCGAAACTGCTGCAAGCACCGGAAAAGCGGTAGCGGGTGCTGCCAAGGCTGCTGCAGGCCATGCGGTGCGCAATGCAGTTTTGGGCATCTGTGCTGCCGCAACCGTAACGGCGGGAGCCACGCTTGTTCCCATTCATGATGGAAATACTGTGATGGATTATATTGTGAAAGCAGTGTGGACGCCGGAATGGAAAAACTATGTTTCGACCGCTTACACCGGTGAATATCACAGCGGAAAAATCGATGTTTCGATTGAGATACCACAATTCAAAATTGAGACCAGAGAGGCATATCAAGCCAATCAGGAAATATTAGAGCTTTGCGAGGACTATATCAATACCCTTGTGGATTTGGATAATGGCGATCTTCAGAGTAACCTAAATATGGCTTTGGCCAATATGTTTGGCGTAAGCTATTCCAGCACTGTAAGTTATGAGTGCGAAATGGACGGCAATGAGATCATACTCGTTCTGAAAATCACATCGGACGGAAAAACCACTCACCACAGATATCAGGTTATTGTAGAGGAGTAATGAAAAATGTTCAAAAAGATCGTTTCTATGTTTATCTGCTTTGCCTTGGTCTTTCCGTTAACGGGTTGTGACGAACTGGGTAGCGTTGTCGGTAATTTCATAAATGGAAATAGTTATGACGCTGTGTTGACCTTTGATGCTAATGGAGGCGAAGGTGCGCCTAAAGAAATTAAGAATTGGAAGGATAAGTCTGTAAAGATCCCCAGTGACATTCCCACGAGAGTGGGTTACCATTTTCTGGGCTGGGCGGGTATCTCTGATGCTCAAGCAGGATTTATAGGTCCCGGTGACAGTGTTATGATGGATGGCAATAAAACATTATATGCAATCTGGGGCAATAATGGAGACAGTAATCTGGATGAGCGTTCCGACATGAGATTTACTCATTCACAGAGCGCTTATGCGGCAAAATTAACGGACGGTATTATTCATATTTATTGTGACTGCGGTATGGAAGTGACGGACCGTACCATATCCTATCAGGATTTTTGTACCATTTGCAACAAGAACAAATCCTTACATTTTTCCAATAAAGACGAGTCCGAAAAACAAAGGTACTACGCCATCTACAAAACCGCAGATTTTGCCTCTGTGGCATTGCAGCTTTGCGGAGCCTATTATGGGGCGCTGGAGGATAACAGCGGATATATGGACATACTCGATGATGTATCGGAAATTTCAGAAATGTTCGGAAATGCTGCTAAGCTATTGAAAGATCAATACTATGAAAATGTGACAGCATTAGAAGCAGAAGAATTCTTTGGGACTATCGACACAGTTTCTGCAGCGATGTGCAATGCGATCAGCATTACAAAATGTGCGTATTATTTCAGCTGTTTTACGGAAGATCGCCAATGGTCTGTGGACGATGCGCAGAATATGCTGCTGTTTGTCGAGGAATCGGCATCATTTCTCCCCGCACTGGAGTATTATAACGCCATGCTGGATACATTATATGAAGGTTTGGAACTGGTAAAGAAAATTAATGTTAACAGAGATCATTATGATGTGATTTTAAAGGCAAGCGATGATTACGCGAAATCCCAGTATCTCAATATAATATTCTGCACAGCGGATCTCGCTCTCGAGTTGAGGGACGGTTGCTGCTGTGGTACCGGTCACGCTTGTCCGTTCTTCCAAACCTCAAGCCTTTATGAGGTCATTCGCAAGATGGAAAACGCTGAGAATCAGGAAATCTATCCGTCAGAAAATGATGCGCGTTTTACCACCTTCTTCCTGGCTGAGCGTGCACGACATGAATTCTATGAATTGACACTTGACTCAGACGGAGAAAAATTACAGGGTCTAACTTTGGATGAATACATCGACCTCATGAGCTAAAATATTTATATAGGAGCAATTGCTATGAGAAATCATGAAAAAATGAGAGAAGATATTCGTTTTGGTGGAACGAACGAGGACATTGTTTGGAAAAGCCCAATCACAGATTTTAACACGGGGTCAACGGTAATCGTCAACGAAACACAAGGTGCTGTCTTCTATATGAACGGCGAGGTCTCGGATGACCTGGGTCCAGGTCTTCATGTTCTGGAGACCTGTGATACTCCATTTGTGAAGAAAGCGCTTGCGCGCATTAAGGGAACAAAAACGCCATTCCAAGCGGAGCTCTATTATGTCAACAAGGTGGAGATGGCAGATTTGCGTTGGGGTGTTGGCAATATTACATACCAGGAGGATAATTTTGTATTCCCCATCGGTGCACGAGGAAACTATCATATTCAGGTGGAAAATGCGAGAAAGCTCATTGAAAAAATCAATGGCACCGCCTCTGGTATCACAAAAGCGGATCTGAAGGAACGCTTTTTGAATTTGATTGCAAGCACTGTCGGTGATGCGTTGATCAATGCAATTTACGACGAGGCAAAAACGATCTTGAATGCACCCAGATACCGCACAAAAATTGCGGAAAGCGTGCGGGTTGATATTGAGCATCTTTTTGAGGATTATGGCATTCGCCTGACGCAGTTTATCATTGAGCACATTCATGTGGATGAGTCACATCAGAATTACAAGAAACTGCTGGATCTGCGCGAAACCCAGGGAGGCAGTGGTCAGGCGAAGATCCTCAAGGCCCAGTTGGATGCCAGCGTGCGTACCATTGCGGGACAAGGCGAAGCCGGCTTCCGTGAAGCGCAGGGCTACACTTATCAGCAGGAGCATCAGTTCGATGTGCTGAAAACTGCCGCTTCCAATGATAACAGTATGGCCGGTGGAATGGCTGGCAATTTTATGCAGATGGGCGTTGGCCTGGGTGCCATGGGTGCGGTTGGTGGAATGGTCCGGGATGGCCTGAATACTTCCTTTACCGGCATCATGGAGCCTAAAAAAGAAACGGCCAAGTGCGCAAAATGTGGGGCATCCCTTGTAGATGGTGCCAAATTCTGCCTGGAGTGCGGAACAAAGGTCGAGACGGTGCAACGCATTACCTGCCCCCATTGCGGTGCAGTTGTCGAGGGCGGAAAATTCTGCCACGAATGTGGTGGCAAGCTGATTCCAGAGAAGAAGACCTGCCCTAACTGCGGCAATCAGTTTGAAAATGGTAAATTTTGTCCGGAATGCGGAATAAAGTGCGAATAAGGAGCGGAAAAATATGAAAAAATCGAGTTTATCAACATTGCTGCTGTCTCTGATCAGCATTGTGTATCTGTTGGTCAGCGTGATTACCGTCATTATCACGGGAGTCACTACGGCCTTCTGGCTGGGTTTTGGATTTTTTACTTGGGCAGCGATCGTTGCGATTTGTGTTTCCCTGTTGTTTGGAAAGCAGTATACGATCCGGGATATTTTCTTTAATGCTCCGATTTTCTACGTCGGTGGAATGTATTTCATTGCCTCCGGTATTTTCTCCGTTCTGCATATGTACCTTGGTCTGCTTCCGTTCAAATGGATGCTGGTCGTGCAGCTGGTTATTTTTGCAGTATTTGCTGTCGACTTGGTGTTTGCGATTGCAGGTAAGGTAAACGCTGAAAATGTCACAGCCAAGGTGGCAATAAAAAATGACTTCCTGCGTGACATGACGACCCAACTCAATACTGTGGCGCAGACCTGTCCCGAACGGGGAACCAAACAGCAGTTGGAGAAACTGGCCGAGGAATTTCAGTACAGCAAGCCGTGCAGTGACGCAGCGCTGGAAGCAATCGAAAAGGAGATCCGCCGGAATGTGCAACAGCTTCTCTATGCAGATTCCGTTGAGCTTGCGGCGCAGGTGTCGAAAATCAGAAATATGTTGATCCAGCGAAATTCAATTGCAAAAACCGTAGATAGAAGGTGAAGAAATGTCAAAAAATATCATATGCCACCGTTGTGGAAGCGATGACTTTATAGAGGTCAGCGGGAAATATCGATGTAGTTACTGCGGTTGCGAAGAGGCGATCCCCGGCAAAAATGCCGACAAACTGCGACAAGCAGATATTTGCCGTCTGAAGGAAAAGAATTTTGAAAAAGCGGATCAGCTATATACAGAAATTATTGACAACGATCCTGACGAAGCCGCCGCCTACTGGGGCCGTTTGCTTTGCCGCTACGGAATTGAGATCGTAGAAACGAATGGTGAGAAAAAGCCCACCTGGCGCCGATTTAATGGCGACTGTGTGATCCTGGATGATGCTGATTATCATATGGCACTGGAAAAGGCATCTCCCGAGATGTGTGCACAGTATAAAAAGGATGCCCAAGAGGTGGATGAACAGTTCCGTAAAATCAAGCATCGACTATCCTACGATGACCCGTACGATGTATTCATTAGCTTGAAGGTTTCGGAAGAAGGAGATCCGGATAAAAAAACCATAGACTGTTTAGCTGCACGTGAACTGTATCGTATTTTGACGCATAATTATAATCTGCGTGTATTTTTCTCGGAAGAATCCCTGAATGGTGAAGATGAGTATGAGCCGGTTATCTGTGCTGCATTGATTACCTCTCCTGTTATGATCCTGATTAGTTCTTGTCGGGAGCATTTAGAGAGCACCTGGGTCAAGAACGAATGGAGCCGTTTCCTTTGTATGAAAAAGGATGCAGAGGCATATCATCAGCCTGCTAAGTATCTGACAATTTTTCGCAAAAATATGCGAGTGGATGAACTACCGGCGGAGCTGATTGGCAACCAGGTAAACGATTTTGATGCAATCGGCATGAAAGAGGAAGTATGCGAGAAAATCATGAAGTATGTTGAAAGACATCGGAGGGTTGGGTTTTCTGCATCGAGTTCCGGCAACAATTTCAATGTCGTAGATATGGATGCTGCGGACAAGTTGTGTGAACAGGGGTTCCAGCAATTGCGCAAAAAATCTTTTGATAAGGCTAAAGATAACTTCGAAGATGCAATCAAAGAACGGCGTAGCTGTGCTAAAGCCTACTGGGGTTTGCTGCTGATATCGCATCTGGAAATCAGTGACAATGGATTGGCAAATCAAGCATATGACCTGTCATCAGACTGTAATTTCGGAAAGGCATTATCGTATGCAACGCCCGAGGAAAAACAACTTTTTCAAAGTGTTGCAGATTCCTGTATGCAAAATCTCAAGAAAAAGAACAGGATCATAAACAATAATGTAGAATACCGTGAAGCGGTCAATCAGCTTGCTAAAAAATACGAAGACAATGCAAGAAAAAATCGTGTTCCCATTGACGAAGAGACGGACGGACTGTTTGACTATTACTGGGATAAGAGATATAAAATCGAACAACAGAAGAAGAAATATGAAACTCTTGCAAGGAAAACCAAGACGATGGGCAGCTTTGCAAAGCTCTTTTTCATTGAAATGTTGTTGGCTGTCATTACTTATTGTACTCTGATTTACATAGCAAAAACGGGAGAACAACCAGCATGGGCGTTGGCAATCATTCTAGTTTCCATGCTGTTGTTTGGAATAATCCCTATTTTTAAGTTGTTATTCAAGCGTTGTTCACTTCGGATTACGATTCCGGTATCCTTAGTTGGTGGCGCAACTTTGGGTGCACAAATTATCGCGGCACCGCTGAATGGAGTCGAGGAATTAAGTGATGCTAGCGTTTTCTTTGTGCTAGTAGTGATCCTGTTCATCATTTCACTACTCAATTTGTTAATGCAAAAAGGGCGAAAGCTCAATAAACAAAAAGAGTTACGGCTGATGCAGGAAGAATGCAATTCCCTGACAAATGAAATTGAAGACAACTGGCAGAATATTCTGAGTAGCTCTGAGAAAAAAATCCGTACATTAAATAAAAAATTTCAAAGAAAATATGGATCAGAAACGCCGGAGTTGGTGCAAGAGTCTACCATTTCTGACATGCTGAAAAGTTTGTTATCCCCACTCGTAAAGTAAGAAATTAATTACCTCAAATATGGGGGAATCAACTTGGATGTGAATTCAATGAAAACAGGCGCTTTTTCATTTGGGGAAAGAACCAATTCAAGCGTTCCGTGATGTACGAAAGCAGATGAGTTTTGTAACACAGCAGAATAGTAACTAAGCCAAAGGCGATCAACCGTAAAAGGTTGGTCGCTTTTGGGTTTCCGAGAATCCCTTGGTAACAAGGGCGCACTTCTATACGGGTAACCCCCGTATGTGCGTCCTGCGGAGCGAACAGCCCTGACACTTGAATGTCCGGCTGTTTTGCGTCACTGCGTTCCGAACAAGGGGCTGCACCCCTTGCAGCTTCGCCTATCCCTGCGCACTTGTCGGGTGAAAACGGTTTTGACAAACCATTCCCACCCGACAAGTCTGAAATCCCATATCCGTACATAGACCGTTTACCGTTTTTTCGGTAGGCGGTCTTTTTATATCCCCACAACAAAAAATAAGGAGGTCATTTTATGTCAAAGCAGAAAACCATCCCCCAACTGGAAGCCGAGAAAGCGGCGAATGAACGCAAAATTGCTCAGCTTCAACACAAGAAACAGCAGCTTGAAAACCGTATCAGCTACTACGAAAAAGGAGATCGGCGCAAACGAGCGCACCACCTTATCACTCGTGGTGCTGCCATTGAAAGTGTCGCACCGCTGACCAAGGCATTGACTGAAACGGAATTTTATGCCTTTGCGGAAAATGTGTTTGCACTATCCGAGGTCAAAAGTCTGCTCATGGCGGTGGTCAATGAACACAATCTGGCGCAGCAGAAAGAGGGGTGATGTGTATCGCACTGTATCATTTTCATGTTGAACAAATCCGGCGCAGCGAAGGGCAGTCCGCCATTGCGGCTGCCGCCTATCGCTCCGGTGAAAAGCTCCACAGCGAATACTACGGCGAGGACAGCGACTACACCCGCAAGGGCGGCGTGATCTGTTCCGACATTCTATTGCCGCCCCACGCACCAGCAGAATATGCCGACAGAGAAACCCTCTGGAACGCCGTTGAAAAAGTTGAGCGTGGAAAGAAAGCCCAGCTTGCGTATAGTTTTGATATTGCCTTGCAAAACGAGTTTTCCATGGAGGAGAACATCGCCCTTGCAAGGCAATTTTTGTTGGACAACTTTGTGAGCCGTGGCATGATCGTGGACTTTGCCGTTCATTCCCCCGACAAAGAGGACGGCGGTATTCCCAATCCCCATATCCATTTCCTGTGCCCCATCCGTCCCATTGAGCCAAATGGAAAATGGGGCAACAAGCAGCGGCGTGAATATGTGCTGGATGAGCATGGCAATCGCATTCCCGATGGCAAGGGCGATTATGTGTTTAATGCTGTGCCAACCACTGACTGGGGCAGTCCAGACACTTTGGAGCATTGGCGGCAAGCGTGGGCAGACTTGTGCAATGCCCAATTTGCAGAAAAAGGTTTGGACTGCCGGATCGACCATCGCAGCTATGAGCGACAGGGCATC
>CAZTMZ010000030.1:0-12152 GCA_964615315.1 uncultured Eubacteriales bacterium | reverse complement strand
CATAGGACTTAGCATCAGACAGAGCAGTAGCAGCAGCGCCCTTAGCATCATAGTTGTCAGCCAGGCCGTCGGCATAGGACTTAGCATAAGCCTTAGCGTTGGACTCGGCAGTGCTAGCAGCACCAGCAGCGTCGTAGTTGGAAGCCAGGCCATCGGCGTAAGCCTTAGCATCGGCCAGAGCCTGAGCCTCAGCAGCCTTAGCACGGTTAACCTCAGCAGTCAGATCAGCGGCCTTAGCATAATCACCAATGCCGATACCAGCAATAGCCTCAGCGATGTAGTCGACCACAGTAGTGGAAGTGATACCCTCGGGCAGGTTGCCGATCAGAGTAGTCAGATCAGCGATGTCAGACTTGTTGGCGTTGATCTGGCTATTCATAGCAGCGGCGTCAGAGCTATGAGAGCTGATCCAGTCGGCGATCTCCTTCAGAGTATCGTAGGACGCATCAGCGCCAGCAACGATCTTAGCGACCTCCTCAGCAGAGATGGCACGCACAGACTTGTCGGCGTCATCACCGATCAGAGTGTCGACCTTGCCGCTAACAGCGTTCAGATCGGACTTCTCAGCCTTGGCGGCGATAACAGCAGCCAGAGCAGTGTCCAGCTCAGCCTCAGAGACCTGAGCCTTGAAAGCCAGAGCCTGCAGACCAGCAACAGCAACCTCAGCGTTGTTGACGGAGATAGTGCCGTTAGTAGTGCCGGTAGCGACCAGGATGTCGACCATCTTCTCAGCGATGGACAGAGCGGTGCCGTTGACCTTCACGCCCTCCAGGACGTTAGCCTGACCGCCGGTGACTTCCAGAGCCTGAACCTTAGCCTCCAGAGCCTCCAGAGCAGTCTTACGAGCATACTTAGCCTTCAGCTCAGCAGCAAAAGTGCTAAGATTGTCAAATACAAGAATACGATTGTCAGCCATAATAAATAGCCCTCCTAAAATAAAGTTTTATTTAATCATCACTCAAAAGAGCGACAATTTCAGAATTGGGTACATACTCATAATCCTGAGTAAAGTAGTTATTTACGATGGTAACTACCTCTTCCTCGGATACGCTTCCAGATCCGGAGCCGGGTCCCTCGGTGGGAGTTTCCTCATAGACGTAATCGGAAGGTTTAGCTGCAGGGATGACGTCGAAATACTTCTCACGCTGCCCAACAACATTGTAGACTACACCATAGAGACCCTTGACCTTAGGGGGGACGCGGACCTTGATTCGTCTGGTGTCAGTAAGCAGAATATTCGGAACATCTACGACGTGGTATTTGTCACCGGATTCATCTACGAACTCATAGACTTCAGTTGCTAGAGGATCGTCCTCGTTGGGATCGTTGTAGAACAGAACTTCTGCGCCGAGGGGCAGTCGACTCATGATCAGTTTCTGGTTCTTAGTCCATTGGGTGAACTTCTCCTGTCCACCAAAAATCTTGAACATTTTGATTAAACCTCCTTAAATGCGCTGAGGTCTTTGACGTAAGCAGTACGCTTTGTAGACCCTGCCGGATAGACGATCTTGACCTGAATAGCCTTGGATTCGAGTTCCCGGTAGAGTTCACAAATGTCACCTACATCGATGTATCGACCAGCTTGCTGCCGGCCAATAGAATCATAGACCGCAGTTCGCTTAATACATTTTACAGTCATAGTGTTGCTTCCTCCCGTCGTGGTAGAGATAGTTTCGGGTTCGAGCCAAATTGCAACAGCATTGTACGGAGTTCTGGTCGAAGTGTAGACCCATTTACCGAGCCAGTACAAAGCTCTGGAGCCTCCACCATCAAGATTACAAAGCTGAGTGAAGCCTTTAGCCTTACCGTCTTTAGCGAAGGTTTTAATGTCTTTACCATCCTCGCAGAAGACCGCAAGAGAGCCATTACTCAGCTGACCAAAAGCGATTCGCTTCAGCTTACAGTCAAAGACGTACTTATCAGTCCAGGGAGGATCAATTACAACTCCATTTTGAATTAATCCGTAGTAACCCGTGATGTAATCATACCACTTACGATCCCATGGACCTCCGAACAGGACAGTCTTCTGATCAGTCGTGCCGAAACCGAAACCTTTACCTTCATTGGAGACATTCTTTCCGTCCTCCCAGATCGTGCCACAGGGTTTAGAGGTACTGACATAGAGACTGGCGTTGAAGAGAATATCGGGCTTGTCAGTTTGCCTGCTAAGCCAGGTCTTCAAAGTACACTTTGGACGGAAGATGTCGATGCGCTTGATCTTGCGCGGAATTGTATAGAGAGACATTGGATGAGCCTCCTTTACTTGTAGTAAACATTGACAGCGCATTCTTCTAAGCTATAGTAATCGGCATAAATTCCCGATGCCGCCCAACTTTGAGGTTCAAACGCAAATGTGACATAATTACCGCTTATTGTATAAAGAGCCATATCATCATCTAAGTCTGTTCTACTCATAGGCACAAACATTCTTTTGCTAAACCATCTTGAATTCGAAGTATCTACATCAAAGACCAAGTTTGCTATCAACTCAGAACTCGACCCACTAACTCCGCTTGAATTCCAGTAAATACTACTCTCGAACCACAGGGAGTCCGCATCACTATCGTAATACAACAGACATATATGATATCCATAAATCGTTTTGCCAGACAATGTAGGCGCATAAACTTTTAGGCCGGGAGTATATAAGTCATTACTAACATAGTCAACCATACTCATGTCGCTCACAGTATCTGTTATAAACTCACTGTAGCTGTCGAGGTCAAGACCTGGAGCCATAGATCCGGTGACGCCAAAGATACTTGTACCACTTTTAATGTTGCTTGCAATAAGATTGCTACTTCCAGCAACCGAGATGGCGCCAGTAGTATACCTTCCGCTAGAAACGGCAGTTATAGTACTCGTCCCCGGAGTGACTGTCTTGCTCGCCTGAGTGGTCAGCTGCTTCGTTGCAGACTTATTGCCAGAAGTAGCAGTGATCAAACCGCTGGAACTCACAGAGATGGTGGGAGTAACGCTAGTCTCAATCGCGCCGATCTTAATAGCAAAGTTAGCCGGATCAATAGTTGCAGTGGTTCCGTCTTTGGCTCGGATAGCGTCGGCAATAGACGTCAAGGTAGATTCTTTAATCAGACGATAGCTCTCGTCAGCCATTAGAATCCGCTCCCTTCTGCATTAGAAATAGTGGTCCAAGTAGGCACACCGCTAACGACCGTCAAGAACTTCCCATTATCATCAGTCGTGCAACTCGGAACGCCTCCATTCGCCACTGGCACAGTGCCGTAGAGGTCAGTGGCATAAGGTCTCACCATGTCCGCAACCACCCAATAGGTGCCGTTATACATCACGTTAATCGGGTAGTTGGCATAAAGCCAGTTCGCAGTAGCTGGAGGAACCGTAGTCGCATTGTTAGAAGTAATTGAACGGCGCAGAGCTTTTGCGCCAAGGCCGTTAACATTCAAGGTAGCTGTCATAGATGTGCTAGCAGTATGAGGAACCATGATGAAGCTGGCACCAATAAACAAGCTAGTAATATTGGGTACCGTAGCCACATAAGCAGCGCCATCACCAGTAGTAGTCACACATTCAAGACCGCTGCCGGTGTCACCTTTGTCTCCCTTATCACCTTTAGCACCGTCCGTTCCGTTGGCACCTGCTGGGCCGGTGGCTCCGGTGTCACCTTTGTCGCCTTTGGGCCCCTGTGCACCTGTAGCACCCTGAGGACCAGTTGCTCCTGTATCGCCCTTATCTCCTTTTTCGCCTTTCTCACCCTGCGGACCCTGAGGACCTGTGTCGCCCTTAGCTCCTTGCAAAGCTCCGTTATTCACCCAGCCCTTGGAAGGACTGTAAATGTAGATGTCGTAAGGCTCGGCAGTACCGACACCATAAGCGTCACCGGCAGAAGGACTTGTTACTGCAGACTTCAATGCAGATTCGGTGTCATAGTAGTCCAGAACTTTAAATCCCGAACCAGTTTCACCCTTTTCGCCTTGAGGGCCGGTTGCTCCGGTAGCACCAGTATCACCTTTAGGACCGGTTGCTCCAGTAGCGCCAATATCACCTTTGTCACCCTTATCACCTTTCGGTCCTTTAAGAGCATCGGCGTTCTCGTTCACGTAAGTGGTGACAGCACCTTCGATGTCATTCATAACCGAGACACCAGTATCTCGGATCTCCTGCTCGACAGTGTCGCCGGTTCCAAATAGATCAGCTCGCCACTGCTCCAAAATATCGAGGTTCTGTTCGATGATAGCTTCACCGGTTTCAAGACCTCGAAGGACAGGCAGCGAAGCAGGAGTGGTGTTGAATTCACGCTGGACGACACCCTCGCTGTCAACGACGCGCATGCAGACATTAAATTCAACGGTGCCCTTATAAGTAACCGCATAACGTCCGACGAGCCAATCGAAGGTGATCAGATCTTCAGTTATTACAGGATTCTTGACCTCATACAGATCGCCGCCTCCCTTAGCATTCGTATAGTTAATTCGAATAGAAAAATCGGCAAGATCGGTCTTACAGAAATATCTCGGAACCTGGAAATGCAAATATCGAACGTTGTCGTCAGATTCAACACCGAGGATAGTTACATTCGATGGAATGATGATAGTTTGCTTGTCAAGATCGACAGTCAGAATATCATCACAAGCCTCTGCGCTGGAAAGCAGTTCTAAAGCAGTTGCCATAGTTAATAAACCTCCTGTCTTACTTTAGTTTGGTTAGTTGTGATCTTGTAAAGTTTCTTAACGCCAGTTACAGATACTTTAAATTGTTCTGCCGTCAAGACTTCGGACGGGATCATGCAAGAATCAAAGTCATCCAATAGGACAGCATATTCTTTTGCAGTCTCTCCGCTACCCAGCCAGAAGCTAGCTGCCTTTTTGCAGCCGTGCCACTCGACGGAGAACAGAAATTTAGCCTTGAGATAGTTTTCAGAGCCAGAAACAAGGCCGGAAAAGTCACAGTCGGACTTCTTCTTAATAGATTGGCCTTCAACTACGAACTTTAATGTTCTCATTGGCAACCCTCCTGACTTGATTTGTATGTGTTTTGGTATAGTTAGATAGCACTTAATGGAGCCTATGAGGGAGAAAGGAGCAGCAGTTCCGAAAGGAGAGGAAAGGAAACTATACATAAGGAGGCAAACTTATGAACAAGAAACCTCATAAGCTCCGTTAAATGCTACCTAGCTAAATATAAATGCTTTTTGGAAAAATTCCGCCGGGGAATTTTTGAAGACCGCCGCGATGCAGGGAGGGGGGTGTGAAATTTGCGACCCCCCCCTACTTCAACAGCCTCTTCATTGCCCCATTAGTCGTTTCCTCGCACTTTAATGAAGATTCCAAAAGGATCAAACTTAATAATTTCATCAATTGCTCTTTCAGTTTCCTCATTGATCTCTTTCTCGGTCATGTCATCAGCCAATTTAACGGTCCGAGCCAGGATCTCGCACGAGTTATGATTCTTTTCTTTGTCGAACAACAGCCAAGACGTGAATTGCTCGAACGGATCATAAGGATTGTCAAGAGTAGACAACATACAAGCATTAGCCATTTTCACAATCACGCTCCTTTCAAGTACTTCGACACAGTTGAAGTGGAAACACCAAGCTTGCTCGCAATCTCAGCAATGCTGTAATTAGAAGCACTCAAGCTCTTAATCTTGTTAACCTTAGCTTGACTGAGCGTATTCGTTGCTTTAGGCATAGCTTTCTGTCTCAAAGTGTCAGCATCAGTGTTGTTAAGTATTTGCTTAAGCTTATTCTCACTAATAGCGCCTGCTTGAATAGCTTCCCATTCTCTGTCAGTAATGACAATATTACGAGCTTTTCTAGCAATAGCGCCAACAGTTACACGAGCATTGCTAAGTGCTTTTTGGCTTGCTTTTTTAATGTCTTCATTAGACATATCGGGATCTGCTTTTATTTTAGCCTTAACAGTAGCATTAGCCATGCGCTGAGCAGCACGCTCTCTAGGGGAGTTCTTTTTAGCCTCATCCAGTTTCTCATTAAGGCTCTGTACTTCGTCAGCATAGATCTTCTTAGCAGACTGAGAGGTAGCTACTTTACCAGTCTTGGACAGCTCCACACGAGCCTGGTTAGCCAGTGCTTTCATGGAGTTGGCGTACCGGGCATACACTATCTCCATATCGTACCCTGCCGAGGATACCAGGGTCATGGCATCGTCGGTCTCCGCCATCTTGGTACTGGGCTGGGTCTTATACGTAGTAACAGTAGTGGTCTTGCCGGTCTTCTTATCGGTCTTGGTGATAGTATACTCAGCATCATCAGCCTGTTTATAGATCAATGCGCCTTCAGGACGGGTTGGATCGTAGTCTTCGGTGCCCTTGATGTTGATCTTGGGTGTACCTTGTCTCTTAATAACGGAGGCCTCGCCCTTAGCACGGGACAGGATAGTGGATGCACCACCGATCTTGACGTTGCCATCCTCATCAACGGTTCTCTGATACTTAGCCTTAAGGGCAGAGATGTTATTGTCCAACTCACTCTGCTTATAGTTAAGCTTATGCTTGTAAGCATCGATGACAACCATGCTATGACGGACAGCAGCAGCCAGTTCATCAGAAGATGCGCCAGCCAAAGTCATGTCAGTGATAAGGTTAGATACTACGCCCATCTGAGTCTGAGTTCCACGCTTAGTCATATACTTCATACCAGGCGTTTCAGGATACTCCATCTTAGGATCGAATCCTTCAAGCCCCTTCAAGGGTTTAGTAGAAGTGATCTTTACTTTACCAGCCTTGTCGTTGGTAGGAATACACATGACAGTATCACCGTCAAAGTCAGCACCAGACAGACGATCGGCAACGTTCTTATTAATACAGACAGCATCAATAGAATCAGTACCGATCATTTTCTTAGCATCGGTATTCTTATGCGTTACAGTCAAGATAGGGATCTCAAACGTACCGCCATGAGGATACCGAACAAGGGCAAGCTGAGTGCCTTCTTCATACCCAGGTGCATAGATCTGCTTATCGCTCAAAGAATTGACAGGCAGGATAACATGATACTTCTGACCAGGCAAAGCAGCAGCCTTCAAATGAACAGCGGCCGCATCGCAGTCTTCGGCGAAGGATTCAAGATAGTATTTCTTGACAGTGGGGTTAGTGAGGGAACAGATCTCATCGAATTCAGCAACTTTATCTGCCTTGGCAAGATCAAGCTGTTTCTTAGCCATACTGAGAGACTGCTTGCCCAAGAACTGAGAAGGCAATGCGTCTGCCCATTCGTCCCAGTCTCCTTCTTCTGCTCTCTTGTTGATGAGAGACAGCTGCTTATTACCATCTTTATCGATGTAGTAGCTTTGACCGTTAGCCTTGATCAAAGAACCGAAAGGATTATCAGGATCGTCCTTAATCTCTTTCAGAACCTTTCTCATAGGAACGTCTTTGCTCTTGTTCGTGTTGAAGACAACGTCTACACCATCAGGCATGTCATCGGAATATACAGCCATACCTTTGATGTAGCGATCATTGTCAACAAGAATACGAACCTGGGCATACTTACTATCGCCTAAAGACAGGTCGTCAACGCCTCTACGGATCTCAACAACACCATCTTTATCGACACCGCCATCTTCAGCATAACGAATCTGAAGACGCTTCGAATCCATGCTCTTAGGATATACAGACTTCTGGAAGGTTTCGCCATCATCATGAGAAGTATAATTATCCTCATTCAATGCATGGACTTTGTCAAACTCGTAAATATCCTTGTACTCAGTGCCAGGGGGTCCAATAACCTTTTGGGTGGTCCAGTTACCTCGATTAGTAACCTGTTCGAATCTGCCAGTGTATACAGGATATCCTTCGTCTTCCAGAATAGAAATAGCCTGGTTCAGTTTCTCTTTAGAAATACCGAGTTCTCGCTCGACATCAGCGCCGACATCGATCATACCTTTAGTTTCAATCTGTTCACGAATGAAATCGGCAGTCTTTCGAGCAGCGTTCATACGAGCTTCGGATTTCTCATTCAACAGAGAGCGAACGGAAGACTCATTCTTACCCATGATTCTAGCAATCTCAGAAGCGCCCAGACCGTCTTCTTTCAAAGACTTAGCCCTTGCGACTTCAAGCTGCCGTCTTTCATAGGTAGCTTTGGATTTCTCTTCACGATATTCTTTCAGACCCATGCCAAATTCGTTTCGAACATTCTCAGCATTCTCGGTCCAACCGGACTTTTTGAGTTCGTCGATACGACCAAGGAAATCGCGTCCATGTTGATACGGGTCTTCCCCGCTGCCCCAGGGATACCGCCCTGAGCGTCTTTTGATTCCATAATGCATCAGGATTTCTTCTGCTACGGTACTCATGGCTTATCCCTCCTCACTTTCTATTCTTTCTAACAGTTTGTCGAGATGGATGATCTTATCCATAATCTCAGTGATTTCTTCAGGCGCGGGATTGTGACACACAACATCGTCCTTCTTGTAAACTCGAAGTTCAATATCAATGGTGCTCGGCTTGACTTTGTATTCAAGACAGAAAAGAGCAGCATAGATTTCCAGCTGCTCAATGTGTCCTTCTATTTTTCCTACAGATCCAGTTTTAAGATCATGGATTCTAAGGGTGTTGTTTCGGAAGCAAATGGTATCTGCTGTTCCGAAAAATCTCTCAGAATAAAACAAAACAACCTCAGGTTCCATTTTATAACCAATCGCATCATTGACATATGCATAAATGGTTTTCTTGGACTTAGGTTGTTTAATTCCGAGATTAATAGTTTCAGCTGCCCAAGCGTGGAGCCTCGTACCAAGCTCAGCAGCCTTTCGATTCAAATATACCTCGGTCGCCTTGTCATCATCATATCTGAGCCAAGCCGATGAACTCGGACTGAATGGTGCATGACAACCTGCCAGATTTCGATGTGGTGTAAACTGCATAAATATGTCCTCTCCTTCAAATTTATACTGGTTCAAATATCTTGCGAAGTTCTGCTAGCACTTCCTCTTTGTTTTCGGGATATATAAATCGCGAGAATGACATATTATCAAGTTGCTCAACGTAATGATCTTGGTTAGGCTGATGTTTAGCCTTCGCTTCACGTTTAGCTTCAAGGACGGCCCATTTGTCTTTGTAAAGTATGGTCCAATCAGGGAAGCCTTGAATATATCCAGTGTCATTCTTGATAGCGATACATCCTGGATACGTAGCCTTGATTTCGTCAACGAGTTCTTTCTGGAACTTGCTTTCGAGTTTAGCCATAACGGGCCCTCCTTCCTAAAAGATAAAAGAAGAGGTAAAAAGTATCTCTTCTCATAAAAGGGTATGTAAACGACGCGAGGATTTTAACTGATAAGAAAACATTAAAAGAAAGTGTAAAATTAGCTAAATAAAGCAAAAAAGAAGAGGCTATGTTTCCATAACCCCTTTCTTTCGTCACGATCTTACTTTATGTACCTCAATTCATCCATATCACAGCCAAGCGCATTGCAAATCTTTTCAACCGTTATGTAACTGGGATCGCTCTTACCATTTATGTATCTACTCAACATGACATTAGAGATTCCGGTTCGTCTCGACAATTCAAGTTGGCTTATTCTTTTAACAAACATCTTTCTCCGAAGACGTGTTCCAAACTCATAACGGCGCTCGCTATCAGTCATAGCAAACGGATCATTAGGGAGGCGTCTGTAGGTTTTGTCGAAGTCACTATAGACGAAAGCAGTTCCGTCTTCACATTCGACCAGAAGATCGTATCCGCCAAGATCACGGTAATTTACTGCTCGTTCAGCAATAGTAGGAAATTCATACTTGAAACTTTCAATAATACTGTAGTTGTTCATATGTGTTCCTTTCATTATTCAATTCGTTCACCGAAATCAATCAGGTCACCAATAGAACATCCAAACACGTTGGCAATGTTCATGATGGCCTTAATACTCGGTGTTTGCTTCATGGCTAGATACTTACAAATTGTACTTTGATTCAGATTAGCGTCGTGTGCCAGCATGTGTTGAGTATAGCCATATTTAGTCATCATACTCTTCAAGTTGGCGGCAAAAGCATCAAGCCATTCTTTTTGTGTCATATATCACAACTCCCTTCGAAAATATGCCGATACGCATTTGTGTGGCCAAATGCCCACTTTTTTTCGCCAAAAACTCTTAAAAAATATTTTTTTAAAACATTGTATAAAAAAATATTTTTTTCAGACAATTTAAGAAAAAAAGTGGGCAAGTGGGCAGAAAGTCCGCAAACCCTTGATTTTACTGGGTTTTCGGGCTGCCCACTTTTGAAAAAAATGTGGGCAAATGCCCAAAAAAAGTGGGCAAACGTTATTTTTTATGCCGATACGAATAATTCGAAAATATGCCGATACGAATTTGGGCAGTAAAAATGCCGATACGCATCAGTAGAAATGCCGATACGCATCAGTAGAAATGCCGATACGCATCAGTTTTTTGCTTAATCTTCGTCGTCAAATTCCTCGAATTCTTCACCTCAATCCTCAAGCTCGTCCCAATTTATGAACGGTATTGCCTCTAATTCCTTTTAAAAAGATTGACAAAATATCAACCCGAATAAGGGTCGCCCCAACTCCAATCCCAGCAGCTGCCTCCACTACACGAATTCCTGAAGTAGTTGAATTCACCATCTCCAGCAAACCAATAATAATCTGAAGGCAACACACGACCCACGTCGGTCTCACCGTTCTTCTCCGCGTTCCATCGATCCAGGACGTCATAGCTCAACTCAAGCAGCTCATCCCAAACAGGATACGACGGCGAATATCCAGCAAACTGACCTTTCGCTGCACAAACCTCCACGATACTGTCTTCATAACCGGCATCATAACGATTTAACACGCACCAAACTACAGCAGCCTTTTGACAATCACCACTTACAACACCATTATCCCCGACACCACGAGCCTCGCCATACAGGGTTTTAGCCAAGGCGATCGCATCCTCATCCGAATACAATTTAGTCGATTCTAGGGCTTCTACGGGCTCAATAGAGGCATTCTGAGTGTCATCCTCGACATGTCTCCTGTAACAAGGTTCAGTGACGTAGACATACTCAACCTCTTTATATGTATCTATCAATGTGTTAGACGAAAGTTTACCGTTGATCCATCCACACATGAATATTCCAACGCTAGCGATAATGGCAACGCTCGCATTCAAGATATCAATCTCCCACGAACTCCATCTCTTTAAATGTTTCATAAAACACTATCCTTTCTTATAAACTTTAACTAAAAAGAAAAGGAGGAAGCCATATTTCAGACCTCCTCCTTTTGATGCGTTATGATTTAAATTCTACACCGATACCAGGAAGACGCTGCTCGAATGCTGTCTTGATCAGCTCTTTCTCTTCATCAGTGATCGGATTCTCTTCGCTGTTGCTCCACAGACGAATCGTATCCGTTTTGTAGTCATATGCACTAAGCATATCGTCGCGATTAAGAACGTCTTCTATGATTTTCCAGATATCAAACCTATTGCGATTGTTCATGCTTATTCCTCCTTATCCAAGTTCTTCTTCCACGGCGTATCTACACACTCAGGGTTCTTGATTTCCATCTGAAGTGCCCACAACAGATTCCATACAGCAGCAAGCAGATGAGGCTCATCATTCCATCCATCCAAATACTTGGCAAGATGTCTTGCAGCAGAGTCGCACAGTGAATGAGTGGGAATTCCCAGGTCAATATTATGCTCACCATACTTGACTGCACCGTTCTCACAATGCTTCGAGACCTCCATGATTGCAGCCCAGGGAAGAAGATCCATCCGACCTTTCCCCTCCTCGATATCACGCACAGCTCCAGAAGGGAACTCTCTACGATTACCCGAGTCGAGAATATGAGGGGCAGGACAAAGATTGGCATCACCTTTTTCTCCCTTAACTTCCTCAGGTATTTCTCTACCCCAGCAGACGACGCAAGCCATCTTAGGATCTGGACAATCATTATTAGTTTCGTAGTCATAATCGCAAGGACATACTACACCCTCGATTGCGCTATACTCGTTGACTTCCGGATGCTCCACCCTCAATTTATCAAGAAACGTCATCTACCAATCACCTCAGTTTCATTACAGGGATTAGTCAAAGTCATGACCCCAGTAGTTCCAGTAATGTCGTCCCAACTCCAATCGTTCCTAATTGTCGGCTGCAAACTCTTGTCTGCAACATAATGGATGCAACGCAGTCTAATTGGCTCG
>CAZTMZ010000029.1:1784-12754 GCA_964615315.1 uncultured Eubacteriales bacterium | reverse complement strand
TGTCTCGATTCTCATAGAAGAACGACACCTTGAGCCGAATGCCCAGACTGACGGGACCAGGAACGGAGTCCGAATCGAACTCCGTTCGGCAGTAATCCCGCGCAGCCTGCGAAACCTCGGAAATCAGCGTTTTTATAAACGACTCATCTTCTTCGGTTTCGATTTTCAGGTGTTCTTTCATGAGATCGAGAGTGACAAGTCCTTCACTCATGCAACTCGCCCCATTTCATCAGGACATGGTCAGGGTTTTTACAGCTTCTGCCAGAATCAGCTTGCCGTCCACGCGCTCAGAGGACAGGAAACCTACCTGACCATTGGCGGCATACAGCTCGTTCAGGCGCTTAAAGGAACGACCCTGACGGTCTGCGATCCAGTAGTAGCTCAGATCGCCGAACGCAATAGGCTTCTTGCCGGTTGCCAGCTCGGGCATGCAGGAAGAAGTGTACACGGGGCGGTTCAGGATGGTGTCGGGCGTACCGGCAGTCAAAGAAGGCTGCCACAGGTAATCGCCGTTGCTGTTCTTCAGCTTACGGATTGCCTTTACAGTGGAATCGTTCAGCAGCCACACAGCCTTGCGGCGGTAGGGCGCGCGCAGGGAATAGAACAGGTCGATCAACTCATCAGCGGTAATCTTGTCGGTACCGGCTGCGGTCACGCCAAGTCCTGCACCGCCGGTGGCAGCCAGAATGCCGGTGGGTTTGTTGGTGCCGTCACCGTTGAAGAACGCATCCTCTTCAGCAGCACCGATGCGGCGGGCGAACTCGCGAGCGATGTAGGCGGGAACGTCGAACACGGAATCATTCAGCAGTTCCTCGCTGACCTTAATCATGGTGCCCAGCTTGTACGCACCGATGGAAACCTGACCGAATACATCGTCAGATTCGGTATAAGCGGCGTTTTCATCCATCCAAGCCGCAGTGCCCTTAGAAGAAACTACGGGAATCTTGCGTTCGCCGGAATCGGTAGCGATGCGGCGCGCCAGCTTGCGGAAGATGTTCTCCTCTTCCAGCGCCTGCACAAGGGTCTTCTGGTACTCGTCGGGCGCAAGATAGCCGCCCTCGGAATCGGTGCCAATGGACAGCACGTTCAGTACCTCGTGAGGAACGGACTTGGAGCGCATGACGTTCCAGAAAGACTTCCGGTATTCGTCGGTAGCGCGGGGATTCTTCGCGCGATCATCAGGATTCATGGGCTTGCCGGTCAGGGGCTGCGAGGTGGGCTTGTTCAGCTCGGCATCCATTGCTTCCTGACGTTCCAGCCGCTCGATTTCCTTCCCCAGATTGATCACATCTGCTTCCATGCGGTCGTAGGTCTGACCGTCCTCGGCAGACAGGGTGCCATCGTTGCCGCGATGGGTGTCCAGAAACGCCTTGGCGGCATCCCAAGCCTTGGCGCGCTTTTCGCGCAGTTCAAAAATTCGATTCATATTGCATTACCTCCTTAATACTTCAAAAGCGCCAGCCTTTTTTCAAGGTCTGCCGCTTTGATTCGGGTTTTAGTCGGTTCAGATTTTAGCGCGGGTTCAGGTTTTGCATCGTTTCGAGGTGTGTTGTTCGCGTTCGGCTTTTTGCGGTCGAACCACGCTGCAACACCCTTTTCTGCGTCGGCGCGATTGACAACTCGGTTAAAAGCTGCGTCCGTCATGCCGTCCGAATGCGCTTCGGCAATGCCATCCACGAAGCCGTGCTTTGCGGCTTCGCTGGCATCCATCCACGTGGTCTCCGTCATCATCCGGGCAATTTCCTCGCGGTCGGTCTTGCAGCGGACAGCGTAGACGTTCAGGATGCTCGCCTTGCAGGCTTCCAGTTCGCGGATGGTATCCTGAAACGCCTTCGCATTGCCGAACGCCATGCAGCCGGGATCGTGGATCATGAACAGACTGCCGGGTGTCATGGTCAGCACGTCCGCGCCCTGCGCCAGCACGGTGGCGGCGGATGCGGCAGTGCCGGAAATGGTGATATGCACCTTGCCGGGATAGGCGCGCAGTTCGTCGTACATGCGCACGGCGGCATTGCACAGACCTCCGTAGCTGTTCAGCGTGATATGCACATCGTCCGCAAGGTCATTGTCGGCTCCGTACAGCGATTCGTGCAGTGCGTCCGGGGTGATCTCGTCGCCCCACCACACTTCACTGTCAATGTAGCCGTTCAGGTTAATTTCTCTCAAGGGGCATCCCTCCGTTTTGTTTTATTCTTCGGCGTTTTGTCTGGCTCTGCCGCGTCTTTTGTTTCAGTGCTGTTACCCAGCGTAACGGACGTGATGGGAATCATGTTGCCGTTGCACAGATAAGCATTACCGCCCTGATCTTCGGGAATGGGGTTCAGGTTTTCTAATTGCCTTATGTCATTCGCCGACATCCAGCCGTTCTGTCGTGCAATGGCGTAGCCTTCCATGCGGCTCTTGTAATCGCCGCGCATCAGCCCGTCCAGATTAAACTGCGCATAAAAATGCCCCTTCTCACTTTCAGTGATCAGGGTGCGATTAATCGCCTGTTCAATACGTGTCAGCCACGGTCGAATGGTATGCACTGCAAACGATATCGATTGATGCTCGATATTGGAGAACGTTGCATGCGACAGATCACCGATCATATGGGGCGGTACTCTGTAGATGCGGCAGATTTCCTCAACCTGAAACTTGCGCGTTTCGAGGAACTGCGCTTCGCTGTTTGGCACGGTGATGGGTTTATACTCCATGCCCTCTTCTAAAACTGCGACGCGCCCGGAGTTGGATGAACCGCCGTAGGCGGCGTTCCAGCTTTCACGCAGTCTCTTCGGGTCTTTTACCGTGTGCGGGTGCGTCAGCACGCCACCGGGTCGTGCGCCGTTGGCGAAGAACTTTGCACCGTATTCCTCAGCGGCAATGCCCAGACCGACGGCGTTCTTTTCCATAGCGATGGGGCTGTAGCCCATGATGCCATCGAATCCCAGACCGGGAATGTGCAGTACGTCCTCCTTGCGGAGTTTTACCGACTGACCGGAGCTTGTAGTGTACTCATAGGTCAGTTCGCCGTTACTCGCTCGGTCAACCGTCATTTGGTCAGGCAAAAGCGGGTACAGTTCGACGATGCCGTTTCTGCCGCTGCGAACGATCTGCGTATAGGAGTTGCCATACAAAAGCAGATGCGTAAGCATCGTTTCGCGCCAGATGAACGAAGTCATTTCGTGATTCGGTTCATCATGCAGAAGCCTGTACAGCGGATGTTCATATGCTTTCTGGCTGCCGTTATCAGTTGCTTCAAATACATTCAAAGGCAGACTGGCGACAGTCTCCGCAATGACGCGCACACAGGCGTAGACGGCAGACATCTGCATTGCTGACAGCGCAGATACGCTCTTGCCGGAACCAGCAGAGCCGAAGAACACGCTCGGCGCGCTGCTGATCGCGTTTGTCGGCTTGTCCCGCGCCCGGAACAGTTTCGAAATGGGATTTTTCATAATGCTCCCTCCTGAAATTGGGTACAAAAAAGCACCTCATTGATTGAGATGCTTAAAAGTTGTAAGTGTTATTCGTATTTGGTACGCAGGGCTTCAAAAGCCGTTTTCCCGTCAATTCCTTGACAGGCGGCAAGTTCAGCTTCAGCCTTTTGCAGTTTCTCATAACATGGCCAAAGCTTTTCATATGCTTCTACGCTCATGATGACCATATCACACTGATCGTCATTCATCACATAGAGCGGTTCATCTGATTGATGACATGTTCGAGAAATCTCGTTCGTGTTTTTCAAATCTTGAAGAGTAATGTACCGCGCCATGAAGAAACCTCCTTTTGCGTAGCCGTTATACTAAAACATGATGGACGATAATCCATTTAAGCAGTTCATCGTATCCAATCTCTCCTGCGGCAAGCAGGAGAATCACATCCGAAAGTTCCTGCTGTGTATACGACAGATACACGCCGTTGATTGCCAGAAAAACCAGCATGGCATGTGTACCGATGCGCTTGTTTCCGTCCACGAACGGATGATTTTTGACGAGCCCGAAACACAGCCGCGCTGCTTTTTGAGAAAGCGATGGATAAAGTTCTGTTTCTGCAAATGACTGAAATGGCGCTGTCAGCGCAGATTCAAGCATGCCGTTATCCCGAAGCCCTGAAGCCCCGCCAGTTTCAGCGATAAGCTGATCGTGAAGCATGAGGATTTGAGCCTTGTTCAGTGTTTTCATTTGGCAAGCTCCCGATAAGCATCCATATTCTGTGCAATAATCCGTCTAGAAATATCCATTACATCACTGTCTGCAACATCCTGCATCTGCTCTGCGCGGCTAAAGTCAATGACCAGATAACGCGGCGCATTGTTCTTAAGGATAACGGCAGAACCACGTTCATCGACCAGCCGTGCAACCTTGGAGAAGTTCTGATTGGCTTCGGTAATGGATACAATGGCGTTAGTGTTGATCATCATGAAAATCACTCCCTTCGCTCATAGTATACCACGGAGATAGGATAAATACAACCTATTTCACAGCCCGCTGCCGGTCTTTTTATCGTGGCATAATTTACAGAGTGGTTGCCAGTTGTTCTGATCCCAGAACAGCTTCATATCGCCGCGATGGGGGATGATGTGGTCAACCACCGTGGCGGCAGTCAGGCGTTTTTCTTTCAAGCACTCTGCACACAGGGGATGCGCACTCAAAAAGCGTCTGCGCTCTGTGCGCCATTCTCCGTTGTAACCTCGTTCTGTAGCATTTCCTCGTCTGCGATCATAGCTGTGCTGCGGGGCGTGTTCCTTGCAGTACACGCCCTTCTCACAAAGATTCGGGCATCCCGGATGACGGCAGGGGCGCTTCGGTTTCATCGGCATATGATTCACCTCACAGATAGAGCAGATCACCCTCGTCATAGATAGAACCGACACTGTTCAAACTCTTCATCGCTCGATCCAGTGCCATAACCATCGCTACTGCGCCATCCACCTTTTCAGTGGAACGCTGTTTGTCGATCTTCACGTTTTCAGCAGGGTCAGTGCGCACATAAACGTTGTTGATGTTCCAGCGCAGCACCGGATGACCGCCGTGATTCAGCTTTTCTTCCAGTACAAGGCGCATCAGCTCCTTTGTTGGCGGTGACATATCGCGGAAGCCCTGTCCAAAGGGAACCATAGTAAAGCCGTCTCCTTCGAGTTCCTGCACCATCATGGTGGCATTCCAGCGGTCATGGGCGATCTCCCGTATGTTATACTTTTCACCCAGCTCATTTATGAATGCCCGGATAAAGCCATAATGTACGACATTGCCCTCGGTGGTCTGGATGGTTCCCTGCCGTTCCCACTGGTCATACGGCACATGGTCACGCCGTACACGCAGCTGAAGCGTTTCTTCCGGCAGCCAGAAGAACGGAAGGATGATGTACTTCTCATCCTCATTTCTCGGAGGGAACACCAGTACAAAAGCCGTAAGGTCTGATGTGCTGGACAGGTCAAGTCCACCGTAACACTCGCGTCCTTCCAGTTCCGCAAGGTCGATATTTCCACCGTTCAGATCCCATTTATCCATCGGCATCCACAACACGGAAGATGCAACCCACTGATTCAGACGCAATTGGCGAAACATGGCTTCATCCGCTGGCGTTTCAAGCGCCTTGCGGTAAGCGTCACGTACCTTCTCGATGTCGATGGTGTAGTCAAGGGAAGGATTGGCTTTATACCAGTTCTTCTCATCGTGCCAGTCATCATCGTCCTTCAAGCCGTACACCACCGCATAGAAGCGCGGGTCGTTCTTGCGTCCTTCCAACACGTCCAGCGCCTTCTGATGCACTTCCCAGCAGATAGAATTTCTATCCGTTCCTGCCGTGGTTAAAAAGAACCAAAGCGGCTGTTTTCGTGCGTCGCCGGAACCCTGCGTCATAACGTCGTACAGGGCACGGGTCGGCTGGGTATGAAGTTCATCGAAGATGCATGCCGAAACGTTCAGGCCGTGCTTGGTGGCAACGTCGCTGGACAGCACCTGATAGATACTGCCAGTGGGCAGATACACCATGCGCTTTGTGGACGGCACGATTTTAATGCGCTTCATGAGCGCGGGCGACTGCCGCACCATGTCGGCGGCCACGTCAAACACGATGGAAGCCTGTTGCCGGTCGGATGCGCAGGAATAAACCTCCGCTTTCCACTCGTCATCATTCACCAGCATGTTCAAAGCAAGCGCCGCACCCAGTTCAGACTTACCGTTCTTCTTGCCTATCTCGATGTATACCGACGTATACTGGCGCACGTCCGGGCGGTCGTCACGAACCGTGCCGAACACGTCGCTCAAAATCTGCTCCTGCCACGGGAGCAGGGCAAACGGCTTTCCGTGAAATTCGCCCTTCGTGTGTTTCAGGTTCTCCACGAACTGAATTACGCGCTGCGCTTTTCTCGAATCAAACATTTTACCAGTCTCCTGACAGCAGTCGTTCCATGGGGTCGCTCATACTCATACTTGAGTTTCCGGAAATGTCCATATCACCAACAACCAGCCTTGATCTGCTTGCTGGCGTTAAGCCGAAATCGGCAAGCCCCTTGTGCCATTGCTCATAATACGATCTGCGCAGAGATAACAGCGGATGCTGCTGGGTATAGCCGGATGGTGTTCTCTGCATGGCAATAGGTCCTTTTTCGCCCAACGACATAATTTCCTTATCAGCCGCCAGATAGTAGGCGTAGTTTTGACAAAGCTCTGCAAAGGCGCTTGTGTCAACCTCTGTCAGCAGCCCCAGCGCGACCATTGCAGGCGCAAGCCGCTTCCATTCCTTCTTCGCTTCCGGCATAAGGCGGCTCGGCGGCCTGGGTACAACGTCTGGTACATTGGGCATCGGCTCATTTTTATTCAGTTTCTGCTTGCCTGGATTTCCCTCCAATAATTTCAATGCCGTCGGCTTCGGCGCGGGACCTCTCTTTCCCACATTCGTCACCTCCTACGACGGCGCAGGGGCGGGCTACCGTGACCGTCAATGTTACTCAGTACGTATGCGCAAGCGGGCAAGCCCGCGCTCCGCACCCTCAATGTCGCCACTCAGCGCCTGTCCGCGCAGGGTAAGCAGCGTATTTCTGGAAAGAATGCTGCGGCATTGCCGCAAATTCAGCAAAAACGCATTCAGGCGTTTTTTATCAGCGCTATTCCTCTGCATGCTCCAGATCATCCTTTCTGTATTTCTGACCGTTCCTCAAAAGGAACACGTCCTGATCACTGCCGACCAGTTTGATGTATCGGCTGACGATCACGTCCGCATAGTGCGGATCAAGCTCCATGCTGTAGCCCGTGCGCCCGTTCTGCTCACAGGCGGTAATGCACGTTCCGCTGCCGCCGAACACGTCCAGCACGATATCCTCCTGCCGGGTATTAGTCTGAATGAGCTTATCAAACAGCAGTACAGGCTTCATCGTGGGATGGTCTGCGTTCTTTGCAGGCTTCGCATAGCGCAGAATGGTGGACAGCGGCGTACCGTCCGACACCCACAGCGGTTCCGCACCGGGCTTGACGCACAATAG
Organism: uncultured Eubacteriales bacterium; assembly: GCA_964615315.1. Taxonomy (GTDB): domain Bacteria; phylum Bacillota; class Clostridia; order Oscillospirales; family Acutalibacteraceae; genus Fimenecus. Next base: position 5,289 of record CAZTMZ010000029.1, on the reverse strand, counting down.
ACAGGGTTCATGTTTCCACAGATAATCCTGTCTGCCCAGCACGGGCGCGTTCTTTACCCACACAAGGCATCGTTCCACCAACCAGCCCACGGCATCGCAGGCGGCACGGAAGTTGAAGCCCTCGCTGTCCGCATGCCATATATAGCAGACTGCGCCCGGCTTGAGCACATCGTTCGCACAGTGGAAAGCATCAATGAGGAACGCACGGAAACGCTCATCTGGCATAGTGTCGTTCGTAATCTTTAGCTTTTGTGCAGTCTTGCCTTCATAGTTGACGTTGTACGGCGGGTCGGTCAGCAGAAGGTCTGCAAGTCGTCCGTCCATGAGCGTCTGCACGTCCCGTGCATCCGTGGAATCTCCGCACATCAGCCGATGCCGACCCAGCAGCCACACATCTCCGCGTTGGGAGATAGGATGCTTCGGCGGCGGTTCGGAGAAATTGTCCTCCTTGACCTCCTGCGTCTCGAAGCCGAACACAGTCATGTCCATTTCAATGGCAGACAGTTCCTCGAACAGCAGATCGTCGTCCCAGCGGGAACGCTCCGCAACCTTGTTGTCCACCAGACGGAACGCCTTCACCTGATCATCCGTCAAGTGTTCCAGCTTCACGCAGGGGACATCGGTCATGCCCAGCGTACCGGCGGCAAGGAATCTCGTGTGGCCGCAGATAATGCAGTCGTTCTTATCAATGACCACCGGCGAGCGGAAACCGAAGCGTTTCAGCGACGCGGCGACTGCGCTCACGGCGGCTTCGTTGTCACGGGGATTGTTCTCATAGGGCTTGAGGTCGCGCAGCTTGCGATATTCGATTTGCAGTTTATTCATCCGCGCACCTCACAAGGGAAGCGTCCCCGGTTAATTTCACAAAGCGCGCCAGCACGGCGGGCGCATTTTTCTCGGAACAGACAGCATTGCAGATGCGCCCGTTCTGCTCGGCGGCGATGATGGACGTGCCGTGGACGCAGAAAGGGTCAAGCACCGCGTCCATGCCTCGCGTGTTGTTCTCCATGCAGTAGGCCAGCATGGGAACAGGGAGCGATACGCCGTCCAAGGGGCGGTCGTACTTCAGCACGGTGCTCTGCTTGCGGTTGCTTGCCCACAGATGCGTGCCGCCGTCCGTCCAACCGTACAGACACGGACGGTGAGCTTCAAGATAGCCATCCCCGAAGAACACGGTATCCAGCGACCGTTCGTAGTCCCACACAAGGCACTGGCGCACGGTAAGGTCGGCATCCCGGCAAGCACCGCGAATATCGCCGCTGTTTTTATCCTCGTGCCACAGATAGAAAGACGCGCCGCCCTTCATGTGCTGGCTGATGGCGAACAGGCACGGTGCAAGGCTTGTGCGATCTTTCCGAACGTCCTCACAGATGAGCAGGTCGGCTTTCTGACCGTTCATGAGCGTATCCAGCACTTCTTCGGTCGGCGCATCGGCAACGATCATGCGATGCCGACCCAGCCGCCAGACCTCGCCGTTCTTCGGCGCTCTGCCGTTCCACGCGGCGTGCGGGTCGTATTCGTCCTGATACACGCCCTCCACCGGCGGCTTCGCAAAGCCGAACACCAGCATGTCCTCGTTGATGATGCTCAGTTCCGCGTCGAGCTTTTCTTCGTCCCAGCTTGCCAGCTCTGCGACCTTGTTGTCCGCCAGCCGGTAGGCGCGAACTTCCTCGTCCGTGAGGTTGTCGGCACGGATGCAGGGAACCTCGGTCATGCCCAGCTTCTGCGCCGCCAGCAGACGCGTGTGACCGCAGATGATCTCGTTCCGCTCATCAATGATGATGGGGTTCACAAAGCCGTAGCGCCGAATGGATTCCGTAACGCCTGCGACGGCATGCTTGTTTCTGCGCGGATTGTTGGCATAGGGTTTGAGTTCTGCCACCGGCAGATATTCGATTCGGACGTTCTGCACTTTGATCACCTCCTTACGACATGAAAAAAGCAGGCTTGCACCTGCTGATATAAAAAATAGAGACGGATTCTGTGTCCATCTCCATAATTTGCTGATTATAATTCTATACTCTTTGCACGGCGCACACAAGTGATTTGATATGAACTATTGTGAACTATTAGGAAGTGCGCGGATTTTTTTCTTCAGCGCGTTTCTTCAGAATTCTATCCACAACGCCAAGCGCATCAGTATGTAAGGTCATAAGCCAACGATAACTGCATGCCATATCTACCGCAATCGCTTCCCACGTCATGCAGCACAAATATCTCTTTTCCAGAAGCAAGCGCAGCCGCCCATCGTTTACCTGCTGTATGGTTCCCTGAATTTCTGCTTTGATGTCGATAAGCGCGGCAATTTGCGTATTTAATGCGTTTTCGGCTTCCATAAGGCGAACAATTGCATCCTCCATCGGTGAAACTGAACCGCCGCCTGAACGGGAAGCTCCGCTGTCATCATAGGAGGCAGTGATTCTCTGTGTCAGTGCGCGTAGCCGTTCGACTTGATCCAGCTTACAGTCGATCTGCTTATCCATCTGCAACGCACGTCCAAGATATTCATACGCTTTCATGCTTGACCTCCTTCATCGCTTCATTCAGCAATTCCAGCGCTTCTGAAACACTGGTCGCTACACCCGCAATGCCGCCTGCTTTGCGGATGAGATCGATCTGGTGCTTTTGGAGTTCTGTCACCTTCCACGTACCATGTGGGCGCTTGACCTCAATTCCCACCAGCCGCCCGGTTCCCGGCGCAATGCACAGAAGATCAGGAATGCCAGACTGCTGATAAGGACTTCCGTGCGTTTTCATGATCCACTGCACACCGGCAGACTTCAACGCATCCCTGATTTTATTCACGACCACTTTTTCCAGCGGGGGCTTCTTGGCAGTATCCATGAGTGACCTCCTTCGACAGTTTCAGCTTTATTAGTGTATGTATTTCGGTTTTAAACAAAACAGGGCTGTAGAAAATAGCAAATACGGGTAGCCGCGCTGATGTGCGAAGGGTACACGGAAGATTTTGTATTTACTTTTATTTAATTTGAATCGACTATACATACAAATAATATGCTTATGTTTTGTGTAATCGGATACCCAGGCGGACAAGGGCGGACAACAGGCGGACAACAGATTTTTAGGCTGTTGTCCGCCAAGCCAAAAGCCTGAAAACCCCTGCAAATACAGCGTTTTTGAGGGGGCGGACAACAAAATCGGTACTTTTTGGGGCTGTTGTCCGCCACGACTAAAAATTGCACAATTTTTCGCTTGAGTTTTATTCAAGTTGTACAAATAGCAGACAACAACCCTCTTTATATAAAACTGTTGTCCGCCTTGTCCGCCTTGTCCGCCAAGCCCGAAAACCCCTGCAATTACAGCGTTTTCAGGGCGGACAACAAATTCATACTAACAAAAATCTGTTGTCCGCCTAACTAAAAAATGCACTAAAATAGATATATAATACATACAATATGCACAATAAAGTAAATTATATAAACAAGGCGGACAAGGCGGACAAGGCGGACAAGGCGGACAAGGCGGACAAGGCGGACAAGGCGGA
>CAZTMZ010000029.1:0-1684 GCA_964615315.1 uncultured Eubacteriales bacterium | reverse complement strand
CCCACAGAGGGCAGGACAGCCCACAGAGGGCAGGACAGCCCACAGAGGGCAGACAGCCCACAGAGGGCAGGACAGCCCACAGAGGACACAGCCAGCCCACAGCACCACGTCCCACGCCCCAACCCCGCAAAGCCTACCATATATGCGCGAAAAAAGTCTTTGATGCGCGGACAAGGACGGAAAATGCGCACAGCCAGCAATGCCTTAACGAAATAAGTTTTTCGTCACAGAACCGTCACAAAACGCGACGCAAACCCCGCAAAACCGCGATTTAGTCACCGTTTCGTCACAGACACCCGAAAATAGCGCGGAAACACGCCTTAATTTTTACAAAAGAAAGTTGTTGACTTTTAGAGCAAGATCGGCGATACTGTCCTTGCAACGCGGACAGACCGCGAAACAAACAACCCGGCAGGGGCGCAAGCCCAGACAACGACCGACCAACACACAAGGGAGGGATAGACAGCCAACGCCCCATAAGGGCAGACAAGCCCGCGCCCCGGCAAGGCAAGCGGCCAGCACCTTGACAACTAAACACACCCGGTCTCTTTGAGCCACGAACGGAGCGGTGGAATGGCGAAACGCGCACGCCAACGGCGGCGCGGCCGGTACGCGAAACGCACCACAGGTGCGGCGACCCACAGATGCACGGAGGCGGGAAGAGGCAGCCGGGGTTGGCAGGGGGTGGTGACAGCACCCCAAACACAAGCACCTTTCAGGCGCGGCACAGATCGCGCCACACAAGGCAACCGCGCAAGCGGCAGCCTTGCCCAGCACCCGGACAGCACCCACGCCCGGACGCTGGGCAAGGCCGACAAACGGCCAAAGAAGGGAGAATTTACCATGGAGCAGAAGAACAGCACGATAACCGCAACCTTTCCGGTGAGCGATGCCTACCCAGAAACCGTCGCCCAAATGCGGCGATGGCTCACGCCAAAGGCGCAAGCGTTGTGGGACGCAGTCATGGCGGGCAAGCGAGTACGCGTTTTCAGCGGCGAGATCCCCTGGTGCGGCGAGTTTTTCATCGTCGCAAAAGCAGACCCGGACAGCCGCACGACCGATATAGGCGCAGATTCCTACGGCTGGCCGCTTTGCGCCGGACGCGAGGAGTCCATCCGCGATTTTTTCCGCCAGACCGCAGACGAGGATGACGACGCGTGGGACTGGTGCGTAAAATGGGCCAACGACGAGCTCAGCGATGAACCCTAACCCGCCTGACGATGGCTCTCTGGCAGGAGCCGAAACCGGCGCAGCCGGTCGCGGGAGCCACAGCTTCCAAATCGAGAAAGGAAGGATTTACCATGACAGAAAAAGAACGCACGGAACGTCTCGCCCGCGCACAAGCACAGCAGAACGCAATCCGCCGCGCCCGCGAAACGGCACAGCTGGCAAGGCTGCTCTGGCCGCAGGGCGAAGAGGACGACCTCCACGGGAAGGTGGAGATTTTGAGCAGCCGCCTGCACAGCGCAGACCAGCACGCCGCCGCGCGGAAGGTAGACGTCCACGCCCACCCGGCAGCATGGCGTAAGGTCAAGCACACCCAGCACATCTCCGACGAGGGCGACATAATGCGCGCTCCTTGGTGGGTGAACGCTTGTGAACGCAGGAAGGACGCAAAGCAGGTGATCCTCATCGCGGCGGCCGCCATGGGACTGGACAGGAAAGAACTGGTCGACGCGGCCTA
>CAZTMZ010000028.1:0-13424 GCA_964615315.1 uncultured Eubacteriales bacterium | reverse complement strand
AAAAAATAAAGAAAAAGATTTCCAAAAAGTAGAGCATATTTGGCAAAAATCCGTTAAAATGGAAACGCTAACAACCATGAACGGAGGACCAAATATGCTCTACACTGATTCTACAGAAAAACTTCTCGGATTGCAAGACTTAAAGGTAACAAAGATTGAAAAAAATGAAAAAGAGATCTGCATTTATGCCGAATTGCCGAGAAAAACGCATAATTGTATCTGTTGCGGTACCGCAACAGATACAATTCATGACTACCGAACGCAGATTATTAAAGATATTCCCGCGTTCGGAAAGCTTGTAAATATTGTTTTAAGGAAGCGCAGATACCGTTGTCCGCATTGTGGAAAACGATTCTTTGAAGAAAATCACTTTCTTCCGAGATATCACCGAATGACAAACAGACTTGCTTCTTTTGTAGTAAACAAACTTGGTGACGAGCGTTCATTTACAAGTGTTGCAAAAGAAGTTAATATGTCCGTTTCTACAGTCATCAGAATATTCGACCTTGTTTCATGTCCAAAACCGAAGTTACCCAATGCTTTATCTATCGACGAATTCAAAGGAAACACCAACGGCGAAAAATATCAATGCATCATAACAGATCCTGTAAACAGAGTTGTCCTTGATATTCTTCCTAAACGTTTCAAGCCTTATCTTACCGAGTATTTTAGGGCTTATTCAAAAGAAGAACGGGACAAGGTTAATTTCTTTGTCAGTGATATGTGGAGTACATATTCTGATATTTCTACTGTTTGGTTTAAAAACGCCACTCAAACGGTAGATAAGTTCCACTGGATAAGACAAGTCGTTTGGGCTTTTGAAAAGATAAGAAAAGAGGAACAACAGAAGCTTGGAGACAAGCTCAGAAAATACTTTAAACACTCTAAATCTCTTCTTACAAAGTCTTTTGACAGCTTAACCGATGAACAGAAGAAAGAAGTCAATGTCATGCTATACTATTCCGTCAACATCAGCCGTGCGTACTTTTACAAAGAAAGCTTCTACAAAGTTCTTCGAGCAAAAGACTCTGCAACCGCGAAAAAACTATTGGCTGAGTGGATAAAAAGCACTGAAAACTGCGGTCTTGTTCCTTTTGAAAAGTGTGCCAACACCATGCGAAACTGGTTCGTCGGCATTATTAATTCTTTCGACACCAATATTACCAACGGTTTTACCGAAGGTTGCAACAACAAAATCAAAGTTCTTAAGCGCAATGCTTAAGCTGACGAGAGTCGAACCCCATACGGTTTTTTAAGGTATATTTTTTGCCAATGCTGCGTTGAAAATCCTCGCAATGCGTTAGCATTGCCTGCGGTTTTCGCCTTGTCTTGACAAAAATCTTCTCTTAAAAAACTGCTCGCACCCGAAGAATTTGATTTTTTGTGCAATGCGGTGTTTCTTTGGCGAAAGCATACTGTCGTATGGTGAGACAAAAAACGGCTCAGTGTGCGGAAAATCAGATTCTTCGGGCGTATGGTGTTCGGCTCTCGTCAGCTTATGGTTACAGAAACTTCAATCGTTTCAGGAATCGTATCTTACATATATTTTATTACAAACAACTTATCATCAACGAAGCAGCCGCCTGACGGCGACTGCTTCAAATTCCGTTTTAACTTTTACCCCAACTATTGACAAAGAGCCGAAAAACAAAAAGCTCCGTTCGCGACTGCGAACGGAGCCTGGTGCGAGAGACGGGACTTGAACCCGTACGAGTCGCCCCACACGCCCCTCAAACGTGCGCGTCTGCCGATTCCGCCACTCTCGCATCTGTTAAGTTGAGCACCCACTGTTTCGCAAGTGCTCATATAATATACCACCCTTTTTTAAAAAAGTCAAGGCTTTTTTGAAAATTTTTTCGGCAATTTTTTTGCCGCTTTTTTTGACCCTTCGCGGCGGCGCAAATTCTTTTTTCGTTCGCGCTTTTCGTCAGGATACCTCTTGAAAAGGCGGGTCTTTTTCGATACAATATTAACAAAGCACCGCGCCGCCCGCGGCGGCTTCGGTGCGCAAAAACACTTTCGGGGACGGCGGCTTTTGCCTTCGCCGAAAAGGACATTCGGAGGTCATTATGAAAGTTCTTCTGGTCAATTCAAGTCCGCGAAATGACTCAAACACCGCTCTCGCCGTTTCGGAAATGGTGAAAATTTTTGAACAGGAGGGCGTTGAAACCGAAATTATCAATATCGGAAAGCTTGCGATTCGCGGCTGCGTTGCCTGCCTTTCCTGCCGCCAAAAGGGAAAGTGTGTCTTTGACGACGTTGTCAACGAGACCGCGCCAAAGTTCGAAAGCTGCGACGGTCTTGTTCTCGCCTCTCCGGTTTATTACGCTTCCGCCAACAGCACCCTCACTTCCTTTTGCGACAGACTTTTTTATTCAACGCCGTTTGACAAAACGATGAAGGTCGGCGCGTCCGTCGTTTGCGCAAGAAGGGGCGGCTGCACGGCGAGCTTTGACCAGCTCAACAAGTATTTCACAATCTCGGGTATGCCGATAGCCTCGGGAAGTTATTGGAACCAGGTTCACGGCGGCGCTGTCGGTGAATCCGTTCAAGACGAAGAAGGAATGCAGTCGTTGCGTGTTCTCGCGAGGAACATGACCTTTCTCATGAAATCAATCGCGCTCGGAAAAGAAGCGTTCGGTCTTCCCGAAAAGGAAGAGCGAATTGCAACAAACTTTGTTCGCTGAAAAAAATGGAAAACACACTTAAAAGCGATGCTTTGAACATCATAAATTTCGCAATCGAAAAAGCCTCTCCCTTTGAAAGAACGAAGGAAACGCTCGAAAAGCTCTCCTTCGAAACGGATGTTTTCGTTTTGAGCGTTGGGAAAGCCGCCGCCCCGATGGCAAAAGCGGCCGAAGAGGTTCTCGGCGACAAAATCAAAGAGGGGCTTCTTGTCACAAAATACGGTCACTCGAACGGTTTTTCCTTCGAGCGCTTTGAAGTTCTCGAAGCCGCGCATCCGCTCAGCGACGAAAACAGCGTCCTTGCGGCGAAGCGCGCGCTGAGCCTCGCGAAAAAGCTCAAAAAGGACGACTGCCTTCTTGTTTTGCTTTCGGGCGGCGGAAGTGCGCTTCTCGAAAAAAGCAAGGTTCCTTTTGAATTGCAACGCGAAACGGCAAAAAAGCTGCTTGCGCGCGCGGCGGAAATTCATGAAATCAACGCCGTCAGGAAAGCGTTGTCGCTCGTGAAAGGCGGAAGGCTCGCAATGCAGGCTTATCCCGCGAAGGTTGTGACGGTCGCGCTTTCGGACGTTATCGGAAACGACAAAAGCGTTATCGCTTCCGCGCCGACGGTTTTTTCGCCGGGAGAAAAGGAGGCTGCGGTCGCGGCAGTTAAAAAATACCTTCCGGAGCATTTTGAGCTTTTGCCGTTGATTGAAAAAGAGGAAGGCGAAGGAAAAATTAACGACGGCGGCTATTTTATTGTCGGCGATGTTAAACTTTTGTGCAACGCGGCGAGGGAAAAAGCCACCGAGCTCGGCTATGAAATTTTCGAGTTTTCAACTTCTCTCGGCGGCGAAGCGCGGCTCAAAGCGAAAGAGCTCGTTTCAAAAGCGAAAGCCGAAAGCGGAAAGCGCGCCTATATTTTCGGCGGTGAAACAACGGTCACCGTGAAAGGGAACGGTCTCGGCGGAAGGAATCAGGAGATGGCGCTCGCCGCCGCGATTGCCCTCAGGGGAGAAAACTCTCTCGCTTTCGCTTCTGTCGGCTCGGACGGAACCGACGGCCCGACCGATGCCGCCGGGGGCTTCGCCGACGGAGAAACCTTTTTCAAAATTCTCCGCGCGGGCATTGACCCGAAGCTCGCCCTCGAAGAAAACGACTCCTACCACGCGCTGAAAGCCGCGGGCGACCTCATCATCACCGGTCCAACCGGAACAAACGTCAACGACATCACCGTTGTTCTTTCCGCGAGGTGAGACGCCAACACTTGTATTTTGGCGCTTTTTATGGTATCATTATTTGTAATTCTTTAAAAGGACGGGAAAACGATGGAAGTTATTATTATGGACAACGCTTTTGAAATTTCAAAGGCGGTTTCGTCAATCATCATCAACAAAGTTCGCGAACAGCCCGACTGCGTTCTCGGCTTCGCAACCGGCGCTTCGCCTGTTGAAACTTACAAGCGAATGATCGAAGCTTACGAAAACAACGAAGTGAGCTTTAAGGATATCACAACCTTTAACCTCGACGAATATTGCGGTCTTGACCGCGAAAACGAAAACAGCTATTTTTATTTCATGAAGGACAACCTTTTCGGAAAAACGGACGTCGATTTTTCAAAGGTCAACTTCCTTTCGGGTGACGAAGGCGAAAGCGAAAAGAACTGCCGCGAATATTCGGAAAAGATTGCCTCTTCGGGCGGAATTGACATTCAGCTTCTCGGAATCGGAACGAACGGTCACATCGGCTTTAACGAACCGTCGGAAAGCTTTTCGGACGGACCGTTCAAGGTCAAGCTCACCCAAAGCACCATTGACTCAAACAGCAAGTATTTTAAGGACGGAAAAATGCCCGCCTTCGCGTTCACAATGGGAATCGGCGACATCATGCGCGCAAAGAAGATCATTCTCATCGCGACGGGCGAAAGCAAGGCGAACGCCGTTTTCAAAATGATAAAAGGCGAAGTTACGCCTCAATGTCCGGCTTCCGTTCTTCAACGTCACAGCGACGCCGTTATCTATCTTGACAAAGAGAGCGCAAAGCTTTTATAACGGCGAAAGAACACTTATTGAAAAAGGAGCTGTCAGCGAATGGCTAAGGACATAATGAAAACAAAGCCCGAAATCGTTTTTGCCGACGTCACGGACGAACGAACGGTCGAACTGAGCTGGAAAAAGGTGAACGAAGCCACGGGTTATAACATCGAACGCTATGACCGCGAAAAGGACAAGTTTGTCAAAATCGGTTCCGTCACAGCTGACAAAACGTCGTTCACCTGCAAAAGAGAGGATCGCGACGGCGTTTATCAATATCGAATCAACGCGCTCAAGGAGATTGAAAACAAGCTTCGCCCCCTTTCAAAAAAAGGTTCGCCGCGCGAAGTGAACATTTCTTCCATCCCCGCCGTCAACATCAAGAGCATTAAAAGCCCTTCCTTCGGCAAAGTTTGCGTCAGTTGGGAAAAGGACGAAAACGCCCTCGGCTATGTTGTTAACCGCCGCCTCGAAGAGATGAACGAATCGGTTCCCCGCGGCGAAACGGACAAAACCGCGCTTTCCTTTACCGACGACACCGCCGTTTCCGGCCAGGTCTATTATTACAACGTTCAAAGCTTTGTCAAAGACGAGCGCGGCGCACGCGTTTTCAGCAACACAGGCAAAGAGGAATGCTTCGTTTGCATTGACAGCACCGAAATTATCAACGTCAAGCGCGGCCTTTTCAAAAAGGTCAGCTTTGAATTCAGAATGGTTGCCGGGGTCGATTTTTACGTCCTTTCAAAAAAAGAAGGCGACACGTTTTGCGAGGTTGCAAGAACGAAAAGCGGAACCGAGCTGACCCTTTCCGACAAGGGAAAGAGCGGCGAAAGAAGCGCAACTTATGTCATCCTTTGCGGAAAGACAGTCAATTCGCGCGAGCTTTTCGGAAGAAAAAGCGCCGAGATAACGGTTAAATATCGTTAACGATAAAAGAAAATTATAAAAATTCTTGACTTGCACGCTTTCAGCCGTTATAATTATTAGGTAAGGCTTTCCGCCGGTCGTTTCGCGCCGGTCGGTCTGGCCGTCGGTATTTTTTTTAAGGAGGACCCAATATGAACAAAACACTTAAAAAGATCATTGCTCTCGCTCTTGTTTTCGTTCTTGCCGTTCCGGTGTTCGGCGCTGCGTTCTCGGTTTTCGCCGAAGACGAAGTTGTTGCCGACGCACCCGTGATTGTTGAAGACGACGCCGGTGATGAGGAAGAAGTCCACAAAACCATGGCGGAACTTTTTTATGAGTTCCTGAAGTCAATCTGGTCTTACATCAAGTACATTTTCCACGATGTATGGATCGGTATGCCGGCTCCCGATATTCCGGAACCTCCGGCAGACGTAGCATAACAGCACACAAACAAAAACGCGCTCCACCGAGTTTTTCGGTGGAGCGTTTTTTTCGGGTTATTAAAGATGATAAAGGTTTTCGTTTTCGTAATCGGGTTCGGTTGTCAGGTCAATTCCGAGCTTCGAAAAAATCATGCTGTCCGTGCCCGAAAGAATGACCGAGCAGTGAACCTGAGCGCCCTTGAGCATCGGCAGGAAGGAAAGAGCCTTCGCGGCGTTGATGTTCGTTGCGGCGGCAACCGAAAGGGCAACCAGAATTTCGTCAACGTGAAGCCTCGGGTTTCGGCTTCCGAGATAGTTGACCTTGAGGCTTTGAACCGGTTCAATCAGGTCGGCGGGAAGAAGCTCAACCTCGTCTTCGATTTTTGCGAGATATTTCAGCGAATTAAGAATGAGCGAGCTCGCAGCGCCGAGAAGCTGCTTCGTTTTTCCGGTCAGTATTTTTCCGTCCGCAAGCTCAATTGCAGCCGCCGGAGCACCGGTCTGTTCGGCGATTTCGTTCGCGGCGGCAACGACCTTTCTGTCCGCCGTGGAAATTCCCGCCTTGCTCAAAAGCAGTTCGAGCTTTTCAATCTCCTTCGAAACCTCGAGTCCCTTTCTGCGGTCGCAAAGAGCCTTGTAATAGCGGCGAATGATTTCCTGCTTCGCCGCGGCGCAAACAGCTTCGTCGTCAAAAATGCAATAGCCCGCCATGTTTACACCCATGTCGGTCGGAGATTTATACGGCGACTTTCCGTAGATGTTTTCGAACATTGCGGAAAGCACGGGGAAAATTTCGATGTCGCGGTTATAGTTCACCGTTTTAACGTTATAAGCGTCAAGATGGAACGGGTCAAGCATATTGACGTCGTTCAAATCGGCGGTTGCCGCTTCGTAAGCGAGATTGACCGGATGATTGAGCGGAAGGTTCCAAATCGGGAACGTTTCAAATTTTGCGTAGCCCGCCTCAATTCCGCGAAGGTGCTCGTGATAAAGCTGAGAAAGGCAGGTCGCCATCTTTCCGCTTCCGGGTCCCGGCGCGGTCACAACAACAAGGCGGCGCGTCGTTTCGATATATTCGTTCTTTCCGTAACCGTTTTCGGAGATTATCTTTTTAACGTTTGAAGGATAGCCTTCAATTTTATAATGCAGGAACACGGGAACGCCGAGAGAACAGAGTTTCTGCTTGAAAAGATCCGCGCTTTCCTGACCGCAATATTGAGTGATAACAACCGAACCGACAAAAAGACCGACGCTTCTGAAAAGGTCAATGAGGCGAAGAACCTCCATGTCATAGGAAATATTGAGGTCGCCGCGAAGCTTCTTGCTCTCAATCGCGCCGGCGCTGACGGCGATAACTATCTCCGCTTCGTCCTTCAATTCAAGAAGCATTTTCAACTTGCTGTCGGGCGCGAAACCGGGGAGCACGCGCGAAGCGTGGTTGTCGTCGAAAAGCTTTCCGCCGAACTCCATATAGAGCTTTCCGCCGAAGCGCGATATGCGCTTTCTTATCTGTTCGGACTGCGTTTTTATATATTTGTCGTTATCAAAACCGGTTTTAAACATCTTCATTATCTTCTTTCCGCTGTAAAGATTGAACATACAATAATATACCAAAAAATTCTCCGCTTTTCAAGACAGCGGAGAAAATTTTAACGCTTTTTCAAGTTCAATTTCTTTCGTAACCTCCCGAAGGAAGGAAAGGCAGTTTTCGTCTTTCGCGAGCAGTTCGCCGACAAGTTTCACCCTGTGCAAAAAGCGGCGGCTGAAACGAACGTCCTTTGCGTTTTCAACGAGCGGACAAACGCCGAAGCCGCGGTAATCGAGCGAAACGACAACCGCACCCTTTTCGTCAACGCAGGGAAAGAAGGGGAAAAGTCTGCACGAAAGCGGTCGCTTTTCGCGATTGCATTCGCCGCCGCAAACGGCAAGGCGAAAGCTGTTTCCTTTCGTAACGGCCAGGTCGGTGCTTTCAAAAGGAAAAAGCAGCATTCCGGTTTTTTCGTCACCCCGACAACAACGCCTTTCGCAAAGCACACCGCAGTCACGACCGAGCGGCGTTTTGTTTCCGAGAATGCGAAAAGCGCGGTCATAGAGCTCACCGTAATATTCGTTCTCTTCCATCAGAAATTTCCGTTGTTCCAGCCCCAGTCCGCGAAGCCAGAATACTTGACATAGACCCTGTCGGGCGAAAGACCGAGCTCGCTTGAAAGCACACAGCAAAGCTTCGCCGTCATTTTTTCCGACGCGGACGAAGAAACCTGACCCAAAAGGTCAACAGAGACCATGGCGCAACCGGCGTCGTTGTTACCCTTGAAATACATCTTCTGCTCCGGAACAATGTTCACCATCAGCCAGCTTTCGGTCTTTCCGGGGAAGCACTCTATCGCTTTTCCGAACGCCGCTTTGAGGGCTTTTTCTTTTTCTTCGGAAACGCTTTCGGTGGTTTTGAGTTCAATATAAGGCATAATAATTTCTCCTTTTTCGTTTTGGCTTTGGGCTCACCCAACGCCGTTCGAGGTCATGATATCACAAACCGTCAACCTTGTCAATCAAGCAAAACCGCGTCACGGCAAAAACGCCGAAAGGAAACGGGTGAACTGGTCTTTTAAAATTTTCGAAAGCTCGTTCGCGCTTTCCGTGCAGCCGCCGTCAAGCCACGCTTTCAAAACGCTTATGGTCACGCCCGTTCTCAAAGCCATGAAGTAGCGTGCGTTGACCTCGTCGAGCCCCGGAAGCTTTCCGTATGACTCTTCGAGTGCTTTTGCGTTTTTCATGTGACAGGCATAAATGATGTCCTGGCGGTTGATGTCGATGAGCAGCTTCAAAATATCGCAGTGCTCTGTCCAGTAGGAGAAATAACCCTCCGCAAGCTTCGCTTCGTTTGGAACGTCCGGCGGCGCAACGGCGTGAAGCGCCTCCAAAAAGCAGCGGTCGCAGCGCCAGTAAAGAATGTCCGAAAGATTATCGAAGCAGCGGTAGATCGTTGTTCGCGCAACGCCGGAGGCTTTTTGAACATCGGTCACGGTGATTTGGTCGAACGACTTCTTTTCAAGGCATTGCAGCAGCCCTTTGTATATGAGATTCGCCGATTGCGCGGCGCGCTTGTCATTGCTGATATGATACATTTTCGTTCTCCGCTTTCGTGTATTTGCTCAAGTATCCGTCACCCCAGGTAAAGCCATAGGGAGTGTTTTCGCTTTTCAACAGCTTTTCCGGTAAGTTCAGGGAAACACCGCCCAAAATCACTCCGCAAAAAAGAGCAAGAAACCACTGTGCGCCGCTCGGTGCAGACCGGGTGAAAAACGAAACGATGATTCCGACCGCGACCGGAATATATCCGAAAACAGTGGTCGCCATTCCCGGGCTGTAAATCGTTCGTTTTCCCTTGCTTTTAAATTTTCGATACAGATAAATCCCGCCCGAAAAATGACCGAACACCTCCGCGGCGCAAAGAAACAGCTGCATAACACAGAAAAACGGATTGACGCCCAAGACCAAAACAATGCACCCGAAAACAACGCCGATGAAGTTTGTCAGCATATCGCTCAGTTGATTCATCGGATAGCGATCGGGACAGTTTGATTTTGCCATCAGATTATACATGGTGTGAAACCCGCCGGGGAAATACCATTCTTCCAAAACATGGAACGGCAACAACGCCGTTGCGGCGGCAAACACTTTTTCTTGCAAGCCCCACACCCGCCAATTACATATCGTCGCGCCTATTATGATTCCGCTCACCAAAATCATCAAATACAGCCACACCGAGAGCCAAAGTTTAACTGCTTTTTTCATGGATACGCTCCTTTCGCTACAACCTTTCGGGGATATGTAGCACTTTTTCTCCTACTATTGTATCACAAAAACCGCTGTGATACAATAGTATCGAAAAAATATTTTCAGGAGGTTTTGCCAATGAAAAAAAGAACTGTTGTTTTGCAGGATAAAAACGGAAAGGCTTTGACGGTTCCTGTCCGCTCTGCGCTCCCCGTGACCGCGCCCGGCGCAAGATACACAGGCTTCAAGCCAGAAACCGTTCTTTTGAAAAAAGGCAGCATTCGCCTTAAGGGCTATCGCCCTCTGTCCTGCGATATCATTCTCGAACGTGACGTCTCCGTGGTTTTGCGCGACGGCACAACAATCTATACCGACGTTTTTCGCCCCGCCGATGAGGAGAAACACCCCGCCATTATGGCGATGAGTCCTTACGGCAAAGAGATCGGAACGCAGTGGTTGGACGACACCCCGAATCACGCCGGCGTTCCGATGGAAGCGACGTCGGGACTGCAAAAATTCGAAGGTCCCGACCCAGCTTATTGGTGCGAGCATGGCTACGCCGTGATAAACCCGGACGTTCGCGGCGCTTATAACTCCGAAGGAGTCATTCTCTTTTTCGGAAGCGACTACGGTCGCGACGGCGCGGACATCATTGAATGGGCGGCGAGTCAAAGCTGGTCAAACGGCAAAGTCGGCATGAGCGGAAACTCGTGGCTCGCAATTTCTCAATGGTTTGTGGCTGCGCAACAACCGCCGCATCTCGCCGCGATAGCGCCCTGGGAAGGACTCGCCGACTGCTATCGCGAAATCGGAACGCGCGGCGGAGTCATGATGCCTGAATTTATCAAAATGCTTTCGGACTCCTTCGCTTCGACTCAAAACGGCGGAATCGAAGATTGCATCTCCGTCATGAAGGAAAACCCTGTCATGAACGATTACTGGCGCGACAAAGAAGCCGAGCTTGAAAAAATCAACGTTCCCGCCTATGTCGTTGCAAGTTACACAAACCCAATCCACACCTATGGCAGCATTGAAGGCTATCGCAGAATAAGCAGCGAAAACAAGTGGTTGCGCATTCACAACACAGGTGAATGGGACGATTATTACAACGCCGCTCACACACAAGAGCTTCGCCGCTTCTTCGATCGCTATCTCAAAGACGAAGAAAACGGTTGGGAAAAAACGCCGCCCGTCAGAGTCAGCGTTCTCAACCCCGGCGGCAAGGATATAGTTGACCGCGTTGAAAGCGATTTTCCGATTCCCGAAACGAACTACAAAAAGCTCTATCTCAACGCGGAAAAAGGCTCGCTCGAAACCGCGCCTGTTTCAAAAGAAGCATTTCTGGAATATAACTCCGACAAAGGCGGAAAGGTCGTTTTCAAAACGAAGCTTCGCGAGGACAGCGAAATCACAGGATACATGAAGCTGCGACTCTGGGTGGCGGCTCGGGAGCATGACGACATGGATCTTTATGTGACCGTTGAAAAGCGCCGCCCCTCGGGATTCAAGTATAAATACACCCTCGGTCCGGGCATGGATATGTCCGCAAAAGGATATATCAGAGCTTCCCTTCGCGCGCTCGACAAAGAAAGAAGCACCGAAGAAAACCCGCGCCAAAGCATGGAAAAAGAAGAAAAGCTCGTCCCCGGCGAGGTCGTCCCGTTGGATATTCTCATCTGGCCGATGGGACTGCTTTTCAAAAAAGGAGACGAGCTGCGTCTCACCGTTTCCGCTTACAAAACGAAAAAGCTTTGGACGGGACCTTTCAAGCTGAAGATGGCAAAAATCGAGCTTCCGAAAGAGGGGTTCACTTATATGCCCGGCGAAAGACCCGAAATGTATACAATAGGCGGGGCGGAAATGTTCTCGGGCAGCGACGTTTCAACCGCAGAGCTTCCGAAAGATCACAACAAAGGCAAACACCGAATCTATTCGGGCGGGCAATACGAAAGCTATCTGTATTTGCCGTTCGTTCCAAAAAGAAAGGAGAACTGAATAAAATGGAAAACATAATCAATATCTGGCTTTCCGTCTGGCTTTATGTGATGGCGGGCATCGCCGTGGTTCTCGCGGCAAAGATTTGGAAAAACCGAAAAGATTGGGACATGATAAACATTTTTTGCACCCTTGCGATAATCGTTCTTGTTCTTCACGTTTTGGAAGAATGGGTCTTCCCCGGCGGACTTCATTATTCCTATAATATTGACCACGGCTCTTCGATACTCAGCCGCTATCCCATGAATCGGCTGACCGACATGATAACAAACTTCGGCGGCGTTGTTCTCGGCTGCGTTGTTCTCAAATTTTGGGGCTTTCGCAAGCCTGCGGGCATTGCGGTAATGCTGTTCTCCGCGTTCGAGGTTGTCATTCATGTTGTAATCGGCGTCACCTCAATGAAGACCTTCGGTGAGTTCGGAATGAACACCCTCTATTCGCCGGGGCTCGTTACTTCGCTGTTTGGCTTCTTGCCTGTGGTCGTCGGGCTCGCGAAAGAGCTCTTCTTTTCAAAAAAGCCGCGCCCGACGGTTTGGCAATGGGTGATGGCAGTCGCGGCAATGTTTTTCTTCTGCTTTTTGCTAATCAACCTTCCGGAAATGGTTCTCGGCGACGAGAACAGCGTTTTCGCCTTTACCGACAGGGGATATTACGAACAATACGGTGCCTTATACGAAGCGGCGCACAACGCCGTTTATTGACAGAAAAACAAAACATTGCAAAAAAGGGCGGCTCAAAAAGCCGCCTTTCTTTCGCTCTCGTCAGCTTAAGCTGATGAGAGTCGAACTCAATACGCCCGAAAAATCTGTTTTTCCGCACACTGCGCCGCTTTTTGCCTTACCATACGACAATATGCTTTCGTCAAAGAAACGCAGCGTTGCAGAAAAAAATCAAATCCTTCGGGTGCGAGCAGTTTTTTAAGAGAAGATTTTTGTCAAGGCAAGGCGAAAACCGCAGGCAATGCTAACGCATTGCGAGGATTTTCAACGCAGAATTGGCGAAAATATACCTTAAAAAACCGTGTTGGGTTCGGCTCTCGTCAGCTTATAAAAAACTCCCACTCGAAAAGACCGCGAACGCGTCCTTTCGGTGGGAGAAAAATTTTATCATACCGCCGCCGCTTCAGTGAAGCGGGACGAAGCCTGTTTTTTTGCGGTTGGGCTTTTCGCCAACCGTTGTATTATCAAACAAGTTCGATGATGCACATCTCTGCTGCGTCTCCGCGGCGAGGACCTGTTTTGATAATACGGCAGTATCCGCCGTTAACGTCCTTATACTTCGGGCCGATTTCGTCAAAAAGCTTCTTAACAACGTCTTCCTTGGTGACGTATGCAAGAGCCTGACGCTTGTTGTGAAGTGTTGCTTCCTTACCGAGAGTGATCATCTTCTCAGTCATTGAGCGAACTTCCTTTGCCCTAGTGACGGTGGTTTCAATGCTGCCTTTCTCCAAGAGATAAGTAACCATACCTCTGAGCATCGCCTTGCGGTGGTCGCTGGCTCTGCCAAGCTTTCTGGTACCTGCCATTTGAAATCACTCCTTTGTTGAAAAATCAAATTATTCGTCTTCGGATCTGAGGTCAAGATCGAAAGAGTGAAGCTTGTTGATAACTTCGTCAAGCGACTTC
>CAZTMZ010000027.1:0-13799 GCA_964615315.1 uncultured Eubacteriales bacterium | reverse complement strand
ACCTTGAAACAACTCTTACAAGAGCAAAATTCAACGAAATGACAGCAGACCTTGTTGAAGCAACAATGGGACCTGTACGTCAAGCTCTTTCCGACTCCGGTCTTCAACCGTCACAACTTAACAAAATTCTTATGGTCGGCGGTTCTTCGAGAATTCCGGCTGTACAAGAAGCAGTTAAAAAGTTTACGGGCAAAGAGCCTTTCAAGGGCATTAACCCCGACGAATGTGTAGCAGTCGGTGCCGCAATTCAAGGCGGTGTTCTCGGCGGTGAAGTTGAAGGACTTCTTCTTCTCGACGTTACTCCGCTTTCACTCGGTATTGAAACAATGGGCGGAATTAACACAAAAATCATCGAAAGAAACACAACAATCCCGACAAAGAAGAGCCAAATTTTCTCAACAGCCGCAGATAATCAGACATCTGTTGAGGTTCACGTTCTTCAAGGCGAAAGAGAATTCGCAAGAGATAATAAAACTCTCGGTGTGTTCCACCTTGACGGAATTCTTCCCGCACGTCGCGGCACTCCTCAAATCGAAGTTACGTTCAACATTGATGCCAACGGTATCGTAAACGTATCCGCAAAAGACTTGGGTACAGGCAAGGAACAGTCGATTTCCATCACATCTTCAACGAATATGTCAAAGGACGACATCGAAAAGGCAGTTCAAGAAGCCGAAAAATTCGCAGAAGAGGATAAGAAACGCAAGGAAGCTGTTGATACAAGAAACGCTGCCGACCAAATGGTATATCAATGTGAAAAAATTCTTGCCGACGAGGGCGACAAATTCTCCGACACGGATAAGACTGACCTTCAAACGAAGATTGATGCACTTAAAGAAGCTCTTAAGGGTGAGGATATCGAAGTAATCAAGGCAAAACAAGAAGAGCTTACACAACAGTTCTATAAAGTTTCCGAAGAGCTTTATAAAGCGGCTCAAGCACAAGCACAAGCAAACGGTGCGGATGCAGCCGGAACAACGGGATCGGCACCGAACGGTGACGGCTATTATGATGCCGATTTCAAAGATGTTGATAACAACAACTAATTTTAAGGTAAAAGGCAGAGGCAACTCTGCCTAACCTTGTTTGGAGATACTTATGGCAGAAAAAAGAGATTATTACGAAGTCCTCGGTGTTGATAAATCCGCTTCTGACGACGAAATAAAAAAAGCGTACAGAAAAACGGCTAAGAAATATCATCCGGACTTGAATCCCAATAATAAAGAAGCTGAAGAAAAGTTTAAAGAAGCCAATGAAGCTTACGAAGTTCTTTCCGACAGCGAAAAGAAGGCGCGTTACGACCGCTTCGGCCATGCGGGTGTTGATCCCAATTACAGTGCGGGCGGTGGATACGGCAGTCCCTTCGGCGACGGAATGGATTTTGACATAAACGATATTTTCGGTTCGATTTTCGGCGGCGGTTTCGGTGGCTTCGGCGGTGGCAGAGCCAACCCCAATGCTGCTCAGCGCGGCAGTGACACTCAAGCGAGCGTTACGATTTCGTTTGAAGAAGCGGCAAAGGGCTGTCCGAGAACGATCGACACTATGAGAATCGAAACGTGTGAAGAATGTCACGGAAGCGGTTGCCAAAGCGGTCACTCACCGAAAACGTGTCCCGAATGTAACGGACGCGGTCAAGTAACGGTTCAGCAAAGAACTCCTTTCGGCGTAATTCAGTCAACTAAACCGTGTTCAAAGTGTAACGGTAAAGGCACAATAATCGACAATCCCTGTAAAAAATGCGGTGGAGCAGGGCGAGTACGTAAAAGTGTTAAGCTTGACATTAACATTCCCGCAGGCGTTGACGACCGTCAAATAATAACGGTACGCGGTCAAGGTAATAAGGGAGTAAACGGCGGACCTACGGGTGACCTTAATATTGTTGTCAATGTTCGTCCGCACCCGTTCTTTGAACGTGACGGATATAATGTTTGGTACGATGCACACGTTACATTTATGCAGGTTGCTCTCGGTTGTAAAATTCAAGTGCCGACTCTTGACGGTAATGTTGAGTATACAATTCCGGCGGGTTCGCAGCCGGGCGACGTGTTTAAACTTCGCGGACGTGGTATTCAAAGCCGAAGCGGTATCGGTAAAGGCGACCAGCTTGTTCGTATTATCGTGGATATTCCCAAAAAGCTTACCGATAAGCAAGCCGAACTCATAAGAGCACTTGCCGCGGAATTCGGAGCATCGGAAAATTTAGGCGACGAGAAAAAAGGTTTTTTCGGTAAAAAGAAAAAATAAATCTGTGTTTGAGGGTGTCTGTTTATAGGCTCCCTTCTGCCTTTTTATAAGAAATGAACATAACAGCGGACGAAGTGAAATGTGATTTTCGGGAGGATTTTTTATGAGCAAACTCGATTCTATAAAACTTGCAAATTATTCGAGAGGGGAAGACTGGTTTAATTCAATTACTCACATGGTCGGCGGCGGCTTGGCTGTAATAGCCCTTGTTGTTTGTTTGATAAAGTCAATAATCATCGGAAGAATTGACTGTATAATCGTTAGCATAATATACGGCATTTCTATGATCGGAACGTATTCGTGCTCATCGGTTTACCATGCGTTACGTCCCAATCGCGGCAAAAAAGCCATGAGAATGGTTGATCACGCCATGATTTTCCCGATGATAGCGGGAACGATAACTCCTCTTGCCGTACTCGGAATAATTCCGAGTAACAAAACGCTCGGTCTTGTAATTTTAATTGTTGCGTGGACAGCTGTAGCAGTGGGAATTCCGTTGACCTTTACAACGTTTAACAAAACAAAGGGACTCAGAATGACGCTGTATCTCGCTATGGGTTGGATGGTTCTTATCTCTTTAAAAACTTTGACGGAGTTTTTGCCGACAATTGCGATTGCTTTTTTAGTAGGCGGCGGCGTGGCTTACACCGTAGGTGCGATAATTTACGGTATAGGTTCAAAGAAGAAATATTTTCACGGAATATTCCACCTTTTTGTAATTATCGGCTCAATCTTCCATTTTGTTGTAATTTACGGCTACGCACTTAAATAAATATTAAAAAAATCAACGAAAAAAACTACCCGAAAAAGAGCTTTTCGGGTAGTTTTACTTTGTAATAAAGACTTATTCGATTACTTTTTTTATGTCAAACCAGAAAACAACGCCGTCTTCGGTGTTTTCGACACCGTAATCGGTTTCGTGAAGATTTTGTATAGCACTTACAATAGAAAGTCCGAGTCCGTACCTTCCTTCTTTTCGCGAAAGAGATTTGTCGGCACGGTAGAAAGATTTCCATATTTTATCAATATCTTCATCACTTATATGCTCACCGCTGTTGAAAACTTTTACACGAACAATTCTGTCGAATTCTTCACAGAAAATATGAATTGATTTTTTGCCGCTTGCATGAACGACGGCGTTTGAAACATAGTTGTTTAACACCATCGAAAGCTTGACAAAATCGCCTTGGCAGATAATACCCGAAGCGATATCTTGACTGTAAGTAATTCCGTATTCTTCAAAAACGAGTTTTTCCGTGTTTGTATAGTCATCAATAAACGATTTAAGGTCGAATTTTTCGATATCCAATCTCGAATCGCCTAACTCATACCGTGAAAGTTCAAGAAGTTCGTGAACGAGATTGTTCATTTTATCGCTTTCTTTGACTATAACGTCGCAGTACTCACTGACACCGTTACGGTCACCCATGTCAAGCATCATCTGTGCACCTTCGGCATATCCCTTAATAATCGCGATGGGAGTCTTTAATTCGTGAGAAATGCTTGAAATGAATTCTTTTCTCAGTTGTTCAAGCGTTTGCTTCTTTTCTATATCGTCGCTGAGCTGACGGTTTTTTTCGTTAAGATCCGTCAGTGTTTTGTCAAGCGAATCGGAAAGGTTGTTAATGCTTTCCGAAAGAATACCGATTTCGTCGTGCGAACGTGACTTGCACTTTTGTGAAAAGTCCATATTGGACATTTTTTCCGTAACCTCGCTCATTTTGATAAGCGGTTTTGTGAACTTTCTTGTGTAAATCAAGACAAAAATCAAGCTTAGGGTTAAAATAATAATAAGCGAAATCCAAGTCAAAGCCATTGCAATATCGGCATTTACGTCAATATTACCTTTATAACTGTAAATTTCAAGCTCGCCGCCGTATGAAAGCTGCTTTTTCAAAACCATATACTGTCTGCCGTCAATATCGTAAATTTCGATAACGGAGTTGTCGCTTTGCGGCTTTGTTTCGAGTACGGATATCGTTACACCGTTTCCCGAAACGTTTTTCGTACTCAAATAAACCGGACTTCCGTCGGAGTCGAAAACATCAATCGAAATATTGTTTTCGCTTTCAAGATAATTAAGCGTTCCGAAATACGAGCCGGATGAAATGTCGATTTTATCAAGAGACGCCGCGACGCTTTTTAACTTTTGCTGTTCGTTATATAAATAAATGTCGTCGATATAATTCGTATTTATAAATAATATGATAAGAACGGCAATAAGAAAAATAGCGGAAATTTCAAGGAACATTTTTGTTCTTATGCTGAGCCCTTTTCGTTTTTCTTTAGTCATTTTCATCACTTTCCTGAATTTTATATCCGACACCGTAAACGGTTTTGAGATGCTCGTTTCCCCATTCGCCTAATTTAGTGCGAAGACGTGCAACGTGAGAATCAACCGTTCTTGTATCACCGAAATAATCAAATCCCCAAATATCGTCAAGAAGTTGTTCTCTGCTGTAAACTCTGCCGATATTGTCAACTAATTTCAGCAAAATTTTAAATTCTTTTGCGGTGAGCATAATTTCGTTTTTGTTAAGAAATACTTCGTGTGCGTCACGGTCGATTACAAGTCCCATATAATCGTTTTTCTTAACTTCAATCGGAAGTCTTGCGGTGCGTTTAAGCAAAACGTCGACTCTTTTCATTAAAAGGGCGGGACTGAACGGCTTTGTCACATAATCGTCCGCACCGGCTTCAAATCCTTCAAGTTGGTCAAATTCCTGACTTCTTGCCGAAAGCAGCAGTATCGGAGTGTCGGAAGTCTTTCTGATTTCCCTTGTTACCTCCCAACCGTCGATTTCGGGCATCATAATGTCGAGAATAAGCAGATTGACGTCGGAATTTTCTTTGAAAAGCGAAAGTGCCTGTGCGCCGTTTTCCGCTTCCAAAACAATATGATTATTCCTTTTAAGAAAATCACAGACAAGCTTGCGAATCAGTTGTTCGTCGTCGGCAACGATAATTTTTGCCATAAAAACACCCCCGATTTTTAAATATAAAACTATTTTAGCACATTTTTTTTCCATATTCAATAAAAATACCTATCAGTTTATCACCGATAGGTATTTTCAAAAAAAGTAAGTGTTTATTTTGTTTTGTTAAAGTTTAGAAAGTTACACGCATATTAAAAAAATCTGTCCGCTTTAGTCTTTCGCAATGCTTTGTAAAGGGGAAGCCCCAAACCGAAAACAGTGACCGCTTCTCCGAGGCATATCTGACATGCGGAAATAAGAAATGCAGTCAATTTAAAGCCTTCCGGCATAAGTAAAGTAATTTCGAGTCCGACGATCACCGAATTTGTAATAACGGGGAACAGTGCGGAAAGAAGCGGTAAGTCTTTAAATTTAATTTTGCGTGTTAAATACGATAATATTGCAGCCGAAAATGTCGCAAACGTACCGCATATTATGTCGACTATACCGTAAGGACTTGTGAAATTTGAAATAAGACATCCTATTGTAAGTCCGGGAATGGCGGCAGGCGTAAGTGCGGGTAAAATCGTAAGTGCCTCTGAAAAACGGAACTGTATGCTGCCGTAGGCAATTCCCACAACAGCCGAAACGTATGTCAGCCCCGCGTATATTGCGGCGATAACCGCCGCCAAAACAACAAAAACAGTTTTCTTTTTATTCAATTTTTATCACTCCGTAGTTTTATTTAATGTCAGGATGGTTTCGAACTGACTCAATATCAATTATTGTCTTTAGGTTGCTTTTGACCTAATTCTTTCAGCTTTTTAGCCGTATCTTCCCAAAAATATTTAGGGGCGGATTTTAAATTCTTATTAACGGTTGAAAGAAGCTTGCCGAAGCCCTTGAGAATAAGATTTCTTGTTTCGGGATCCAATTCTTTTAAATTCTCGTAAAACGCCGAAGAATTGTTCTTGATATTTTCGGACAACTCCGAAAAACTCTTTGCGTTTTCGGAATTTGCGGCATCAACCATACGAAACAGTGCATCAATAAACTGCTCGCGGTGAGAAGGCTTGGCGTTGTTTACCCAATCGTTAAAAGTCGCATCGAAAAACTGCGATGACAAATAGAGCTTTTCACCGTCTGTAAAATCATTGTTTTCGATGTCAATCTGCCATAAAAACGGATCGTGCTGCATAGCTCCGGAACCGTCACTTTTGATTATTCGGCAGTTACTGTTATCGTTCAAAATAACGCCGACCATTGATTCTTCGGGAATAAATTTGGAAATTATTTTTTCGGTTTGAATATATTTTTCGGATTCGATAAACTCTTTTGTAAATCCCGGACTGTCATAACTTTGAATTTCAATGAATTTGCTTTTTGCAAGACTGTGACATTTTGTTCCCGCATAGATAGCGAGATTTCCGCCTTTTGAATGTCCCATAAGGTAAATATTACCGTCGATTTTTTTCGCAACGTTATCGACATACTTAACGGCGTGTTTCTGTGAAGAAACGGGGGACATAAAAAGCATATTGAAATTTTCTCTCCAGCCCGTAATTGTTGCGTCGGTGCCGCGAAAAGCAATGCAAGCATTCCCGTCGGGCAAAATAAAAGTAACCGCATAAAATTGAGTTTCTTTTTCGGGATCGAAAATATCTTCGCAGTAATTTACTTTGATTTTGCCGTATCGGTTACTGTATGCGACGGCATTAAGCAACCTTTTGTTTCGTTCTGCCGTTCTTTCCAAAGGAAAAACAGCTTCGTAATCTTTGCTTTCGGCAACTTGCGAAAGCAAAACACCGTCTTCGTTACTCTCAATATTCGGAACGATGCCGTTATAGTTCAAATAAGCAAGCTGCGAAAGAACAAGCCCGTCGATTTTCGAGTAAGGAAGGGCATTAAAATCCTTATGAGCATTTAATAAAGCATAGTCGATAATATTATCTGCCATAAGAATTCATCTCCTTTGTAATAAAGAATAGAATGCCGAAGCCGAGTACACAAGCTCGGCTTCGACTTTTCAGTATATTAAAACAATGTCGGAATTATTCTCTTATACTTTAAGAGTGGCAATATCCGTAAGACTCATTTGACCGTTAGGTACTATGTAGGTGCTTCTCATAATGCTGAGAGCAGCATCGAGAGATGTAAGACATGAGGTACCGGATTCAACGGCAATTCGGCGAAGCTTAAAGCCGTCACGGTCGGAAAGACGTCCGTGTGTGGGCGTGTTTATTATGAGTGAAACTTCTCCGTTGTGAAGCATATCCATAATGTTCGGCGACTTAGAAGAAAGCGGATTTACGACCTTGCATTTGATTCCCGCTTCCGTAAGTGCCTTTTGAGTACCGGGAGTAGCGTAGAATTCGAATTCGGAATCCTTGAATTCGCGGAGCATTTCGGTAACCTCTTTCTTGTCCTTGTCGCGTACCGTAACGATAATCTTTGCGTTTTTCGGTATCGAAATTCCGCCGCCCTCAAACGCTTTGAGAAGGGCTTCGTTATAGTCGGTTGAGATACCGAGAACTTCACCGGTTGATTTCATTTCCGGACCGAGTGACGTGTCGGCACCGATAATTTTTTCGAATGAGAAAACAGGATATTTTATAGCATAATAACCGCTGTTCTTGTAAAGACCCGTTCCGTATCCCATATCGGCAATTCTCTCACCGAGCATAGCACGTGTGGCGAGGCTGATTGCGGGGATACCCGTAACTTTACTGATGTAAGGAACAGTTCTCGAAGAACGTGGGTTAACTTCGATAATATAAACAGTCTCACGAAGAACGATGAATTGAATGTTCATCATACCTATGACGTGCAAAGCGGAAGCAAGACGTTTTGTGTAATCGACAATGGCTTTTTGAACTTTCGGTGAAAGTGTAACAGCCGGATAAACCGAAATCGAGTCACCGGAGTGAATACCGGCACGGTCGATATGCTCCATAATGCCGGGGATAAGAATGTCTTTGCCGTCACAGATGGCATCAACCTCAACCTCTTGTCCCATAAGGTATTTATCGACAAGAACGGGGTGTTCGGAAAGGTCGGGAATCGTTCTTGTGATAATATCCATAAATTCTATAATATCTTCGTCACTTGCGGCAATTTGCATACCTTGTCCGCCGAGAACATAACTCGGACGTACAAGTACGGGATATCCCAACGAATGTGCGGCGGCAATGGCCTCTTGCGTTGTGAATACCGTCTGTCCTTTAGGACGGGCTATATCGCAGAATTCGAGAATTTCGTCAAATCTTTCTCTGTCTTCGGCAGCGTCAACGTGGTCGGCATCGGTACCGAGAATCTTAACACCCAAATCGTTAAGCGTTTTTGTAAGTTTGATAGCCGTTTGACCGCCAAACTGAACAATGGCACCGTCCGGTTTTTCAAGCTCGACAATGCTTGTTACGTATTCCGGTGTAAGAGGTTCAAAGTAAAGCTTATCCGAAACGTCAAAGTCGGTTGAAACGGTTTCCGGATTGTTATTTACTATAATTGCTTCACAACCGGCTTTTTTAAGTGCCCATACACTGTGAACCGAGCAGTAGTCGAACTCAACACCTTGACCGATTCTGATGGGACCGGAGCCGAGAACCATAATCTTCTTTTTGTCGGTTTTCGGGTCGGCCTCGTTTGCGATGCCGTAATCCGAATAGTAGTACGGAGTCTGAGCTTTAAATTCAGCCGCACATGTATCGACAATGGAGAATGACGGTTTAATGTTCCAAAGCTCTCTCAAATGTTTAACGGCAGACTTTGTCGTACCTACGTTTTTGGCGATAACGCTGTCGGTAAAACCTAAACGCTTTGCTTCGAAAAGCGTTTCTCTGTCGCACTTACCGGATTGAAGAACTTTTTCCATATCGACAATATTTTTGATTTTGGTAAGGAACCACATATCGATTTTTGTAATGTCGTGAATTTCTTCAAGTGCTATGCCCTTGAAAATAGCGGCGGCGATTACGTAAATTCTTTGATTGTCCACATTTGAAAGAAGTCCGTGAATTTCCTCCTTGCTCATTTCAATAAATGAGTCGAGAAGAATTGATTCCTTGTTTTCTTCAAGTGAGTGAAGTGACTTGTGCAAAGCAGCCTCAAAAGAACGTGCGATAGACATAACCTCGCCGGTCGCTTTCATTTGAGTACCGAGAGTTTTCTTTGCGGTAACGAATTTGTCGAACGGCCATTTCGGGAACTTGCAAACAATGTAGTCGATTGTCGGTTCGAATGATGCATAAGTTTTTCCCGTAACGGCATTCGGAATTTCGTCAAGTCCTAAGCCGAGAGCGATTTTCGATGCAACTCTCGCAATCGGGAAACCGGTTGCCTTTGAGGCAAGTGCCGAAGAACGTGACACACGTGGGTTAACTTCGATAACGGCATATTTAAATGACGTCGGATGAAGTGCAAACTGAACGTTACAGCCGCCTTGTATGTCAAGTGCGTCTATAATGTTAAGAGCTGCATTTCGAAGCATTGCGTATTCTTTGTCCATAAGTGTCTGTGCGGGTGCCACAACTATCGAGTCACCGGTATGAACACCTACGGGATCGATGTTTTCCATTGAACAAATTGTAATACAGTTACCCTTTGAGTCACGCATTGTTTCAAATTCAATTTCTTTCCAGCCGGAAATACATTTTTCAATAAGAACCTGATTAACACGTGAAAGACGGATACCGTTTGATGCTATTTCGTGAAGCTGTTCTTCGTCATAAGCAATACCGCCGCCGGTACCGCCGAGAGTGTATGCCGGGCGGACGATTACCGGATAACCGATTTTAGCCGAAAATTCAAGTGCGTCTTCAACCGTTTCGACAACGAGCGACTCAATACACGGTTCGCCGATGGCTTCCATTGTGTCCTTGAATTCCTGTCTGTCTTCCGCTTTCTTGATTGATGCGGCATTGATACCTATAAGACGAACGTTGTTCTTTTCGAGAATGCCCAACTCATTAAGCTCCATTGCGAGATTAAGACCGGTTTGACCGCCAAGTGACGGAAGAAGTGAGTCCGGCTTTTCTTTTTCGATGATTTTTGTGAGTGTGGGTATTGTAAGAGGCTCTATATAAACCTTATCGGCAATATCGCCGTCGGTCATAATCGTAGCCGGGTTCGAGTTGACGAGAACAACCTCAACGCCCTCCTCTTTAAGAGAACGGCAAGCTTGAGTGCCCGCATAGTCAAACTCCGCGGCTTGACCTATGATGATAGGGCCGGAACCGATAACCATTACCTTTTTTATGCTTTTATCCAACATTTTATTTGCCCTCCTTAATCATAGCCGCAAAATCTCCGAATAAGAAAGAGGTGTTTGGACCTTTGCTTGAATCAGGGATAAACTGAACTGTTATTGCGTTTTTGTACAAAAGACCTTCGATTGTTTTGTCGTTTACGTTAACACAAAGAACTTCCGCATTTTCGGGAGCTTGCGTTACAACGTATCCGTGATTGTGTGCGGTAATGTACGTTTTGTCTTTACCGTTAAATCTTACGGGATAGTTGCAACCTCTGTGTTCGTTTATCATCTTTTCCGTTTTGCCGCCGTTTGCAAGGGCTACGAGCTGGTGACCGAGTCCGTATGCGAAAATAGGCATATCGTTGTCCGTAAGTATTTTGATTTCGTCAATTACGTTTTCGAAAGCGCTTATATCTTCAACGCCCGTCGAAATAACGGCACATTCAAAACCGCCGTCAAGAATTTGCCGAGCCGTAAACTTTGACGAAAATTTTGTAACGGCAAAGCCGTGCTGAGCAAAGCTTTCGCTTGCGCTTTTTCTCGCACCGAGGTCGATAAATGCGGTTTTTATACCTTCCGTTGAGATTGTAACGGGCTCGAAATCGGTTGCCGTTGCGGTTATTTTAAACGCTTTGATTTTTTCGAGAAGTGCGTCTTTATTCGAAATGTCGTCGGTGACAATGGCTTTCATTGCACCGCTTTCACGAAGTTTCATAACAATTTCTCTTGTGTCAAGGCGTGTGATACACGGAATGTCGTATTTGTTAAGTAAATCTTCAAGTGTCATTTCACATCTGAAGTTCGACGGAGCATCACAAAGCTCATGTACTAAAAGCACGGCAGGGTGGAGTCTGTCACTTTCCATATCGTCAAGACATACACCGTAATTTCCAATAAGAGGATATGTCATAACAATACCCAAGCCTGCATTCGACGGGTCAGACAGCATTTCAACGTATCCCGTCATTGATGTGTTGAATACCACTTCACATACAGTTTCTTTGAATTTTCCGGCGGCTTGTCCAACGTAAACAGAGCCGTCCTCAAGCATTAAATAAGCTTTCAAAATTCACACCAGCCTTTCATTTATATCAACTGAATATTATACAATAATAATTTGTATTATTCAAGTGAGAAGAACACAAATTACAAAAAAATAACGACGGCAAAACCGTCGTTAAAAAACAAAGTGAAAATAAGTTACCGTATCGTTTGTACACTGGGAACAAACAACAGAAAAAGGAATATCGGTATCAATGTTTTTTTGTTTGTAACCGTAACGTTTAAACATTGTTTCAACTCCTTCTCTATGTCCTTGAAATTTTAACATAAAAAGCTTTTTTCGTCAACATAAAAACATATAAAAAAACACTTTTGTCAAAATCAATAAAAAGAGAAAAATACAGCACTGTAATATTTAGTGATTTTTTCTCGAAGCACCGTTTTGCAAATAAAAAGAACCCCGCGCCCGAAGGTGCGAGGCCCACAAGAGAAAAACATTATGGATAAGCATAATACGCCACGGATTCTCTGTCCGCGGTAAACATTACATAAATACGGTAATCGTAGAAAATATTGATGGATACTGTTTTTTCAAGTGAAAGATATACTCCGGTGCCTGATTTTTCCCAAGATTCAATAGTTTTGTAGGTGCCGGACTCTTTTCTCTGCAAATACATGAAAATAATCAAATCCGTTGAATATTGTGCCGTCAATGTTGCCGAAGCGGTAGCTTTAAATCCGCTTTTTACAAGTGCAAGCGTAGGCGTTGATATCGACACAAAGCAAGGCATAACCTCATCGTCATACGAAACATTTATTTCCGTCGAATTTGCCGCCGATGTCGGAATTACCGTAACGGAAATCAACGTTATTACCGCCATAAGTACACAGAGTATTTTCTTTATGGATTTTTTCATAAAATTCACCCCCTCCATAAACATTATCGTTACAGAAGGGGGTTGTGTTACGCTTTTTTTAAATTTTTTTAAAATTATTTTGTGTGCTTCGCAATTTCAAGCAATTCGTCTTCGGAAATGTTACCGCTTACGGTGTAAATATGGTCGTCTTTATTCCATATAATACCGTATCCGCCGGAATTGTTTCGAAATACCGTGTATTTGATATCGTTGCAAACAACGGCTTCGTAATCATAACTTTCCGTGTTAAAGAAAATGTTCGCTTTCGAAATGTGCTTTTCGGCTACGAAAAATTTTTCACCGCAATGATAATATACTTCGGCGGAAGAAATATCGGCGTCATCTTTTTCGGTAAGCTCGAAACCGTTCGGAATATATTCGAGCGTAATTTCCGAATCAAGCGAACTCGAATGACCTTGAAGAAGAATATAAGCACTGTATTTTTCATACTGCTCGATAATGAAATCTCTCGTTGTCGGTACAGTGAACGCAACAAGCAAAAAAGAGAGCAACACGGCGGCAATCAACAACACCTTTACCGTTTTCGTCGTAAAGCGATGATAAGTGTCGTTTCGCATCTTGTTTATTAAAACGTTCATTCTTTTTATGTGCTTTTTACTGTAAACGGGTTCCGCAAATTCTTCCGGGAATTCGGAAATCCAATTTTGAATTGACAGTTCGCACGCTGCTTTTATGTTGTCCACGAAAATCACCTCTCAAGCTGCTTTTTAATCATTTTTCTTGCCAACATTAAACGCTTTCGTACAAGGGAGTGGGAAATACCGCATATTTCACTTATTTCTTCTCCCGTTAGGTCACAGTAATATTTTAAATAAAAAACATATTTGTATTCGTCGGGAAGCGAGCTTACGGCATTGCTTAAATCTATTGTGTCCGCATCGGTAAATTCCGTTTCGTCGTCTGTAATTTCCGAGTCATCCGAAAAGTAATCGTCAAACATTCCGAATGTGTACTTGCGGTTTTTACGGTAAATGTCTATCGCTTTTGCTTGAGTAATTACGGCAATCAGTTTTTTGACGGAGGGATGTGCAATGTCGTCGCCTATGATATCTATATGCTGTGCCAAATACGTAAAAACATCTTGCTGACAGTCCTCTGCGGAATAGTTGTCGTTTAAATGTTCATAAGCTATGTGATAAACCATAGCGTTGTATCGCTTGTATAATTTTTCGAATTTGTTTTTGCTTTCTTGAGTTTCGATTGAACTTAAATAAAAGAAAAGCATTTTGACCACATCCCATATACTTTAATTATATATGAACACTAAAAGAAAATCAAGGCTGTACAGAACGGAAAAACCGTCGAAATTTTTACTGAATAATATTGTATATATAAAAATATTTGTCTAAATACTTGACAAGCATTTGACAGTGTGATAAAATACCGATACCTCGAGAAAGAGGGTTCTTTTTTTGTGCCCATTTTTATGAGGAAGGCTATACACAAGTT
>CAZTMZ010000026.1:0-14789 GCA_964615315.1 uncultured Eubacteriales bacterium | reverse complement strand
ATTTGCTACATCAAGTAGGCTTTTTTATACTGTCTGCACAATTTGGGGCAGTTCAACCGAAGCGGGTGTTCTGTTTTTTTAACTTTATTATGACCGCTGTTTGATTATGTTTCACCGTTCCACTGTACGTTTTGACGGATTCCGTCGGTTCCGAAATAATGGTATTCGCCGTTAATCTGAACCCAACCGATTGCCATTGCACCGTCGCTGTTCGGGTTCAAATAATAATAGTTGCCGTTCAACGCCAACCACCCGGTCGCCTTTTCGCCGTTTTCACGGTAATAATATTTGCTTGAGCCGTTTTCAATCCAACCGACGATTTTTTTAACGGAAACGGTGACTGTACCGAGCGAAACGCCGGTCATTTCACTGCTCGGTTTCCCCGAAAGAGAAAGTTTTGAGCTGTCGCTGTTGTTAATCGCAATAAACACGCTTTGCTTTGAAAAGTCGCCCGTGATGTCCTCTGTGGCGGACGTCATCGTAAACGTTGCCGAAATGTCGACAGTGCTGTTGTTTTTAACTGTCACATTACCGCCGTCACTGTCCCATTTGCCGTTTGCATAGCTGTGTGTTTGCGTACTCCACTCACCGTCGGTATATGTAAACTCCATTGAATCCCACGAAATTTCCACACTCACCGTTTGTGCTTCCGACTTAATTTCTTTCCAATGAGCAGTATATGTTCTGTTACCGACACTGCCTTTCGGAACGGTTACGAACATATTGTTTTCACCGTTAAGATCCGTACCACTCCATCCTATGAACTCAAAGCCGTCCTTTGTGGGATTATTCAGCGTAAAATCGCCGCTTTCCACTGTATATGACGACGGGTTAGTTGCGGTACCGCCGTCCAAATTATATGTAAGCGTATATGTTTCGGGCTCACCGAACTCCGCTTTCAATGTAATTGATTCCGTAACATCTTCCGTGAAAGTATACTCTTGACTTCCGTTATACCAACCTTTAAATATATAGCCGCTACGTACAGGGTTAACCGACGGCTTCGTTGCGGGTGCGTTTGCACGCCACTGTGTTGCCGGTACGGTACCCGATGCTCCGTTTAAATCAAAGTTCACCGTGTAAACGCCGGAAAGCGACGTTGCACTTGAAAAATCGCCGCCTCTAACAACTCCCGTTGAGCCGTTGGTTATGTCACCGGTAAAGGTTCCACCCTCAATAACGCCGTGCGTATTGTCAACATTAACAAAACTTCCGCCTTTTATCGTTCCGGTAGAATACATACCGCTGATAATTGAGCTTTCTTGCCAATTTGTCACAGCTCCGATAAAATCGCCGGCTTCAATTGTACCGCAGTTGGTTGTATCGTATAAAAATTCAGTAACAACACTGTCGCTGTCCTTAAGTTTAACAGTTGCTTCGGAATAAATACTGCAATCGCCTACCATTTGAGCATCTGCATACAACGTTCCGCTAATCATCGTCAAATTTCCAATGAATCCGCTGTTTGCCAGTTCCTTGTTTTGACCCAACGCTAAATATACGGAGCTATTCTTTCCGTTTGAATCATAAGCCAAAACAGATTCTATATAAACCGATTGAACAATAAGAGTTGAGCCTATTACACTGACACACCCGCGAACATATGCCGCACCGAATACAATATAAGCAGTCTTTAATGTCAATATACCGCCGTTTTTGACCTTTATTGCGTGCGTTTCACTATCGGGAGCGTAAATTTCGCCGAGCACATCAAGAACGACATATTGATTATCGATTACAATCGTTTCCGTCAAATTAATGTCGGTTGTGACCGGCACTCTGATAAAATGTTCGCCGGAAGATATGGCGTCATTCAATTCTTTCTCTGTCTCGACAATTTTATACCACTTGGCTTTCAGAGTAACATTTTCCGTAACAACGGTATCAAAATCCCACTCGGTAGTATAATCGTCGCCGATGCTCCAACCGCCGAACGCATAACCGCTTAATTCGGGATTTTCCGGTTTAACACCGTTAACATTGTCACACAACTGTAAAACAACTTTAGAACCGCCCAAAGTATCGAAAATCAAAGCGGGATAAGTGGTAACTTTTCCGTTTCCCGTCGTGGTGGCAGGTGACTTAAAGTGGTCGTTCGCACACGTTACTTCTCCACTGAAAGTACCACCCGTAATAAAGCCTTTTGACAAAACATCGCCCGAAAACGTACCGCCCGTTATGTCGCCGTTGCAAGTTACATCGCCCGAAAACGTACCGCCCGTTATATCACCGTCACCGGTAACGCTGCATTTAGCGACAATGTTTTTTATTGTGCCGTTGTTTGTCAGTGTACAAGCAGAATCAAATCCCGCACCGTCGATTGTTCCCGAATTTATAACTTCTTCGACATCCATTGCGGTACCGTTTCCGGAAACCGTACCTACTTTATTGTTAACGGACTCGACTACACCGTTATTCAAAATCAATTTACACGCATCCGCACCGTCGTTTGTAATCGAATAATAAGTTTTTGTTTGTTCGCTTGACTTGTCGTAGGAAAGCCCCGATGAAACGTTGCCGCCGCCGATTGTACAAGTTCCCTTATTGTAAATGCAACCCGCTGAATTTTCGGTACTGTTAACCACGTTCCAG
Source organism: uncultured Eubacteriales bacterium (assembly GCA_964615315.1). Lineage (GTDB taxonomy): Bacteria > Bacillota > Clostridia > Oscillospirales > Acutalibacteraceae > Fimenecus. Next base: position 12,197 of record CAZTMZ010000026.1, on the reverse strand, counting down.
CTCAGTTTACCGTCGGTTAAGGAAAACTCTCCGCCCGTTTCAATCATAACGCCGCCGGCACGTGCGGACTCATCGCCCATAGCCTGACACAGATATATCTCGCCGCCGGACATATTAAAAACACCGTTCGACGCAACATATACACCGCCGACCGTATAACCGATACAGCTTTGAAGTTTTCCGCTTTCGAAATTCAAAGTTCCTCCGCCGGCAACATAAATACCGCCGACAAGTTTTACATCTGTTTTCTGTGCCTCATCGTACGTAACCGTTAAATCTTTATATGTACTTCTGCCGCAAGTTACGGTACCGCCGCCGGCACTGTCCTTAAGTGTCAGCACCGCACCGGACTCAACCTTAATTACACATTCCTGCGTTCCGCTTTCCTGTCCTAAATTATGACCGTTAAGATCAAGTGTAACATTTCCGCTGCCGTTGACTTTAATGACTTTGCTGTTGGTTACATCACTTGTAAGATAGTATTTTTTGCCGGCGCTCAATGTTGTCGTACCGGACTTCAACACCGTATATCCGTCAAAATCCGTCGCAAAAGCGGTAACGTGCAGCACGCACAACGCCGCACAGAGCAGTGACAACACTCTTAAGCTACGCTTTTTCATATTACTACCTCCAAATAAAACGTTCGTTTTAAATAATTATACCATATACAAACTGTAAAAACAATATATTATTTACTCTCGCAAAAATTATATCAAGAAGAAATATGTTAAATTATATTGTTCGTTATTCGTTAAAAGTCCCGTGACCGCCAACAAAGGCTATTAAATAAAAATTATTAAACAAATAAAAGCAAAAAAACGACGACTTTCTTTCGAAAATCGTCGTTTTTGGTGCGAGAGACGGGACTTGAACCCGTACGGGATTACCACACGCCCCTCAAACGTGCGCGTCTGCCGATTCCGCCACTCTCGCATATCGGTCGTTCTCTCGAACGCAAGAGTTATTATATCAAAGGTAATCGACAGTGTCAAGTCTTTTTTTAGTTTTTTTTAAATTTTTTAAACAGAATTCTTTTTCGGGTTACCCGTTCTTTTGATTGTAGGCTTTTTTCCTTTTTTTGCCTTTCCCTGCGCTATTGTCGGGAACGCATTTTCCGTTTCCGCCGTCGGTTGAATTTCATAGGTGCCGTATTTATTAACCATTTCATACGGTGTTTCGGGGCTGTCCGGTATATACGCTACGCTTTCCTCAAGTCTTTCTCCGTTTATGTTTTTACTTTTTTCGTTTTTCATATCATCACCCGACAATATTTTCCCCGAAAAAGAAATCTTTATACAAAAAACGAGTGACAGCTTTTATGCCGTCACTCATTCTTTTAAACAATATTATAAAGTTCGTCTGTATCTGTCAAAATGTTGTCAACATACCACGAATTACCGATTTTTATCACGGTAACCTTAACGCTTTTTGCGACTTCGCCGTTTATTTTAACATCGACGTTATAACATTTGACATCCGAAATATCATCACCGCTTACGCCGTATGTTTTCAGCGCTTCGCTGTCGGCTTTGTTTTTGTACTCGTCAAGAGTAATGCTTTCCTCACCCTTAACTTCAGTCAAGATTTCATAACCGTCACCGTATACGGTTTGATATTTACCTTTAACTTCTTTTTGAAGAATGTCATTTGTGTTTTCGTCACGTTTTTCTTCGGCACCCGCAAGGTTTTGTCCGTATGTCGTCACATTGGCCTCAAGAGCCGTAAACATAATATCATCTGTCAGATAATCGTCGTTGAACACTTCTTTGCGAACTTCAACAAGCTTTTCAAAATACAATGTAAAAATCGTGTCGTAATCGTCCCAGCCGTTTTTCACAAGCTCAACGTAATAGTCATACATTTTGTCAATTACAACGCCTTGCTTTTTACCGTCATCGGTTTGAGTAAGCGAGCCTTTGTACGACTCATCGTTATACCCTTTAAGCTTTTTAACGCTTTCGCCCTTTGTATAGCCTTGAGCATCACGGTAAATGATAGGATACATATAATTCTCACGGATAAAATCACCGTATTTTGAATTTTTACTTACAACGGAATATTTATACGCATTATATCCGTCACCTGTTTGAACGATTGTATCAACATAAGACTGAGCAACGTTTTCGGGGTGAAATGCCGTATATTTACTCTTAAAAGTAAATACTACAAGTACGATAAGAGCTGCCAATACCGCAAAGAAAACTACAAAAGCATATAATTTTCTGTTAAAAGTTTTTTCTTTGTTTGCCATTGTCAAATCCCCCTTCCGTTAACCTACAACTTCTTCTGTTTCCGATTCTGCGCCTTGTTCAATAAGCTCGGCATTTCTGCGGCGTTCGGCAAGAGCTCTCGTAATAAGCTCTTTCTTTTCGCCGACCATATCGTAGAAGAAAATCGGAACAGCTTGAAGAACTACAAACACAGCCGGAATGATTGTGTAAATCATAAGAATTTTATTGAGTGTTTCGTCCGACTGTTGAACATAAGCAACGTTTGGATCGGTTGAAATTTGATATTTCGACCATGTGTAAAGGAGCCAAGGTCCGAGTCCTTTTGTAAGAGCCGATGCAACTTTTGCAAAAAGTCCGTAACCGGCATAAGCAAGACCTTCCGAACGCTTGCCGGTTTTATACTCTATTTCGTCGACGCAGTCCGCAATCATAATGTTAGGCGTAACGTTTGTGTTACCGTGTTGAAGACCGCAGAAGAAGTTGAGAATAAGGAACGGTATCATAAGCTCTTTTCTGAAACCGATTGAATTCGAAACGAGGAAAAGAAGTGCCAATGACGACGCACCGTAAAGGCAGAAAAGGATAAATGTCTGCTTTGTGTTAAACTTTTTAAGAACCAAATTAACAAGAAGTGTACCTACGGCGGTACCGATACCCATAGGAAGAAGAAGGGCAAGCTTTAAGCCCTTATCACCGAGAAGATAGATAGCTATGTAAAGAGAAACCGTGCCGTAAACACCGCGTCCGCAACCTGTAAGTTTTGTAAGTGAAACCATAAGAAGATTTTTGTTTGTGAAAACTACCTTGATGGCATCTTTAAGGCTGACTTTTTCTCTTGTAAACGGAACGTGTTCCTTATTGTTTGCAAAGAAAATCATTGTAAAAAGGATAAGTCCCAATGCACAAACAGCCGTTGAAACGACAAGGTCAAGGCCTTGACCTTCTGCGTTTTTAAACTGTTGCTGTCCCATTACGGCTTTCATAATCGCACCTACGACGATAATAACAACCATACCGCCCGATTGACCTACCGATTTCATAAACGATGCTATCGAAATGGCACTTGAACGTTCGGACGGATTCGGTGACGAAAGTGAGCCGAAGCAGTTGGCGGGACTTTCGACGGCACAGCAAGCAGCCGTATAAAGCGAATACACCGCGAACATCCAAATAATAGCAACTGTTTGGTTGCTTGTGTCCGGTGCTACGAAAACAAGCATTGAAATAATTGCCAACGGAACAACGCCGAAGCCAACCCATGGCATAACCTTACCGAATTTTGTTTTTGTGTTATCTACGAGATATCCGATAACCAGCTCGCAAACGGCACCTATAAAACCGGCTACAAGGAAAACGGTTGAGATAATGTTTGCCATTTTTGCCGAATCGAAACCTTTTCCTTTAAAAGCGAAATCGGCAAAGAACGTTGCTGTATAGTCAGGCATCCAACCCGTAAGCAATGCAACGCCGAAAAGTCCTATACCGAAGGTGATTATTTCGGATTTTTTCAAGTACTTTTTATCTGTATTATTAGACATTAAATACTCTCCCCTTTCAAATTTTACCAAAATATTATACTATATATATCCTTTACGTTGCAAGTGTTATTTACATAAAAGATTTTATTGCAACGTAAACCACCGGGACAAGTAACGCCGGCAAAAGATTTCCGACGGGGACCTTTTTCCCGAAAATAATATTTATGCCGACGCCGAAAATCAATGCGGAACCCACATAAGAAAGATAATCCGTAAGCGTTGCACTTATAAAATTACCGGCAAAATGGGCGGCAACGGTTATAAGCCCCTGATAGAGAAAAACAGCCAAAGCCGAGCACATGGCACCGATTCCGTAAGTTGAAGCCATAATTCCCACAACGACAAAATCAAGAATAGACTTTGCCAAAATCATAGAATAATCGCCCGTCAGTCCGTCTTGAATGGAGCCGACAATCGACATGGCACCGACGCAAATGATAAGCGACGTATTCACAAAGCCGTCAACAAAGCCCTTATCACCCTCGGCTTTTAAAAGCTTTTTAAGTTTTTCGCCTAAATTATCCATTTTCTTTTCAATGTTTATAAGCTCACCTAAAAATCCGCCTATAACAAGAGAAAAAATCAAAAGCATGGTGCCCTGTGTTTCTATTTTTCCGTCGTTGATTACAAGCATTCCTTCGAGAGTTCCCGTAATTCCTATAAAGACGGTTGAAATGCCGCAAGCAACCATCAATGTTTTTTGTATGTTTTCTTTAAATCCGTTGTTGAGTATTTTTCCTATTAAGCCGCCGACAATGACCAGACCTGTGTTTATCAGCACGCCGAGTCCCCACATATTTATCACTTCCAAAAAAAATAATGAAAAGATTATATCACCGAATACGCATTTAAGCAAGAAAAAAAGGCAGATATTCTGCCTTTTAATCATCCGTAATCAATAATATCTGTATACCGCAACAACTTTACCGAGAATAATTACCTCGTTTGTAATAATCGGTTCGAAGGCATCGTTTTCGGGTTGCAGCCTAAAGTGTCCGTTTTCCTTGTAAAAACGTTTAACCGTTGCTTCGTCCCCTATTAAAGCGACAACGATTTCGCCGTTTGCGGCAACGGGAGTTTTTTCCGCCACAACAATATCACCGTCGAGAATACCCGCCCACAGCATACTCTCGCCTCTTACTTTAAGAGCAAAGAGCGGCTTGTCGCGTGACACTCTGCCGTTATAGGCTATGTATCCCTCGATTTGCTCCACCGCCAAGATAGGCATACCCGCCGTAACGGTACCTAGAAGCGGAACGCTTGTAACGTTTTCCGCCTGCCCGATGACTCTTATGGAGCGTTTCAGCAACGGGTCACGTTCAATATACCCCGCATCTTCAAGTGCGTCGAGATTTGCCTGCACCGAAGACGTCGAACGAAGTCCCACGGCAGAACCGATTTCACGTACCGAAGGCGGAACTCCGCACTGTGAACGTTCGCAAAGGAACTCATAAATTTTTTGTTGTGTATCGTTAATGGGACGCATATAATTTCCTCATTTCTGTTTTAAACACGTTTTCAACGCGGCTTCTTACATTGCAACTGCAAGGCACCACTGTTACCGTGAGGCTATTATAACACATCTTTTTCAAAAAAGCAAACATTTGTTTGCCAAAATCGAAAAAATGTTCATATATACTTTTCCGAATATTAAAAAAATATTCATTGTTTTTTCACATTTATGAATTATTATATAACCGTACTCAGAGAAACTCTGAGTGACATACCCCATCCTCAAACAACCCCTCAGATCGATAATTTCGATCGGAAAAAACGGACAGATCCGCAACTGTCCGTTTTTTCTTTGTATAAATCGGGCTTTCTCCGTGCAAAATATAAACGGAGGTGCCACAATGAAAAAAATTAACGACGACAAAATAAAAAAAGGCATATATTCGGCGATTGCGTTTCTTCTTTGTGTCGGAACGTTGTTTGCGTTTTGGATGTCCAACAGAGAAAACAACATTCAAACAGAGGATCAACCCACGCAAACCGAAACGAAGCCGGAAACCACCACGAACGATATTGCCGTAAACACGCCCGTTACCAACATACCCGACGAACGTGAAAGCGAGTCATCTGTCCCGCAAAAGCAAAGCGTTTATTTCGCTTTTCCTCTTGAAAACGGAGCGGTCCGCAGTTTTTCAAACGGTGAGCTTGTAAAAAACAGTACCACAAACGATTGGCGTACACACACGGGCGTTGACCTCAAGGGTGTCGAAGGCGATCCCGTTAAAGCGATTTGCAGCGGCACGGTTGTTTCTTACAGAGAAGACGCTCTTTGGGGCACGGTCATAACAATAGATCACGGCAACGGTATTACCGCCGAGTATTCGGGACTTGAAAAAGGAAGCACCTTGCAGCCGGGCGATTCGGTTGCGATAAACGATACCGTAGGAAAACTTTCGACAATTCCGATTGAGCGTGCGGACGGTACTCACTTACATCTCGAAATTCACAAAGACGGAGTAGCCGTTAATCCCGAAAATTATCTCGGAAAAAGAATAGAATTTTAAAATAAGGTTGTTCATTCGGGACTTTTTCCTTTTTGAACAACCTTTTTCTTGTTTACGTTTAATATCTGTGCTAAAATGGACTCGGTGATTTAATGGCAGAGGTATATTATTTTAATATTGATGAAAACACAGAATACGATTTACCTAATGAGCTTTTGCCGCATTGCAAGAAAAAAGAAAGCTCTGCCGCGGCATCGGCGCTCATAAATATGGGTGTCGAAAATCTTCGTTATCTCGAAAACGGAAAGCCCGTTGCCGACAACTGTTTTGTCAGCATATCCCACAGTGAAAAAACAGTCGCCGTTTGTAAAGCGCACGTTCCCGTCGGCATCGACATTGAAGTTTTCGGCAAAAACAGAGATTGGAAAAAAATCGCAAAACGCTGTTTCGGAGAAAATGAGCTTAATTGTTTTTTAAAGTCTCCCGACGAAAAAACATTTCTTGAAATTTGGACAAAAAAGGAAGCCTTCTCCAAAATAAGCGGAAACGGTATCGCCGACATTATAAAAGGCACAGACGTGTTTTCTCTTGACGGATTTACTTTCGAAACAAAACTCGTCGACAAATTCATTATAACTGTATGCGAAAAGGTAGGTATTTGATATGTACATAAAAAATCATACGGCAAAAGCGCTTTACAGAGCAATAATCTTAATTCTTTGCGAAGCCGCAATCGTAATAAAATTCGCTTATGCGTCGGATTACGGAATAAATTCCGTAGTCACTCTTGCTTGTTATTACACGGTTATCGGCACCGCCATTTGTTTTTTCTATTTCGGATATCTATTGATTTTCAAGCCTAAATCCGAAAAGCCGGTTGTTAAAGGTGCCGTTACAATGTGCGTTTTGTTGGCATCGATAGTTTATCACTTTTTACTGTCCGGCAGCACGTGGGCTTTTGCTTATACTGGCAACGCCGTAAACTTTTCGAATTTACTCATTTATACGGTTATTCCGTTGGCGGTATTTACAGACTATATTCTATTTACTCCGAAAGGCTCATTTAAAAGTTTTGACCCGCTTATATGGACGCTTATTCCCATTGGATATTTGGCTTTTATAATCATACGTGCAAAAATAAGTCCGTTAAAATTCATCGGTTTCGGTGAAACGCCGAGCCGTTACCCCTATCCGTTTATGGATTTTGATTTATTGGGAACGGGAAAAGCCGTGGGAACGGTTGTCATAATCGCCGTTATGTACATAGCCTTAGGATATATCCTTTACGTAATCGACAGATTCCTAAGCAAAAAAAGAAAATAAAAAAAGAAAATAAAAATGTCGAAGCGGTACCGCTTCGACATTTTTATTTTACAATTATTCTTGATTTGCCAACACTTGAGCCTCTTTTTCACGCTTATTGCGGAGGGTTTCATAAATGGGTTCAAGTTTTTCTTTTGTAAGCGGATAGCCGAATTTCATAAGCAGCCAAACACCCGTGTAAACAATAGCCGGGATAATGGTGCAAATAAGCATTATCTTATTACTTGTTCCGTTTGCGGAAATAAAGCCGTTACCTGCCGTTTCACTGTCATATTTTGCCCATTGAAGAAGGAAAAGGCCGGCACCGTCTGCAATTGTTTGACCGAGTTTACGAGAGAAAGTATAAACGGCATAAACCGCACTTTCGTTTCTGATTCCGGTTTTGTATTCCTGATAATCGATAACATCCATAACAACTGCCCAGCAAGTAAGACTTACGAATGTGTAGCCGAAGCCGATAAGAAGAAGGCACAGCATAAACATCCAAGCCGGGAAAATGCCGCCTTCGGTACCGTTGATTTTATCGATAATGCTCTGATTGTTTGCGCAAATCGCAAGAGTTACAGAGGCGATAGCGGCAACAATGGAGAACTTTCCGCAAAGCTCTTTTTTACCGTATTTTGCCGAAAGTTTCGGTGTGAATGCAACAAGGCAAACCATAGGAAGATAGTTACAAATTGTGCCGAGAACACCGAGACTTGTGTTACAGAAATAGTTTTTGTAAAGATAAGTGTTGAAAGAGTTGAACTGAAGCTGTCCGCTGATGAGAACACCGGCAAGAGCAACAGTTACGAAAGGACGGGATTTAAGAAGACCGAGATAGGTTTTCTTCATATCCGTTTTCGGTTCTGCTTCCGATGGAACTCTCTCTTTAGTTGTTTTATAGCCTAAAAGATAAGCAATAATGGAAAGAATACCCATTACAAGACCGAAAACAAACATTTTGCTGCCGTCGGCTTGCTTAACAACTTCGCCGGTCACTTGGTCGATAACGGCAGTTTGATTGCCCGCGGCGTCGGTTGTCATTTTTGCGGAATAAATTACAAAAGGTGCAATGAGCGAAACAACTGCTCCGCCTAAGCCGGAACCGATGCTACGGAAAGTCGAAAGCAAGTTTCTGCCGTTGGGATCATCGGTGATAACACTTGCAAGTGAACCGAAAGGAATGTTCATTCCGGTATACATCATTCCGTAGAAAATGTAGGTTACATAGCAAATTGCAAGAAGTATACCTTGATTTGTTGTGAGCTGATTATAGGGCAAAAAGCAAAGAATTGTCGCAATGCCCAAAGGAAAGGCAACCCATTTAAGATACGGACGGAATTTACCGTCGGGTCGAGGGGGTTTCTTTGCAACCATAGCACCCCAAATAGGGTCGTTAATGCAGTCCCATAAACGAGAGATAATGAACATTAAACCGGCTTTTGCAGGTGAAATTCTCAAAACATCTGTCATAAACAATTTAAGATAACCGGAAATGTATGTAAGGTTAAACATATTTCCGGCTTCGGCAACGGTGTATCCCGATGCTTCTTTTATGCCGATTTTATTAGGATGTTCTTTAACCTCAACGTCTGTCTTTTTTTCTTCTGACATGGAGTTTTCCATCTCCTTTTTTATTTTATAGACAAATAATAACATTTTTTAACCGAAAATACAATAGCAAAAATCCCTCGTTTTTCACAAGGGATTTTCCGTCTGTCGCTTTAATGAGCATCTTTACCGTTAAATCTTATAAGTTCAAGACCCGGCGTGTTTTCCGTATCAACGGCAAAAGCATAATCGTCACAAACCGTTCCCCAATTAACCGAGGATTTCTCAATGACAACATTTTTTGCGTTTCGGATAAAGAAGCCCGAATTTTTATACTTTTCAACGCCGTATTCAAGGCAGGGACGAAGGTCGTAAAGACCGCATTCCCATTTTGACGTCTTTGTAAGAGTAACGTTAACCTTTTCCATTGTTACGTTTTCGATCATATTTTCTTTCGTTCCGTGGATAAGAACGCCGTTTTCACCCTTACATGTAATATTGTAAAAACGTATGTTTTTGATATGTCCCGATTTTGTATTTTCGTCACGGTTAAACGTTGTTATTACAATCGGTTCCGCCGTGCCCCACCAGTCAGGACAGAATCGGCGAGTTTCGATGATACAGTTCGAGTATGTAACATTTTCCACATTACCGCCGTCACGGATTTGAATGGAAATTCCTCTGTTGCTGCGTGAAATAATGCAGTTGTCGACAATGACGTTTCTGAAATCGCCGACGCCCTCCGTACCGATTTTTATAGCGGCGGAAGTTGAAATAAGCGTGCAGTTTGCGATAATAATATTTTCACACGGACCGTATTCCGCATTTCCCTTTGATGTTTTAAGGCAGATACAGTCATCGGCACATTCAACGTGACATCCGAGAATTCTTACATTCGTACAGTGGTCCGGATCAATACCGTCGGAATTGGCAACATCCAAGTCGTTGAGAATTCTTATTTGCGATATAAGAACATCGTCACAGCCCGCCGGATGAAGTGTCCAAAACGGAGCGTCAACTATGGTGATATCTTTAAATGAAATATTATTGCTCTTTTCAATATAAATTACCGTCGGACGCGGATAAAAATTACCCGTTACGTAATATTTGTCTTTTCTTTCGACAAACGAATGGCCGTTTGCGTCTATAGTTCCCTCACCCGTAATCGAACAACCGTCCGCTTCAAAGCCGTAAATAAATACAAATGACGGCTTACCGGTCACGGGGTTGCCGATAAGAGCCGTTTTGGGATCGTTTATCATATTGCACGGACGAATGTATCCTTCAATGTCGTCGGTGGCCTTAAGCCGAGAACCTTTTTGAAGATGAAGTTCAACATTTTTCTTCATTGTTATCGAGTTTGAAAAATATGTTTTTCCGCTTGTAAGAACAACCGTACCGCCGCCGTTCTCCTCAGCCTTGTCAATAGCCGTCTGAATGGCAGAACAGTCGTTATTTGTGCCGTTGCCCAAAGCACCGAAATCTTCGGGATAAAAATAAAGCATATCAATGCCTCCTACTTTTTAATCGAAAAAAGTATAGCACAAAAGCACTTAAAGGGCAACATTTAATTATATTCCATTCCGAACAGTTCCACGTACACGGGTGACAGTCTGTCTTTTATCAAGTCGTAAAACCCGACACTTTCGCTTTGTTCACATATCATTTCGGCGCTTTCGAAAATCATTATTACTCTTGAACAAAGCAAATCGCTTTCTATAAACAATCTTCCGTTATGCTCACTGCAAACCTTTCGAACATATTGAAGTCCTTTGCCGTTTTTGAATACAAAACTGCCGCCGCTTTGCACCTCTACCCTTATAAATCGGTCTTTTTCTATAACCTTAACCGTCACAAGTCTTTCTTTTCCGTAGAGATACGCATTTGAAAAAAGATTTAAAACCGCTTTTGTCACGCTTTTCTCATTTGCCAAAATACATGACGTTCTGTTGCCGCAAAAAAGAAAATCAACACCCGCATCCGACGTTAACACATCACAGGCAACCGTAATATTTTCCACAAGCGAGGATATATCCACAAGTTTTTTCACACCCGTCGTATCGCTTTCAAGTTCAAGGCGGCGAAGTCTTTTGTAATATTCTCTCATCTTCGCTTTGTCGTTCTCCCGAAAGGAAATGTCAAAAAGCTCTTGCAGTTTGTCACGCTGTTTGGTTTGTTCATTAAAAAACATATCGAAATCATTATCCATACTATAAATTTTATACCCTTTTTCAGTAAATATTCATTGATTTTTGAACGAATTGACAAAAAATTCACACAATGGTACTTTTTTGTAAAATACTCTTGCATAATTTATTAAAAAGAGATAAAATAATATACGCAATAATATGCATACTAATAATTGTAAATAATTTATTTGGAGGAATTCAAAATGTCAGTTAAAGTTGCAATCAATGGCTTCGGCCGTATCGGTCGTCTTGCATTCAGACAAATGTTTGGTGCTGAAGGCTATGATGTAGTTGCTATCAACGACCTCACAAAGCCGTCAATGCTTGCTAACCTTCTTAAGTACGACACGGCTCAAGGTGGTTACTGCGGCAAAATCGGTGAAGAAGTTCACACAGTTTCCGCTGATGACGAAGCAGGTACAATCACAGTTGACGGTAAGACTCTCAAGATTTATGCTATGGCAAATGCCGCTGAGCTTCCTTGGGGTGAAATCGGTGTTGACGTAGTTCTCGAATGCACAGGTTTCTACTGCTCAAAGGATAAGGCTATGGCTCACGTAAACGCAGGTGCTAAGAAAGTTGTTATTTCCGCTCCGGCAGGTAACGACCTTAAAACAATCGTTTTCTCGGTTAACGAAAACACACTTACAGCCGATGACCAAATCATTTCAGCTGCTTCTTGTACAACAAACTGCCTTGCTCCTATGGCTAAGGCTCTTAACGATTATGCTCCTATCCAGAGCGGTATCATGAGCACAATCCACGCTTACACAGGTGACCAGATGATTCTCGACGGCCCTCACAGAAAAGGCGATATGAGAAGAGCACGTGCCGGTGCAGCTAACATCGTTCCTAACTCAACAGGTGCTGCTAAGGCTATCGGTCTTGTTATCCCCGAACTCAACGGCAAACTTATCGGTTCCGCTC
>CAZTMZ010000025.1:0-18026 GCA_964615315.1 uncultured Eubacteriales bacterium | reverse complement strand
CGCAAATCGTAAATCCGCTTGTCGAAAACGGAACACTGAAACTGACTATGCCGGACAAACCGAAAAGTCCTAATCAAAAATATATAAAAGCGTAAGTTATTGTCCCACACATACCTCTTGTTCACACCTATGTTCATTGGGATGAATAACGGAAATAGAAGTTAACAGGCAAAAAAGAAACAACTATATATTAATTAAAAAAGGAGTGATAATTACATAGGTGATCGTGTTGAAGAATTAAGATATTTAACCAATAATAATTTGGTGGAATAACTGTAATGCATATAACAAAAGAGGTGAAATAAATGAATCCACTATATCCAATGTTCAACGAACAGTACATTCAACAACAAGCGGCAATACAGCATCATAATCAGCAAGTTTTTGAAGTGCAAAAAAGCGTTAAAGCTCTTAAAGATTTCTTAAATAGTGCCGACAATATTGAAATTGCATATCAGCAAATGGCAACTGCCGAATATTGTGCTGTAATGGCAGAATATTTCAGAAAACACGGCTTGATTAAATAAGGTGTAACTATGGCTGTAAATATTGCAATCGAAAAATAAGCAACAAATGTATATTTATAAAGAATTAAATTAATAGCAACATCGATAAAATTTTATTTGTTATACGAAAGGAATATAATCATGGGATGGAGATACAGAAAAAGCGTTAATCTTGGTGGCGGATTTAGAATAAACATAAGTAAATCCGGCATTGGTTACAGCTGGGGTGTCCCTGGATATAGACATACTTATAGTGCTAATGGAACACAAAGAAAAACATATTCAATTCCAGGAACAGGTATTTCTTATGTAGAAAATGTCAACCACAAAAATCCAAATAGTAACATCAATTATGATGAGAATACAAAATTAATTACAGGAAATACACAATACTTTCAAAACACCGTTAATATTTCTGCATCAAGCAAAGATGACGATATTCTTAAAAGAATTCGCCAAATTAGAACAATAGATATTCTTGCAAATATTTTGATCTTTTCTATACTTTTTATGCCTTTGGGGATATTGTTAAAACTAGCGATTATATGTAAATACAAGATCGATTTGACCTATGAAATGGATGAAGACAACGTTAATAAATATACTCACTTAAACAATTTTATATATGAATTATCTCGAAATAACAAAGTGTGGCAGGTTCATTCTTCAACAGAAGTTTACAATATCAAGTATAATGCAGGTGCTAATTGCAATATAACAAGGAACAAGGTTTATATTTCTAAAAAGATGCCTTGGTATATACGCCATAATATTAATGTGTATTGTTTGAATTTAAAAAGTGAGAAAATATATTTTACACCGGACAGAATGCTTGTTTTTAAAAAATGGGGCGGAGTAGGTTGTTATCAATATAACAAATTAGCGATTGATTTTTCAACAACTAATTTTGTTGAGAATAGCATTGTACCTAGAGATAGTGAAATTTCCCGATATACTTGGCGATATGTGAATAAAAATGGAGGACCAGATAAAAGATTTAACAATAATAAACAAATTCCAATATGTAAATATGGCGAAATAACAATGAAAACAAACGATGGAATGAATGTATTACTTGAATATTCAAATCACAGATTAATGCCTAAAATCAAAGGTGAGTTTGAAATGTTTTTGAATTATCAACATAAAGCAAATAGCACACATAAAAACTATCGGCAAGCCAAAAACGAAAACGATAATAACTTAATTATGGCAAGAAAACAACTTATAAATACATTAAGAAAGGTATTAATTAAAAAAGAACAAAATATTTCAACAACCACACATTACTATAAAAGCAATATAATTACTGATGAATTCCATCAAGCATATTTATTGCTAAATGGAAATGAATGCGATAATCCTATGGATTGTTATTGTAAATTGGTTGAATTATGGAAAAAGTATAGAGATACAAATATCAAATTCAATCAAAGCATGATAGATTGGATATTTGATTTTTGTTATTTAAATAATATTGAATGTAAAATATTTGAGGAAGAGTATATCGCTTTGCCATCACAATCAGTGATAAAAGATATTATCATTGATTATTATCTGCAGGGAAAACCATTGCATTTACCATTATCAGTCCTTAATTCTATCTGCGTAAATTCATTAACAGACAATGCGTTTTATAGAGGTGGACATAATAAACAAGTTCAGAATATAATACCAAATGTTATTAGTTTTGTTGATTTAGAATTAACACGAAGATATGGATATGGAATTGCTCAAAAATATGCTCCTATATATGAAGAAACCAAAATATACTATCCATTTATGCATGTTAACGGAAAGCCAATACAATCAATACCAATCTCTGCTAAAAACTACACCACAAATAAACAGAGAAGTAATATCGAACTATCAATATATTTGAACAATTTGGCACGATTTTCGGAAAACAAGTTAATGGAATTGTGTGGATATAGGGGACGATTAAAAAATGTGTTTTTAGACGACGAAACGATGGAAATAGTTTCGAAATTTTTTAATCAAAAAAATAATTTTTTTACATAATCTTAATTTAATATATTTTAAATCAGCAAAACGCTAACAAATTAATATAGTTATGACGAGGTGAATATAGTGGGGATAGTAACTTTTAATAAGCATTTAGTGAATCAGGCATATAAAATAATATATGATTCTATTGATTTGGTTGATGTAAAAAATGACCTTGACAAAATAAATATTATTTTATCAAGTGTTCCTACTGAAGAGAATCTGTTTAATGCTGTTGTACTAAATGACAAGTTACGCAAAAAATATCCGATAATTGACGATATGTTAGAAATAGCAAGCAACTTAACCTTTGCTGTTGCTGATGGACAGTCTAATGATTTATTGGAATATGCGAAATTGAAACAAGACATTTTTGGAATATTGGTTCATGTACTCATAAAAAAGAATATTATCAAAAATATCGAGGATTTTATTGATTATAACACTAATTGAAATTTTGTTTATGTTTTAGGTCTTAGGGTGTCCCTAACAAGTACCGTTTTGGAGCCGCAGGAGTAAAAACAGTCTGCTTAGCTTCGATAATGCAGATTATCGTGCAGAGTTATATTTTTTTGGTATTGGATAGTCGTAAATTAGTGTTGCAATATTAATTGGTAAAATACAAAATAATGGAGGTGTTAAAGTGCACAGTTCAAAAAGCATAGAAATGTATAAATTGACATGTGAAAAACTAATAGAATTAAATCCTAATTTTGATAAGCAAACTCAATTTGAACTTAAGGCAATTATCAAAAGTGATGATTCCGGAGAAAAAATATTTGAACGATTAGCTGCGTATTCATTTGGCAAATTACTATAATTATTAATACCGAAAAAGGCACAGACAACGGATTTTTCGTCCGTCGTCTGTGCCTTGCTTTTATTTTATGCTATAATAATGTGAGACTTTTTTTGCGCGAATACGACTAATAAGTGAAAGGGATAAATACCCCTTTCGGAAAGGAGAAAGTCAATGGATAACGGTGCAAGTAGCTACCGCCGTTTTCTTGACGGTGATGACAGAGGAATAGCCGAAATCGTCGAAGATTATAAAGACGGTCTGATTCTTTATTTGAACGGTTATGTAAATAATATTTTTATTGCCGAGGAATTGACGGAAGATACTTTCTTTCGGTTAATAACGAAAAAGCCGAAGTATTCGGGTAAAAGCACATTTAAGTCTTGGCTGTATGCAATCGGCCGAAATGTAGCGATTGATTATATAAGACATAATTCAAAGCAAATCAATACACCTGTTGAAGATATGGAAAACTATTTAAGCGAGGAAGAAAGCCTTGAACAGTCTTACATAAAGGAAGAAAGAAAAATCATAGTTCATAAGGCACTTTCCGAACTTTCTCCCGATTACAGAACAGTGCTTTGGCTTATATATTTTGAAGAATTTTCCAACAAAGAGGCGGCAGTAATACTGAAAAAGAATGAGCGTCAAATAAAAAATCTCCTATATCGAGCTAAACAGTCGTTAAAGTCAAAACTTGAAAAGGAGGGCTTTGTTTATGAAAAACTGTAATGAAATGGTAAATAGCTTGTTCGAACGCAGAGAACGGTATATTGCCGAACAAAAAAGGAAAAGAAAAGTGATTGTTTATACGGCAACGTCCGTGTGTTGCGTCTGCCTTGTCGCTATGGTAGGCTTCGGAATGCGGAAGGGCGGAATTTTCGGTACGGCACCGTCCGACCGAACAGCCGCGGATACCGTATATCCGGGTATAAAGGATAATTTCGATGAAAGCAAGGGCGAATCTCCGGACAATCCCGCCGCAAATAATAAAATAGTCATTAACTCTATTGACGGTATTCCCAAAGATAGAAAGATGGATATCTGTCTTTTGGCAAATGACTTTGTGAAAATGACACGTGATGAAATGGTGGCTTATTACGGCGTTGATTACATTCCCGATGTTCCGTCTGATATTAAAGCTTGGGAAGATGAACGAGTCGGCATTTTCAAAAAAGACGGCGGAACCGGTGAAGTATATTGGGATGCCGATATTTTGAATTACTCAAATGAAGATTTCACACGAAACGTTCACCTTGAAGTAAAGAAAGGAAGCCCCGTTGTACAAGATTGCTTTTATTTTAATGGAACGGAAGAAAAATCCGTGATAAACAACGTTGAAGTTTTGATCGGCAAAACCGATAACGGATATTATTATGCGGAGTTTATGTACAACGGCGTTGGATTTCTTCTCAATGCCGACGGCGTAACGGAAGATGAGTTTGTGTCGATTGTTTTGTCAATCGTTGCCGCCTAAAATATTAAAAAACGGTTAAAAGAAATTGCAAATCGGTTACAAATAATTTCACTTTCTTAATAAATGTTGAATTCGTTTGTGCTTTTTGGTAAGTTAACATTGTGAAGATAACTTCACGAAAGTTTTACGAACTGACTTGTTAAGGAGGTTTCACTATGGAAAAAGTCAAAAAGCTTGCAATAGCCTTTGCAACGGCGGTAATAAGTTGGTTGCTTTTAAGCTTCGTGTTTTTCCCGATAAAGCTTTCTGCGACTTCTGATTTATACTTTGCGGAGACAATGACAAATCTGTTGCCTCTGAAAGCGATAATCACAACAATTTTTACAGCTTTTGCGGTATTTATGTATCAGCAAAAAATGAAAAAAGCATCACAAGAGAAGTAAAGAAAATTTTGGGGCAGTCATCAACTGCCCTTTTTATTTTTTTAAAAGCATTGAAACAGTTGGCGGTTTTTGATACTCTTATATTATGAAAGGGATTTTTAAAGCTTTTTTGCGGAGATATTTGATATGAAAAAGGATACCAAACAGCTTGTGTTACAGGCAATTTCAGGCGACAGCTACTCATTCGGCAATCTTTATGAGATGTATTATGTCGATATGTATCATTTTGCGTTGAGTATGTGTAAAAATTCATGTGATGCACAGGATGCCGTTCAAGAAACGGTTTTGTCCGTGTGGAAAAGTATCTCCAATATTAAAAATCCCGAAAAATTCAAATCATATCTTTTTTCATCTCTTTCCAACACCTGCAAAAAGAAAGCGTCTTCGCAAAATTTAACAGTCGAGTTTGAAGATATCGGTTATACTGACAGCAAATTGGAGTTTGCCGTACCCGTTCGTGAAGCGTTGTCAAAATTAAACGAAACCGAACGGCAAATTGTTATGCTTTCGATAGTGGCGGGCTTTAATTCACGTGAAATAGCCGAAATTTTGAAAATCCCCGCAAACACAATAAGAACAAAACAAAGAAGAGCTTTAGAAAAAATGAGAAAGGAGTTAGGGATATGAACAAAAGATTTAAAAATCGGTTGAAAAAACAGTTTGAAACGGAGATTCCCGAAAGCCTTGAAAAAGACAATATTTTAAATTTACTCCCCGAAAAAGACGAGAAAAGCGAGACGGTGATACGCAAAAATTTCACTTTTAAAAGAACTGTTTCTCTTGTCGCATCATTTATACTCGTTTTCGGAATCGCTGCGGTTTACGTGGGAACACAGTCACAGAAAGAAGAATCAAATCAGTCGAAGAATTCCGAAATTACGAATAATGTGTCGGAAGTTGTGAAATATACGACGTATGAGCCGATATTCGAAAAGCTCGAAAAAATCAAAAAGAATAATTACATTTATGACGCTATGGAAGAAGTTGCCGACGATTATAATGCCGGTTCGGGAAGCACTTACACCGATGCCCAAAACAGTTCAAAAAAAGATTACGGTACGACAAATGTTCAAGAGAACGGCGTTGACGAGGGCGACATAATCAAAACCGACGGCAAGTATCTGTATGTTATAAGCTCGGCGGACAGGTCGAAATTTTCCGTTGTAGACTGCAACACACTGAAAACCGTGTCGCAAGTTGAATTTGAAAACGACGTGTATCTTTTTGAAATGTATTTGACCGGGAACACGGTTGTTTGCGTAGGCAGAAAATACAAGCCGTTAAGCGAACAAACGGGATGCTACGCAATATACGACACTCTTTATCCCTTTGACGAATCGGAAACGGTTGTCTATGTGTATGACGTAAGCGATAAGGCACAGCCGAAGCAAAAGAACACGTTTAATCAGTCCGGCACATATTATTCGTCAAGGCTGATTGACAAAAAACTTTACTGTGTAAGCACATATTATACCGATATTTATAACGGCGACATAACCGATGCGTGTATTCCGACAACAAGTTTTAACGGCAACAAAGAAAAAATTCCGGCAAATCGAATTTCGGTGATCGAAGACGCAAAAGCACCGTCGTATATTGTAATTTCCGTGCTTGACGTCGAAAGCGGAGAAAAACCCGTTACGGAAGCGGTTTTCGGAAATGCCGAAAATATTTATGCAACCGTAAACAATCTTTACGTTGTCGATACGGAGTATAACGATTCGGGAACGGTAAGCAATATTTTCAAATTCGACTATTCCGACAGCGGCATAAATTTCGTCTGCAAAGGTACGGTAAAGGGCAGAATGCTTAATCAGTTTTCCATGAGCGAACAGGACGGATATCTTCGCGTTGCCGTAACGGAAACCACACTTGTCGAAACAACAAGCGCAAACGGGCTGACCGCGTCGGCAAGCACAAGCGTATCGGCGAATTCTTTGTATGTTCTCAATGAAAATATGCAACAGATAGGTTCGGTAAAAAATTTGGCGAAAGACGAAACGATTGAATCTGTACGTTTTATAGGCGACACGGCGTATGTCGTAACGTTCCGCCAAACAGACCCGTTGTTTGTAATTGATTTAAGTAATCCGGAAAAACCGATTGTCAAGGGCGAACTTAAAATAACGGGATTTTCCGAATATCTTCATCCCGTCGGTGAAAATCTGCTCGTAGGAGTGGGAAACGACGGGACACAATCGGGAACTAACGGAGATGCGAAAATTTCCGTGTTCGACGTATCCGATCCGACGAATCCGACGGAGGCATCGAAAATTACCGTGAATAACGGCCGCGGCTATGTACATTCACCGGTAGCGGAAAATCACAAGTGCTATGTAACTTTGAATAAAAGTGAATTTTTTGTTCCGTTTACGGTGACGGATTATGTTTATTCTAACAAAAACGAACTTTCGAAAAACACCGGAGCTTATTATATACAATATAAAATAACGGAAAAAGAAATAACCGAAGTCGCAAGATACCGCCTTTGCAAAAGCGGAAGTGTTTCCGGCGGAACTTATGCGGGAAATATTTTCTATGCGGTGGTATACAATTTCGAAAACAGTGAGCATGAACTGATTGCATTTGACATAAACACTCATGCCGAAACGGGCAGAATCGTTTTATAGTGAGGTAACCGTAATGAAAAACGCAAAAAAATGTCTTATTGCTTTAATTACCGCAATATTGTGCTGGTTACTTTTAAGTTTTCTCTTTTTCCCGATAAAACTTTCGGCTCCGTGTAATGTCTATTTTTATGAAAATGTATCGCACATGATACCGTTAAAATCGGTAATCACTCTGATTTTTACGCTTTTGGCAGTATTTTTATATGAACAAAAGCTTTTAAAACGAAAAAAATAGCGGCAGATGATACGGTTGACAAAAAAATGTTTTTGTGATAAAATATTTTCAAACCTTAGGGGAGTAGCATTTTTCGATAGTCAACACTTCGTCTGATAAGACTGGTTATCGACCTAATTTTTTAGGAAGCAAGACCTTTGGCAGTAGTACTGCTGGAGGTCTTTTTTAATACACAAAAATAAAGGGACTTTATTACGAAAGTAAAAAATATAAAGAGGTGTTTTTATGAAGTATTATCTTCACGAAGCCGGCGAGGTTTTCGACGAAGTAAAGAGCAGTGAAAACGGCCTTTCTTCTGCGGAAGCCGAGGAACGACTTCAGAAAAACGGGAAAAACAAACTGGACGAAGGCAAAAAAGTGTCAACATTCGAACGCTTTGTTGATCAGCTTAAGGACCCTATGATCATAATTTTGCTTGTTGCCGCAGTAATTTCGGCTACAACGGATATGATTGAGGCCAAGGGCTTTGTCACACCGACAGATGCAATTATCATCTTGACGGTTGTTATCATCAATGCGGTTCTCGGCGTTGTTCAGGAAAGTAAAGCCGAAAAGGCGGTTGAAGCATTGCAGAAAATGTCGGCTGCAACGACAAAAACGCTCAGAGACGGTAAAGTCGTTATGGTCAAGAGCGAGGATTTGGTTGTCGGTGACGTTATTCTTCTCGATGCCGGTGACGCGATACCTGCCGATTGCCGTATCTTTGAATGTGCAAGTATGAAGATCGAGGAGGCCGCACTTACGGGCGAGTCCGTTCCGGTTACAAAGCTTGTCAATGCACTTATGGGCAAAAACGATGACGGCGAAATTGCACTCGGTGACCGTAAAAATATGGCGTATATGGGTTCGACTCTTGTTTACGGTCGCGGTAAAGCTGTTGTTGTCGCAACGGGTATGGATACCGAAATGGGAAAAATAGCTAATGCTATCACACTTGCCGAAGACGGAAAAACACCGCTTGAGTTGAAACTCGAACAACTCTCTAAAGTGCTTACAAAACTTGTTGTAGGTGTTTGCCTTGTTATTTTTGCGTATAATGTCATCACAAAGCTTGTTATCGGCGGAAGCACGGAATATTTTGACGTTGCCCTTCATTCGTTTATAACGGCTATCGCTCTCGCGGTTGCGGCAATTCCGGAAGGTCTTGTTGCGGTTATGACTATCGTTCTTTCTATCGGCGTTACAAATATGTCGAAGAAAAACGCGATTATTCGTAAAATGACGGCTGTTGAAACTCTCGGTTGTACACAAATCATTTGTTCCGACAAAACAGGTACTCTCACACAAAACGTTATGACGGTTGTTGACCACTATGCTCCCAATGAGCAACAGCTGGCAACCGCTATGGCACTTTGTACAAATGCGGAAATCGACGAAAACGGTAAAGGTATGGGCGAACCCGATGAGGTTGCACTTATCAATTATGCGAAATCGTTAAACTTGAATAAAGCAGACCTTATGCTTAAGTTTGCCAGAATAGGTGAAATTCCGTTTGATTCGGGCAGAAAGATGATGTCAACCGTTCATCAAAATGCCGACGGCATAATTCAATTTACAAAAGGTGCTCCCGACGAAATCCTCAAAAAGTGTGCCTATGCCGATATCGACGGCGAAATCCTTGAAATGAATGACGAAATCCGTGCTAAAATCATGGAAGAAAATACAAGAATGGGTAATAAAGCCCTTCGTGTATTTGCGGTTGCATATAAAAAATATTCAAACGTTCCCACTGTTTATGATTCGGAAACACTTGAAACCGATATGATATTTATCGGACTTACGGGTATGATTGATCCGATCAGACCTGAAGTTAAGGATGCCATCGTTGAATGTCGCTGTGCCGGTATTAAGCCTATTATGATTACGGGTGACCATATCAACACGGCAAAGGCAATCGCACGTGAACTCGGAATTCTTACGGACGACAGCCAAGCTATGATGGGCGCCGATATTGATAAATATTCCGATGAAGAATTTGAAAAAATCGTTGAAAACATTTGCGTTTACGCACGTGTTCAGCCGGAACATAAGACGAGAATTGTCAATGCTTGGAGAAATAAGGGATACGTTACCGCAATGACGGGTGACGGCGTTAACGACGCTCCGTCGATTAAGAGTGCCGACATCGGTGTCGGTATGGGTATTACGGGTACCGACGTTACAAAGAACGTTGCCGATATGGTTCTCGCAGACGACAACTTTGCCACAATCGTTTCCGCTGTCGGCGAAGGCAGAAGAATATACGACAACATTCGTAAGGCTATCCAATTCCTTTTGGGTTCAAACCTTTCCGAAGTGCTTTCGATTTTCTTTGCGACAATTATGAACTTCACAATTCTCGAAGCTCCGCATCTTCTGTTTATAAATCTTGTTACAGACTGTTTCCCGGCTCTTGCTCTCGGACTTGAAAAGCCCGAAGCAAACATTATGAAAAGAAAACCGAGAAGTAAAAACGACGGAATCTTTGCGGGCGGACTCGGTGTCGACTGTGTATATCAAGGTATTCTCACAACGGTTCTTACGCTTGCTGCGTTCTATATCGGAGAGTTCCTCGAAACAGGCGAATTGATTTTCCATAACATTGCGGACAGCAGCGAGGGTATGACGATGGCTTTCTTCACAATGGCAATGTGTGAAATTTTCCACTCGTTTAATATGCGTTCACAACGCGGCTCGGCAGTTGCAATGGTATTTAAGGGCCATCACAACATTGCATTGTACGCTGCAATGATAGGCTCGTTTGTTCTTACAACGGCAGTTGTCGAAATTGATTTCCTTTCAAATCTTTTCGGTTTCGCACATCTTGACGCAAAGGCTTATGCAATAGCTCTCGGACTTGCGTTTATGATTATTCCGCTTGTCGAAATTGTCAAAGTAATTCAAAGAGCGACCGAAAAAAATACAGACTGATAAAAAAACTCCAAGTGCATCGCACTTGGAGTTTTTCTGTATAATCGCCGAAAAAAAGCAAAGCATATTAACGGTGATGATATGGAGTTTTTTAAAGAATTTTCTCATGTGTTTTTTTCGTCGGTACTTTCGATAGTTGTTTTGTTTATTCTCACGAAAATAATGGGGTACAGACAGCTGACACAACTTTCGTTTTTCGATTATATTATCGGAATAACAATCGGCTCAATAGCAGCCGAAATGGCGACCGATTTGGAAAACAACTGGTGGAAACCGCTTTTGGCGATGGTAATTTATGCTGTCGGTGCGGTAGGAACCTCAATGTTTTCTCTTAAAAGTATAAAGGCAAGGCGTTTTTTCACGGGGGCACCGCTTGTTCTGATATATAGGGGCAAAATTATTCACAAAAATATGAAAAAGGCAAGATACGATTTAAACGATTTACTTTCCGAGGCTCGAATTGACGGATATTTCAATTTAAGTGACATAGAGTTCGCTATTATGGAGCATAACGGAAAGGTAAGCTTTTTGCCTAAAACGGAAACCGAACCGTGCACAAATAAAAATATGAACATTTCGGTGACACAGACAAATCTTTGTGCAAATTTGGTTGTTGACGGAGAAGTTATGAAAAACGCACTTGCGGCGGTCGGCAAAAACGAAGTTTGGTTAAACGAGCAACTTCATAAGCTCAATTTTTCACCGAGTGAGTTGGCACTTGTGACATACGACGGCGAAACGCTTGTTCCGTTTAAATACGAAAAAGATAATAAAGGGAACGATATGTTTATGTAAAGAAAAAAGAGCTTCCGAAAGAAGCTCTTTTTTTCTAAAAAGGAGAATGAAAATGAAAGGGGGGTTCTTTTTGATCACTTGCTCCGGTGATCCGAACCATGTTTAAAATATAGCACGCAAATATCACAAAACAATAGATAAATGTTGAATATTTTGTTAACATTATTTTTTCTTGCTTTGCCGTAACGCTCTGAGTATTTCGTTGAATTTCGGGGGCTTGCCGTACATAAGTATTCCTATCTTATAAATCGCAACGGCAACATAGCCGACACCGATTATCGAAAGAGAAAGTATTACAATCGCAATAACCGCTTGCAAGTCGGCAGCTTCGCCCATAGTGATTCTCGCAAGCATTGCCATAGGCGACGTAAACGGAACGTATGATAAAATTTTCATAACGGTATTGTCAATGTTGCCCGAACTCATAAACGAAATTGTCATAATAAAGCCGATAACAAACACCATCATAGCCGGCATAGTAAGCGGACCTACTTCTTCGAGCTTTGATGCCATTGAACCCATAGCTCCCATTAAAAACGCATAAAGAAGAAAGCCCAAAACAAAAAATATAAGCGTATACAAAATCATTAAAACGGGAATATCGACAAAACTTGCAAACACCTCGTTGCCGATCAGATAATTCTTGTTTACGGCAAGACAAATAAGAGCCCAACCGAGAAGTGCGGCAATTTGCGACAAGCCCGCGAGTCCCGTGCCGAGAACCTTGCCGAATATGAGCGATTTCGGTTGTGCGGAGGTTATAAGAAGCTCCATTGCACGCGAACTTTTTTCAACGGCGACATTTTGTGCCACTAATTGACCGTATATCATAACCGAAATGTATAAAAGCATCATTAAAATGTATGCCAAAAGAAAACTCTGCGTCTGGTCTTGACCGACAATTACGGAATTCGAACTGACATAGACGGTTGAAAGCTCATAGAGTTGTTCTTCGGTGACACCCGCATTTAAAAGATAAAGGTTTTTATAATTTTCCGTCAACACTTCGTCAATGGCATAAGTTGTCGTGTCGAACAAAAGCTTGTTATTTACAATATATGTGTATTCAAGGGGACCGGAAAGAATAACCGCAGCGTCGAAATCGCCGCTTGTAACGAAATCTTCGGCTTGATTTTCGTCTTTTGAATTGTCAATAACAATATCATAGTCCGCAAGTGACATTTGCAAAACAAGTCCCGTGTTTTCAAGCCCGGAATTATCGACAAGTAATATCTTTTGCTTTGTTGCGTCCGACGAATCCGAAAAAGAAAAGCTATCCGTAAATCGAGGTGCAAACGTGAAAATCGCTGTGATTAAAGCCAAAATCACGGTCGATATAATGAAAATTTTATTTTTAAGAAAATTTAAGTATTCAAATTTCAGTACGGTGAACAGTTGTTTCATATTTGCCCCTCCGTGTATGATACAAAGATTTCGTTCAGTGTCGGTTCCTTCACGCTTATGCTGTCAATACTTTCAGCGGATTGGGAAACAAGCTGAAAAAGTTGCGACTTGTAAGATGCGTCGGTCAAAGTAACCGTAACGGTACCGTTAATGACTTGTGCCCTTTTTACAAAATCTTTTTTTGCCGACAAGATAAAATCGAGAATTTCATCGGAACGGTTCGATTTTATCTCGATAATGTTTCGTGCGTAACTTCGCTTTATGTCGGTGATTGCTCCGCCGAGCACAATGTTTCCTCCGTTAAGAATGAGTATGTTATCGCAAAATTCCTCAATATAATTCATTTGATGGCTTGAAAAAAGAACAAGTTTGCCTTTTGCGATAAGCTCTTTGACGATGTCTTTGAGAAGTGAGGCGTTAACAGGGTCAAGACCGGAAAAAGGCTCGTCGAGAATAACAATGTCGGGATTGGCAATCAACGTCGCAATAAGCTGAACCTTTTGCTGATTTCCTTTTGAAAGCGTATCTAAACGCACATATTTGTATTGAGGTATTTCCAACTTGTCAAAAAGACGGTTTGCGGTTTCAACGGCATCTTTTTTGCTTACACCTTGAAGTTTTGCGAAATAAACGAGTTGGTTCATTATTTTTTGCTTCGGATAAAGACCTCGTTCTTCGGGAAGATATCCGATTTTTATGTTTTGATGATTTATAGGCTTGCCGTCGAGAAGTACGTTTCCGCCGTCTGCGTCAAATACGCCCATAATAATACGAATCAGAGTCGTTTTTCCGGCACCGTTTCTGCCTAAAATTCCAAGAGCCTTTCCGCTTTGCGCAGAAAAACTTACACCCTTTAAGACTTGCTTTTCACCGAAATTTTTGGTGACACCGTTTATTGACAATATCATATAAATCACCGCCGATTTTATTTTATCGCAAAAAGATATAATTGTAAATATCATCGTTTGTGCTGCTGTAAAAAAGTTGTAATAATTATTAAATAAGTGTAATAAATGTTGAAAAAACAAATAAAATCGGTATAATTAAAGAAAAGACGGTTTAATGTGGGGTTTTTATGGAACACTTTTTTAAATCTGAAAATGCGTTAAAAAATATAAAAAATGCACGTGCCTTTCTTTTGAGCGAAAAATGGATGGCGATATTGTTTTGCTTTGCGGGACTTTTTACAACTTTAAGTGCCGTTTATCCGCAAGCTCAGTTTCAAGTAAAGGGAACTGTTGTTTTCGTTTTGATTATTGCGGCGTGCTTGGTTATAAGTGATGATATTATCGCGGGGCTTCTTCCGTTTATGTTGGCATCTCTCATTGCCATAAAGTGCTATGACTCGTTTGATATTTTTATGGGCTACAAATGGGTGGCTGTTCCGGCTGTTATTGCCATTGTGTTCCATTTCACAGCATATAAAGGCGAATGGAGGTTTAAAGGCGAACTTTTAAAGCCGATGATTGCCGTTTCGGTTGCGATTTTATTGGGCGGACTCGGTTGTATTACGTTGAAAGAATATTTTGCGTTGACATCAATTTATCACATGTTGGGGCTCGGCTTCGGTATGGTTTTTGTATATTTAATGTTCCATGCACAGATTAAAATTCACCGAGAATATTCGCTTGTCGATATGATTACCGAAATTATGGTGATTACGGGGCTTTTTGCTTCGTTTATGGTCATTTCTTATTATGTAGTGAATATCAATGAGTTCCTCGACACAAAGACAACGCTGTATATCCAGTGGAGAAACAACTGCGCAACGACGCTTATGATTACAATGCCTTTTGCGTTTTATATGGCAAACAAAAAGTCGTATGCGGCATCGTTCGGCTTTATTTTCTTTGTTGCGATTCTTCTTACCGGTTCACGCGGAGGTATGGTTTTCGGTGCCGTTGAAATAGCTATGTGTCTTGTTACTTATATGCTTTACGATAAACGCCGAAGATTGACGTACATTATTATTTGTGTCATAGCACTGGTGGGACTTTTGATTTTCTCACGCGCGTTCGTATCTTTTGTCGGGCACACTTTCGACAGACTTCTTTCGGCTGTCAGCGGCTTCCTCACGGGTGATAAAAACGAAGAAAGAACGCTTTTGTTTGCACGCGGTGTTAACGATTTCTTGAGTAATCCGCTTCTTGGCACGGGACTCGGATATATGGGTAACCGTGATGTTCACGCATCAAAAGAATTTGCACTTTGCTGGTACCATTGCGAGCCTATTCAAGTGGCGGCAAGTTTCGGCATTGTGGGAATTGTTGCGTATATTTATCAGTTCATTAAGAGAAATTTGCTTTTGTGGAAAAAGACAACTCTCTTTAATTTGACGGTTTTTCTGTCTTATGTGAGTCTTGAATTGATGTCACTTGTAAATCCGGGCATTTTCTGTCCGCTGCCGTATTTAATGCTTATTACTTTATTTATGGTGGTTGTTGAAAAATGCGACGGCGAACGGCTTGAAAAAAATATATAGCCGAAAAACAAAATGTTGATTATAAAAAGGCTTGACAATCAAGCTTTTTTTTGATAAAATTTGTATTTGCTATAAAGAAAAATATCGTTTTGTAGCATCCTTCCCCTAAGGAAAGTTTAGGGGCAAAGTCCACAAGGAGGTGTAAAGAATGTCAAAATATGAGACTATTATGGTTTTTTCACTTGCAAACGGTGAAGAAGCAGCAAAAGAGCTTATGGAAAAATTCAAGGCTCTTATCGAGTCAAACGGCACTCTTGAAAGCGTTGATGAGTGGGGCAAGAGAAAGCTCGCTTACCTTATCAACGACGAAGCTGAAGGTTACTATGTTCTCTACAATTACGATGCAGAAGCAAGTTTCCCGGCAGAGCTTGACCGTATTGCAAAGATTACCGACGGTGTTCTCCGCACATTGATCGTTAAGAAGTAATCGGAGGTAAAAGAAATGTTGAATACAGCAATTATTATGGGCAGACTTACTGCTGACCCGGAACTCCGTACAACTCAAAGCGGAACTTCCGTAACATCTTTTACAGTTGCAGTTGACCGTGCTTATAAAAGCGGCGACGAAAGACAGACAGACTTCATAAATGTTGTTGCATGGCGTGGTACTGCCGAATTTGTTTCTCGCTATTTCGCAAAGGGACAGATGATTGCGGTACAAGGTTCAATTCAAACAAGAAACTATGAAGATAAAAACGGAAATAAACGTACAGCAGTTGAAATTGTTGCAGACAATGTATCTTTCTGCGGCAGTAAAAGCGAAAGCGGCAACACATACGGCGCTATGAGACAGGAAACAGCTCCGGCAGTTTCTTATCAAAGTGCGGATGCAGGCAGCTTTTCGGTTTTACCGGATGACAGTCAGGGATTTCCTTTCGGTGCAGATGATGACGAAGGACTCCCGTTCTGATTTTATTGAAATAGGAGGAAAACTATAATGGCATACGATAAGAGTGCAAGACCTAACAGAAAAGGTCGCAAAAAAGTTTGTGCATTTTGTGTAGAAAAGATTGATACAATCGATTATAAAGATGCTGCAAAGCTTCGTCGTTACACATCGGACAGAGCAAAGATTCTTCCCCGCCGTGTAACAGGAACTTGTGCATACCATCAAAGAGAGCTTACAACAGCTATCAAGAGAGCAAGACAAATCGCTCTTCTTCCTTACACAAACGACTGATAAAATTTGCCACCCGTCAGGGTGGCTTTTTTAATTGAGCAGTTTTTCCGCCAAAATGTGCGCGCAAGCCTTGGCTTCGTCGGGATTTGAAAATTCAAAGGCAAGAGAATTTGCGTGAAAACGTTCTTCTCTGCCGTCATAAACAGATTTAACGCTTTTTTCAAGCATCTTGTTTTCAACTGATAACAGGGTGCTTATTTTTTCGCTTTTTATTACCGAAGGGTCACGTAAAAACCGTGTTGCCGAAAAACTTTCCGTCGGTGCAAACGGCAACTTATGATTTTGATCCGAAAGTGTCACGGCGGTATCCAATGTGGGAAAAAGCAAAAACTGAGGAATGTCGCTTGCGAAATATGACGGGCTCAGTATAAACGGAATTTTTCGGGCTAAGGCGTAGTCTTTTATAACACCCAAAAAAATCGAACCGATAAACCCGGAATCGTCTTTCATATCGAATATGCTTTTGCAGTTTGAAAAAATCGTGTCATAATGAGTGTGAAAGCCCAACGGCGTTACCGATGAAAGCAAACGGATTGTACCGTTGCCGACGGTACTTGAAGTTTTCAAAACCCGAACACAGAATTTGCTTATAAAGTTCAAAAGCTTGTCGTCGATTAAAAAAGTCGAAACGGTGCGGTGAATTTTATCCTTGATAAAAATTGCTTTTTGAAGATGTCCGCACGCTTCTTTATAAAACTTTTTCTCCTTTTCTTTATCAATAAGTATTTCGCGGCGTAACTCGACGGGGTAAATTTTTTCGCTGACGACGGGAATATTCTTTTCCCAAATTCCCGATAATATAGGTGATATGCGGTCATAACCGCAGTCGGACAAAATATAAGTGTCGGTGTTTTCTATGTAAATACCGGTCGGAGTTTCATCGAAAAACGGGTTGAAAACGGTAAGTTGATATCCGGATAGGTCTTTTGTCAAAGTTTTAAAAAAGGCAGCCCTTTCAAAATCGTCGCCGTCGGAAAGTATGTAAACCTTTGCATAAGGATCTCTTTTGTAAATCGAACTGAATGCACAACAAAACCCTTTTCCGTAGGGAATACATGAAAAAAACTCTTTCAAATAAATCACCTCATTTTAGTCTATGTTATGCGGTTAATTTTGTTAATAGATTGACATTTGCCGGTGTCTGATATATAATATCGGTGGAAATTTTTATATAGGAGTGTATTAAATTATGCCGTTAGTAAATGCAAAAGAAATGCT
>CAZTMZ010000024.1:0-18589 GCA_964615315.1 uncultured Eubacteriales bacterium | reverse complement strand
ACCTGTGACCCTCTGCTTGTAAGGCAGATGCTCTCCCAGCTGAGCTATGCTCCCGAACGCTCGTTTATTATACTATATAAAATTCGGAAAATCAAGTGTTTTATAATTTTTCTTTTATAAATGTTTGAAAAATCCGATTTTGCTTTCCGACAAGTATAACTTTCGTGAACGGAAGGGAGTTAATAGTTAAGAGTTAATAAGTAAAAATTCCGCCCACTTTCGTGAACGGAATTTTTTTTGGCACGCTCGACCGGACTCGAACCGGCAACCTTCAGAGTCGGAGTCTGATGCTCTATCCAATTAAGCTACGAACGCATTAAGCAATATTATTTTATACGTTAAATCGGAATAATACAATATCTCCGTCTTTCATAACGTATTCTTTACCTTCGGAACGAACAAGTCCTTTTTCCTTTGCCGCTTGCATTGTTCCGCACTCTAAAAGATCGTTAAAATGAATAACTTCGGCACGGATAAAGCCGCGTTCAAAGTCTGTGTGAATTTTTCCTGCCGCTTGAGGTGCCTTTGTTCCTTTCTTTATTGTCCACGCACGTACTTCCGGCTGACCTGCCGTAAGGTAAGAAATAAGTCCCAAAAGATTATATGAACGCTGAATAAGTAAATCAAGTCCGCCTTGTTCAACGCCCAACTCGGAAAGGAACATTTCTTTTTCTTCCTTGTCAAGTTCGGCAATTTGAGCCTCAAGTTCCGCACATATCGGAAGAACCTCGGCGCCCTCTGCCTGTGCAAGCTTACAAACAGCATTATAACGCACATTGTCACGAATTCCGTTTGCGAAATCTTCTTCACTCATATTACAAGCATAAATAATCGGTTTTGAAGAAAGAAGTGCAATACTTGACATAATCTCACGTTCTTCATCATCAACTTCGACGGCTCTCGCGTTAACGCCGTTTTCAAGTTCGCCGCGAAGACGGTTAAGAAAATCGACTTCCTTTTGAAGCGATTTATCGCCTTTGAGTGCTTTTGTACTTCGTTCAATTCTTCTGTCGAGAATTTCTATATCGGATAAAATAAGCTCAAGATTGATGGTTTCAATATCTCTTTGAGGATCAATACTGCCCTCAACGTGAATGATATCATCATTGTCAAAGCAACGTACAACGTGAATAATGGCGTCAACCTCACGAATATGAGAAAGAAATTTATTGCCAAGTCCCTCGCCTTTTGAAGCGCCCTTTACAAGCCCCGCAATGTCAACGAATTCAATAGTTGCGGGAGTGATTTTTGCGGGATTGTACATTTCGGCAAGCTTGTCGATTCTGTAATCGGGAACCGCAACAACGCCCACATTCGGTTCGATTGTGCAGAAAGCGTAGTTGGCAGATTGAGCACCTGCGTTTGTTATTGCATTAAAAAGTGTACTTTTGCCGACATTCGGCAAACCTACGATACCAAGTTTCATCTGACTCATCCTTAATAAATAATATAAACTCCGAAAAAGTATTATACACTATTGATGAATTTTTTTCAATATGGTAAAATGACTAAAGGTGATATTATGCTTGAATTTTCACGTACGGAAAGGCTTATCGGGAAAGAAAGCCTTGAAAAACTTAAAAAATCAAATGTTATTATTTTCGGACTCGGCGGTGTAGGTTCTTATATTGCCGAGGCGTTGGCACGTTCGGGCGTAGGCAAGATTACCGTTGTTGATAAAGATACGGTTGATATAACAAACATAAACCGTCAGCTGTATGCACTTCATTCGACCGTCGGCAAAAACAAAGCGGACGTTGCAAGGGACAGAATTCTCGACATCAATCCGCAGTGCGAAGTTACTTCGATAGTCAAAATGTATCTTCCCGAATGTTCTTCTGAATTCGAACTTGAAAAATACGACTATATTATTGATGCCATTGACAATGTGACCGCCAAAACAGACCTTGCCGTTAAATCGCAGGAATTGGGAATACCTATGATATCATCAATGGGTACCGGTAACAAGCTCAATCCCACCGCTTTTAAAATTGCGGACATTTACAAAACCGACACTTGTCCTCTTTGCAGAGTAATGCGCAGAGAATTGAGGGCGAAAAACGTCAAAAAACTGAAGGTTCTTTATTCAACCGAAACGCCTATAAGCGACGGTGAAAGAACACCCGCAAGCATAAGCTTTGTTCCGAGTACGGCAGGGCTTATAATAGCGGGAGAAGTTATAAAAGATTTAATAAGCGAACAGAACGTATAGGTGAAAAATGTTTTTTAACGATATTAAACTCGGCATGACGATAGATATTCCGCCTGCCGTCATTGAAAAAGAAAAAATGATAAGCTTTGCCCGTCTGTATGATAACATTCCCCTTCACACCGACGAAGAATATGCCGAATCCACGCATTTCGGAAAACTGATTGCTCCCGGCGTTATATCTTTTATGTCGGTTTGGGCAAAATATTTGGAGGTTGATTTATTCGGTAAAGAACTTCTTGCGGGGAAATCCACAAAAATTGAGTGGTTCAAGCCCGTTTTTGCCGATGACATTCTTACGGCAAGCGCGAAAGTCACCGCACTCACCGTACGTAATGCTCAGAACGGAATCGTAGAGTTAACTATTAACGCCTATAATCAACACGGTGAGCTTGTGTTGACAAACATTACCGAAGCCATTGTAAAGACAAGGCCGACAGACAGCACACCGTAAACTCGATTTAAAACCGCAAAAAGCCGACAGATTCGTTTTTTGAATCCGCCGGCTTTTACGTTTTATGTTTTTTATTCACAGAATTCTTCGATTTGATATTTCTCTTTTGCTCCTACAAAGCGTTTAACTTCCTTACCTTTGTCAAACATAATGACGGTCGGTATACTCATTACGCCGAACGTGAGAGCCAATTCCTGAGACTCGTCAACATCTAATTTGCAAACTTTATAATCATTTGTTTCATCTGAAAAAGCTTCGATTTCGGGTGCCATCATTTTGCACGGTCCGCACCAATCGGCATAAAAATCGAGAAGTACTTTCTTTTCGGATTTTAATACTTCCTGTCCGAAGTTTTCAATGTTTACTTTAATTACTGCCATTTTTCAGCCTCCTGTATAACTGCTGTGCATTTTCAATATCCGTACGGTCAATTCCGCATTTATCCGTATTCTTTGCAAGCATTGTTCCGCACATTTCAATATTAAGTACGGTAAATGCTTGTAAAAGCTGATGCTTAATAACCTCAAATCCTATTTCTCCGTCACTTCCGCTTGTTATTAGAAGAAGCCCTTTTCTGCGTTTTTCAATGGGCGTCTTAACATTACGACGAAAACGTGCTTCGTAATATCTTTGGAAACGGTCAATTAAGGCTTTCATCGGTGCCGGTACTCCCATAAAATAAACGGGTGTGGCAAATATTATAACATCGGCATTTTCAAAACGTTTAAAGAACCCTTCGAGATCTTTTTTGGAACAGCCGTTTACCGATTTACAATATCCGCACGCATTACACGGCTTCGGGTCAAGCTCATAAACGTTTATAATGTCTATTGCCGTACCCTTCGGGAATTCTCGCAAAAGCGCCCCCAAAAGTTTAGCCGTATATCCGCTTTTTCTCGGTGATGCAATCACGGCAAGCACGGATTTACCGTTGGAAAAATTTTCGGTTTTATCATTGCCTAAAATCATTGTAATTATTCCTCTGTTGATGATTTCCCGTCGGCATCGTCTTTGTTTTTAAGATTTGCCTGACGCTTTATTTTTTTCGTCGTCGTTTTTACGAACTCTTCTTCACGAACGTCGAAATTCATAACCTTTTTATACGGCGGAAGTTTTTTGTTTACCTCTCTTATTGCCGCGGCAATTTGTTCGTAAACTTCGTCTTTGGTCAATTCCTGACGTTTAAGGTTTTCTTTTATTTTTTCGTAATTAGGATAAATCTGAGCCGAAACCAAAGTTTCGTCATTTCCGCTTTCTTCACCGTAAACAAGGCTTTCTTCTATGAACGGATTGCCGTTAAGATAGACCTCTACTTCTTCGGGGAAAATATTTTTACCGTTTTTCGTAACGATTACGTTTTTGCATCTGCCCGTAATTCTAAAGCAGTTGTGCTCGTCGACAACGCCCAAGTCACCTGTTCTGAACCAGCCGTTAGGCATTATTACTTCTGCGGTTGCTTCGGGATTTTTGTAATATCCCTTCATAAGATTCGGACCTCTTGCCCAAATCTCACCGACGCCTAAATCATCGGGATTGAAAATTTTCATTTCAACGCCCGGAATCGGTGTACCCACAGAATTTGTAAGCATAAGCTTATCGTTATTGCTGGAAAGGATGGGCGATGTTTCCGTTAAACCGTAACCGATGTAAACGTCAATGCCCATATTTATAAAGTCCTCCGCCACACGCGGATCAAGTGCCGACGCGCCCGTTACGATAAGGCGAATTCTTCCGCCGAAATTTTCGATAACCTCGGCAAAAAGTTTTCTGCTGACGTATCTTGTTCCGAACGTTCTGCCTGCTTTCGAAGCATATTTACCCGCTTTAAAAACAAGTTTGCCGCCGCTTTTGGCATAGATTTTCTTTTTAATCTTAGCGTGAAACTTTTCAAGCATTAAAGGAACGGCAACGAAAATTGTCGGCTTAACTTCCTTCATATCTTGCATAATGTATCGAAGTCCCCTACTGAAGCTTATGCAACCGCCCGACAGCACAAAGACCAATTCAATAGCGAATTCATAAGTATGGTGCATCGGCAACACGGAAAGGCACGTGTCTGTAGGATTAACCTTAACAACACTCGCAACGCTTGTCACGTCAAAACATATATTGTACTGACTGAGGCAAACGCCCTTTGAAACACCGGTTGTACCCGACGTAAAAAGAATGGCGGAAACGGCATCCTTATCAAGTTTAACATCGTTAAGACTTTTTACACCGTCCTTATAAAGCTGTCTGCCCGTTTCAAAATATTCGTCAAAGGATATAACGTTTTCCGCTTCAAGCTCATCAAAGCAACAAAACTTAAATCCGTCGGGAAGCTCGTCTTTTCTTGCGGCTAATTCCTTAATATATTTCTTATCGCCGAACACCATAACAGAATCGGAATCCCTTAAAATGTCGAGCATATTATCGGTTGTAAGCTCTTTGTCGATGGGGACAATCACGTTATTGCTTGACGCTACCGCAAAATAAGTCACCATCCACTTAAATGAATTTGCACCTACTACGGCGATATGGTTACGCGAATAGCCGTCTTTTATAAGACTGTTACCGAGATAATAAATGTCATGGCGGAATTTTTTATATGACACTTCATAATATACACCGTCTTTATTTCTCAGCTTAAATGCGGGACGTTCCGAATAAAGCTTTTCGCTGTTGTCAATAAGTTCCTTCAATGTTTCAATCTGTTCTATTTTATAAAAAGGCTGAGTCATTGGATGAATTGTTTCAATAGTCATCTGAAAACCTCCAAAAATTCGGCTAATTGAGTATTTTTTACCGTAAATTTTATGACATCACGTCACAGAAGCGATAATTCAGCCGTTCTACGCTCCCTTTTTTGTCGCAAAAGATTATTTTGCGAGTAAAAATTATACCATAAGTAAAAATGCTTGCTTGCAAGGACATTTTTACGCAGCCGTCAATACGACAGTGTGCGTAAGCACAAAACGGCGAAGCCGTAAAAACTTGCATGCAAGATTTTTCTGTCTTGTATTATACCATAAATTCCCGTTATTTTTAATATCTTTGAAAAAATTTACATTTTAGACATATTTTGCTGTTCTTCGCATTTTTTTACAGCTCCCTTATAATCATCATAGGTCATATAAGTATTTATTATTTTCAACAAAGCCGAAGAACTTATTTTTTCGGGTAAATCAAGTGCTTTTGCAAGCTTTTTGCGTTTTTCACCGCTGTTTTCGCCGCCGCTTATTCCATCCTCGAAAAAATCCGTATGCGTTATTTCTTTGCCTTCTGTTTTTTCGTTTTCAAGACAAAGCACGCCTGCTTTTCGGAGTGCTTCGAGGATTACTTGAATTTCCATACCCTCAACTCCGATTTTTCCCTCTTTTGAATATTCGGTCTTTCTTTTTTCTTTTCCGTAAATATCCGGAATAAATACGTTTTTAATGTTCCCGTTTTTTGTGATTCCTTTTATAAACGAACGAATTTTAAAGCCTGCGGAATCGCTGTCCGTCATTATTATAATTCCGCGTTTTTCCGCTAAAAATCTTATAAGGCGTTGTTTTTCTTTGTCTTTAAACACGGCAAAGCCGTCTGTTTCGATAATTACCGTATCAAGCACCGCAGACAGCTTTATTTTATCGTATTTACCTTCGACAATTACTGCTTCTTCTATTTTTATCACAAAAATTCACCTTGCTATTATAAGCGATAATCTTACAATAAGTTTTTCGAGTATAAGTTCTCCGCTTTGAGCCGTGCTTTTCAGTTGACGGTCACTTTCCGCAAAGCAGTCAAAACACTCTCTAAGCTGTTCGCGTGAAAGTTTTGAACCGTATCTGTTTCCGTTTTTCAAGCGGAATTCTTTATTTCGGTAATCGTAAAATTTTGCCGGATACAACTCACTTTCGCCGCCGGTAACCGCGGTTTTAGCACGGTAGATATCGACAAACGACATCAATATTACACCGAAAATATCAATAGGATCCGCTTTTTGCATCATCAAAGTATGTAAAAGTTCCAGTGCCCCTTGAGGATTATACGAAAGTATAAGCTTTGAAAGGTCAAATACCTTTGCTTCCAACGATTTAACCGCCGTGCTGTCAATATGTTCACGTGTGATTTCATTGCCCTGTCCCGCAAAATTGCACACCTTTTCGATTTCGTTGAACAAGACGTTAAGGCTGTCACCGCAAAGTTCCGTTATATATGCCGCGTTGCTTTCACTCAACAAGCACCCTTGCTTTTTTGCGTATCCGCAAAGTATCTTCTTCATTTCACGCATATCCGGTTTTTCGAAATTAACCGCATCGGCATATTTTGTAAAGTTGTCAAGTACCCATTTCCATTTTGCGTTTTTCGGCTGAACCTCAATACTGTCCATCCAGAAAACCGTTATTGACGTGTCGGGAAGATTTTGAAGAAAGCCGGAAAGTTTGTCTTTGTCTTCACCGTTCAAACTGTCGAGAGGAATATCACGTGCGATAACAACACAGTATTCACTCATAAAAGGCATTGAATTCGCACCTTCCAAAACCTCGTCGAGAGTGTTGTCTTTTCCGTCGTATTTACGTAAACTGAAAGTTTCACTGCCCGGTACAACATACTTTGAACAGATTTTCGAAGCATAAAACTGCTTTAAATATTCTTCATTTCCGAAAAACAAATAGCAATTTGACATTTTATTCTCTTTTAATTGCTTTTTAAGGTCAATCTCTTTAATCAATGCCATTTGTAAATTTCTCCTGTTCAAAATAGATTTCGACGGACAGCCCGTCATTTAAAACATATACTTGAGATCGGGTGTCTTTTAAAAGACTTTTCACCGAATTTTCTTTTTCTTTCGGATTGTCGCCATATAAAATAATTATATCATATCTTTTGCCGATTTCCAATAGATTTTCGGCATATTCGTCCTTTAACAAAATCAAAGACTTTCCGTTTTCGGATATTTCAATGCAAGTACCGTTATAAAGGCTGTTTACAAGGATATTTCCCGACACGCAAAAACCGTCACAGCAATCGTTTGTTTTACCGTTGTTGCAAAGATAATATACTTTTGTCTTTCCGAAAGTTTCGGTGACTTTTGAAACGCTTTTTCTGCTGTCCGCCGAATTTTCGGTAACGAATACACTGTCAACGCTTTTTCCGTTATGACAATTCAGTTTTTCTTTTAATTTGTAAATACCGACTTTGTTAACATTGCCTATAAGTATATTGTTTCCTTCGAAATTCATCAATAGTACAGCCCTTCCGTTTGACTGAAAAGCGTCTACGGAAAGTGTGTTGTATTCGTAAGAAACAGAGTAAAGCGTAACGCATACAAAAATCACCGAAAGTGTTACGCAGACTTCTTTCAAAACGTTTATATTCAGTTTCTTTAACGCAAAGGAAATTAAAACAGCTATAAAAGACAACATAAGAAAATATTTAAAGCGATCATATGCAACGCTCACCGTTGACCACTTTTTCATTCCGATTGTATCCGCAAAGCGAATCAGAAAATTCGATATTCCGCCCGCCAGCGCATATACACCGTCAGTCAGCAACGGTATGTGCAAAAGATTAAGCAAAAATCCCGTGACCGTCAAAATCATAAGAATCATCGACAAATCCACCATAACTATATTGGAAATAACCGACACGACGGAAACGGTTGAAAAATTCAGTATGAAAACGGGCAAGGTGAAAACAGTTGCCGAAATGCTGACGGCAACACTTGATATAACAAAACTCGCAACCGCATTATCGAAAATTTTTTCGGCATACGGAAAGCGGAAAATAAACTTTTCCAATTTATCGTTCAAAACTATAATTCCCAATGAGGACAAAGCCGAAAGCCACATTGACGCCGAATAAACATTGTACGGATTTACAGCCAATATCAACGTAATCGCCAAGCCTATCGAATTTATGCTGTCGGAATCACGCTTATCGGAATTTGCCAAAAGCATTACCGCTGTCATTGTGCCGGCACGCACGACGGAGGGGCTAAACCCCGTAATGCAAGAATAAAATATTATCCAAACAAACCCCGCAGCCGTTCGGAATTTTCTGAGTTTCGCACTTTTATTCAGCAAATTTACAAGTGCGTATGTCCACAAAGTCATATGTAAGCCCGACACAACAAGCAAGTGTGCCGTACCGGCATAGTTAAATGTGTTCATTGTATAATCGGAAATATTCGCTTTTGTACCCACGGTCATTGCGTTTGCCACGGCTCCGCTTTCATTCGGCAAATATTGAATTGTCGAATTCACAAAACCGTCTTTTATTTTTCCGATGTTGGAATATATAAAATCCTTTTCGCCCGTTGCGTTTAAAAAACTGTCACTTCCGTTTTCAAAGCAAGTGAAATAAATTTTCTTCGCAAGTCCGTACTCCAGTGTTTCACCCCGTTCGGAATAGAGCTGTTGACAAAGTTTGCCCTCAACCTTATCACCGACTTGTAAAAAGATTTCCTCAGACGGAATATAATAGACCTTATAATCGGTGTTTTCCCCGTTGATTTCCGTAATTTTTACGGTATAAACCGACGAGTAGTCCGTTTGGCGAGGTGTTTCGCAAACGACACCTTTTACATTTGCGGAATTATCAACATATTTTTGTAATTTAAATATTTTGTACTGTGCAATAAACAAAGAATTAAAGAAAATTGTAAAGGCTGTCAAAACAAGCAGAAGCATTGCCGTCTTTTCTCTAACCTTTTTAAAGCAGAGCAAAACGCAAAAAGCGACAGTTGTCACTGTCATCATGACAAAAGTCGCTTTTATCTCTATATTGCATAACAAAACAGCAGAAACTAACATTGTAAAACCTATTGTTGCCATCGGTCTTTTCAATGTTATCACCCCGTTTACACAAGTTTTTCCGAAAGATTGTCCCCGCTGAGCAAATGAAAGTGAATATGTTTTACCGTCTGTCCCGCTTTATCGCCGCAGTTGTTGATAATTCTGTAACTGTCAACGCCCGCAAGTTTTGCTATTTCGGGAATTTTTTCGAAAATATAGCCTATATCCGCCGCATTCTCACTGTTAATATCATTAGCCGAACTTGCTATGTGGCATTTTGGTATTACGAGTATGTGAACGTCGGATTGAGGAGCAATATCGCGGAACGCGAAAATTTTATCATCCTCATACACTTTATTTGAAGGAATTTCTCCCGCAACTATTTTACAAAAAAGGCAATCCATAATTATCTCTCCTTATTTAAGCATTGACTTGAGAATTTCATCGGCAGATGCCAAAGCGTCGTCGATTTTTGAAATATCCTTACCGCCTGCCATTGCCATATCGGGCTTTCCTCCGCCCGAACCGCCTGCTATCTTCGCAACTTCACGTACGATATTGCCCGCATGAGCGCCCTTTTCGATAGCCTCTTTACCGCAAGCACATGCAAAAGACGCCGTACCCTTTTCCGCATTTGAGCCCGCAATAACCGCAACCGTATTAGCTGCCGAATCTCTTGCTGTTTCAGCCATTGAACGAAGTCCGTCGGCATCGGATTCGCCCGCATAATAAATTACAAGCTGAACACCGTTAACGTCAATTGCACCCGCCATAAGACCGGCTGTCTTAAATGAATTTATTTCCGATTTAAGCTTTTCGATTTCTCTGTCTTTTGCCTTAAGGTCATTGGCTACCGCAACCGCCTTTGTCACAAGTGCGGAAGTGTTTCCGACTTTGAGTGCGTCTGCCGTTGCAAGAAGAACGCCGTTCTTTTCATCAATATATTTAAGGACATTTTTTCCCGTTACGGCTTGAATACGTCTTACGCCTGCCGCAACAGATGATTCGGAAACAATTTTGAAAAGTCCGATTTTTCCCGTGTTTTCAACGTGTGTTCCTCCGCAGAGTTCTGTTGAAAAATCGCCGGCTTTAACAACACGGACAACATCGCCGTACTTTTCTCCGAAAAGAGCCATAGCACCCATAGCCTTTGCTTCGTCGATAGGCATTTCTTTAATAAGCATTTGAGTTGCGTTTAAAATTTCCTCGTTGACGAGTGCTTCAACTTCTTTAAGCTCATCACCCGTCATAGCGGTAAAGTGAGTAAAGTCAAAACGCACTTCGTCGGCATTTACTAATTGTCCCGCTTGTTCGACATGAGTACCCAAGACCTTACGGAGTGCCGCTTGAAGAAGGTGTGCGGAGGTGTGGTTTCTCATTGTCGCTTTTCTTTGTTCTTCGTTATAAACCGTCACCGCTTTGTCGCCGACCTTTATCGCGTCACCGTTTAAAACGCCGTGATGAAGGACAACTCCGTCGGCATCCTTTACCGTGTTTGTAACTTCAAAGGTGCTGTCACCGATTTCAATAACACCCGTATCGCCCGTCTGTCCGCCGCTTTCGGCATAAAACGAAGTTTTGTCGAGAACGAGAATCAACTCGCCCGATTCCGCGAAGTCTTTTCTTTCTCCGTCGCTTACGATAGCCGTAACGACAGCTTCCGTGTTATTCTCCGTATATCCCGTAAATTCTGTTTTTGCAATATCCTTAAATGAAACGCCGTTGTTTCTCCAGTCGGTATCGGCACCGTCACGCTTAACTGATTTTGCCTTCATTCTTGCTTCTTCGACAAGAGCCTTGAATTTTTCTTCATCGACCGTCATATTGTTTTCGGCAACGATTTCTTTCGTAAGGTCAATGGGGAAGCCGAATGTATCCTGAAGTTTAAAGGCATCTTCACCCGCAAGAACACCGCCTTTTGATTCAGCCATCATATCATTGAGAAGTCCCAAGCCGGAATCAATCGTCTTATAAAAACTTTCTTCCTCCATTGAGATAACCTTTTTAATATAATCCTGTTTTTCGACAAGGTTCGGATATGCGGACGCATTTTCCTTAATTACCGTTTCGCAAACTTCGGAAAGGAACGGTCTGTCTATTCCTATAAGTCTTCCGTGACGTGCGGCACGGCGAAGCAATCTTCTCAAAACGTAACCGCGGCCGCTGTTTGACGGAAGCACACCGTCACCCACCATAAACGTTGTACTGCGGATATGGTCGGTAATAACACGAAGTGACACGTCTTTTTTTGCGTCCTTATGATATTCGATACCGGAAATATCGATAATATGCTTCATTATGTTCTGCACCGTGTCAACTTCGAAAAGGTTGTCGACGTTCTGCATTACGCAAGCAAGACGTTCAAGTCCCATACCGGTGTCGATGTTGGGATTTGCAAGGCGTGTATAATTATTGTTGCCGTCGTTTTCAAACTGCGTGAAAACAAGGTTCCAAACCTCGATAAATCTGTCACACTCACAGCCCACCTTACAGTCGGGACTGCCGCAGCCCTTTTCGGCACCGCGGTCAAAATAAATTTCGGAACAAGGACCGCAAGGACCTGCACCGTGTTCCCAGAAATTGTCTTCCTTGCCGAAGCGAACCATATGAGAAGGATCAACGCCAACCTCTTTTGTCCAAATGTCATAAGCCTCATCGTCTTCAAGATAAACGCTTACATATAAAAGTTCCTCCGGGATTTCAAGAACCTTTGTAAAAAACTCCCAAGCCCAAGCCGTTGCTTCGTGCTTAAAATAATCACCGAACGAGAAATTGCCGAGCATTTCGAAATATGTTCCGTGGCGTGCTGTTTTACCTACATTTTCGATATCCGGTGTTCTTATACATTTTTGGCAAGTTGTCACACGTTTTCTCGGCGGTGTAACCTCACCCGTAAAATATTTTTTCATAGGAGTCATACCCGCATTGATAAGAAGAATACTCTTATCCCCTTGAGGTACTAACGAAAAGCTCGGCAGACGTAAATGTCCCTTGCTTTCAAAAAACTCCAAATACTTTTCTCTCAGTTCATTAAGACCTGTCCATTTCATACAGACTACTCCTATTATATAAATTTCAAATACACTAAATTATACAATACTCTGCGAAAAGAGTCAACAAAAACTCTTGTTTTATTACCGATTTTCCTTTATAATCAATGTATATTATGTTGGGGTGATTGTATGAAAACTCGCACAAAGTCAAATCTTTTGCTGTTAGGCGTTCTTTTACTTACGGCAACCATTATATTTTCCCCTTTTTTGTTCGGTAAAATGAATCAAAAAAAAGCCAATTATCCCGACTTGATAAACGGACAGGCTGATTATTCGCAATTCCATTCGTCAAAAAGCGCCTCCGTTTATCTTTTGGGCGAGTGGACGTGCTATGACGGACATATTATTTCCGGAGGTGCGGACACTTCCGACAGTCGCACCGTCAATATTCCGGCTCAAATTATTTCTTTTTCCGGCATTTCTGAAAATAACGGTTGTTCGCTTTCCTATAAGGCGACAATCACAAACTTAAATTATTCGAATTCAACGGTATACATTCCCAATTTTGCGGGAACATACACCGTTTTTGTCAACGGAGAGCTTGTTTCCCAAAGCGGCAACATATCCGACACCGGACCGAACGCCACTTTGGAACTTATTTCTTTTCCGTATGATTTTTCGCCCGAAAACACTTATGAAATAGTTATTGAAGTTTCTTGCGAATTGATGACGGGACTTTATATGACACCCATAATTTCCGATTACGACAAAGCACAAAACTATGACGAAATAGCTCAGGCTTTACGCACCGTGATTTTCGCCATTGTTATTTTCAGCGGCTTCTTTATTCTTATTTATTCACTTAAAAACAGTAATCTGTTTGCTTCGAAATGGCTCCCGTTACTGTGTATTCTCGTCGCAATCCGTCTGATGATTTCCACCGAAGGATATTCGGCTTTCAGATTTTGCTTTTCGTCAATAGATTATGAAAATATGACATTGCTTATTTGTATGTCGACTTTCATCATAAAGCTTGTTGCACTTCTTTTCTATTCGGAAACGCTCGACATAAACATAAGCAAGGGAACGTTCATTTCTTTCTGTGCCGTATCTCTCAGCTGCACCGTTATTACGTCGCTGTTCCCGTTTATATTCTTTAACCCCTATTACTACATTATAATTCAAGCGGTTGCACTGCCGTTTGACATTATTCTTTTGAGCAATCTTACGAAATCAATAGTCAAAAAAGTTCCGTATGCGAAATTCTACACGTTGGGATACGTTGCCTTAATTTCCGGTATTATGGTCGACTGCTTTTATACAAACGGACTTATTCCGTTTGTTTCGTCCTTTGTTCTTCCCGTGTCATTTTTCTTTTTCATCATTACGTTCCTTTCGATTTTCTTCGACAAAATCACAGCCGTCTACCGTGCTTCTTTAAAAGCGGCGGAGCTTGACAAAGAGCTTACAGCGGCAAACACGGCGGTTATGATATCTCAAATTCAGCCTCACTTTCTTTACAACGCACTTAACACAATAAAATATCTTATTAAGCGTGACCCGAAAGCCGCTGAATCCGCACTTATTTCTTTTTCAAAATATCTCAGAGGAAATATGGATTCCATTACGCAAAA
This sequence comes from uncultured Eubacteriales bacterium, assembly GCA_964615315.1. GTDB lineage: Bacteria > Bacillota > Clostridia > Oscillospirales > Acutalibacteraceae > Fimenecus. The sequence continues at coordinate 4,538 of CAZTMZ010000024.1, read as the reverse complement.
AGCACCTATTCCGTTCAGCGAGGAACTTGAACACACAAAAAATTACTGTGATATTGAAATTTTACGTTTCGGTGATAAAATAAATATAGTATATAATACCGAATTTTCCGATTTCCTTGTTCCGTCACTGACCGTTCAACCGCTTGTCGAGAATGCGATTAAACACGGCGTTACAAAAAAAGCGGAGGGCGGTACGGTTACCGTTTCGACCTTTAATCACAAAGATTACGTTTCCGTTGTAATCGAGGACGACGGTGTGGGCTTCGACGTCAAAAATCCGGACTACACGCCGAACGACAACCATGCACACGTCGGTATTCAAAATGTTAAAAACCGACTTAAGCTGATGGTTAACGCCGATATTCAAATCGAAAGTCAAATCGGCATCGGTACAAAGATTACGATAAAAATACCCAAAGGAGAAAACTTATGAAAGTAATGATTGTTGACGATGAACGTATGGCGTCCGAAGAATTGCGTGATATTTGCGTTTCTCACCGTCTTATTGATGAGGCGATAGTTTTCAATAACCCGGCAGACGCACTCGTTTATGTTGCTCAAAACAACGATATCGACATTGCCTTTCTCGATATTGAAATGCCCGTTATGACCGGTCTTGAGCTTGCAAGACGTATGAACATTATAAATAATAATACGAAAATAGTTTTCGTCACGGGATTTAAAGAATATGCTTACGACGCGTACAGAGTGAATGCCATAGGTTATGTTTTAAAGCCTTATGACGACGAAGCCGTTTTCAACGAAATCGAAAAGGCGGAAAAGCTGTCATACGTTATTTCAAACAAAGAAATAACCGTTAAGACATTCGGCTATTTTGATATTTTCGTAAACAAAAAGCCCGTTTATTTTTCAAGTTCGAAGGCAAAAGAATTTATAGCGTTGCTTGTTGACCGTCAAGGCGGCTGTGTTAACACAGAGCAGGCAATTACGGCACTTTGGCCCGACCGAGAATACGACGAAACCGTTCAATCCCTTTTCAGAAAAGTGCTTAAAAGTCTTCGCACGTCGCTTTCCGACGCCGGCATTTCGGATATTTTTATAGACAGCAGAAACCAACGCAGCATTGATGCCTCGAAAATTTCCTGCGACTATTACAAATTTCTCGAAAATCCGCGTGAGAATATAGATATGTTTCACGGCGAATATATGGAAGGTTATGCGTTTGCGAAACCGACCGCAACTAAAATAAGAAACAAGTTTTACGAAATAAAGGGAAGTTTTTAAAATAACCGCAATGAAATATTTATTGTTTTTAAATGGTTTTATACGGAAGCCTTTGTATTGACATTTAAAAAAAATAATAGTATAATTGCCCTGTAAATAGGTTTGCATGACTGACGGATTTCGTGGGTTACCACGGGGGAATGTAAACTTTATATATGCCGACCGTCTGGGCAATTCAATTTTTTATAAAGTTGAATTGTCCTTTTTTGTTTTAAAAAGGATTTTTCGACGAAAGTATTTAGGAGGATTTTAAAATGCTTACTGACATCCAAATCGCACAACAAACCGAATGCTTGCCAATCGGTGAAATTGCCAAGAAACTCAACATAGACGTTGACGATCTTGAAATGTACGGAAAGTACAAGGCAAAGCTGCCTCTTTCACTCAATGAGAAATATGCCGACCGTAAAAACGGTAAGCTTATTCTTGTTACCGCTATCAATCCTACTCCCGCAGGCGAAGGTAAAACAACCGTTACCGTAGGTCTCGGTCAAGCTATGAATAAAATCGGCAAAAACGCTTGTATTGCTCTCCGTGAACCGTCAATGGGGCCCGTTTTCGGTGTTAAAGGCGGTGCCGCAGGCGGCGGATATTCACAAGTTATTCCCATGGAGGACATTAACCTTCACTTTACCGGCGATATGCACGCCATTACCGCTGCCAATAATCTTCTTTGTGCTATTATCGACAATCATCTTCAGCAAGGAAATGATTTAAGAATTGACCAACGCCGAATTCTCTTTAAACGTTGTCTTGATATGAACGACAGAGCACTTCGCAACGTAATTGTCGGTCTCGGCGGAAAAGTAAACGGTGTTCCCCGTGAGGACGGCTTTATGATTACGGTCGCAAGTGAAATTATGGCTATTCTTTGCCTTGCGACAAACATAGACGACCTCAAGAAAAGACTCGGCAACATTCTCGTTGCGTGGACTCTTGACAATACTCCCGTTTACGCAAAAGATTTAAACGCCGTCGGCTCAATGGCAGCACTTCTTAAAGACGCTATCAAGCCTAACCTCGTTCAGACACTTGAAAACACACCCGCCATTATGCACGGCGGACCTTTCGCAAACATCGCTCACGGTTGTAACTCCGTTACCGCCACAAAGTTAGCACTCAAACTTGCCGACTACTGTATCACCGAAGCCGGTTTCGGTGCCGACCTCGGTGCCGAAAAATTCCTTGACATCAAGTGCCGTTACGCAGGACTTAAACCGGACTGCATTGTAATTGTCGCAACCATTCGTGCGCTTAAATATAACGGCGGCGTTGCAAAGACGGATTTACAGACGGAAAACGTCGATGCACTTAAAAAGGGCATTGTAAATCTTCAAACGCACATTGAAAATATGAAAAAATACAACGTTCCCGTTGTCGTTGCCATTAACCGTTTTCACACTGATACTCAAGCGGAAATCGAAGTTATCGAGAATTTCTGTAATGAAATGAACGTTCCCGTTTCACTTGCCGAAGTATTCGCAAAGGGCGGCGAAGGCGGAATTGACTTGGCTCAAAAAGTTTGCGACATTATAGATCAAGGCAAAGCCGATTTCACTCCGCTTTACGACGAAAAGCTTCCCATTAAAGAAAAACTTGACAAAATCGCCAAAGAAATTTACCGTGCAGACGGTGTTATCTTTACCGCTGCCGCCGAAAAATCAATCAAGGAAATCGAATCGCTCGGTCAAGACAAACTTCCCGTTTGCGTTGCCAAAACTCAATATTCACTTTCCGACGATCCGACAAAATTAGGACGTCCCGAAAACTTTAAGATGACCGTTCGTGAAGTTAAACTTTCAGCCGGAGCAGGCTTTATTGTCGCTCTTACGGGTGACATTATGACAATGCCGGGACTTCCCAAAGTGCCTGCCGCATACAAAATCGACGTTGACTCCGAAGGCAAAATCGACGGACTGTTTTAATGCTTTGAAAGGCGGGATAGCTTTTGAAAAAGTATTTTAAAGAGTTTTTATTTGCTGTTCTTGCGGGTGTGGCTATCAGCATCGGATGTGTCGTGTACCTCTCCGTTTCCAATGCGGTTGCGGGTTCGATTCTTTTCAGCATCGGTCTTTTAGCCGTACTCGGTTTCAAGCTTAATTTATTTACGGGAAAAGCCCCCTATTTAATCAAGAACGACATTAAATATGCGGGATTTACTTTTCTTGTCTGGCTCGGAAACTTTACGGGAACCGCCCTGACGGCATTTTGTATTCATTTTACAAAGATAAACGGCAAAATAATAGAGAAATGCACGACCCTCGCTCTCGGAAAAGTAAACGACGGTTTAATAAGCCTTTTTATTCTCGGTATTTTCTGCGGAATTATGATGTATATAGCGGTTGATACGTTTATAAATCAAGGCACCGAAAAGAACTTTTCTTCGACTGTAACGGTCATATTTTCCGTAAGCGTATTTATCTTAGCCGGCTTTGAACACAGTGTTGCCGATATGTTTTACTTTATGCTTTCACTCCCTATAAAGCAATGGATTATTCCCCTTTTGGTTATAACACTCGGCAATGTTGTCGGCGGAAACGCGTTTTGCTTTATTACAAAACTGAAAAGAGATTGATAAAAATAAAAGGCACATAAAAAATGTGCCTTTTATTCGCTTTTTTTCTTGACATTAAACTTTTGTTGATATATAATTCTTTATGCACCTTGCGGAATTGTGTAATGGTAGCACGACAGACTCTGACTCTGTTTGTCTGGGTTCGAATCCTTGTTCCGCAGCCAGAAAACAGCTTTAGCCTTTTCGGTTGAAGCTGTTTTTTATTTGTAAAGAATTCGAACCCGAGAGGGTTTTGGCGTTAAGAAAACAATTCAGTGAATTGTTTTTAGCCGAAAGCACTCGGCGGGTACTGAAATTCGCAGAATTTCGGTCGCCGAGTAGTCAGTGTGCGAGGCGTTAGCCGAAGCAAACGGTCGAATCCTTGTTCCGCAGCCAAAAAGAAAAGTCGCGTAAGCGGCTTTTTCTTTTTGTTCTTTTCGTTCTTCTCTTTTCACTCTTCACTTTTCTCTAAATCTTCCACGCGACTTTTCCGGAGAAAAAATAATAGAAAAGAGAGAAGAGTTGCTTTGCTTCGCAAAGGTTCAAATTTCTAACACAAAATCACGAAAATATCTTCTTTTATATCCCCTGCCAACAAACAGCTTTAGCCTTTTCGGTTGAAGCTGTTTTTTATTTGTAAAGGATTCGAACCCGAGAGGGTTTTGGCGTTAAGAAAACAATTCGGTGAATTGTTTTTAGCCGAAAGCACTCGGCGGGTACTGAAATTCGCAGAATTTCG
>CAZTMZ010000023.1:0-20641 GCA_964615315.1 uncultured Eubacteriales bacterium | reverse complement strand
ACACAGAAGCAATCAGCGCAAGAGAGACAAGAACATCTGCCTTAATATCAAAGGCGGTAACCAAGCCGATGACCGCCTCCATAATAATTGGAATGCCGCAGAAAATAATGGCGATCCATGCAGCATCAAAGGGCAAAGGAATCAAATCAAAAATACTGATAACAAGAGCGATACCAGACAGAACAAGTAGCGTTATATCCTTCTTCACCCCGCCGAGTTCCATAAAATGTTCTAATTTTTCAATAATTCTTTTCATTGTACGCCTTCTTTCTATACCTATGGGGGTATATGTATATTATACCCATGGGGGTATGCTTTGTCAAGAGGGCAAACAAAAAAAGCAGTCACTTTTGACTGCCTTCTCTAATTACTGCATATTGGCAAAACGCTCTACGGCTTTTGTAAAGCTCTCAATGGTCTTATCCGCATCGCCGTGTTCGATGCCATCACGAACACAATGTTTTATATGTCCTTCCAAGACGATTTTTCCGCAACCGTTCAGAGCTGACTTTGCCGCATTCAGTTGAGATAAAACGTCTTCGCAAGGAACATCTTCATCAACCATACGATCAATCGCCTGAACTTGTCCTATTATTTTTTTTAATCTGCGATGTAGATTTTCAGCATCCATACACTGTTTCATTTTTTAATCCTCCGTACCGATAGGGGTATATGTATTATAACACGGTAACGAACTTTTGTCAATTTTTCAAGCACTCTCACGATAATGATGAATTTAGGATTACAATAGATGTGTCACAAAAGCTGTTTTTTATTTCAAACGTACAGTTGAAATATTTAATTGAATAGTGTAAAATTATTTTATAAATATTTGCCTTTAACGGAAGGACTTTTTTATGAATGCTGTTAATTTTTATCTGCTGACCGACACACATTATTTTGCCACTACCTTGAGTGCCGAAGGCAAAGCTTACGAGGAATATATGACGGGTGAATTGTTTTTTCTGAGAGAAAGCAGTTCTATTGTAAAATCCGTGTTCGGCGAAATATCCGCCGACAGCGACACAAACATTGTAATTATTCCGGGTGACCTTTCAAAAAACGGCGAGCTTGCCAGTCACAAAGAATTCATTGCCGAGCTTTACAAACTTAAGGCTTGCGGCAAAAAGATTTTCGTTATTACCGCAGGGCATGACTTCGGTGAATGGTCAAACAGTTATAAAGGCGACGAAATTATTCGGGTGAAAGGCACACCTTTCGAAGAGCTTTACAACCTTTATTTCGATTTCGGATTTAAAGATGCCCTTTCCGTTGAAATGCGTACAAATTCTTACGTTGCGGAAATAACCGACGGCGTGAGATTGTTGGCTTTAAACTGTGACAGTTACGGTAAGCCGAAGGGCGTCATTGACGCCGAAACTTTACAATGGGCTAAAGAACAAATTGACAAAGCAAAAGAAGACAACGCCTTTATGTTTGCGATTTGTCACTACCCTATTATTCCTCCGGTGGAAATTTTTGATTTCATTAAAGATACACGCGTCGAAAATTGGCGTGAGGTAGCAACATTTCTCGCCGATAACGGAATTGAGCTTGCGTTTACGGGGCATATGCATATCCAAAGCATAAACGAATTCATAACGGAAAAAGGCAACCGCCTTATAGACGTTTGCACAAGTGTGCTTGTTGGCAGTCCCGCAAAATACAGAAAAGTTACGGTTGACGAAAACGCAAACCTTAAAATCGAAAGTTTTGACGTTAAAAACACGGGCTGTGATTTACAAGGGCTTTCGGTCGAGGAATTTTTCGGCAAACGCTGTAGAGCGGGTATACGCGGAAAAATCGAGCATGCACTGAACGGTGACGGTTTTATTAAAAAGCTTGCTAAAAAGATTGTCTTTTCAATTAAAGTCGGAACGCTTTCAAACTTGTTGTTTATAAAGGTTGACAAGTCGCTTAAAAGCCAAAAACTTATTGATTTGGCAGTCGAAGTCGCCGAAAGTATCTTTGCCGGTGATCCGCCCTACACAAAAGGTACTCCCGTTTACGATGCCGTTGACAAGTTATTGTCACGTCTTAATTTCATAATCAAAAAGTTTAACAAAAAGCTGTCGAAAGACGGAAACGAGGTTGACCTTCGAAAGATGATATTAAATACCATCGGTAACAACAAAGGATATTCCGACCACAATTTCGAAACAAAGCTCAATTTAAAATAACGAGGTTTTTTTATGACACAAGTATTCGACACAAAAAACAAAAAGCAAATGCTTGTAACCTTGCTTTGCCTTTTTATGTGTCTTTGTACGCTCTTACCTCATCTCGCAACCTCCGATACGAAAAGTATAGAATATCCTTTAAACAAGAGTATTGTTTCTTACAATGCTTATGTACAGCAGTTTGACGCTTTCTTAAAAGGACAGCTCAATATTGATTTTGAACCTACGGAAGAATTACTCAATCTTGAAAATCCTTATGATTGGCAGCAAAGAAAAAGCGGTAATGTGGGTGTTTATTTGTGGGACAGAGCACTGTATGACGGAAAATATTATTCATATTTCGGAATTGCTCCCATTATTACGGTTTTTCTCCCTTTTTATATTTTGACCGGAAATATTCCGTCGTCTCCCGTTACCTGTGCAATCCTCGCAATTATGGGTATGGTGTCACTTTGCTTTGCACTTATCAATTTAATAAAATATTTCAAATTGAAAGTTCCGTTTTTTATTTTTATACTTTCTCTTTTTGCCGTTGAAACGGGAAGTTTGATTCCCATGCTTATGAGCAGTTCGGATATGTACTATATAGCATCAACTTCCGCTGTGTCTTTTTCGGCGTTGTTTCTCGCTTTGTTTTTCGGCGGAATGAACTGTAAAACGAAATGGCTTAAGAACTTGCTTTTTGTATTCTGTTCTGCATCATTCGTAATGATTATAATGTCACGTCCGGCGGTTGCGTTGTGCGGAATTATAATTATTCCGTCTCTTATAAAATATTTTTTCAAATCGGGATTAAATATCCGAGAAAAGTGCATTTCTTTCTTATGCTTCGGCATACCTATTATCATCGGTGCGGTAACCGTTTGCACATATAATTACTTGAGATTCGACTCGATTTTCGAATTCGGAGCCAAGTATCAGCTGACGGTGTACGATGTTTCGAAATATGTCTTTTCTTCATCGCTTGTTTTCCCTTGCATTTACCACTATTTTATTCAAACTCCGAAAATTATCCGCAGATTTCCGTTTATTGACGTATATTTTTCGAAGTTAGCCGATTACGGAGTACCGTATTTGTATGTGACTTCGACTTTAGGTGCATTTTCATTTACTTCCAATGCGGGATTTTTCGGAATTCCGTGTATTCTCGCAAAATCGAAAAAGCACAGAGAACAAAAACTGACATATATTCTGGCATTCGCCTTTACGTTCGCTTTGGCTTTTATAAACATTTGTATGGGCGGCGTTAACATAAGATATTTTGCCGATTTCCAATTTGTTTTCATTCTTTTTTCGGCGCTTATTTTGTCGGAATTCCCCTCTTTTTTCAGCGACGGCAAAAAGAGTATTCAAATAGCCGTAAAAATAATTATTTCTATTCTGTTTATAGGTTCCGCCGTTTTGGGTACGCTTTTGATTTTCGAAAACGAAAGGAACTATATACTCAAGGCATTGCTCAACTGATTTTTCAAAGCACTTTTATTTCATATATCCGCATATCAAAATATTAAGGGAGGTATTTTTATGATATGTCCGAAATGCAAAAAGCAAACGAATGACAACGGAAATATTTGTTCGTATTGCGGTTCTGTTATAAGCGAGCAAATATTCGAGGCTGATGTTCCGGCGGAGCCTAAAGCCCCTAAGAAGCCGAACAAAAAGCTTATTGTCACAATTATAGTTTTATCCGCGATTGTTCTTGCGGGTATCGGCACGGCTATCGGGATACATTTCGCACAAGAACGCAAACCGAACCCCGAAAGCAATTTAAAACAGGAAGCCGTTACGCCTAACGAATCATCTAAATACACTCTCGTCGAAGACGGATATTTAACAGTTGCCGTCAACACGGATTATAAGCCTTTTGTCTTTTATGACGAAAACGAAAGCATTACGGGCCTTGACGCCGATTTTGTCACCGCCATAGCGGAAAAACTGGGATTGAAAGTCAAATTTGTCGTACTGCCGTTTGAACAGCTTTGTTCCGCTGTATCGTCAGGCAAAGCGGACATTGCCGCAAGCTGTTTTATTCCTACTGACGAAAGCCAAAAAATCGTTGATATTTCCAATTCTTATATTTCCGTGGGCGTTGTATATAACGGTAATATCACCACCGAAAACTACGTAATCGCAATCAGAAAAAATACCGGTTTGCTTATTGTGATAAACAACATTATAAATGATCTTACAGCTGACGGAACCGTTGAAGGCTTGGTAGAAAAATACAATTTATCGAATGACTTCGACGACGCTTTCAAAGACGTATCGCTTCAGCCGGATATCAACTCTCTTGACTTGCCCGAAAAAATGGATTACAGCGGTAAGCACGTTATTCTCAATAAAATCAATCGGTTAAATTTCGTTGCAAACCAAAAAGAGCAAACCTTTATAATAACAAATTCCGCACAAAATCAAGGTGTTTGCTTTATGAAATACAGCATTTACATTGATACAAACGGCAACGGAAAAATCGATGATGTCGATATGCAAATTTACACCTCGGAATTGGTACAACCCGGATATTCCTTAACGAATATCACTCTGTCCGAGTCGTTGGGAAACGGTGAATACAACGCAATCGTTTTGGAACAGGCTTATTCATACGACAAACAATTTACGCCGATTAACAGTCAAGAAGTCGAAACTACCATAACGGTAAAATAAATGTTTCAATAAAAAAGCACTCTGTACTTCGAAAGACATTCAACCGAAAGTTTTCGAATTTACGGAGTGCTTTAATTATTCGTTAATCGTTGTAAGCGTTTCTTCAATGCCATCTGCGAGTGCAACGGCATACTGTTCGAGTTTTGTGTCGAACTCTTTGTTGTCCTCGTCACTCGATATAAAACCGATTTCCGCAAGACACGAAGGCATTTTCGTATTTCTGTTTATGTAATAATTCAAATCATCACCGTCACGGTAGCCCGAATGTATTCCGCGGTTTGCCGTTATTCCGACTTTGTCGAAATTTTTCAGTATATTCCGTGCAAGCAGCAAATCGTCTTCGGGGCTTGAAGAATGTATCCACATTTCAACGCCCTTGCCGTCACCTTCGGTGCTGTTTCTGTGAACGGATACGAAAAGCGACGCCTTTGCTTTGTTGGCAATTTTGCACCGTTCTTCAAGAGAGACATCACTGTCGTCGCTTCGTGTCATAACAACGGTATATCCCCTACTTTCCAATATTTCTTCCACACGTAAGGAAAGTCTCAGATTGTCATCCTTTTCAAGACGAGAACCGTTTACCGCTCCGGAACTTGTACCGCCGTGTCCGGCATCAATGCAAATAACTTTTTTGTCCGGCACATAACTTAACTGCTGCAAATAATATATGGTTTCGCTGCCGCCTACGAGAATTAACGCCAGCACCGCACAAAGACTTACGGAAAACAGAGCGATAATCGGAAATATGAAGTTTTTACCGCTGTCGGTTTTAGTTTTTATCCTTATTTTTCTCATAATAAATTACCGAAAAAACAAGGCTTGGCTTTACTTTAAATTCTTAAATTTCTCTCTTATTTCGGAAGTTTTTCCGCAACTCATTCTACCCTCGGGGCAAGAACCGACAAAACAACTCGGCCCGTAAAATTTAAAAATCGACGGTTCGACATCGCGGAGAATTTTAAGTGTTTCAACCGCATATTCTTGAATTTCCCACTGTGCACGGGTACAAGAACGAAGTTTCATAAATAATAAAAGCTGCCTTGCGTTCATTGTTGTTACAATATCTAATGTATTACCGCTGAGTTGATAATATACCAACAATTCTTCGCCGACGCCGAGATTTTTAAGGCGTTTGTACTCACGGTCCGTTTCGGTAAAAGCTTGTTTGTATTTTTCCAAAAGTTCGGGTTTATCAAGAAGAACGGGAGGAATTATATAACTTAATCTGTCTGTTTTTATAAGTTCGGGAATTTCGATTGATTGAATTCTGTGACGTGCGAAATGAGTGATACACGAAAGCGAAACATTATTAAATCTAAAGGTATAACTTGCACATTCAAGCGCTCTCGGTCTTTTACACTTAACTACCGCTTCCACTATTTTTTCCGTCATTTCTTTATCTTCGACGATTTCCTGTGCTTGCTTTGTCGAACAGTTTTTATCGAAAATCAAAGCGTTTCTGGCAACGCTTCTTGCGGCATCGGGCGTCGCACCCAAAAGTTCGACGGGAACATTCGTGTGAGTAGGTTCGACTTTTACAAACGACAAGTCGGGACAGTCCTCACACACCGTTTTTTCTTTAAAACCGGACATTATTCCCGGAGCCTTTTCCTTTGCTTGCTCCAGAAGTTGAATTCCCAAGGCTTTAATTTCGGGGTATTTTGCACCGCGTCCGTAAATCATGGCGTCGAGCATATGTAAAAATTCTCTGCCGTTTACCGAACAGAAGAAATTACTGTAAAGGCAGTACGGCAATACGAAGCGTGCATCCTCACGCAGAACACCGTTATTGCAAAGTTCGTCATAAAGTGCGAACATTTTGCTCATATGCTTTTTATAAGACTCGGTAATTTCATCATCGTTAAAGTTCGGTACATAAAAGCCCGCATCACTGAAATTTACATATCTTCTTGACTTCACGGTATAAGACGCAAGTCTGAACTCAATTATGAACTGTTCGACAACGGCAGTTACATTTTGAAACGCAAGGTTAAAATATGTGTGCTCAACCGTGCTTGTGTGACCGGAAGAAGTTACCTTACCTATGAGGTTGGCGTTTTTTTCGGCGTCTTGAGATTTATCCCAAATAGAAAGTGCCGTACCCTCTTGAGTTGACACTCTGCCCGCCGCAGCCGTTACCTTTTCGTCAGTGTCGGTCATACCGATAATCAGTGCCGTGCTTTTATTATAATCGTACTTCATTTTTATCCCCCACTGCATAATTCTTCTTGCGTTATTGTATCACAAATCGAACTTATTATCAACAATTAGAAGAAAAGTTAAAAAAATAACGTTTTCCATTGTAAAAAGTAAAATTATTTGATATAATGTATTTTGTATAATTATGAAATTTGGGGATATATACATGAACGGAAAAATGATTGTTATCGAAGGACTTGACGGCAGCGGCAAATCAACACAAGTCGAGCTTTTAAAGAAAAGGCTTACCGAAAATAACATTAAGCTCAGACAAATAAAACTGCCTGACTACGATAATAAGTCAAGCACACTTGTAAAAATGTATCTCGGCGGTGAATTCGGCAGTAACCCGTCCGACGTAAACATATATTCCGCATCGCTTTTTTATGCAGTCGACAGATATGCAAGTTTTAAAAACGTGTGGGGTGAAGACTATAAAAACGGCACTCTTATTCTTGCAGACCGCTATACGACTTCAAATGCCGTTCATCAGACAGTTAAACTGCCGGAAAACGAGTGGGACGGATATCTTGACTGGCTTTTCAAAACCGAGTATGAGATGATGGAAATTCCTTCTCCCGATGCCGTAATATATCTTGATATGGACGTTGATATTTCACAGCGTTTAATGTCAAAGAGATACAGCGGCGAAGAAACCAAAAAAGATGTTCACGAAGCAAATGTAGAATATTTAAAGTCTTGCCGCAAGGCAGCGCTTTATGCCGCAGACCGTTTCGGTTGGAGTGTTATTAAGTGCTTTGACGGAGACGAGCCGTTGCCCGTCGACGTAATCGGCGAAAAGATTTTCGGCGTTATTAAGGAGCTATTGTAAATGGAATTTCATTCCCCTACCCTTGACGATTTGAATTGGGTTGTCAAAGCGTTTGACTACGGTCAAACCGATTGCTGTGAATACTGTTTCGGCAATGTCTTTATGTGGTCGGATATTTACAAAAACGAAATTGCCGATGACGACGGTATTTTCATTTCGGCAAATTTCACGGAAACTCCCGTTTTCTGTTATCCTATCGGTCACGGTGACAAAAAAGCCACCGTTAAAAAGTTGATTGATTTTACCGAAAGCATAAATGTGCCGCTGAAATTTTACGGTGTGTCGGAAAAAGACAAAGCCGAACTCGAAAGCCTTTTTCCCGAAAAATTCTGTTTTAAAGAAAAACGCGATTCTTTTGATTACCTTTACAAGACGGAAAATCTCGTAACGCTCGCCGGCAGAAAACTGGCAAGCAAAAGGAACCATATTTCTTATTTTGAAAAAAACTTTGACTGGAAATACGAACCGATAAACGAAGAAAATATTTCTCAATGTATTCTCTTAAACGAACATTGGGAAAGACTTAATAAAGAAAAGAATCCCGAAGAAATAAGTCATGAGCATATCGCCATTCAAAAGGCGTTAAACAACTATTTCGATTTGCGGTTAGAGGGCGGAGTGCTGACAGTTCAAAATGAAATCGTCGCATTCACCTTCGGTGAAAGGTTAAACGACAACACCTTCTGTACCCACGTTGAAAAGGCTTACGGTAACATTCGCGGAGCATATCAGATGATTAACCGTGAACTGTCACGTCAGCTTCTCGGCAAATACGAATATATAAACCGTGAGGATGACACGGGCAGTGACGGTTTGCGTCAAGCAAAACTCTCCTATCAGCCTCACCGCCTTGTAGTTAAATATTCAGCCGTTTATAAAGGATAAATATGATAAGATTTGCAAATGACAGCGACAAAAACGCACTTTCTGAGTTGTGGCAAGACGTGTTTTGTGAAGACATTGAAGTTATAGATTATTTTTTCGATAATATTTTTCATACGGCGACTGCTCCCGTTATGTGTGTTAACGGTGAAATTGTTTCCGCACTTTTTCTTCTGCCTTGTTCAATAGGCGGTCACAAGGGTAAATACGTTTACTGTGCTATGACCGCATCGGCTCACCGAGGCAAAGGATATATGAAAAAACTTCTTGATTTTTCTTACGGACACAGTGACGACTTTTTAATTCTTGTGCCTGCCGAAAAATCGCTTTTCGATTATTATAAAAAATGCGGTTTTGAAAATTACGGTATCTCACGCACATACACCGTAAGCAAATTAACCCCTCCGAAAATCAGTGAAAATCTCAAATACGACTGCGAATTAAATTTTGACGACGCTGTCGCTGAATATTGGAAGAAGTCTTGTATTCATTACGGCGGTGACGTGAAGTCTTACGGACTTGTGTTCAATGACATTATCACAACCGTAAGAAATGCCGTCGGAAGCTACGGTGATTTTCCGAACAAGCTGTTGAGGGACGGTACGGTTATTAAGGGAGACATAAACTTCGGAAAAGTTGAATACCCCGCTATGATTAAAACAGATAATACTGCTGTTAAAAATTTGTGTTGCTATGTAGGCATCACTTTGGAGTGATATATAATGATTTACGTTTTTTTGGCACCCGGTTTTGAAGAAATCGAAGCACTTGCCGTTGTAGATGTACTTCGCAGAGCTGAATTAGATGTCCTTACAGTCGGTGTCGGTGAGGATTTTATAATAGGTTCTCATCAAATTCCGATAGCCGCCGACATTTCCGAAAAAAATGCGGTACTCGACGACAGTGTTCAAGCGATTGTTCTTCCGGGCGGTATGCCGGGAACACTCAACCTTGAAAGAAGCTCTTTTGTTCAAAATGCGATTGATTGGGCGGCAGAAAACAAAAAACTTATTTGTGCGATTTGCGCCGCACCGTCGATTCTCGGTCACAAAGGTCTTTTAAACGGCAAAAAAGCAGTCTGCTTCCCCGGTTTTGAAGAAGAACTTTCAGGTGCCGAAATTTCCGAATATTTTGTCTGCCGTGACGGTAACTTTATCACGGCAAAGGGTATGGGCAGTGCCGTTGAATTCGGACTCAAAATCGTCGAAGAAACAGCGGACATTGAAAAAGCCGAAAAAATACGTGCATCATTACAAATATACAATGGATAAAAAAGATTTAAGAAACACAATTCTACAAAAGCGTAAAAATATTGATGAAAACACAAAGTCAAAAAAAGACCTTGAAATAAGCAAACGCATTTGCGATTTAAATTGTTTTCAAAACGCACGTCAAGTTCTCTTGTTTTCTTCAAAACAAGACGAATTTGACACACGTTACATCATCGAGCGTTGCAGAGAGCAAGGAAAACGGACATTTTTCCCTCTTTGCCTTGATAAGAACGGCAATATGGAGTTTTTGAAAGTCGATTGCCTCGGTGATTTGACATTCGGTATGTACGGCATTTTAGAGCCGAAACCGACTTGTAAAAAGTATAAACAGCTTGAAGGTGACGTCATAATTGTCCCCGCTGTTACCGTTGACAGAGATTTTAACAGACTCGGTTACGGCAGAGGATATTATGACAGATTTTTGAAAGATTTTAACGGTATCGTAATTTGTCCTTGTTATGAGGAGTTTATTTCAGATGCCGTTCCCACCGACAACAACGATATAAAAGTCAGCATTATTGTTACAGATAAGGAGGTAATCTGATGAATAATAAATTTTCAGACGGATTTTCCGACAAAAGCTATGAAGATCTTTTAAATGAATATGCGGGAGAATCTCTCGGTAATAAAAGCAGCAGACAGACAGATGCAAAAAGCACTGCCGCTTCCGGACAAAAAAGACAGCCGATACGCAGGACAACTCAATCCGCACCGTCGGTTGCACCTATTCAAAGAGGTACTTCCGTAAGAAGAAGTACCAACAGTTCAACGGTATCTCCCGTAAAGAGAACGCCTACTCAAACCTCCGCGAAACCGAATTTCAAGGTTGACATTCCTAACGTGAAAGAGTCTTCTCGAAAAGCGGAAGTTTTTACACCGCTTCGTTCATTTGAGGAGGAGCAGCGTTCAAACATCCGAACAAAAAGTCAGTCTTCGGTTGACAGCACAATGGAATTCAACAAGGCAAACCTTAATTCGCAGAAGAAATTCGAACCGGTTATCGTAAAAAAGAATACCGACAGCGATTTCAAATCCGATCCTTTAACGAAATTCAAGAATTTATTTACAGCCGACTCACTTCGTAATCTTCGTGATAAGCTTATACTCGCTTTTAAGGAAAACAAAAAAAGTTTTATTGTATTCGCTTGCTGTTTTGTTGTTGCCGGCATAATTACAGCGGTCGCTTTGAGCTGTGTAAACGACGTTCTTGCGATTAAATACGACGACGATACTGTAATTGAGGTTGTTTTACCCAACGACGCAAATACAGACATAGCCATTGACGTCTTAAAAGATGCCGACCTTATCCAAAACAAGTGGTTCTGTAAGCTCTTTATAAAGGCTATGGGTTATACCGACCAAAATTACCTCCCCGGCGTGTATTACTTTAACAAGACCATGGGCGTTGAAAAAATGATAACACGGTTTAAAGTCAGTAGCGTCCGTGGTGCCGTTGTCAGCATCACAATTCCGGAAGGTTACACTATTGACCAAATATTCGAGCGATTGGAAAAGAACGAAATTTGTTCATCTTCATCGCTTTACAAGACAATAGACGAAGTCGATTTCAGCGATGAGTATGACTTCATCAACGAATTGCAATATAAGGAAAACCGATATCATGTTCTGGAAGGTTATATGTTCCCGGCAACATACGAATTCGAACAAGGCTCCGACCCGGCAACTGTTATACGCAAATTCCTCGACGCTTTCAATGCACGTTGGACGGATAAATATTCGGAACGTGCCGCAGAGCTCGGTCTTACGACGGACGATATTGTAAAAATCGCTTCGATTATCGAAAAGGAAGCTTCGGGAAGCGGTCAGTTTTCTCTTGTTTCATCGGTTCTTCACAACCGTCTGAACCGCACGGGACTTTATCCTACACTTGACTGTGACTCAACAAAAGACTATGTTTCAAACACAATTTCAAAGCGTATTACAAATGCAAATAAGATAGATTCTTATATTTCGAATTACAGCACTTACGAATGTGCCAGTCTTCCGGTCGGTGCCATTTGCAATCCGGGTATCGCAGCCATTGAGGCGGCTCTTTATCCGGACACAACACAATACTATTTCTTTGCACACGACAAAAACAAAACCATTTATATGGCTAAAACTCTTGAAGAACACAGTGCAAATCTTAAAGTGATTACCAGAATAAACGCAGAGGACTAAAAAATATGACTATTCCCGAATTATTATCTCCCGCAGGCGACAGAGAAAGACTTGACGCGGCACTTATGTACGGTGCCGATGCGGTCTATCTCGGCGGCGATGCCTTCGGTATGAGGGCCGCACCGCAAAACTTTAACTTCGAACAATTAACGCAAGCCGTTAATCTTTGTCATAACAAGGGCGTTAAAGTTTATCTTACTTGCAATACGCTTGCACGAAACGACGAAATTTTAAAGCTGCCGGAATATCTTGAAAAGTGGGCGGAAATCGGTGTCGATGCATTTATCGTAGCGGACATAGGCGTGCTTTCGCTCTGCAAAAAATATGCCCCGAACGTTCCGGTACACATCTCGACTCAAGCCGGAATAGTAAACTATGTCACTGCCAATGAATTTTACAACATGGGAGCTTCACGTGTTGTTACGGCAAGAGAACTTTCGCTGACTGAAATTGCCGAAATTCGTGCAAAAGTACCGAAAGAACTTGAAATAGAGTGCTTTGTTCACGGTGCTATGTGTGTATCTTTTTCGGGCAGATGCTTGCTTTCGAATTACCTTGTTAACAGAGATGCCAACCGCGGCGAGTGTGCTCAGCCTTGCCGTTGGGAATATGCGATTATGGAAGTTAAGCGTGACGGTATGTACTTCCCTATTCAAGATTCCAAAGAAGGCACATATATTTTAAATTCTAAAGATATGTGTATGATTGAGCATATTCCCGAACTTGTAAAAGCGGGAATTTCAAGTTTTAAAATCGAAGGCCGCGCCAAATCCGCATATTATGCCGCTGTTATAACAAATGCTTACAGAGTAGCTCTCGACGCATACCGTGAAAATCCGTCCGACAGTTTCAAAACTCCTCAATGGGCTGTTGACGAATGTTATAAAGTGAGCTACCGTGACTATTGTACGGGCTTTTATTTTGACGCACCGAATGAAGATGCAAACATCAGTTTTGACGGCGGATATAAGCGTCATTACGACGTTATGGCACAGGTTGTCGAATGTAAAGACGGATATATTATTGCGCAACAGCGTAATAAATTTTCAAAGGGAGATACGCTCGACGCTCTTATGCCTAAACATGAACCCGTGGTTTTCACCGCCGAGGAACTGCTTGACGAAAGCGGAAACGAGATTGACTCGGCACCGCACCCGATGATGACATTGAAAATCAAAAGTGATTTGCAGTTTCCCGCAGGTACGCTGTTAAGAAAAGAGAAGTAATTTTATGATTTTGAAATTATTGCTTACTGCTTGTTTTATTCTTTTTTTCATATTTGTTCCGTTATACGATAAGGCATATTGGCCTCAACCGACGAAAAAATCTCTGCTGTTTAAAATGATTGCGGCAACAATGTTTGTGCTTATCGGCGTTTTCGGTATGCTTATTACTCACAACAAGTCGGAATATGCACTTACAATGCTCATCGGCTTGATTTTAGGATGGGTGGGAGATTTTTTACTTCATATTCCGCATAAAGAAGAAAAGCCGAATATGTTTTTGTTTTATACCGGTGCAGCCGCATTTCTTATAGGACATTTAGTATATGCTTTTGTTTTTATAAGGGCAACGTCAATTCTTGAGGGCAAATTCAAACTTATTACAATACCGGAGATAATTGCGTTATTCGTCATTACAGTTGTATTTGCACTTATGCTTGAGCCGGTTTTCAAATTCAAATATGATAACACTTTTATGAAGGCGGTCTTGCATTTATACGGCGTTTTTTTGATTTTAATGCTGATAAAATCGTGCAAATTCGGAATTACATATTTTAAAAGCGGTGCTGCCGACGGACTTGCTGCCATGATTCTTCTCATACTCGGAGGCGTTTTGTTCTTTATTTCGGATTTAACTCTCGCATTTAGACTTATAGGCAACGGAAAAGGCAGTCAAAAAATCAAAAAAATCAGTCTTTATACTTACTTTTTTGCACAGCTGTCACTTGCAACATCAATTCTTTTTATAACATTAGGGTGAATTTATGAGACCGAGAAAAATTAAAAATTTAGATATAAGACACGAAAAATGCAGTGATTTAAGAATTCCTTATGAACTTAAATCATTTGATTTTCGTACCGATGAGGCTAACGGCAGTTTTTTCGACCTTGACGCCGTTTTCGGCAGAAGTGCCGCTGTTGTTATGGAAATCGGTTGCGGCAAGGGACAATTTATTTGTGAGTACGCAAAAAATAATCCCGACAAAAACATTATCGGAATCGAATGTGTACAGAGTGTTCTCGTCGAAGCTTGCGAAAAGGTAAAAAGCGAAAACATTACCAATGTTCGTTTTCTTGAAATGAGAGCCGAATATCTTTCTCTTTTCATAAAAGAAAAAAGCATATCGGAAATTTATCTGAATTTCAGCACACCTTTTCCTAAGGCTAAGCACGAATGTCACAGACTTACATATAAAGCATTCCTCGACATTTACAAAAAGTTGTTAACCGACGACGGCTTTATTGCTCAAAAAACCGACAGCCGCGGATTTTTTGAATATTCACTTGAAAGCTATTCTCAAAACGGCTTTATTCTTTCGGAAATTTCACTTGATCTTCACAAAAGTGACTTTGAGGGAAACATTGTTACGGAATATGAGCAAAAGTTTGTAAACGAAGGCTTGCCCATTTACAGAGCGGTTGCAAAGCTTAAATAATTTAATATTTGTTATTTTATCCAACAGATTGCTGTTTTTTTCGTGAAAATGCAATCTGTTTTTTGCTTTTCGAATATGCTAAAATTGAAGATAAAGAAAGAAGGGATTATATGAGCAAAACCAAAACGGTAAGCACTCAGGAAAAGTACGTGGGAAAAGGTGAATTTATTCTCTATTTAATGGGCGTATTCTTTTATACAACCATGACCGGTATGGTAGGCGGTAACAGAAACGCATATCTTGTCAACGTCCTAAGATTACCGGAAAATCAAACATCTCTTTTTAACATTTTGACTTCGGTTATACCGTTTATACTGAATTTTTTCATCGTTATGTATATTGACGGCAGAAAAATGGGCAAAGGCGGAAAATTCAGACCCATCGCAATGCTTGTTGCAATACCGATGGCGATAATTATGATGCTGTCTTTTTGGGCACCGTCCGGACTTTCGGGTACGATTCTTTTTATTTATATTACAACCGTTGCTGTTCTTTGGGGTGTTTTGTGCACTTTCGGGAATTCGATAAATATGGTTGCCAACGTAATGACTCCGAACCTCAAAGAGCGTGATCAGGTTCTTTCGTTCCGTTCGATTTCGAGTGCTGTCGGCAACTCGGCACCTGTTGTAATTCTTCTTGTTATCGGTCTTATTTGGAGCAAGGATAACCCCGCACTTATTGAAGCTGTAACGGGAACAAGTATCCGCAGCGTTGAAGGACTTCAATACATAATTTCGGCTGCCCTTTGCAGTGTTGTCGGTGTTATTACCGTTTTACTCGGCATGAAGATTATACGCGAAAGAACGGTTTATACCGAAACAAAACAAAACGCGCTTTTAGGCTTTAAAGACATTGTTACAAACAAATACGCTTGGACGATTATCGTTTCCGAATTTTTGAAAAGTTTTCGAGGTATCTCGACATATATGGAAGCGTTTATCGCCGCAGCCGTTTTAGGCGATATTTCAAAGAAAATTCTTTTCGTACTTCCCGTCGGTGTCGGCACTGCGGTCGGTATGCTCGTAATCAACTTTTTACTTAAGAAGTTCGACGCAAGACAGCTTTATATCGCAAGCGGAATTTATTCGCTTTGTGCCAACTGTGCCGCTTTCGGCGTGGGATATCTGTATTTCACGACGGGCAACTCGATTTTACAAATCGTTTTCATTGTCTTTTTATTCCTCATCGGTCTTCAATTCGGCGCTTCAAACCTTCTTCCGAGTATGTTCCAAGCCGATGTGCTTGAAACCATCGAGCTTAAAACGGGCAAACGTCTTGATGCGTCATTCCCGTTTGTTATCAGTATCGGAACTCTCATAAGCGGAACAATAGCAAGTGCATTGGCACCCATCTTGCTTTACGGTGACGGCTCCGTTATCGGATATGTTCAACCGACGGACCTTGTGCCGAACCCCGTTCAAAGCCTTGACACAAAAGTTACGCTTTTGTTCTTCTACACAATTATGCACGGTATTATGATGTTCCTTGCCGGTGTTCCGTTCTTCTTTTATAAGCTTACCGGAAAAACGAAAGAAGAATATCACGCCGCCGTATTAAAACAGCGTGAAGAAATAGCCGAAAAACAAGGTTAAAAAAATAAAAAAGGGAGATTGAAATTCGTTGTTTTCAATTTCCCTTTTATTTTGTAAATTTTGAAGTGTTTTTATGATGTGGGTATTATTTATTCTGTGAAAATATACAGCCGCAATAATTTTGGCGGTAAAGATTATACTCTCGGCTGAGCTCTATTGAACGCTTATAGCCTTCCTTTTTTTTGAAATCGGACGGCAAAAACTTTACTCCGTATTCTCGGCTGAGTTCTTCCCCTATCTCGTTAATTTTTTGTGCGTTTTTCAACGGGCTTATTGTGAGCGTTGTAGTAAAATATTCAAAGCCGTTTTCTTTTGCCAAATCCGCTGCTTTTTCAAGTCTTAACCGATAGCACACAAAACAGCGTTCTCCACCCTCACGAACCGTTTCAAGTCCTTTTACGGCGGAATAAAACTTTTCTTTTTCGAAATCGCAATCAAGCATTTTTACCGGATACTTTGTTTTTAATTCGTTTATGAGCCTTTTTTGTTCAGCCTTACGTTTTTCATATTCCGCTTCGGGATAAATATTGGGATTATAATAAAGTACCGTTATACTAAAATACTGCGACAGATATTCAATACAATAACTGCTGCAAGGAGCACAACAGCTGTGAAGAAGAAGCGAAGGTACCCTTCCCTCCAAGTTGCTGATAATTTTATCAAGTTGTTTTTGATAATTGATTTTTTCCATAGTCATCACCGAAAAAATAACGGCGGGAGCAAGCCCCCGCCCAACCGTTTATTCTTCGTTACGTTTTTCACGTCGCTCACGCCATGTGAGATTTTCTTCGTCTTTTTCAGTTTTATCCAAAGGTAAAACTTCAACCTTTACTTTACTTATTCGACGATCCTCAACGTTCAAGACGGTAAACTTAACGTTTTCAAACTGAACCTCGTTGAGCTCTCCGTCCTTTGGTAAAAATCCGAGAACGCTGATGATGTATCCGCCGATAGTGTCATAATCGCCGTCGGGGAAGGTTTTTCCCGTATGCTCTTCAACTTCTTCGATATCCGTAATTCCGTCTACCTCAAAAGTTGTTTCGTTAATAATCGAAATTTCTTCGTCCTCTTGGTCATATTCGTCCTGAATATTGCCAACAATAGATTCAAGTAAATCTTCGAGCGTTACTATACCCGCCGTTCCGCCGTATTCGTCAACAACGACCGCCATCTGTACTCGCTTTTCGGTCATTTCGGTGAAAAGCTCTCCGCAACGCTTAGTTTCCGGAACATAATACGCCGGACGCATCATATCTTTAACTGTTTTTGTTTTCGGAAGATTGGTGCCGACGTATTTAAGAAAGTCTTTTATATAAATGACACCTACGATATTGTCGGGATCTTCTTCGTAAACGGGAATTCGCGAAAAACCGTTTTCTATTGAAAGTTTAACAGCCTCGGACAACGGCTCATCATCATCAATACAAATCATATCGGTTCTGTGAGTCATAATGTCGGCAACGTCAATGTCGTCAAACTCAAATATGTTGTCGATCATTTCCTTTTGAACATCCTCGATAACGCCTTTTTCACCGCCGACGTCAACCATCATTCTGATTTCTTCTTCGGTCACGGTTTCCTCGTCTGCGTGAGGATCGATTCTCATAAGCCTTAAAACGCCGTTCGTCGACAAAGACAGAAACTTAACGATAGGCTTTGTGATTTTTGAAACAACAATAAGAATCGGTGCTGCAAAGAAAGACATTTTTTCGGGATTTTGAATTGCGATTTTTTTCGGTACAAGCTCACCCAAAACCAATGAAAAATACGACATTACAAGTGTAATTACAACCGTTGAAAAGCCGCTGATTGCTCCGACGGGAATCACTTTTACAACAGGCGTTTTCGCAATAGCATCGGTGAGCATTGCCGCAAACGACTGAGCCGCAGTGGCAGACGTTAAAAATCCCGCCAATGTTACGCCGATTTGAATTGTAGACAAAAACGAGCTTGTGCTCTCTGTCAGTTTTTTGATTTGTTTGGCTTTTTTGTGTCCGTTCTCTGCCATTTTGTCAATCTTATTATCGTTAAGATTTACAACAGCCATTTCGGACATGGCAAAAAACGCATTAACTAAAATCAATAAGAAAAGAGTTACTATCTTTAAAATAATACTCCCCGGGTCTGTTTCCATAAAACAAGAACGCTCCTTAAAATAATAATATACGATATTATAAAATATCACTATGTATTCTATACTAAAATATTCGTTTCGTCAAGATCGGTAAAAATATGTTAAAACAATGTTTACATTGTAATTATCCAAAATATATAAAATTAAGTTAAATTCTTATCAAAGTTCGGCACTTTTTAGATTAAAATCTATTTACTTTTTTAGGTAAAAGTGATATCATTTATAATGTATGAATACGTACAAAAACAATATTCAATTCCATTAAGGAGGAAATAAAAAAATGGCAATAGTTAGAAAGTCCAAAACAATGGACGGTAATACTGCCGCTGCTCACGTGTCTTATGCGTTTACAGAAGTAGCTGGTATTTACCCTATCACTCCGTCAAGCCCAATGGCAGACTACGTTGACCAATGGTCAGCACAAGGTCTCAAAAACATTTTCGGCACACAAGTTCGCGTTGCTGAAATGCAGTCTGAAGCAGGTGCAGCAGGTACTGTTCACGGTTCTCTTGCAGCAGGTGCTCTCACAACAACTTATACAGCTTCACAAGGTCTTCTCCTTATGATTCCGAATATGTATAAGATTGCGGGTGAGCTCCTTCCTTCAGTTTTTCACGTATCAGCTCGTTGCGTAGCTTCACACGCTCTTAACATTTTCGGTGACCATTCCGATATTTATGCTTGCCGTCAAACAGGTTTCGCAATGCTTGCCGAAACAAATCCTCAAGAAGTTATGGACCTCGGTGCCGTTGCTCACCTTGCAACAATCGAAGGCCGTGTTCCGTTCCTCAACTTCTTCGACGGTTTCAGAACATCTCACGAAATCCAAAAAATTAAGATTTGGGATTTTGACGATCTTAAAGAAATGTGCAATATGGATGCCGTTAACGCATTCCGTAAACGCGCTCTTAATCCCGACCGTCCCGTAATGCGCGGTTCACACGAAAACGGCGACATTTTCTTCCAGCACAGAGAAGCTTGTAACAAATATTACGATGCTATTCCCGGTATCGTTGAAAAATATATGGACAAGGTTAACGAAAAGCTCGGAACAGACTATAAACTCTTCAACTACTACGGTGCTCCCGATGCAGAACGTGTTATCGTTGCTATGGGTTCAATCTGCGACGTAGCCGAAGAAGTTATTGATTACCTTACAGCTAAGGGCGAAAAAGTCGGACTTGTTAAGGTTCGTCTTTACAGACCTTTCTCAGCTAAGGCATTTGTTGATGCTATCCCCACAACCGCTAAGAAGATCGCAGTTCTTGACAGAACAAAGGAACCCGGTTCAATCGGTGAACCTCTTTTCCTTGACACTGTTGCGGCTCTTAACGAAATGGGCAGAATGGTTAAAGTTTGCGGCGGCCGTTACGGTCTCGGTTCAAAAGACACACCGCCATCAAGCATCTTCGCCGTTTACGAGCACCTCAACAAAGAAACTCCGGAACGTCAGTTTACACTTGGTATCAACGATGACGTTACAAACCTTTCACTTGAAGAAAAGCCCGCTCCCAACACAGCTGCTGAAGGCACAATCGAATGTAAATTCTGGGGTCTCGGCGGTGACGGTACTGTCGGTGCTAACAAAGACTCAATCAAGATTATCGGTGACCATACAGATAAATATGTTCAAGCATATTTCCAATATGACTCAAAGAAAACAGGCGGTATTACAATTTCTCACCTTCGTTTCGGCGATCAACCTATCAAGAGCCCTTACTATATCAACAAGGCTGACTTCGTAGCTTGTCACAACCCTTCATACGTTGAAAAAGGCTTCAGAATGGTTCAAGACGTAAAGCCGGGCGGTGTATTCCTTATCAACTGTCAATGGGATGCTGCTGAACTCAGCGAAAAGCTCAACGCAGAAGCTAAGGCATATATTGCAAACAACAACATTCAACTTTATACAGTTAACGCTATCGACCTTGCCGCTCAAATCGGTCTCGGCAAGCGTACAAACACTGTTCTTCAATCTGCATTCTTCTCACTTGCCAATGTTCTTCCTAAGGACGAAGCAATCGGCTATATGAAAGAAAAAGCCCAG
>CAZTMZ010000022.1:0-21099 GCA_964615315.1 uncultured Eubacteriales bacterium | reverse complement strand
AATCTTATGGATATTGCAACAATGGCTCCTAAAGTACTTAAAAAAGCGGGCAAGCTCGATAAACTTGATGAATCGGAAGAAATTAACGCATGTACCGTAAAAATCACTGTTGATGTTGACGGAAAAGATGAAGACTGGCTTCTTCTTTTCAAAAACGAAACACATAACCATCCTACCGAAATCGAACCCTTCGGCGGCGCTGCTACATGTATCGGCGGTGCAATCAGAGATCCGCTTTCGGGACGTTCTTCTGTTTATGCGGCAATGCGTGTTACGGGTGCTGCCGATCCGCTCAAGCCCGTAAGTGAAACAATGGAAGGAAAACTTCCGCAAAGAAAAATTGTTCAAACCGCCGCTGCGGGTTATTCTTCTTACGGTAACCAAATCGGTCTTGCGACAGGTCAAGTCGATGAAATTTATCATGACGGTTATGCGGCAAAGCGTATGGAAATCGGCGCTGTTATTGCCGCTACACCCGCCAAAAACGTTCGACGCGAAGTTCCTCAACCGGAAGATGTTGTTATTCTTCTCGGCGGCAGAACAGGTCGTGACGGTTGCGGCGGCGCAACGGGTTCTTCTAAATCACATACATTGCAGTCACTTGAAAGCTGCGGTGCCGAAGTTCAAAAGGGTAATGCACCCGAAGAAAGAAAACTTCAAAGACTTTTCAGAAACGAAGAAGCTTCAAGACTTATTAAACGTTGTAACGACTTCGGTGCGGGCGGTGTTTCGGTTGCGATCGGTGAGCTTGCCGACGGCCTTGAAATCGACTTGAACGCCGTTCCGAAAAAATATGACGGTCTTGACGGTACAGAACTTGCAATAAGCGAATCTCAAGAGAGAATGGCTGTCGTTGTTGAACCGAAAGACGTTGACCGTTTCCTTGAACTTGCAAATTCCGAGAACCTTGAAGCAACCGTTGTTGCGAAGGTTACCGAATCACCGAGACTTCGTATGTTCTGGAACGATAAATGTATTGTTGACATTTCGAGAGACTTTCTTAATTCAAACGGTGCCGAAAAGCACATTGATATTGAGGTTTCAAAAGCTCAAGAATATCAAAAACAGATTTCCGACGATTTCGTTACTGAATACGAAAATTTGGCCGGTGACCTCAATATTTGTTCAAAACGCGGTCTTTCCGAACGTTTTGACTCAACAATCGGCGCCGGAACCGTTCTTATGCCATTCGGCGGTAAAAATCAACAAACTCCGATTCAGGCAATGGTTCATAAAATTTCAATCGAAAACAATCAAACTCAAACATGTTCCTATATGGCTTGGGGTTATAATCCTTTCATTTTCGAGAAAAACCAATACACCGGTGCTTATCTTGCCGTTGTAGAATCCGTTTCAAAGCTTATTGCGACCGGTGCAAGTTTTGAAGACGTATATCTCACTTTCCAAGAATACTTTGAAAAGCCGATGAAGGTGGGCACACGCTGGGGAAAACCTCTTGCCGCACTTTTGGGTGCTTATGATGCACAGCTTGACTTAGGTATTGCTTCAATAGGCGGTAAAGATTCGATGAGCGGTTCATTTGAAAACATTGATGTTCCTCCGACACTCGTTTCTTTTGCCGTTACAACGGGTAAGGTTGACGAGGTTGTTACACCGGAATTTAAATCAGCCGGTCATAAAACCGTTCTTATCAAGCCCGATTATAAAGAAAACGGTGTTCCGTATGCAGAATCGCTTATTAACACCTTTAATACGGTTACTGCTCTTGCACGCGAGGGCAAAATTGCCGCTTGTTATACTGTAACTTACGGCGGTATTGCGGAAGCTGTTATGAAAATGTCATTCGGTAACGGCATCGGATTCAGCTTCAACAGTGATTTGTCTTTAGCTGACATTTTCGGATATTGCTACGGCGGATTCCTTATTGAGCTTAACTGCGACGAAGAAATCGGCACAGTAATCGGTTATACGACAGATAACGGTGAAATTTCATACAAAAACGATGCTCTTAAGTTATCGAAACTTCTCGCTGTATACGAAAACAAGCTTGAACCGGTTTATTCGTGCAATATTAAAACAGACGGTAATACGTACGAAAAGTTCAGTTTTAATGCAACAGAACGTAAATCTCCCGCAATCAAGGTTGCACAACCTAAAGTTCTTATTCCTGCTTTTCCGGGTACAAACTGCGAATTCGATACAAAGAAAGTTATGGAATTAGCAGGTGCAAAAGCGGAAGTATTTGTCATAAACAACCTTTCAGCCGATAATATTGCAAAGTCAGTTGAGCTTTTTGCCGAGAAAGCAAAAGATTCACAAATAATATTTATTCCGGGCGGCTTCTCCGGAGGCGACGAACCGGACGGTTCGGGTAAATTTATTACCGCATTTTTCCGCAATCCCGAAATTAAAGAAGAAGTAACAAATCTTCTTGAAAAAAGAGACGGACTTATGGCAGGCATTTGTAACGGCTTCCAAGCTCTTATCAAGCTTGGACTTGTGCCTTACGGAAAAATAATCGACACCGACGAAACGTGTCCGACCCTTACATTTAACACAATCGGCCGTCACCAATCAAGACTTGTAAGAACAAGAATCGCTTCAAATAAATCACCGTGGCTTTCAGCCGCAAATGTCGGTGATATTTACACGGTTCCGATTTCTCACGGTGAGGGTAGATTTATGTGCAGTGACGAGCTTGTTTCAAAGCTTGCGGAAAACGGACAAATTGCTACTCAATACGTCGACCTTAACGGTGTTCCGACTGATAACATTCTCTTTAACCCCAATAATTCCGCATACGCTATCGAAGGTATAACGTCACCCGACGGACGTGTCTTCGGTAAAATGGGACATTCGGAAAGAATCGGTTACGGTCTTTATAAAAACGTAATCGGCAAGTATGATATGAAGATGTTCGAATCTGCCGTAAAATATTTTAAATAATTTGTAAAATACCGTCTTTTCTTGTAACCTTTGTTTGACAAAAATGTCATTTTATGGTATATTATGTTGGAAGGCGGTGTTTTTATGAAGTCAGCTAAAATTGTACGACCGATTGACAGTAACGGACGTGTAGTATTACCAAAACATCTTTTGACTGATATTTTGAACATTAAAAATGAAGAAAAACCGTGTGTTGAGTTTTTCTATAATGATGATTCGATTATTATAAAGAAATTTAAACCTACGTGTACTTTTTGCGGCTGTGAAGATAATTTAGTTGATTTTAATGACGCTAAAATTTGTTCACAATGTTTAAAAAAGATTAAGCAGTTATAAAAAAATAACACCCGTGAGGGTGTTATTTTTTTGCCTTTTTATAAGTTGCTTACGTGATAACTCAATGTCATTAAGCTGTCGCTTAAGTGAACGTTTTCAACTGCTACGTTAGGATGATTAGCAGATATATCATAATGGCTGAAATTCCAAAAGCCTTTAATTCCCAAATCAACAAGCTGCGGAGCTAAAATTTCGGCAGCGGCACTCGGAATACAAAGAACTGCAACAGCAGGTGAATTTTCTTTACAGAATTCGATTATTTCATCGGTATGTCTGATAGGCAAACCTCGAAGAAGCTGACCTATAAGTTCGGTATTTTTATCAAATACGCCTATAAGATTAAAGCCTCTTTGTTCAAATGACATATACAAAGCAACTGCCTTGCCGAGATTACCCGCACCGATAAGTATTGCTTTACGGGCTTTGTTAACGCCTAAAATATTGCCGATTTCGTTATAAAGACTTTCTATGTTATAACCGTAGCCTTGTTGACCGAAACCGCCGAAGCAGTTTAAATCCTGACGTATTTGAGATGCGGTAAAGCCCATTTTCTTTGATAAATCTTTTGATGAAATTCTTATAATTCCGTTTTCTTTTAATTCACCTAAAAATCTGTAATAACGGGGGAGACGCTTAATGACAGAAATAGATACATCATTTCTATTCATTTTGATTCACCTCAATTATGAAAGTTTTTTAACTGTTTCCATTACATAATCGCCGAACTGACTGCATGTTGCACCGTTGTCACGACCCGTGATAACGTATTTTTTCTCCTCAAACATACAGATATCAAGTGCTCTTTCAAGCTTATTTGCTTCAGCTTGTTTGCCGATATGAGAAAGAAGCATAACCGTTGCTCTGAGCATTGAACAAGGATCGGCATACTGTCCGCGACCTTCACGAATCATTCTCGGTGCAGAACCGTGAATTGCTTCGAACATAGCATAGCGTTTACCGAGGTTTGAACTTCCGGCCGTACCTACGCCGCCTTGGAATTCGGCTGCTTCGTCGGTAATAATATCACCGTAAAGATTCGGAAGAATAAATACCTTGAAGTCTTTTCTTCTTTTTTCGTCAATAAGCTTAGCCGTTGTAATGTCAATGTACCATTCGTCAGTCGTGATTTCCGGATAATCTTTGCCGATTTCCTTACAAATTCTGAGGAATTTACCGTCGGTTGTTTTAATTACATTAGCCTTGTTTATGATTGAAACTCTGTCTTTGCCGTTTCGCTTTGCATAATCATAAGCGATTTTTGCGATTCTTTCAGTACCCTCCGTTGTTGTAACAACGAAGTCCATAGCAAGCTCGTCGGTAACGTTTACACCCTTTGAACCTACTGCATAAGCACCCTCGGTATTTTCACGGAAAAATGTCCAGTCAATGCCTTGGTCGGGAACTTTAACGGGTCGAACGTTTGCAAACAAGTCCAATTCTTTTCTCATTGCGACATTAGCACTTTCGATATTCGGCCACGGATCGCCGGCTTGGGGTGTTGTTGTAGGTCCCTTAAGTATTACGTGACATTCTTTAAGCTGAGCGAGAACATCATCGGGGATAGCTTTCATAACTGCAACACGGTTTTCAATTGTAAGACCGTCAATATATTTGAATTCGATTCTGCCTGCTTCGACATCGTCCTTAAGCATATATTCAAGAACACGTGCGGACTCTTTTGTAATAATCGGTCCGATACCGTCGCCGCCGCAAACACCTATAATAATTTTGTCGAGCTTTTCAAAGTCGAGAAAATCTTTAGTCGCTTTAATTTTTTCGTTTCTTTCAAGCTGCTCTCTGATAAGAGCTTCAAATTTTCCGACAGCTTCTTTAATTTGTTGTTCCATATTTTTTCTCCTTAAAATGAAAGTTTAGTGTAATTCAAAAGACCGCCTGCGAGAATAATATCCTTTTGACGCTGTGAAAGGTCGTATTTAAGCTGATATTCTTCACCTGTTGTAATATTGACAAGAACAGCCGGCTCATTATTAACAATAGCGTTTTTAATGCCCTTTAAGCTTAATTCATCACCTTGTGTGATTTTGTCATAATCATCGGGATTGACAAAATTGAGAGGAAGAATACCGGCATTAATAAGGTTTGCACAGTGAATTCGTGCGAAAGATTTTGTGATTACAGCTTTAACGCCGAGATAAAGCGGAACGAGTGCGGCGTGTTCACGCGACGAACCTTGACCGTAGTTAGCACCGCCGATTATGATACCTTTTCCCTCAGCCTTAATTCTTTCGGGGAATGTTTTGTCACACACACCGAAGCAGTATTGTGAAAGGAATGGAATATTACTGCGATAGGGGAGTATTTTCGCACCTGCCGGCATAATATGGTCAGTTGTAATATCATCACCGACTTTAAGAATTGCTTTTGCCGTAATATCTTCTTCCATCGGTTGACTTGAAGGGAACGGCTTAATGTTTGGACCGTACATAACCTCAACGTCTTTTGCTTCTTCCGGAGATGCCGGCATAGCAACCATATTGTCATTTATAATAAACTCGTCTGGAAGTTCGATTTCGGGGAATTCTCCCAATTCACGCGGATCCGTAAGATATCCGGTAATTGCCGAAGCTGCGGCAACTTCAGGGCTTACAAGATAAATACCCGCGTCTGCCGTGCCGGAACGTCCTTCGAAATTTCTGTTAAATGTTCTGAGCGAAACACCGGCCGAGTTAGGCGATTGTCCCATACCTATACAAGGACCGCAAGCACTTTCGAGAATACGTGCACCTGCGTCAATCATATCGGCAAGAGCTCCGTTTTTGGAAATCATATTGAGAACTTGCTTTGAACCGGGTGCAATGGAAAGACTTACGGAAGGACAAACAGTTTTGCCCTTAAGAATTGCCGCTACCTTCATCATATCGAGGAGCGATGAATTTGTACAAGAACCGATACAAACTTGGTCAACCTTAATCTTGCCTATTTCGGTTACGGATTTTACTCTGTCGGGCATGTGAGGACAAGCAGCCATCGGAGCGAGTGACGATAAATCAATATTTATAACTTCGTCATATACGGCGTCGTCATCGGCTTTTAACTCAACCCAATCTTCTTCACGTCCCTGTGCCTTTAAGAAAGCCTTTGTAACATCATCGGAAGGGAATACGGAAGTTGTTGCGCCGAGCTCCGCACCCATATTTGTAATTGTTGCACGTTCGGGGACGGAAAGGGTGGCAACACCTTCACCGCCGTATTCGATAATTTTGCCGACACCGCCTTTAACAGTCATAATTCTGAGAACTTCGAGAATTACGTCTTTTGCGGCAACCCAAGGACTGAGTTTTCCGGTAAGGTTTACTCGTACCATTTTCGGCATAGTGATGTAATATGTACCGCCGCCCATGGCAACGGCAACGTCAAGTCCGCCCGCACCCATAGCAAGCATACCTATTCCGCCGCCGGTTGGTGTGTGGCTGTCTGAACCGATTAACGTTTTAGCGGGTTTGCCGAAACGTTCAAGGTGAACTTGGTGGCAAATGCCGTTACCGGGTCTTGAAAAACGAATACCGCGTTTTTTCGCAACACTTTGTATAAATCTGTGGTCATCGGCATTTTCAAAGCCGGTTTGTAAAGTGTTATGGTCAATATACGCAACCGAAAGCTCGGTTTTAACCTGTTCGATTCCCATTGCTTCAAGTTCAAGGTAAGCCATTGTTCCCGTTGCATCCTGTGTCAAAGTTTGGTCGATTTTAATGCCGACCTCACTGCCTACTGTCATATCACCGCTGACAAGGTGTGATTTAATTAGTTTTTGTCCGATTGTCATACCCATGGATAATCACTCCTTAGACTTTTTCATTTTTTTAACAATCTTTTCTTAATTCTATATTATTGTCAGAAATTTGTCAATATAATACTAATTAAAAAGTAAATTTTTCTCAAAATATTGATATTAAAGAATAAATGTGATACAATATTTAGCATGTGTACGGTTATTTCTTTTCAAAAGGGTAAAAATATATTTATCTTTTGAGGAGGACCGAATATGAGCATATTTTTATCAGATTTTACCGCGCCGACAATTCCCACTGAAATTAACAGTGACGGTTGTGATGTCGAAGTCGACGAAAAAAGTTCAATTTCCGATAACGGTGCTTTTTCTGTGGGCAGAAACGGAAAATACGTACACTGTCTGACAATTATAGGGCAAGTGGAAGGACATTATATTTTACCGCCTTCCAACAAAACAACTAAATATGAACACGTGATACCGCAGCTTGTTGCTGTGGAAGAAAGCGAAGACATCGACGCTCTTTTAATTATACTTAATACAGTGGGCGGTGATATTGAGGCCGGACTTGCAATTTCCGAGTTGATTTCCGGAATGAAAAAGCCGACAGCTTCACTTGTTTTAGGCGGCGGACACTCAATCGGCGTTCCGTTAGCCGTTTCGGCGGATAAATCCTTTATTGTTCCTACAGCAACGATGACAATTCATCCGGTTCGTATGAACGGATTGGTCTTGGGTGTGCCGCAAACACTTTCGTATTTTGACAAAATGCAAGAACGCATTGTCAGCTTTGTGTCGCAAAACTCCAACATAAAGCCCGAACGCTTTAGAGAACTGATGCTGGCGACGGGTGAATTGGTAATGGATGTAGGTACCGTTCTTAACGGCGAAAATGCCGTAAAAGAGGGTTTAATTGATAATATAGGCAATTTAAAGGATGCTATGTCATATTTATATTCTAAAATAACAAATTAACGGAGATGAATTTATGTCAGTCATTAAAGCAATAATTTTAGGTATAGTTCAGGGTGTAACTGAATTTTTGCCGATTTCAAGCAGCGGACACCTATCTCTTTTTCAACACTTTTTAGGTGTCGGCGGCGAGGGCTCACTGCTTTTTTCCGTCCTTTTACACCTCGGAACGCTTATTGCCGTTTTCATTGTTTTCAGAAAAACCATACTTGAACTTATCGTCGTGTTTTTTGACTTGATTAAGGATATTTTTACGGGAAAATTCAAATACAAATCGCTTACGGGAAAAAAGAAAATGCTTGTTATGTTCGTTTTCTCTTGTCTTCCGCTTTTACTTCTTTTAATTCCGGTCGGAAATGATATGAAACTTTTAGATGTCTTAAGCGGTTTTTCGGAGGATGACAGTATCCTTTTGGAAGGTTTTTGCTTTATCGCAACGGGCGTTCTCCTCCTTTCATCTACATATATATCGAAGAAAAGCCGTAATTTACGTGAAGTGAATACAACCGACGCTCTTGCGATTGGCTTGGCTCAGACTTTTGCGGCGGGATTCCCCGGAATATCACGTTCCGGCTCTACAATATCAACGGGAATGATTTGCGGAGTATCAAAAGAATATATGGTTGAATATTCGTTTATTCTCGGTATTCCGGCTATACTTGTCGCAAACATAGTTGAATTAAAAGATGCCGTTGATACGAATTTGGAACTTGAATTGCTTCCGGCTCTCATCGGAATCATCGTATCGGCTGTTGTGGGTGTTCTTTGTATTAAACTTCTGCAATGGATTCTTAAAAAAGATATGTGGAAATATTTCGGCTTTTACTGCTTAATTGTCGGATTATTTACCGTTATATACAGCTTAGTTACTCTTTAATTTATCCTTTTAAGGAGATGTAAAAAATTGGCAAATTCTAAACCTAAATCGAATTCTAAAAATTTAAAAAACAAGAAACAGCAAGCACGTAACAAAGGTGCGAAATCCAACCGTCAGTTAACGTCATTGATTTTGTTCGCAACAGCCGTTTTGCTGTTTTGTCTTGCCGTTATACAAGCTGACGGACTTTGGGGTATTTTAAGAACCTTAATGTTCGGTTTGTTCGGCTTCTGTTCTTATATTTTTCCGTTTTTTATGTTGGCGGTGTCGCTTTTACTGACACTCGACAAAAACGATAAAAACATAAACGTAAAGCTTACAGGTCTTTTATTGGCAGTAACCGTTGTTTGTTGCATTGTACATATTTTTTCTTATGAAAAAGGCAACACATATTTTGAATCGTTGTCTATCGCATTTAACGAACAAACACCCTTTGGAAGCGGTGTGTTCGGTGCTTTAATCGGAGGCATTTTCCTTTTAATTACGGGCGGTAACAAACTGGCGGCTCTTATTATTTGCTTCTTACTTCTTTTTGTTTTGTTTATGCTGCTTACGGGTATAACTCTCGGTTCTTTGCTCAACGCTTTTGGTAAATCGGCAAAAAAAATCGGTGAATACACTAATGAAAAAGTCAGCGAATACGGTGAAAAGAAAGAGGAAAAGGAAGAACAAAGAAAAAAGAAAATTTCCAACCCAGACATAACTTTGGGACCGGATGTCGATTCCGCTGACGCTTTGCAAGACGTTGCCGAAATTCACGAAACCGAAGAAATGCCCGAAGAAGTCGACGAACTTGACAACCTTCTTTCATTGGCTGATATTAAAAAACTTGACGATAATGCTGAAAAATCCGAAAAAGTCGTGAAAATCGACGACATTATTAAGAATTCAGATATTGATGAGGATGAAACGGAAAAATCCGGTGACGATACATTAAAAGACGAAGAAGATGATTGGAACAAAACCGAAAAATGCGTTTACACACTTCCGCCGCTTGACTGCTTAAATTTGCCGAAAAAAGCATCAAACGAAAGCTATGAAGCGGAACGTAAAAAGAACGCAAACAAGCTTGTCGAAACGCTTAACAGTTTCGGTGTCGAAACGAGAATTGTCGGCATTTCACAAGGTCCGTCTGTCACACGCTATGAAATTCAGCCGGCAGCCGGGGTGAAAATCAGTAAAATCACAAATCTTGCGGACGACATTGCTTTGAATTTGGCTGCTTCCGGTGTGAGAATCGAGGCACCAATCCCCAACAAAGCAGCAGTCGGAATCGAAATTCCAAACAAAAACCGTCAATCAGTAACCTTACGTGAGGTTATCGACCAACAGCAATACAGAGATGCAAAATCAAAACTTACCGTCGCTTTAGGTAAGGATATTACGGGCGAGTTTGTTTATTCGGATCTTGTTAAAATGCCCCATCTTCTTATTGCGGGTACAACGGGTTCGGGTAAATCCGTGTGTCTTAACTCGATGATTGTAAGCATACTTTACAACGCGACTCCCGAAGAAGTAAAACTTCTTATGATAGATCCGAAGCAAGTTGAATTTACTGTTTACAACGGAATTCCGCATTTGTTGGTACCCGTTGTTTCCGATCCGAGAAAGGCGTCGGGCGCACTTGCGTGGGCTGTTACCGAAATGCTTACACGTTATAAAACGTTTTCCGAAAACAGCGTTCGTGACATTGCGGGGTACAACAGTATTTGCGAAAGTGAAGGCAAAAAGAAAATGCCTCAAATCGTTATCTTTATTGATGAGTTGTCGGATCTTATGATGGCGGCTCCGAACGAGGTCGAAGATTCGATTTGCCGTCTTGCTCAAATGGCACGTGCCGCAGGTATGCACCTTGTAATCGCAACGCAAAGACCGTCGGTTGACGTTATTACCGGTATTATTAAAGCAAATATTCCGAGCCGTATTTCTCTTTCTGTTTCTTCTCAAGTTGACTCAAGAACAATTATCGACTCGGTAGGTGCCGAAAAATTACTCGGTAACGGTGATATGCTTTACTATCCGGTCGGTATACCTAAGCCGATTCGTGTACAAGGCTGTTTCCTTTCCGACAAAGAAGTCGAAAACGTTGTTAACTATATCAAAAATCAAGCTCAAACCGTTTATGACGATGAAGTAATGAAAGAAATCGAAAAGCAAGCCGCAAACGCTAACACTAAGAAGAAAGAAGTTGCGTCTCAGGGCGATGAAAACGACGGCCCCGCCGACGAAATGCTGCCTAAGGCTATCGAAGTTGTTGTAGAAGCACAATCCGCTTCAACGACACTTCTTCAAAGAAAGCTTAAACTCGGCTATGCACGTGCGGCAAGAATTGTCGACGATCTTGAAGAACGCGGAATAATCGGCCCTTACGAAGGTGCAAAGCCGCGAAAAGTTTTGGTTTCAAAACAACAATGGCTTGAAATGAATGCTTTGGCACAAGGCGGTGCAAATAAACCGTACGGTGATGATGAAAAAGGGGAAAGCAGTGAAGAATAATCAATTTTTACCTGTTTCAAAACAAGATATCGCAGACAGAAATTGGAATGAAGTCGACTTTGTGTACATTTCGGGTGACGCTTATGTTGACCATCCGAGTTTCGGTGCCGCTATAATAACCCGTGTTCTTGAGAATGCGGGTTATAAAGTAGGCTTTATTTCACAGCCGAATTGGAATTCAGATACGGATTTTACTGTTTTCGGTAAGCCGAGGCTCGCTTTTTTTGTTTCATCGGGAAACATAGATTCAATGGTTGCTCATTATACTGTTGCAAAGAAAAAAAGAAACACCGATGCTTATTCGCCCGGCGGAAAAGCGGGGCTTCGTCCCGACAGAGCGGTAATTGTATACTGCAAAAAAATTCGTGAAATTTACGGCGATGTTCCTATTGTTATCGGTGGACTTGAAGCTTCTTTACGACGGTTCGCGCACTATGATTATTGGGACGATAAAATTCGGCCCTCGATACTTTTCGACTCTACAGCCGACTTAATTTCTTTCGGTATGGGTGAAAAACAAACGGTTGAAATTGCCGACAGACTCAATAACGGGGAAAGCATTAAAGACTTGACCGATATCAAGGGTACTTGTTATGCCGTTCCCGTAGTTGATACGCCATACGGCGGCGTTGAATGTCCTTCCTTTGAAAATGTTGTGAAATCAAAGAAGGAATATGCCGTTGCTTGCCGTATTCAGCAAGACGAACAAGACCATATTCGCGGCAAGGTAATTAAACAGCGTCACGGTAAAATGATGCTCGTACAAAATGTTCCAATGGAACCTTTGACCACCGAAGAATTAGATGCCGTATACGAATTACCCTTTGTACGTACATTTCATCCGATGTACATAAAAGACGGGGGAGTTCCCGGAATTCAAGAGGTTGAATTTTCGATTACCCACAACCGCGGATGTTTCGGCGGTTGTAATTTCTGTTCTATTGCTTTCCATCAAGGCAGATTTATTACGTGTCGAAGCAAAGAATCTATTTTAAAAGAGGCAAAGCTTTTGACTGAACTTGACGGATTTAAAGGTTATATTCACGACGTTGGCGGCCCGACGGCAAATTTCAGAAGACCTTCGTGCGACGCACAAATCAAAAAAGGTCTGTGTAAAGGCAAAAAATGTCTTGCACCGAAGCCTTGTCCGGCACTTATATCAACTCATGAAGAATATCTTGACATTTTACGTGAAATCCGTAAAATTCCGAAAGTAAAGAAAGTCTTTATCCGTTCCGGAATCAGATACGATTATCTTTTAGAGGACAAAAACAACGATTTCTTTAAAGAGCTTGTTCAACATCATGTAAGCGGTCAGTTAAAGGTAGCACCGGAACATTGCTCCGCGGTTGTTCTCGACAAAATGGGAAAGCCTCATATTGAAGCATATAAGGAATTTTCGAAACGTTATTTTTCATTTACAAAATCAATAGGTAAAGAGCAGTATCTTGTCCCGTATCTTATGTCATCGCACCCGGGCGCGACTTTGAAAGATGCTGTTGAGCTTGCCGAGTTTATTAAAAACGAAAAGCTGCATCCGGAACAAGTTCAAGACTTTTATCCAACACCCGGCACTATTTCAACCGCTATGTATTATACCGAATTGGATCCGTATACGCTTGAGCCGGTTTATGTTGCCAAAACAGCCAAAGAAAAGGCTATGCAGCGTGCTTTGATGCAGTATTTTAATCCTAAAAACTACGATTTGGTTTATGAGGCTTTAAAAAAAGCCGGCAGATATGATTTAATCGGTAATTCACCGAAATGCTTAATAAAAGACAAAAACAAGTCTAATCAATTAAACTCTAAAAAGGTGAAAAACAATGTTCAACTACAAAGACGAACAAAAGCTGTACAAGGACGGAAAAAGAAATCCTAATGCTTACCGTATGCACCGTTTTCCTTTAAAAATACGTCTAATTTTTACACTTTCACTTATATTCTTCGCCATCTGTGTTGCTATGTCTTTTCTCGAAAAGTTCGGCATATACAGTTGGAATCAATTTAAAACTGACACAGGTATAGTTGAAGGAGCCGAAATAACCGATTCCGACTTTTCCGTCTATTATTTAAACGTCGGACAAGGCGATTGTTCGATTATCATTTCCGATGATTCCGTTATGATGATCGACACAGCCACACCGAACAGAATAAAAGAAATTCGAAGTTCATTGATGACGCTCAATATTAAAACTATTGATTATTTGGTTATCACTCATCAACACGATGACCATATGGGATGTGCGGCGGAAATAATACAAAGTTATGACGTTAAAAACGTTATTATGCCTAAATTAAGCGAAATCAATATGGTTACAACTCAAGCTTATGAAGAGCTGCTTACTGCCATTAGCGAAAATAACGTAAATGCTATTCCGGCAAATTCCGGTTACACCTTTTCATTCGGCGGTTCTGCGGTCGAAATTTTGAGTCCGTCAAAGCAAGACAAAAATCTGAATAATATGTCGATTGTTTTAAAAGTAACGTTCGGTGAAACAAAATTTCTTTTTCAAGGCGATGCCGAAACTAAAATCGAGAATGCGTTACTGAAGTCGGAATTTGACTTAAAAGCCGATGTTTTAAAAGTCGGGCACCACGGAAGTAATACATCTTCATCGCAGAAATATCTCAATGCCGTAAGTCCGAAAATCGCAATTCTTTCGTACGGTGCCGATAATTCATACGGGCATCCGAATGAAAAAGTTTTGGAACGTCTTGAAAACTTAAATGTATCTGTTTATTCAACCGCATTAAACGGTATCATTACCGTTACAAGCGACGGTAAAAACATTTCCGTTACGACGGAAAATTAAAACGGTGATTATATGAATAATTATTTTTATTCCGTAAGCAGAATCGAAGGCGATATTGCTGTTATCGAAAACCCCGACAGATCTTTTTCTCAACTGAATATTTCCGATTTACCCGTAGGAGTGAAAGAGGGGAATATACTGAAAAAAGACGAAAACGGCAACTTCGTGATTGATAAAGATGAAGAAAAACTTCGAAAAGAAAGACTGTTAAAGCTGCAAGATAAAATTTTCGGCTGAATTTTCAAAAAAACACTTGCAAACACAATATTCTTGTGGTATAATTTTCGAGCAATTCACATGTGCGGTGATTTCGGCGGAATTGCATAGTAATATGTCCTGTTGAAAGTTGATCTGCACAGAGGATAAAATAAGGAGGAAAAAAACATGTCAGTAGTATCTATGAAACAGTTACTTGAGGCAGGTGTTCATTTCGGACACCAAACAAGAAGATGGAATCCCAAAATGGCTGAATACATCTTCACTGAAAGAAATGGTATTTATATCATTGACCTTCAGAAAACAGTTAAAAAACTTGAAGAGGCTTACAACGTTGTAAGAGAAGTTGCGGAACAAGGCGGCGAAATTCTTTTTGTCGGCACAAAGAAACAAGCTCAAAGTTCTGTTAAGGAAGAAGCTATCCGTTGCGGAATGCCTTTCGTTAACGCACGTTGGCTCGGCGGTATGCTCACAAACTTCACAACAATTAAACAAAGAATTAAAAGACTTGCTCAGCTTAAGGCAATGAAGGAAGACGGCACATTCGATCTTCTTCCTAAAAAAGAAGTTGCAAAATATGAGCTTGAAATCGAAAAGCTTGAAAAATATATCGGCGGTATTACGGAAATGAAGAAGCAACCTGCAGCAATGTTCGTTGTTGACCCGCGTAAAGAAAAGATTGCCGTTGCCGAAGCTAAAAAACTCGGTATTCCGGTTATCGCTATCGTTGATACAAACTGTGATCCCGATGACGTTGACTACGTTATTCCGGGTAACGACGATGCTATTCGCGCCGTTAAGCTTATCGCAGGTGCAATGGCTGACGCCGTAATCGAAGCAAGACAAGGCGAACAAAACGTTGCCGAAGAAGCTGACGATGAAGCAGTAGCAGAAGAAGTTGCTGAATAATTATTGTAAATTTACAGCCCGTGGCAACAGTTACGGGCTTCTTTTGAAATAAACTTATTGGAGGAAATTATAATGGCATTTACAGCTAAAGACGTTCAAACTCTTCGTGAGAAAACCGGCGTTGGTATGATGGATTGTAAAAAAGCTCTTGTCGAAACAGACGGTGATATGGACAAGGCTATTGATATCTTAAGAGAAAAAGGACTTGCTTCGGCAGCTAAAAAAGCAAGCCGTGTAGCCGCTGAAGGCGTAGTTGCCGCTTACAGTGATGCAACAGCAGGTGCACTTGTTGAAATTAACTGTGAAACCGACTTCGTTGCAAAGGGCGAGCCTTTTGTTAATCTTGCAAAGAAAGTTGTTAAAACAGTCGTTGCGGCTAAGCCGGCTGATGTTGATGCTCTTCTTGCAACAAAAGCAGTTGATTCCGACAAAACAGTTGAAGAAGAAGTTCAAGAAGTATTCTTGGCTCTCCGCGAGAATATGAAAGTTCGTA
This sequence comes from uncultured Eubacteriales bacterium, assembly GCA_964615315.1. Classification (GTDB taxonomy): domain Bacteria; phylum Bacillota; class Clostridia; order Oscillospirales; family Acutalibacteraceae; genus Fimenecus. Next base: position 5,332 of record CAZTMZ010000022.1, on the reverse strand, counting down.
GATTCGCTATTGCCGAAGGTCATACAGCAACATATATTCATGCCGGCGGAACAGTTGGCGTTATGGTATCTTTCGATACTGATGATGCAACAGCTGCTAAGGCTGAGTTTGATGCTATGGGTAAAAACGTTGCAATGCAAGTTGCCGCTATGAACCCGACTTATCTTAACGAAGCTGCTGTTCCCGCTGAAGTTCTCGAAAAAGAAAAGGCAATCCTTATTGCTCAAATGAAAGAAGATCCTAAGATGGCAAATAAGCCGGATCAGGTTCTTGCAAAAATCGTTGAAGGCAAAATCGGTAAGTATTACAAAGAAAACTGCCTTCTTTGTCAAGAATTCGTTCGTTCCGACCTCTTTGACGGTGCTGTAAAGGGTTACGTTGATTCAGTTGCCAAATCACTCGGTGCTGACATTACCGTTACAAACTTTGTTCGTTTTGAAAAGGGCGAAGGCATTGAAAAGAAAGAAGACAATTTCGCAGCTGAAATTGCAAGTATGATGTAATTTAACTTATGTCCTAAAAAGCGTACTGTGTTTACGGTACGCTTTTTATTTTTCCCTTGTAAAAAATAAAACTATACTGTAAAATAATAATGTGAATTTTCTTACCATATAATTTATCGGTGATTATATGAAAAGAATTTTAGCGGTTTTGCTTGTATTTTTATTGATTTTATCTATTGTAAATATTTCCTTTGTTCCAACCGTAAGCAAAGAAACGGTTTCAAATGAGTTCACCGTTATAATAGATGCGGGCCACGGCGGTGAAGACGGCGGAGCAGTAGGAGTTGACGGTACAAACGAAAAAGATTTAAATCTGCAAATCGCAATAAAGCTTAACGAGTTTTTGTCACTGTTGGGTTACAAAACTCACATGGTAAGAACGACAGATACCGCTTTGCACGATTCGGGATTAACTACCGTTCGCGAACGCAAAACTTCCGACATTCACAATCGTGCAAAATTGATGGATACATATACTTCTTGCTACTATATAAGTATTCATCAGAACAAATTCGACGATTCAAACATTTGGGGCGCACAGGTTTTTTATTCACCGAATACAGAATCAAGCCTTGAACTTGCGGAATTTGTTCAAAAAACAATAACCAATAACATTCAGCCCGAAAACCACAGAAAAGTTAAACCGTCGGGCACAAGTATATATGTACTTTATAAAGCGAAAAAAACGGCAATAATGGTAGAGTGCGGCTTTGTATCGAATTTTGATGAATTGGCAAAGCTCAAAAATAACGGCTATCAAAATAAATTGGCTTTCAGTATTGCTCAAGGAATTGTTAACTATAAAATTTCGGAGGTAAAAAATGGCTCAGAAGTCTAAATCCGTGTATATTTGCAGTGAGTGTGGATATGAAACACCGCGCTGGCTCGGTCAATGCCCGAACTGTAACGAATGGAACACGCTGAACGAAGAAATAAAACAGATAAGCAAAGATAATGCGTCAAAGAGAAGTTCGGTCGGTTCAAATCGCAGTAAAGCTTATCCGCTTTCGCAGATAACCGCGGATACCGGTTACAGATATAATACAGGTCTTAAAGAGTTAAACCGTGTTCTCGGCGGAGGATTGGTAAAGGGCTCCGTTGTCCTTTTAAGCGGTGACCCCGGAATAGGAAAATCGACTATTCTCTTACAGATTTGCGAATATTTGGGCGACGGACTTAAAATTTTATATGTGTCCGGCGAGGAGTCGGCACATCAAATCAAACTTCGTGCGACTCGTCTTAACGTTTCGACGGAAAATCTCTCGGTGTTGTGCGAAACAGATGCACAGTATATTTGTGAATATATTCAGTCGGAAAAACCGAACGTTGTTATCATCGACTCCATTCAAACAATGGAGATTAACGAATTAAATTCTTCACCCGGAAGTGTTACACAAGTACGGGAATCAACCAATTTATTTACCAGAACCGCAAAGGCATCGAATATTCCCGTTTTTCTCGTCGGTCACGTTAACAAAGACGGAAACATTGCAGGTCCCAAAGTGCTTGAACATATAGTTGACTGTGTTTTGTATTTTGAAGGTGATCGCAATACCTCGTACAGAATTTTAAGGGCAGTTAAAAACCGTTACGGTTCAACAAATGAAATAGGAGTATTTGAAATGCTCGACAACGGACTTTGCGAAGTCGAAAATCCATCCATGATGCTGATTTCCGGTAAACCGAGAAACGTGTCCGGTACATGTGTCGCATGTCTTATGGAGGGGTCACGTCCAATTCTTGCCGAAGTGCAAAGTCTTGTTACACCCAGCGGATTCGGAAACCCTCGTAGAATGGCAACGGGAATCGATTACGGCAGAATGGCAATGCTTATTGCGGTCCTTGAAAAACGTTGCGGTTATTTCCTCGGAAATATGGACTGCTACACAAACGTCATCGGAGGACTTCGCATCGACGAAACCGCCGCGGACTTATCCATCGCACTTGCGATTGTATCAAGCTTAAAAGACGTAGTTGTGCCCGAAAACACTCTTGCTTTCGGCGAAATCGGATTGGCAGGGGAGATAAGAGCCGTAAATTGCTGTGAACACAGAATTAAGGAAGCGGCAAAACTCGGTTTTGAAAAATGCGTAATTCCGTATCATAACTATTCGAAGCTTCCTAAATATCTTTCAAATGAGATTGAGATAATACCGGCTAAAAATATCAGACAAGCATTTGAGGCGATTATAAATTGAGCGAAAGATTTTTAAAAATTCCTCATATTCCCGAAAATAAAGTTACAACAGTCTTTGCGGATGCTGAAGATTTTGCTCTTAAAAAGGCTTTTACCGATCAATCCGTAAAAGTTATTCCGGTTGTTCAAAATCCTCTTTTAGACGCTCCTGTGAGTAAACATGCGGATATTTTAGCTAATTATATCGGGAAATCTGTTTTTTTGACTGATAAATATCAAGTCGAACTTTGTAAATTCATCGAAGATTTCGGTGGGAAAAGTATTATAATTGATGATGTTAAATCACCTTATCCGAATGATTGCCTTTTGAATTTTGCGGATATCGGCGATTATATCGTCTGTAACAAGTCAATTATGTCAGAAGAAATTATTCGCTCTTTGCCGGATAAAGATATAATCGATGTCAAACAAGGCTATTCAAAATGCTCGGTTTGTATTTGCAAAAGCAATACAGTCATAACCGATGATGTTTCCGTTTTTAACGCAGTTTCGCGATACAGTGATGTAAACTCATTACTTGTGAAAAAAGGGAGCATTGTAATAAAGAAATATAATTACGGGTTTATCGGCGGTTGCTGCGGTTTAATCAATAAAAATTTACTTTTCTTTAACGGCGATTTGTCAACTCATAACGATTTCAAAAAAATACAAAAATTTTTATATAACAACGGTATAAGCTATGTTGATATAAAGCAAAAGCCTTTGACCGATATAGGCGGCATTATACCGATAATCGAAAAAGACGGTGATTAAAATGAAAAACGGTTATTTTATTTCATACTTAGGTGCAACTGCCACAATGAGTACGGTCATTTTGCAAGCTCTCAGAATGGCAAAAAGATACGGGCAGCCCGTTACTACTCGAACAAAGCCCTCATTTGAGAGCATTGTAAAAACAGCGGAAAGCGGAATTGATTTCTTTTTGAATAAAAAGTCTTCTTAAAATTTAAAGAGAGAATTTGCTTAATGAACAAAGAACTTGTAAATTTTATCGAGATGAATATTCTGCCGGAATATTCAAAGAACGACAGCGGTCATAACATTGATCATATAAATTATGTAACCGAACGCTGTTTTAAGTTTGCCGAACAGTTTGATAACATTGATTTGGATATGCTGTATGCAATTGCGTCGTTTCATGACATAGCACATCATATTGACAAAAAGAACCACGAAAAACTGTCAGCAAAACTATTTTATGAAAACGAAGATATGAAACATTTTTTCACTGATGAACAAAGAACAATAATTAAAGAGGGGATAGAAGACCACAGAGCTTCCTCCGACTTAACTCCTCGCAGTGATTACGGAAAAATAATTTCTTCCGCGGACCGTTCAACGAGCGTAGAAAGTTTTCTCAAAAGAACTCACGCATATACGGTGAAGCATCAGCCGAACAGTACCCTTGAAGAAATGATAGCACGTGCGTATAAACACGCAAAGGAAAAATACGGTTCAAACGGTTACGCAAAACATTACGTAGTTGACGAAGATTATAATGAATTCAGAAAAGAAATATCAATTCTTTTAAGCGACAAAAATAAGTTTAAAGAAAAATATCTGTTGTCAAACAATTTAAAAACTTAATATAAATAATTCTGATATAGTTTAGATTTGTTGAAAGAACCTCGTGTAATTATGCGCGAGGTTCTTTTTTGTTACTGCATTTTCGACTTTAAAGTTTGCTAAAAGCAGTACGACTTCATAACATATTCTAAATCAAGGTCAAAAAGCAAATGTTGAAAAGTAGGGTAGAAAGTTGACAATGTTGAAAAATGCATATATAATTATACAAAATAAATAGTGTTAACTCTTTAAATTTATCCTTTTAAATTACTTTTCATATATTTCTAATGTTGGGATATTATAAATATGTGAAAACAATTTTTCAGCTTATTATGTTGAAATTTAAGTATATAATTATAAAGAAACTATTTATAAATTTCATATTCGGTTTTAATTAGGTATGTGCAGCTGTAAATAAATTGAAATTTTGATATTGTTTCAATTCTTCTATTATTTAATGTACTATGCTTTTTTTGTATTTCCTTAAACGGTTCTTCGGAGTTTAATGAATTTCGATTTATTAGTTTTAATTGATTCCTTAAAAATTTTAGTTGTGCTTCATATTCTTTTTTGCTGATTTTAATTAAATCGCTCATTTCTTCGTCATAAGCTTCAAAACTGATGTAATAAAATGTTCTTTTTTTCATAATAAAAAATACTCCTTTACAAAATAAAAATAATTTGCTATAATTTCGAGTGGGGAGTTGAGTCCCCACTCTTTTAACTTGAATTACTACTTAAATGATATTGTGATAGTAATTCTTTGGATTGCCTTTAACAGCTTGTTAAAGGCTTTTTTTATTTCTCTCACACTCTCACCACCTTTCCGAAGCTTCCGGAACTGTCACCTCCGATAGAACTAAATAGTCAAATAAGAGGTGCAACGCTTCTGCGCTTGCACCTTATAATTGCAAAACAATCATTTTTTTAAATTAGTCAAGGTTGCGGCAAAGCCGTCGACAAAAAGTTTTTTCACGGCAAGTAGAGACTTCCGGTAAGCAGAAACAAAGAAAAAAGTTTTTTCGCCTTGACGAATTTTAAAAAATGTGTTAGAGGTAGAAACGAA
>CAZTMZ010000021.1:0-29584 GCA_964615315.1 uncultured Eubacteriales bacterium | reverse complement strand
TGGACGATGCAGGCGTAACCGCCAACAATCGTTACTGCTATGTGTCCAACGCTACCTTCAAGATGTTCCGCATGGCCTCTGAGTTCGTGGGCACCGAGAAGGGTGCAAGCATGATTCTCCAGGGCTACCGAGGCGACCTGGGCACGCTGAAAATCATCTCCGTACCCGCCTCTTACCTGCCCGCCAACTGCGTGGCACTGGTAGCTACTAAGCAGTGCGTACTCGCTCCCACCACCCTGACGACCGCCCGTATCCTTGAGACTGTGCAGGGCTTTGACGGGCCCGTCATCGAGGGACGGCGCATCTTTGACGCATTCGTCAAGGGCGAGATTGCGGACGGCGTTGTGACCCTTGCCGCCAACGGCAAGAAGCTGGCCGCTGTCACCGTAGGCACTGACGGCAAGGTAACTCTGCCTTCCGGTGCTTCTTACGCACTGTACACCACGGACGGCACCAATCCTCTGTACAGCACCACCGCTGTCAAGATTACCGCCACTGGTACTGCCACCCATACGGCCGGCGATACCGTCAAGGCCGTGGCCTTTGGCACCAACGCATTCCACAGCGATGTTGCTTCTGCTGTCACCGTATCCTGATTTACAGGGGGCTAACGCCCCCATATGCCGCAGTAGCTCAATGGCAGAGCCACGCTTTAGTCTCCTTTCCCCGTGAGATGGGCGTTCGATTCGTCCCTGCGGCGCCACATATACCAAGGAGATAACCCATGACAGGCAAAGATTTATACATTCTTGCATCCTCCACCCTATACGAGGGGGAGAACGATGACCTTGACAGTAAGAAGTTCTCCGTGCCATTCCTGAACATCCTCCTTCAGGAGGCATTACCCGTGGAGAACAGCATCCGAAAGGCCGAGGGAGCGGAGCTATTGGGGTGCGCTCCGCTTCTCTCGAGCCTGGATGAAGAGATTCCCTACCATGATTCCATTCTTCGTACCGCCTTGCCCTATGGGCTTGCGTGGCAGTATCGAGTGGAGGCTATGGACAACTACTGGGCAGCAGTGTACCGAAATCTTTTCGAAACGGCACTGCAAAGTGTAGCCGTGTTTAATTGGGTGGAGCTATGATTAACACAAACAACGTTCCCGAAGTAAACCTGTATACAAAAGTCTACCACCAATTTTCGGGGGTAGACTTTACTACAGACGACACAAACATTTCCGATTCCCGTTCCCCCGATTCCCTGAATCTGATTGCGGACGCTGCAGGCTTTCCCGAAAAGCGGGTGGGATGGAGAACGATATATGATTATTCCTGCGACCACGAGACACGGCACATCAACAACCTGTACTATGCCAACTTCGACGGTTGCAAGGTTGTTCTCGTTCATGCGTCCACGCTTTTGTATGCGTACAACCCGACAACAAAGGAAAACACAATTATCTGCTTATCCGTGCACGATGGCCCCAGCGCATTCTTCACTCATGGCGGGTACGTGTATTTCCTTGATGGCGCCACCTTCAACCGCATTGGCTACATCCCCGACCAGTTCAGCTTCATCCAGGTGTCAGGCATTGCCTATGCTCCCACCACTGCCATTAACGGACACTACGAACAAGCGACCGAGATAAAAACGGAGAAGGACGAGGACGGCAACGAGACAGAGACGGAGATTGTTACTTATTCCTGGGTTCCCTGTCAGGAGTACGAGGAGCAGAACATCCTAACCTCCAAGCAAATCAACACTCTTGCGGGAGACGGCGTAAACAAGGTATTTTGGCTGTCCGACAGCAAGTGCACAGTATCACGGGTGGAGCTCCTGAAAGACGGAAAATGGACGGTTGCAACGGGCTACAAAGTAGCTGAGGACGCAGAGCAAGGCAAGACCAAGCTAACCTTTACCACCGCTCCGGCCGCACACGCCAAGGGTGCAGGCATAGACAACATTAAGGTGCACTTTACCACCACAAACTACATGGCCGACCCAACGCTCATCGAGCACTGCACCATTGCTACCCAGTACGGGTACTTCAATGATAACAGGTTCTTCGTGTCGGGCAACCCCGATAAAAAGCACATGGACTGGGCGTGCGCCGTGGACGACCCTACCTACTGGGAGGTTAACCAGTGGACGCAGGTAGGCGGCGACAGCACCGCTATCAAGGGATACCTGCACTATGGTGATGTTCTGGCAATCGTTAAGGAAGACGATAACCAGGATGCAGAAATCTACATCCGCAGCGCAGAGGTAACAGAGGACAACAAAGTTCTGTACCCTGTCCAGCAGGGTATAAAAGGCGTGGGCAGCATTGCCGTAAATGCCTTCGCTTCCCTTCGGGATGATCCCCTGTTCCTTGCCAAAGAGGGCGTATTCGCTATCGCCGGCACGGACGCTTCCCAGCAGCGCACGGTGCAAAACCGCTCCTACTACGTGGACAATAAGCTAACGGCAGAAAAGCGTATGCAGGATGCCTGCTGTGCCGTGTGGCAGGGCAGATACATTCTTGCCTTCCCCGAGTCGCAGCACTGCTATGTAGCCGATTCACGCATGCGCTCCAGCCACAACGAGAGCTTTGTGTACGAGTGGTTCTTCTGGGATAACATCCCCGCCAACCATTTCCTCGAGCTGGACGGGGAACTGTACTTCGGCACAGAGGACGGGAGACTGTGCAAGTTCAACACTGACCTGACCACCATGATACGCTTCAATGACAACATGGTAGAGGTGGATACGAACGGTGCGAGAGAGTCGGACAAATACACCGGCGGAGATGCCATAAGGGCAAGTTGGATAACAAAGGCTGATACATTCGGCACGATTGCCAGAACAAAAACGCTGACGAAAAAAGGTTGCACGGCAATGCTTAAGCCTTATGCGCACTCCAGCATAACCATGGGGTTTGAAACGGAAAAAGAAAAAATCGTCGACGTGAGAGAGGTAAGTGTAAGCGTGTGGGATTTTGCGGAGCTGGACTTCTCCCGCATAGACTTCAACGGCATAAATGCTCCGCAGGTGGTAGCGTTCAAACGAAAGGTAAAGAAATTCGCTTCCCTGCAGCTGTCTTTTGAAAACGCACAAAAGGATGAAGCATTCGGCCTGTATAGGATTGATGTGCAGTACTACATCGGGAACTATATCAAGTGAGGTAACAATGGCTATTTACGATGAAACCATAAAGAAGCACAAGAAGTATCTGAAGGATGCCCAGCTGGACGCTATTGTGGCAAAGTCCCAGCAGTACAGCAGGGAGAATGCCGGCGTAAGGGCCGGTGCCGTGCGAAGTGCCGTGGACAGTTACGACACCGCTTATAGAGGCCTGCAGAACATGGGTCTTGCCGGGCGGCAGGGAACGGAGCTTACAGGCGAGGTTCCCAGGCTTAAACGCAAGCTGGCGGGAGATTTCAACCAGACCAATGCCGCCTTGTATGCCAACGAGAAAAACGCCATCAACGCATACGGCAACGCATTGGCGGAGCAGACAAAAGCGGAACAGGCAGCAGCAAAGAAGGCGGCAGAGGCAGAGAAGCAGAAACAGCTTTTCTCCAGCACCAACGGCAATGGAAATCCTAACATAAACTTGACCGGTGGAGTCGCAGGGAGAAACAGCCTCGGCATTGCAGGGCGTATCAGCGCCAACGACCAGATTAACAATTTAGAAATTAACCCTGCTACCACCCTGAAGGCCACAAACACCACTGCGACAGCCTCAAAGGTGGTTGCTTCGGCATTAAGCGGCGTGCAAAAACAGGCAACTCAAGCGGTTAGCGGAACCGCACAAAAGACGCAGAATGCCCAGACCTTGTGGGCAGCTCAGCAGGCTGCGCAGGTACAGGCTCGAAAGGCCAAAGCTGCCATGTCTGCTCTTGGCATCACTCAAAAAAAAACTGAAACCGTAACCAGCGAGAACAGCAATTTCGTTGGGCGCAATCAGGCCATTGGTGCCGCCGCTGCCGTGAAGGCAATTCAGCAGAAGGCACAGACAACGGAGACTGCACAGAAGAAGAGCTCTCACCTGAGCCTGCCGTCCGAACAGAAGCAGAGCGAACAGAGTTTAGACAAAGCCACCATGGTTATGAGCAGCAAGGGCGTGGATCTGAACACCCGTTACAATGTTGCCGTGGACTATGTGCAGAATGCCAAAACAACCTCCAAAAAAGCGGATGAAGCGGCAGAGCGTGTTATTGCGGAAGCGAACGGTTTAACATACGTTTCTGACGCAGAGTATGAAAAGCTCAAGAAAGAAGCCGAGGAAGCAAAGAAGAAGTACCCGCAAATCTCTTCTTTGGCTACTTCCGGTGCGAACCCTGCCATACAGGCTGGCGTTGCTCTTGGCAGCAACCTTGCGTACAGTGATTCCCCCGAAATGACTGCTCTCAGAAAGGCAGAACAGGACAGAGCGACATACGCCCAGCAAGCCCCCACCCTTGTGCAGGAGGTGAGGGAATACCCCACCCGACAGAAAGCCAGTGAAAAGGCAGTCAGCCGGTATCAGGCTCTCAAGGGCAGCAAAAAGACCGATAAAGAGACGGCAACAGAACTGGAAAAGATTCTTGCCGATGAGAAAATCCTGCCCGACACGAAGATTGAAATAACCGCCGATGTACTTCGTACCGCAGATGAAGGCAGCGAGGTATACGACATTGCTAAGCGAGCCTTGGGGGCGGTGTACGGTCTGACAGATGTATCGGATACGGAGTACAACAATCTGTATCAGATGTACACCATGACCAACAACCGTTGGACTGGTCTATTGCCCTTGCCCGGAAGAAATGACGAAGCAGCAGCCGGATGGGAAAAAGCACAGAGCAACAGAGCCGAGTACAAGTACTACATCGATGCCATCGTTGCAAACGTGAAGCACAACCAGACCGCAGAGATGAGCAAGGAGCAGGAGAAGGATGACCTCTCCAGATACATCAATGACCCCGAATCATTCAGTCTTGTGGTGCCGGATATGTCTCCCAACCAGTCTGTAATGGGGCAAAACATTCAGAATCGTTCCGACGAATACAGGCTCTACAAAGCCATGACAGACGAACAGAGGGGCGCATATAACTACATCTACCAGACCGAGGGGAAAGAGGCGGCACATCGGTACTTTGCCGACCTGAAACCCCTGCTTTTGATGCAACGAGCACAGAATGACGAAGACGAATGGAAGGAGCTTGTAAACTCCCACCCTGCTACCGCCGCCGTGCTGAATGCCATGACCGTTACAAACTCTCTCTCTGAGATAGCTCCCGCCATATCCCGCCTTGGCATTTCTGCGTACAACGAGCTTGCCGGTACAAATACTCCCCAGTACATAGACACAAACAGTTCCCTGTACGGAGGAACCAATATGCGTTCGGCAATCCGTTCTGCCACTTCGGAAGCCATCCTTGGTGATGCTCCCGGATACGGAAGAAAGGCACTGAACTTCGCCTACCAGACAGGTATGTCTATGGCCGACAGTGCCTCTATGATGCCGTTCGCCGCCGTAGGCGCAAGCTGGCTGACAGACCTCGTATTCTATTCCTCTGCTTCCAACGAAGCGTTCAAGGACGCTAAAGCCCGTGGCGGTACGCAGGCACAGGCTATGCGGGCCTCCGTTGCAGCCGGTGTCGCTGAAGCCCTGTTTGAGCACGTTTCCCTCGATAAGGTTCTCAAAGCGTATAAGACCGGAGACTTCAAATATTTCAAGAATGTATTGCAACAGGCTGGAATCGAAGCATCTGAGGAGTTCTTTACGGAGCTGTCGAACATCTTCACAGATACTATCTTCATGGATAACCTGTCCAATATCAGTCTTGAGCGTCAGGAGTACATAGCACAGGGCATGAGCGTGAAAGAAGCTGACACGAAGGTTTTCCTGAATCGCTTAAAGGAGGTCAGCCTTGCTGCCCTTGGCGGTGGAGTAAGCGGCTTTCTGTTCGGATTGTTCGGCAACGTTAGCACGAAGCTTGAAAACGAACGAACCGGCACAGACATCCGGAACCAGAAAGCTGAAACCAAAGTGGTACAGATGGCAGAGCTCATGGGCGGTGACGCTGCTACCCTTGTAAAGGAAGCAGGCAGCACAATGACGGATACCCAACTGGGTGAAATCTATCATGCCGTACAGGAGCAGGCAGCCAACGGCGTGCAGACTGAGGAGAACATGGCTACTCTGGCTACTGTTCTGGAGGGGCAGCCCATTACCAGCAAGCAGGCAGAAGCAATGGTGGAATCCTCCAAAGAGCTCCTCGACAGTGCAGGGTATGACACTTCCTCTGCCAAAGGTCTCCGGGACAGCTACAACCAGCGTTTGAAAGACAACGGTATCACTTCCGCTCAGAAGAACGCAGAACTCACCGTTTCTGCCGATGACCCTCTGGGCGTGAAGAATCAGCCTTACGATGCCAGAAAGACCCTGAGCCAGAACAAGGCAGAAAAGGCAGTAAGCAAAAGAACGAACGCAAGCTATACTGTGAATGAAGCCTCTGAGCTGGGGAAGATAAAGCTGGAAAACACTGCCCGTGCTGCCGTGCAGGGGAACGTGTATGCTACAGGTGCGGTCAAATCTGCTATACAGGCAGGCCTCCCTACTACCGCAACGGCTGTAGATATTGAAACCGCTTCCCGTGCTCGCTTTCCAGTGCAGTCCGCCTTCAAACAGGGCAATGTATCCTACGAACTCTCCCTGTTCAAGTTCAACGACACCATGGTAGAGAACTTGCGTAATGGGCAGACAAAGGAACAGTACATGCACGCCACTCTCAGGCAAAACCTCTCCCAAAAGGGCAAGGCCACCCTTGACTTCTACGAAGCCATGGGGGAAGCATTAGGGGCGGAGGTGGTCATTCACGACTTCAGCGCAACACTGTCAGGCTCACAGGCTGACGGCAAGCTCCATTTCTACCTGTCCGGTGACAACACTGCCGTTAGAACCTTCTCACATGAGACATTGCACCTCATCAAGGAAATGGCTTCTGAGAAGTACACTACCTTGACCGAGTACCTGAAGCGTGACTATGGAGCAGAGAAGTTCAACAATCTACTGGAGACCAAGGCGGCTGAATACGGCATGGAGCTGAACGAAACCAACCGTTCCATGCTGGAAGAGGAAGCTTTTGCAGAGCTCAGTGAAAAGATGCTGTCCGACACCAAGGCACTGGAGAAGTTTGCCAACAAAGAGCTGGACACGGCCAAGACCTTCAGGGGTCAGCTGCAAAAGGTATCCAATGCCATTCACAAAGCCCTGAACAAGCTGGGACTGGACTTAGGCACCAGTGCCGCCAAGGACATTAAGTACGCACAGGACACCGTGGACGCATGGTTAGACGGCATGACCACGGCTATTTCCAATGCCCAGAAACGTATGGAGCAGGGGAAGCAGCAGAGTGGAATTAAGTACAGTAATAATGATATTAGGCTTTCTCTGGCTCAGAAAAAAGCATTTGATGAATACGTTCAGAACGCTTTAGCCGGAGCAGGGAACAACAGCAAAAACTATATAAGCATCGGTGAAGTTTCCCCACGTCTCGTGGCAGACTTGAAAAAGCAAGGAGTCGATATTTCTGGAAGAATGCATATTGTCAGGGACAATGATATTCGCCACATGCGTAATAGCCATGGCATATTCAGTAGCAAGAACGGAATTAACGAATATGGAGTTACAACGGGAGATATACAGGCGATTCCATACATCGTTGAAAACTATACTGATGTTAGGCCAAGGCTTGTTGATGGAAAACTGGACAGCATCGTATACAGACTGGCTCATGACGATATGACGTATTATGTTGAGGTTTCTGCTTCCAACAAAATGCTTGAAGGAAAGCAGATGATTAAGAGCCCCAAGGATACCATTCCGAACCAGTATATAGATGTATATAAAGAAAGAAGCACCTATGGTTATCCCGATAAGGCAGCAAACGCTGTTCCCGGGTCGTACGCCCAAAGCGTCCCCCAAAATAATGCTTCTAAAGATAGTATGTCTGATTCCAAGCAGAATGTCAAGGAAAAGTTTTCTATGAATGACACCAGCTCCAACGTAGAGCATCAGGAAGAAGCTGAACGAGCGAAAGCTTATGCCACGAAAGCAGAAAAGCGTTTTGGAATAACCGGACTGTACAAGCGAGCGGGGTATTTAACTATCAACGGAAAAATGCTGGACTTTAGCGATGGCCAAAGATACCGTGTCATGGATCACAGAGAAATATCCGACATATTGGACTTGCCGGAAGATGCAGGGTACAGCGATGGTTTGATTGAGTTTATGCGTCAGGGTAATATTCGCATGCAGGAGTATGGTATTGATATTGCTACCAAACCTAACGATAAACAAAGGGCAGTATTAACCAGATTCTTCAACTCTCTGAATGGAGAAGTTACCGTTGACTTTTCAAAGGAGAACGGAGATGTAGCAGGCAGCATTGATTACCCTGAAGGGACTAAAGCTAATAAGATTCTTAGCGATATTGACCACTTTGCCGATACGGGTGAAGTACGTGAGCTTTCGGAAATGCAGCGGTTTCACTTTTCCCTCAACGACAGCTTCAAGACCGACCAGGCTATCCGCAAAGTGCTGGGGAAGGCCATTGACGAAGCAACGGGGAGCAGTCTGGATATAGATTATTCCTACGTGGGCTATGACACATACAAGAAGTTCCGTGAGGTAATCCCTCAGTTGCGCAAGTATGTCAATGGCAAGAATATGTCCGAGAAAGCCATCAACGGCATGACCGACACCCTGCTGGAAGTCATGGGTGAGGTGCTGGATGCAGCAAGGGGGGAGAAGTTGGAGGGCTGGTCAGCTTTGGTAGATGACCTCAAACGATTCGGAGGATTCACTATTTCCGAGAAACAGTACCGGGAAGTGAAGGCAATGGGATATACCCTGTTCCAGTATCAGGCTATGGTGTCTAAAGCCGCAGGGAAGAGGATGCGAGTGAGCGTCAACCACGATGGAGGCGGTAGCCTTGAAGAGTATTATGATATAGCATCCAGATACAATGACGATGCAGGTCACTCCTCTGCTTATGACATCAATGAGCCATATGCTAAGTCTGATACAGACATGGTGTTCGATGTTATAGACAAGTTGGAGGAAGCGTCCGATTCTTACACGCCTGCTTTTGAAAGCAACGAAGAGCGTGAACTGATCCTGTATGAATCTGTAGGAAACCTGTTTTACAATCTGAAAGAAACTCGGCTGCAAGAGATTGAAAAGGCGATTAAGCAGGACGAGAAAATCAATGATAAGAGGGCGGCTTACGAGAAAGGCGTAAAGGAGACAGAAGAACGGCTTATCCCGATTATCAAGACTGCGGACGCGGCCTACAATCATGCTCAACTGGAGACGGAACGTGCCATAAAAGCGCAAGGACAGTTGGCAGATGCCGCCCGTCTTGCCGGTGAAATGACCGTTGCCCGACAGGCAGCAAAGCAGGTGGGCAAGCTGGAACGCCAGCTTGAAAAGGCGAACCAGAAGCACCTTGAAAATAAGCAGAAGCACCAACAGCAGGTAAAGGAGCTGAAGAAGGCCTTTGCCGCCGAGAAGAAAGCTGCCGTGAAGAGTGCCGAGCTTGCGGGTGAAATGCACGTTGCAAGGCAGGCGGCAAAGCAGGTGGGGAACCTTGAAAGAAAGCTTGCTAAGAGCAAGGAAGAAATCAAGGGGATGAAGAAGCAGCATAAAACCGACTTGAAAGAAGCTAAAGCAACCGCCACCGCCAAAGAACGTGACAGAGTAGCCCGACAAAAGGTTCGACGAGTCGTAAAGCAGCAGGTCAGAAACCTTGAGCGGATATATAATCATCCTAAAAACGACTTGTATGTTCCGCAGGATTATCTCAGCACCGTTAAGGACTTTTTGACGGAAATGGAGTTATATACCTCTGGGAGTGAACGTTCTTTGCGTAGAATTGACCGTTTGCAGGAGGCATATGAGACGCTCAGAACCACCACTCCCTATGACAGCGTAGTGGCTTATGACGAAGGAATAGCGCAGGCAATCAAGGAATTGCGGGAAATCACAAGCGTAGACGGGAACGACTTCAGCAAACTATCCCTTAAAGACCTGCAAAAAATCATGGACGTGGTAAACAGCGTCTCCGTATCCATCCAAAACGCAGTGGAGTTTATCGGGCGGGAGAAAGACAAAGGCATTGCCGAAAGAGCCGAAAAGTTCCAGACGCAGGCAGAAAGTAACCGGGAGAAATTCAAACACTACACCAAGGTTGGCGGGGACATCAAGATTAAAGCCCTAAAGGCGATCCTGTCCCCGGAACGGTATGCACGCTTCGTATCCTTGTACGACTCCGATTCCGTACTTGTAGAGGAAATGCAGTACCTCAATCAAGGGCAGAATCGTGTGACGGCAATTGAGAGGGAAGCGCTCAGACCTTACGAACAGTTCATGAACGAGCACGGAAAAGAGTTTGCGGACTGGCAGGGGAAGGGAGCAAAGCTCATCGAAACCGACATGAAAGACGTGCGTGGTAATCCCGTGAAGATAACGCCCGCCATGCGTATTTCTCTTGTCGCACAGCTCAAGAACAGGAAGAATCTGAACCACCTTTTACAGGGCGGGTTCAGACTCCCCAACATGAACATGTATGCAAAGGGAAAGTTCGAGAACATGTACGATACGGGCGTTCTTGTAAAGCCTACCATGGAGCAGCTGAACCGCCTTGAAAAGGGAATGAGCGACCTTGAAAGGCAGTATCTACAGCTGGTGGAGCGCACGTTCAATGAATACCTGCCCGGCATTATCAACGATACTTCCATGCAGTTGAACGGATACAAAAAGGCACGTGAGAAGAACTACTTCCCGATTATCACCGACTCTGCATTCCTGAAAGGCAGTTCAGGCGTTAGCTTCGTGAAGGGGGATTTGGAAAACGCCGGATGGTTACAGGAACGAAAGGAAAAGTCTTACACGCCTGTTCTCCTGCAAGACGTGAACCAAGTGCTTGAACGCCAGATAGAGGGCGTTGCCACGTATGGTGGCCTTGCTATCCCAATTGCCAACTTCGAACGGCTTATGAACGCTTCCTCCTACACGGAGAAGACAGAGAATGGAAAGACAAAGTATGAAAGGCATCCCCTTCGCCTTACGATACAAGAGTCCATCCCTTATGGGGAAAGCTTCATCTCAAATCTGATGGATGATTTGAAGGGTGGGTCGTTTAATCCGAGAAGCGTTTCTAAACTGTTCTCTGCTTTTCAGAGCACTTACATCAAGTCTGTGCTTGCACTGAATGTTACGAGCTTTACCGCACAGCTGTCTTCCTATCCCGCCACCGCAGCCGTTGTCGGGTGGAACAATGCGGGAAAGGCACTTGTAGCAGGTAAGGCAGACTATGACACTATCTACAGATACTCCGAGATTGCATGGGATAGGTCAAGAGGATATGCTTCTCCGGAGCTGAAGGATTACACAAGAAACCGGAAGGACTGGACGTTGAAGCATCCGAAGCTGGAAAAGGCCGTCTTTGGTTGGATGAATGAGGGCGATAAGCTCACCATCGGACGGCAGTGGAAAGCTGCTGAGTTCTGGGTACAGGAGCATTCCGACTTAAAGCGAGGCACAGAGGCATACTATTTGGCCGTCGGTAAAAAGCTCAACGAGATTATACAGACTGTGCAGGAAAACTCTTCTGTCATGCAGAGAGCTGAGATTCTCAGGGACAAGAAAGCGGGATATCAGCCTTTCACAATCTTTAAAACCCAGCAGTTCCAGATTGGGGGAATGGTGGCAGACTCTATGCTTGAGCTTGCACTGCGTGACAGGAAGAAAATGACCACCGCACAGAGAAAGGAAATGGCTTCCAGATGTGCCAATCGCATTCTCCTGGGATTTGCCCTCGCAGCGTCTGCCTCTCTTGCACGGCTCCTCGGGAACCTTGTCAGAGGAACGATGAAAAACTACCGTGACGATGACAACGAGCTCACGAAGGAAAGCATCTTTGCCACTTTGTTGGATGAGTTTGCCGGAAACTTTGCAGGAATGTTCCCATTCATGGAAGAAGTGAAAGAGCTTCTCTACAACAACATTTTCAAGGGCGAGCGAAGGTATGACATGAACGACATCTCCACGGATGTTATCAACACCATTCTGGATACTGCAATAGATATCCCGAAGTATGTTGGATACGCTTTTGATGCCGATAAGGAACCCAGCGAGCGCATATCTTACGCACGAAAAGCAGGCGAACGACTTCTCAACACGGTAGGCCAGCTGACCGGTATACCTTTTGAAAATGCCCGCAAACTGATTAACGGATATGCGAACATGGTCATGGACTTATCAGACATGAACAAGTACGGTAGCCTTGACTGGTTCAGGCACAATGCGGGACAGCTGGACAACGAGCACACTCATGAGGAGTACAATGCCGCCCGTGAAGCAGGCATTTCCGGCAAGGAGTTCTTTAGCTGGAAGAAGCGTTTCAAGGACGGTACAGCGGAAGAGAAACGGCAGCTGCTCTTTGACGAGGTGAAAGACCCGAAGCAGGCGGCAGTGCTGGATTCCCTGCTGATTCCCTCCGACAGCTCCACCGAGCAGAAGGTATCCGGAACAATCGTGTACACCCGTTCCGTTGACAAGGACGGAAATCCGAAGAAGTACAAGGATGGAACGGAAGCACAATGGCAGGTAAAAGCCGACTATGGCAGCGCAGACCTGTTCAACCTGTCCCAGTACGGCAACGACAAGTACATGAAGGCCTGTGACGCCATGAAGCAGGGAGCGGACATTAAGAAGATTCTCAGCCTGTATGACGCTATGGCAGAGTACAACGAAGCCAACGATAAGACTATGAGCATGGACGAGAAGCGGAGCTGGATCCACGATAACGTGACGGACAGCAAGCAGGCCGCCCTGCTGGATGCCTACATCGTCAGCCAAGGCAACGAGAAGGAAGCCAAGGTAGAGGGCAACGTTGTGTGGGTGCGCTCCATTGACAAGGACGGCAAGCCTAAAGTGAGCAAGAGCGGCGAGGTCGCCCAGTGGGAGGTAGCCACCGACTACTCCGAAGATACCTGGTACAAGCTGTCCCAAATGGGCAGTGACGGCAACGACAACAGGTATCAGAATGCACTCACCGTTGCTCACAAGGGCGGGGACGCTAAGAAGGTGCTTGCCTACTATGAGTACTGCGACAGCCAGACGGATACTCCCTCTGCTGAGGAGAAACGAGACTGGATATACAACTGCGGCGGGTCTGCCGAAGAGAGGGCCACTATGGACTCTATTCTCACAAGAAGCAGTGATGAGGTCAAGACAAAAGGCGCTATTGTCTACACTCGGAACCAGAAGGATGACGGCACGTGGAGCGACTGGGAGGTAGTTGCCGACTACTCCGGTAAGGACTGGTACGAGGTGTCCAAGACCGGCTATTACGAGAAAGCCAAGAAGGCGTATTCGGCTGTAGGCATAAAGCCCTCTACGTTCTCCACGGTGTATGAGAAGTGGAGTACCATTACTGCCAAAGACGCAAGCGGCAAGACTGTAAGTGGGCTGAAGAAGAAGCGTACCATTGCGTACCTCAACACCACGAGCTTGACCAGTGCGCAGAAGCAGTACTTCCTTACACAGGTGTGCGGATACAAATAACCGAAACTGGGGAAAAGATTGCACTTTTCCTCAGTTTTTTTCGCTTATGATTAACAAAACAAGAGGTGATTGTATGGCTATTACTAACTTAACAAATTTCCCGGGTACGGTATCCAATCTACCCGACAAACCTAATCTTTCAGGAGCAGATATGAAGGCTGCCTTCGAGGCTGACTGTAAAGCCCTCTGGGAAAAGATGTGCGAGGTAATTCCCGAGCTGAACGGAAAGCAGGAGGAACTAACCATTGTTACCAGTGTTTCTTCTTCCTCGTCCAACAAAAGCATACCTACAAGCCGGGCAGTGTACAGAGCACTTCCGACTCTTCCGTTGGCAGTATCCAAAGGCGGTACGGGAGCGACCACCGCAAGCGAGGCACGGGAAAATCTGGGGATTTATGTTGGCTCTACTCCCCCAGAGGAGATAAAGGACAGTCTGCCTACAGGTGCCATATATATCTACTTTGAGGAGTAAGGAATGGCAAAAACCTACACATACGATTGCGAGCTGATTAGCGAAAAATCAACTACAGCATGGAACAGCGGCTACAATGTGGAGGAAGCGGATACCTATCGCACAGGCAATACCGGTACAAGCACCTGGCGGAGAATCAGGATCTACCCAGAGGATTTTTCTACCGCCAACATGACGGAGGCCACGCTAAAATTAACCGTTGCGAGCGTTGGCACATCATCCACTACCACGAAGCACGGATTGTACGAAGCATATGGCACGAATAGTTATGCCGATGCAAAAGGTGTAATCTACTACTCTGTACAGTTTTCCAGTCTATCAGCTGGCAGCATCATTGAATTAAATGCAACATCACTGGTAGAGCAAGGTGTAACCGGATTTGTTTTTCAGTGCAGCAGTGAGCCGGCCAATACACATTGCTGGGTGCAGTACAGCTCGGCGGTGCTTGAAATCGTTGCGAATGAGAGTACTTACACAGTAACCTTTAATCCAAACGGCGGTACGGTAGACACCACTACCAAGACAGTGACTTCCGGCTCTGCCTACGGCACACTGCCGACGCCAACGAGAAAGGGCCACACGTTCGATGGGTGGTTCACGAAGTCGAGCGGTGGTGTGCAAAGAACGGCAGACTCCACCGTGACCATTACAAAGGACACGACCCTGTATGCGCACTGGACAGCCAATACCTATACGGTGACGTTCAATTCTAACGGGGGCACGCCGGGAACATCTACCAAAACAGTTACTTACGGTGAGCCCTATGGAACGCTGCCCACGGTTACGAGAGACGGGTATACGTTCGATGGATGGTTCACAACATTGAGCGGAAGCACGCTGGTAACGGAAACCACCACGGTAGGAATTACCGCTGACAAGACCTTTTATGCCCATTGGACAGTCATCACCTACACGGTTACCTATATGCCCGACGATTATTCCACGGGCGATACTTATGTCGATACGAAGACGTACGGCGTTGCGCTGGACATCCGTGGCGTTACTTACACAAGGAAAGGTTACACGCAGACGGCGTGGACGACGACTAAAGGCAGTAGCAAGGTAGCACACACCGTAAACGGGCGTTTTACAGGTAACTATAGCAAGACTTTGTACCCTGTTTGGACAGCCAACACCTATACGGTGACATTCAATCCCAACGGCGGCACAGTTTCTCCGACCACGAAGGAGGTAACGCACGGTTCCGCATACGGCACGTTGCCTACACCTAAACGGGACGGGTATACCTTTGCCGGATGGTTTACAAAGTCAAGTGGCGGTACAAGAGTAAGGGCAACTACCACGGTAGGAATTACCGCTGACAAGACCTTTTATGCCCATTGGGCGGAAGAAGGAACCACGGAAACTCCATGCTTTTACATCGTGGGATCTGACGGCACCATAAAGTCTGCATATTGCTACAGAAAAGAATCTGCCGACACCATGACAACGGGCATTGCATACAAAAAGAATGCAGACGGCACCATTACCACCGGGTAAGGAGGGAATATGTACAGAGGAACAACACCAACATTTACTTTCTCACTGGACTTCTCCACGGAGGACATTGACAAGCTGAATATTGCAATGGCACAGAATGGGGAAGTAAAGATATCAAAAAGCAAAGCGGACTGCACTTTGAGCAGGTATGCCGTTTCAATCACATTGACGGAAGCGGAGACGCTTGCTCTGGAAGTAGGCACATTGAGTATGCAGCTGCGTGTTGGCATAGGCACATCCCGGCTTGCTTCCACAATCATGACCGTGCCTGTAGAGAACATTCTGAAAGAAGGTGCCCTGACGTGACGTACAATTTCAACGTTACTTTTTCGGCTAAGGAGCAGACCTTCGACCCATGCCTGTGTGAGTACATCGGAAACAACATCATCCCCTCCAATACGATTTACAGAGGTGACTATCTCGGAGCTGCAGTGACTTCGTCGCAGTTGGCAACTATCGCTGCCGGCACCTTTGAGGACATGTACATCGGCGACTACTGGACGATTGGCGGCGTAAACTACAGGATAGCGGCGTTTGACTACTACTATAAAACGGGGGATACATCTTGCAATAAGCACCATGTAACGCTGGTTCCCGACAGTTATTTGTACACGTACGCCATGAATGATACAAGCACAACGGACGGAGCATACGTTGGCTCGAAGATGTACGCAGAAGGATTGGAAGAGGCAAAGACCACAATCAATGCGGCGTTCGGGGCTGCGCATATTCTAATCCATCGCCAGTTTTTAAAAAACGCTACTACCGATGGAGTCGAATCCGCAGGGAGCTGGTACGACAGCACCGTGGAGCTGATGACGGAGCAGAACCTGTACGGCTGTAAAGTGTACGGCGGGAGTTCAGCCACGGGGTACGTGGATTACGCACACTACACGGTGGACAAGAGCCGTTACCCGCTGTTTGCGTTCAGACCCGACCTGATGCAGACAACGAGCAGGAAAAACACATGGCTGCGGGATGTTGCCACAAGCACATCGTTCTGCCAATGCGGCGCATACGGCACGGCATACCGTAGTAACGCATCTAATACAAACGGCGTTCGCCCAGCTTTTTCTATCTGTTAATCAAAGGAGGATACTATGTACACAATCATACTGAACGACGGAACAAAGATTGAAAACCTTGAGCTGAACGGCAACAACTTTATCGCCGACGGCATAATTGATGAAGCTGTTTTTGCCGACAACCTTGCCACCGTTACCATTGCTGACGGAGAAACCACGGATACATACACGGACATGAAGCTGATTGCCAATCGTGTATGGGACGGTAAAACGTGGTTCGTGTTGGCTGAAAAGCCAAAGCAGGAAAAGAAAGACGAAGCAATCAACCAGGCTCTGAACGAATTTCGGCAGGCTCTGAGCGAACTGCGACAGGTGCTATCCGTCTTGAGTGGCTGGAAAGCACATACGGAGTAAAGATATGCTGGATGCATTTATTGAGTATCTGCTGGCTCAGGAAGGGCAACCGTATGTGTTAGGCGGGCAGCACACGAAGCTGACCCCCTCCACCTATGAGTCCGTAATAGATGAGCTGGAAGCGGGTAAAGGCGGTAATCCTGACATTTCAAAAGCATATTGCAAGAAAAAGTTCGATGAAGGTGCAGAAGTTCTCTGGGGATACGACTGCTCCGGCCTTGGTTTGTACTGGCTGTACGACCTAATGGGTTTTTTTGAAAAGGACATGCAGGCGCGCCACATGATGGAGAGATGTACGTTGTACACAACCATGCCAAAAAGAGGCTGGTGGGTGTTTAGAGTTACCAACGGACGAGCCACCCACATCGGCTATATGATATCCGACACGGAACTGATAGAAGCAAAACGAGCGAACGGGGTCAGAATAGCGGCTTTTGCTTCCGATGGATGGAGCTGCTGGGGTATTCCTAATCTGTTCGCAGGTGAAATCAAAAGTCCGTCCGTCACCTGCCATTTAAAATCTGCCGTCGCTGTATCTTCGTACTCTTATCGTGGCAAATCGCTGGGGGACACCGTAACAAAAATGCAGTGGGTTGCCATTATGGGCGGCACCTTTGAGGACTTGCACATCGGAGACTACTGGACGATCAATGGTGTGAACTGGCGAATAGCGGCGTTCGACTACTACTATCAGACAGGCGACACGCCATGCAAGGCACACCACGTAACGCTGGTTCCTGATACCTTTCTGTACACAGCGCAGATGAACGACACGAACACCACGGACGGGGCGTATGTAGGTTCTAAGATGTACACGGAGGGGCTGGAGGAAGCAAAGACAATCATCAATGCGGCCTTTGGCGTTGACCACGTATTGAACCACCGACAGTTCCTGAAGAACGCCGCCGCTGACGGTGTGGAAACGGCGGGCAGCTGGTACGACAGCACCGTGGAGCTGATGACGGAGCAGAACCTGTACGGCTGTAAAGTGTACGGCGGGAGTTCAGCCACGGGGTACGTGGATTACGCACACTACACGGTGGACAAGAGCCGTTACCCGCTGTTTGCGTTCAGACCCGACCTGATGCAGACAACGAGCAGGAAAAACACATGGCTGCGGGATGTTGCCACAAGCACATCGTTCTGCCAATGCGGCGCATACGGCACGGCATACCGTAGTAACGCATCTAATACAAACGGCGTTCGCCCAGCTTTTTCTATCTGCTAAGGAGGTATACTAATGATAGATGCATTTATCGATTACCTGTTAAGTCAGGAAGGACAGCCTTATGTATGGGGCGGGCAGCACACGAAGCTGACCCCCTCCACCTATGAGAATGTCATAGACAAGCGGGAGGCAAGGTGCTCCGAGAAAACAGACAGTCGGGGAAACCTGTATACCGACCTTGCCAAAGCCTACTGCAAGAAAAGGTTTGACGCAGGAGAAAAGGTTCTGTATGGATATGACTGCTCAGGGCTGGGCATGTACTGGCTCCAGAACGTTATGGGGCTGTTGAAATCAGACACCAACGCCAACGGACTTATGCGCAAGTGTACCCTGTCAGAGGATACACCTAAAAAGGGCTGGTGGGTATTCAGAACCTCCAACGGACGAGCCACCCACATTGGCTACATGGTATCCGACACGGAACTAATGGAAGCAAAAGGCAGAGCGTACGGAGTCACCAGAACGCCCTTTAAATCCTCTGCATGGCATTGTTGGGGAATCCCTGACCTGTTCGCAAACGAGCTGAAAACCCCCGTTGCAACGCCTGAAAAGACGGATAAAAAGGTGCGTGTCAAGGGCGGTAGTGTGTACGTCCGTGACAAGGGGAGCACGGCAGGACGGAAGTTGGGCACGGCACACAAGGGGGACACCTTCCCGCTCATAGGCACGGCAGACACGGGGTGGTATGAAATACTTTACAAGGGGCAAACGGGGTACATCTCTAACAAGCCCAAGTATACGGAGGTCATATGAGCTGGCAAGACTTACTACCATATGGTCTTCTCGCAGGGGTATTCGCCCTAATCGAATTGGCGTTAAAGGGGCTGGGGGCATTGATAAAGCGGAAATGGTCAAAGGCTGACCAGACGGACGAGAAGTGGAATAACCTGTTAAAGACGGTAGGCGAAACGAAGGAGCTTATCCTTGCTCATATTGAGGAGGACGAGGAGTACAAAGCCAAGTCCACCAGAGCGAGGATACTCCAGTTTAATGAGGAGATACGGGAAGGCAGACGGCACACAGAGGAGCACTTTATAGACGTGCTGGAGAGCATTGATTCCTATGAGGACTACTGCAAGCGTAACCCCAACTTCAAGAACAACCGGGCTGGAATGGCCGTTGATAACATAAAAGAGACCTACAAAAAAGCCAACAAAGACAATGATTTTATTTGAGAGGTGATTCAAAATGAAACTGAGCAACAAAGTATACGACATCTTGCGTCCCTGTGTTGACACAATCTTTCCTGCACTCATCACTTACTACTGCGCCGTTGCAGACCTCTGCGGGTGGGAAAACGCTCTGATTGTATCCGGAATCATGACGGCAACTGTGGCCTTTTTAGGTTCCTGTTTGCAGGTCTCCTCCGCTACCTACAAAGCGAGCCTGAAGCAGTGATGGAAGATCTGAACCTTGCGGAAGCGGTAGCGGCTGAAGCTGTCAAGCAGTACAAGGCCTACCGCCGGGAAATCCGCATATGGAAGTTCGTTGCCATTGCGTCATGGTGCATCGCTATCGCCGCCGTGGTCTGGAGGTTCGTATGAGCGAGGACCTAGTAAAACGCTTCCTTGCTTACCCATCAAAGCCTCTTGTGGACTTTGCCTTGTCCCTTGTCAATCTCACATGGCAGGAGGAACTGGCAATCAATCTCTGCGGCAGGAAACGGCTGACGCAGGAAAAAGCGGCAGAAAAAGCGGAATGCAGCGTGGACGCAATGCAGCGATGGTACAAGTCGGGCATACGCAAACTTGAAAAAGCGTGGTCTGACAGCGACTGGATAACCAAAATCATCACCTGAGACGGGGAAACCTGTCCTTTAACACTCCCACAAGCCTCTCTTCCCAGAGATTGAAGCGCAACAAGTGGGCGTTCTGCTGGCTGGTGGACTGGGACGCACAGCCTTTTAATTTGTGCAAAAAATGCACAGGTTGATCATTTTCGTGTGGTCACGGAAATGGTAATAATTTGCGGAAACAAAGCGGAATCTATCCATGGGATGGACTCCGCTTTTTTAGTACCCTTTTATCAGGAGGTACACCATGTGGAGAAATTACAACGCCAATCCTTACGGGTTCAAGGTAGGAGACTGCACCGTCAGGGCAATCTGCAAGGCAACGGACAAAGACTGGGAAGAGACATATCTTGACCTTGCCCTACAGGGATACAAGATGCACGATATGCCCACTGCAAACCATGTGTGGGGGGCATACCTGAAGGAGCAGGGGTTCACGAGAACGTATCTCCCTGCTACCTGTCCCGACTGCTACACGGTATCCGAGTTCGCAGCAGAGCACCCCTCCGGCACTTACATTCTTGCATTATCCGGGCACGTTGTGTGCGTACAGGACGGTTACTGGTTTGACACATGGGACTCTGGAAACGAGATACCTCTTTACTACTGGGAAAGGAAGAAGAACTAATGGCATACGGATACCCAAACTATCAGAACTACTACCAGCCTCCTATGATGGACAATCTGGCACAGTACCGACAGCAGCCTCAGCAGCCCTCTCAGGGGATAATCTGGGTACAGGGAGAGGAAGCAGCGAAAGCCTACATGGTGGCTGCTGGAAATAGCGTCCTGCTCCTCGACAGTGAGGGAAGCTGCTTTTACCTCAAGAGCACCGACCAGAGCGGAATGCCCATGCCCCTCCGAGTGTTCGACTACACGGAGCGGCAACAGGCTTCTAAGCAGGCCACCGCACCCGCTGAGTATGTCACACGCAAGGAATTTGAGGACTTTATCGCAAGCATGAGAAAGGAGACCAACAATGCCGAACCCACTGTATAACTCTTTAGGAGGTGGTAAGACCCCCACTCTTCCCGGAATGCCGGGGAACTTTAATCAGATGATGCAGCAGTACCAGCAGTTCCGCTCTCAGTTTCAGGGAAACCCTCAGCAAGAAGTACAGAGGATGCTCCAGAGCGGAAAGATAAACCAACAGCAGCTTAACCAAGCCCAAGCAATTGCGCAGCAGTTTCAGGGGCTTTTCAGATAGCTATACCCGTGCGCACGGTAGCAATACAAACTAAGGAGTAACCAATGAACGGCGATACTACAATGACCATGCCTGTAGCCCCCACCGGGTTTATGGGCAACAACAACGGCTTCGGCTGCGGAGGTGACTGGTGGTTTATTATCCTCTTCGTTATCCTCTTCTGTGGCTGGGGCGGCAACTGGGGCAATAACGGCAACAATGGCGTAGCCAGTGACTATGTCCTTGCCACCGACTTTGCCACCATCGAACGAAAACTTGACGGGGTGAACAACGGGATCTGTGATGCTACCTTTGCCCTGAACAACACCATGACCAACGGCTTTGCCAATGCGGAGCTGTCCAGAGCCAACCAGCAGGCGGCACTGATGCAGCAGCTCTTTACCATGCAGATGCAGTGGCAGGAGTGCTGTTGCGAGAACCGAGCCGCCATTGCACAGGTGCGGTATGACATGGCCACACAGGCATGCGACACCAGGAACACGGTACAGAACGCCGCAAGGGACATCATAGACAATGCGAACTGCAACAGCAGAGCTATCCTCGACTTCCTTGTGCAGGACAAGATGCGCTCCCTTGAGAACGAGAATCAGTCTCTGAAGCTGGCGGCATCTCAGGAGCGGCAGAACAACTATCTTGTATCCCAGCTCCGTCCCCTGCCCATTCCCAGCTACCCCTCCTGTAATCCCTGGGCGGGCGGTAACTGTTGCGCATAAAGGGAGGTAACCTATGGCAGAGTATACCAACAGCAACATTATCACTGTTGCGTCTGGTCAAAACGTGCCTCTTACGGAGACAGCCGTATGTGGAAGCCCCTGCATCGTCCACCGGGAGGGTGCAGGGATTGTAACCCTGAGAGGGCTGACCAATCAGTGTAGAGCGAGATACAAAGTCGGGTTCGGTGCCAATATCGCTATCCCTGACGGTGGCACTGTGGAAGCAATCTCTATTGCCCTTGCCGTGGACGGCGAGCCTCTCAACAGTGCATCCGCTATCGTAACCCCGGCAGCAGCGGAACAGTACGGGAACGTGTACGTTTCCGTGTTCGTGGACGTACCGAAGGGGTGCTGCGTCACCGTGGCAGCGGAGAACACCGGCACACAGCCAATACTTGTAGCCAATGCCAACCTCATTGCGGAGCGGACGGCATAGAAAGGAGAAAACCATGAAAGACTTTATGGAAATTAAAGAGCGACTCTGTGAAGAGCTTGAGGAGTACGAAGGCAAACGAGAGCTGAACCGCAACGACCTTGAGACCCTGCATAAGCTAACTGACACCTACAAGAACCTGTTAAAGATTGAAACCCTTGAGGATGACGGGTATAGCCGCTCCGAAGGCTACAGCCGAATGGGCGAATGGGAAGCCGATATGCGAGGCAGATACGGCAGGGGAGACAGCTACAGAGCAAGGCACTATGTCCGTGGCCACTACAGCCGAGAGGACGGGAAAGAGCGCATGATGGAGAAGCTGGACAGGCTCATGGACGATGCATCCGAGGGCGACAAAGCTATCCTCAGACGGTGCATGGAGCAGCTTGAGAAAGCGTAAAAAGCACACGCAAAAGCACACGTTTCGTCTATAAATTGCCATTTTGGCGGCACTGCGTAGCGTGGATTTTCTTAGAGAAATACACGGCTTCTTATATCGAATAAACGGTGAATATCGTACCCAAGAGGGTTCGAGTCCCACTTCCGGCACCACTAAAAAATCCCTAAGTTTAGGGATTTTTTCTTTGTTCTCACACCCAAAAGTACACGCAAAAGCACACAATCACTCCTTTTTGAGTATTTCCGAGAACGCTTCTTCGCTGTACTTCGCAACGGCGTCTAAGTCTCCATCCATCTCATGGCTGTAAACAGAATCTCCATTAAACTGCCTGGAATGCCCATACGCCATCTTCTTTAGACCATCCGGCATTTGCTTATTTATGCTGTAACTTGTGTGCCGTAGCTCATATAGTGCAGGATACGAAGGAGAAACCGCAGACGGAAGAAAGGCATTTGTTTTCACTGCAAATATTGACGGTAAAAAACTGTCGAGTATTACTCAAAATCCAGAAACATACTCAATATTCGGATGGAAAAGCAAAAAGAACCTATCCGGGACATCAGATGCAAAAGCCCCTGATAGAACGTTCAAAACGACCCACGGCTTCGGTTCTTATATAATAGTATGTCCGATTCTGCGCAGAATGTCAAGGAAATTTTTACCATGAATGATTCTGCTAAGGAAACCGGAGACCTGATTGCGGTGCACAACCTTTCCGGGGAGAAGTTGGCTAACGCCCTTGCTTTGAGTGGCTTTTCCATGCTCTTCATTGCCATTATGAAAGCTTTACAGAGGCATGGGCGATATGGCGAAATCTCCGTTCTGCTCAACAAGGACACCGTTGACCCGCAGTTTATTGCATCCAATTTGGATAACTTGGTGTAAAGGCGGCGTGTCCGGAAGAGCAGGGCAAGCATATCACTGCGACTACAAACCAGGAGACCATAGGAAAGCCTGACGCAGCAAGGCACTTTGCTGTACGAAAGCAGCTAACGCCGACAAGGGAGCATTCTTTTACGTTTATGATGCTGCCTATGTAAGGAAGGGCGAGGCTTGGCTTGCTACAACCTACAAAACCGCCCGAGAGGCGGATATGGCATTATTTCAGCAGGGGCAGGGTAACGGTAACACGGGTGCCCACGCCTTCAAAACTCAGCACGCTGCCTTTGCCGTCGTGACCTTCTATAATCCATTTGGCAATGGACAGCCCCAACCCGCTGCCGCCTTTCTTTCGAGCCTTGTCTGCCCGATAGAAGCGATCAAAAATGTGAGCCACATCCTCGCCGGAAATTCCTATGCCGCTGTCTTGGACGCTCAGGCATACGTTCCCCCCCTCCCGGCTCATGCGCAGCAGAATCTGCCCCCCCTCCGGAGTGTACTTGGCCCCATTGTCAATGAGAATCCGCATGGCCTGTTTCAGCATGGCTTCATCCGCTTTTGCCCACAGCTCCGGGCACAGATCCAGAGAGTACTCGTGGTCGGCATCAATCATGCGGCTTTCCTCAAAAAGCTCTTCCATGAGGGGAGAAAGGGGCATGGGCTTTAGCGTCAGCTGTGAACGTCCCATATCCCCACGGGCAAGAAAGAGAAGCTGCTCTACCAAAGTTTTCATATGCTCCGTCTCCGTGGAAATGGCGGCAATGGATTCTTCCAGTACCTTTGGGTCGCTCTTTCCCCACCGCTCCAGCATCTGGGTATACCCCTGCAGCACGGCAATGGGGGTGCGCAGCTCGTGACTGGCATCGTCCACAAAGCGCATCTGCTGGCGGGCACTTTCCTGCAGGCGGCGAAGCATATCGTTCATGGCCTGCTTGAGCCCCATAAGCTCCTTATCCTCCACTTCAATGCGGGCATCGGGGGCGGAGATATCTGCAATGGCAGATTCCAGGGTTTGCAGCTTGCTGGCATCAAAGCTGTGGGAAGCAAGCTCCTGAGCGGCGGCGGCCATTTCGTCAATGGGAGCAAAAAGTGTCCGCAGCTTTCTTCGCTCCTTAAAAAATCCAAACAGCCAGCCCAGCATGCCGGCACAGAATATCCCCCCTATGACCAGCAGCCAGGGGAAGAGAAAGGTGCCAATTTGAAAGTCCTCACCGGCTGTTCCGTAGGGAAGGGTATAGGCCAGGGAGGACAGGTCTGCGGAGTTTTGAAAGAAGAATTTTCGGGAGACAAAGAGCTCAAAGGTGCCGTTGAGATTCATTTCGGCGGCATAGCACCAGCCCACAGCTCCTGCAAAAAACAGACCTACGCTGGTAAAAATAAGCTGGGATAGGGAGCGTAGCTGGATTCTCCAGGTGAGACGATTGATTAAAGAGGCGGTGCGTTTTTTTGATGTTTCCATTTTGCCCTCCTCAGCCTTCCGTATCCCGAATGGCGTACCCTACCCCACGAACGGTGCGAATCATCTTCACACCGTACTTCTCATCAATCTTGGCACGCAGATACCGAATATACACATCCACCACATTGGTTTCTCCCACATACCGGTATCCCCAGATTTTGTTGAGCAGAGTATCTCGGGACAGGACAATGTTCCTGTTCTCCAGCAATGTCATGAGCAGGGAAAATTCCTTCTGACTCAGAGAAACCTCCTCCTCCCCGTACCATACCTCCCTGGCGGCGGGGCGCAGAATCAACTTGCCCCAGCGGAGCTCCCCTGTTTCCATGGGCGTGGGGGCATGGCGCAGCAGTACCCGAATGCGGGCCAGAAGCTCTTCAATGGCAAAGGGCTTGGTGATGTAGTCGTTGGCACCGCTGTCCAACCCTGCTACCTTGTCCATGACGGAGTCTCGGGCGGTGAGGAGGATGACGGGCATGGAGGAGCTTTTGCGCAGGCGGCGAAGAACCTCCATACCGCTAAGCTCAGGGAGCATAAGGTCCAGCACCAGCAAATCAAAACGGCCAGACTCCGCCAGTTCCAGCCCCTTTCTGCCGTCAAAGGCAAGGCCTACGCTGTAGCCTTCGTGCTCCAGCTCCAGCTGTAAAAAACGGCTGATCTTTTCTTCATCCTCAACAATCAGTATGCGGGTCATATGGCCTCCGGTGGGTGTAGTGCTTTTTAGTCATGTGATTTTCTGGGCTTTGGAAGAAGAATCCTGTGTAAGCCGGGAAAGAGGGGTGAGCATAAGGCTCCCCTTGGTGAACAAGGGGAGCTGTCGCACCGATGCGCAGAGCATCGGGGTGACTGAGGGGATGAGAACCATACGCAGACTTTTTCTTATCTCGTCAGTCAGCCTTACTTCCGCTCCTCTTCCGTCAGGGTCTTTTTAATGTCCTCGGCGGCATCGGTAGCCTTGCCCATGGCTTCGTTAATCTTGCTGTTCTGAAAATCAGGGCCGCAGAAGCTGTACCGCCAGCCAAAGAACAGGGAGACCAGCATCAAGGGCAGCAGCACCCAGAAGGCCACGCACAGAAGCAGCAGGGCAATGAGAATGGGAAGACGCAGCAGCTGTTGCCCATCCCGAGTGGCCTGCAGGTCGTTTTTGCACAGCTTGCGACATACGTCCTTAAAGCTCTTTCGGAATTTGTCCCAGTCGGACTCACGGTTTACATACACCGTGCGGGTTTCCTTTTCGTCACTGCCGGTGTCATAACGGGCTCCGGGCTTAATCTTTCCCTGCCGCTCCAGCTCAATCATGGCGTCCAGCAGGTCCCAGTTGGCTCTCTCCAGAGCGTCTCGGGCTTCTTCAAAAGTGACATTGGCACTCTTGCGCAGCTTTTCTACCATTTCCATATGATCCATTTTCTTATTCCTCCGTAACGATGCTGTTGAGGTTCCCCCTCAACGCACCTGTATCATAGCACCTCAGCATAAAATCCAAAGGAGACTTTTCTTAGAAAAAGATTAAAAATCCTTCTTGTTTGCAAGTATAGCACGGGGGGGACGGGTTGTAAATGGGGGAGAGTTTTCCCTTTTCAAGCCCATGGCGGCATTCTTTTTCAGTATTGTAATTCCGGAGGATTTGTAATAAAATGATACCGAAAATTCATGATACTCAGGAGGGCATTATGAAACACACCGTTCGATTGCTTGCAGGCCTTCTGGCCTTGAGCCTGCTGCTGACAGCCTGCAGCACCGCTACCACGGAGGATACCGCCTCTCAGGTCACTTCTGACAGTCTGTATGTACAAAAGGTAGAAAACCTGCCGGAGGATTTTATTCTGGGCATGGATGCCTCCTGTGTGCCTGCGTTGGAAAACAGCGGCGTTCGCTACTATGATTACGACGGCACGGAGAAGGATGTCTATGAGATTCTCAGTGAGAATGGGATTAACTACATCCGTGTGCGGGTGTGGAACGATCCCTTTGATGCAGCGGGGAATGGCTACGGCGGGGGCAACTGCGATATAGAAAATGCCGTGGCCGTGGGCAAGCGTGCCACAAAGTACGGCATGAAGCTGCTGGTGAATTTCCACTACTCTGACTTCTGGGCAGACCCCGGCAAGCAGATGACCCCCAAAGCCTGGAAGGGTATGAACATAGATGTCAAGTGCGATGCCCTCTACAACTATACCAAGGAGTGCCTTGAGAAGCTGGTGGATGCCGGGGTAGATGTAGGCATGGTGCAGATTGGCAATGAGACCAACGGTGCCCTTTGCGGGGAAAGCAGCAGTGCCCTGGGGGGCTGGCAGCGGATTATGCAGCTCATCAGTGCCGGCTCCAAGGCCGTGCGGGAGGCTTGCCCCGATGCGCTGGTGGCGGTGCATTTTGCCAATCCCGAGAATGCGGACAGCTATGTAAGCTACGGGAAGAATCTGGAGTATTATCAGGTGGATTACGATGTGTTCGCCTCCTCCTACTATCCCTACTGGCATGGATCCTTTGAGAACCTTTCTAACGTTTTGTCCCGGATTGCCGAAAAGTATGACAAGAAGGTCATGGTGGCGGAAACCTCCTACGCCTTTACCGCCGAGGATACGGATTTTAGCGGCAATACCATCGGGGACGGAGGCGGCGTTGTAAAGAACTACCCCTTCACATTGCAGGGACAGGCCAATCTGGTACGGGATGTGGTGGACACCGTGGCCAATCAAACCACCAACGGCATTGGGGTATTCTACTGGGAAGGCACCTGGATTTCCGTAGGCGGGGATAGCTGGGAAGAAAACTCCGCTCTCTGGGAGAAATACGGCTCCGGCTGGGCTTCCTCCTATGCTGCCGAATACGACCCGGACGATGCCGGTCAGTGGTACGGGGGCTGTGCCGTGGATAATCAGGCCTTTTTTGACAGCACCGGCCACGTTACGGAAGCCTTGAAGGTCTTTGCCCTGCTGCGTTCCGGAAACGAAGTTGAGAATCGGGTGGATGCCATTGAAGACACGTCCCTGACCCTGGATTTGAACGGAGAAATCACCCTGCCGGATACGGTGAACGCCATTATGCGGGATAATACCAAGCAGGAGATTCCCGTACGGTGGGACAATGTGGATGAAGAGGCCATGAAGAACGGAGGCGCAGCCAAGTATACCATTACGGGCACCGCCGAGGGCATGGAGGCCACCTGCTATGTGTCCATGGTGCACTACAACTTTTTGACCAACGGCAGCTTTGAAGAGGGGGACACGGGCTGGACGGCCACCAAGCTGAAATCCTTTGACCAGCTGAATATAGAAGAAAAGGTTTCCGATTCTCTCACCGGTACCGGGCACTACCATTTCTGGGGGTCATCCGCCAATTCCGTGGAGTTTA
The DNA here is from genome assembly GCA_964615315.1 of uncultured Eubacteriales bacterium. Taxonomy (GTDB): domain Bacteria; phylum Bacillota; class Clostridia; order Oscillospirales; family Acutalibacteraceae; genus Fimenecus. The sequence goes on along the minus strand of CAZTMZ010000021.1, from coordinate 1,177 downwards.
CACTGGAGCAGGAGGTGTCTGAGCTGCCGAAGGGTTGGTATAACTACAGCATCTCCATTATGGGCGGTGACGGGGGAGAGACGGAGATTTACGCCTATGTAAAGCGGAACGGGGAGATTGTTGCCACCGCCGACACCACCATTACGGTGTACAACGAATGGCACACCGCCACCATTGAAAACGTGGATTGCGCGGAAGGAGATACCCTGACCGTGGGCATTTATGTCCGCTGCGACGGGGGCGGTGCCTGGGGAAAAATTGACGATGCCACCCTCAGCTCTGTGACGGAGGAATAGATATGAAACGACTGATGAAACAGATTTTGACTTTAGGGCTCATCGCTCTGCTGCCGCTGGGGTTGAGCGGCTGTAATATGGCTGTGGACAAGGGCTCTGACGTTGTCTTGACGGAGGAGAACGGAGGGACGGCGGCAGACCCTCAGGGGACACAGACTGAGGGGACGGGGGAGCCTGTCCTTGACCCGGTGGACGACAATTACCGCACCTTCTATCAGATTTTTGTGGGCTCCTTTGCCGACGGCAATCGGGACGGTACAGGAGATTTGCTGGGGATTATTGAGTATTTTGACTACCTCAATGACGGAGATATGTCCTCGGGAGAAAGTCTGGGAATTCAGGGCATCTGGCTGTCTCCCATTTTCAGCTCCCCTTCCTATCATAAGTACGACACCACGGATTACTATGCCATTGACTCCCGCTTTGGTACCGAAAGCACTCTGGTGGATCTTATAGAGCTATGCCATGAGCGGAACGTGGAGATTATTTTGGACCTGGTGCTCAACCACACCTCCAGCCGGCACCCCTGGTTTTTGGCGTTTAAAGAGGCCAGGATCAGCGGGGACACGGAAAATCCCTACTACGATTATTACACCTGCGTCACCGAGGCGGAAAAGGTGGGGGGCATCACCTACCAGAAGATTGCAGGCGTGGACTGCTGGTACGAGTGCAATTTCTCCGGGGATATGCCGGAACTGAACTATGACAATCCTGAGGTGCGTCAGGCCATGGTGGATGTGGCTGCCTACTACCTGAATTTGGGGGTGGACGGCTTCCGCTTTGATGCAGCCAAGTACATTTATTACGGGAATACCCAGAAATCCGTGGAGTTCTGGACATGGTATATGGATCAGCTCAAGGCCATGAAGCCTGACATTTAC
>CAZTMZ010000020.1:0-31334 GCA_964615315.1 uncultured Eubacteriales bacterium | reverse complement strand
AGAAAGAGGGTTCTTTTTTTGTGCCCATTTTTATGAGGAAGGCTATACACAAGTTGTCCGCTGATTTTTCGGGCAATACATTAACGGAGGTGCCGAATAATGAGAGTAAAAATCACATTAGCTTGCACGGAGTGCAAACAAAGAAACTACAACACAAAGAAAAACAAAAAGAACACTCCTGACAGAATGGAAATGAACAAGTATTGCAGATTCTGCAAGAAACACACACTCCATAAGGAAACAAAGTAATTCGGAGGTAAGTGAAATGTCTGAAAAGAAAGAAAAGACCACTGCCGAAGTAAAAAAAGACAAGAAGAACGATGCTCCCGCAAAGAAAAAGGAAAACTTTTTCAAAAAATCGGGCACATCAATCAAAAAGTTTTTTAAAGACTTTAAAGGCGAGTGCAAAAAAGTCACCTGGCCGTCCGGAAAGACAGTTGTTAACAACTCACTCGTTGTTATCGTAGTTGTTTTAATTGTCGGTCTTGCTATTTTTGGCATTGACCAAGGTCTTGCGGCGATAATCGGCTTACTTAAGGAATTTGCAGCTGACAGAGAAGCAGCAAAGGCCACTGCCGAATCAACCACAACCGCAATAACACAAATGATCAGTATGTTCTTAGCTTAAAATCGGAGGAGAGAAAGATGGCAAATATCTCCAGATGGTATGTAGTTCATACTTATTCAGGTTATGAAAACAAGGTTGCGACTAACATTGAAAAAGTAGTTGAGAACCGTAAAATGCATGACTTAATTCTTGAAGTAAAGATTCCTACGGAAATCGTTACGGAAATCAAGGATGAACAGAAAAAAGAAGTTGAAAGAAAACTTTTTCCGGGTTATGTAATGGTAAAGGTAGCCGTTTTTGAAAACGAAGACACAGGCGACCTTGAAATGACAGACGACACATGGTATGTTATCCGTAATACACGCGGTGTAACGGGCTTTGTGGGTCCCGAAAGTAAACCGGTTCCGCTTACGGAAAAAGAAGTTTACGACATGGGCGTCGAAAAGAAAATCGTTGAAATCAACTATGCTGTGGGCGATATGGTTACAATTATCGACGGTGCCTTTGAGGGCGTAATCGGTGTTGTCCGTGAACTCGATATCGACAACAATTCGGTATGCGTGGTAATTTCAATGCTCGGCAGAGAAACTCCTGTCGATTTGGAACTCGACCAAGTTGAAAAGGTTGAGGAATAATAATTATATTTGGTAACTGGCGTAAAATACGCTTTTTATGACGCTTTTTTTCAAAGCGTCGTGGGAGGAACGGAAGAGCTGTCCGTTCCGCCATACCACGAATTTTGGAGGTGCTAAAAATGGCTCAAAAAGTAGTAGGCTTTATTAAGCTTCAAATTCCGGCCGGCAAAGCAACACCGGCTCCACCCGTAGGACCTGCTCTCGGTCAACACGGTGTTAACATTATGGCGTTCACAAAGGAATTCAACGAACGCACAAAGAACGACATGGGACTTATCATTCCTGTTGTTATCACAGTTTATGCAGACCGTACATTCACATTTGTTACTAAGACTCCGCCTGCAGCCGTTCTTATCAAGAAGGCTTGCGGAATTGAAAGTGGTTCAGGTGTACCGAACAGAACAAAGGTAGCTCAGATCACCAAGGAACAAATCAGAAAAATCGCAGAACAAAAGATGCCTGACCTTAATGCTGCAACTATCGAAACAGCAATGAGTATGATAGCCGGTACAGCACGTAGCATGGGCGTTACGGTAGTAGACTGATACTCCTTGTGGGAGGAAAAATCAGAATCCGATTAACCACTTTTTTGGAGGAATTGAATTATGAAACATGGTAAGAAATATGTCGAGAGTGCAAAACTCGTAGACAGATCAAAACTTTATGATACAGCAGAGGCTCTTGAAATTGCCGTTAAGGGCGCTACTGCTAAATTTGATGAAACAGTTGAGCTTCACGTACGTCTCGGCGTTGACTCACGTCACGCTGACCAACAGGTTAGAGGTGCGGTAGTTCTTCCTAACGGAACAGGTAAAAACGTTAGAGTTGCCGTATTCGCAAAGGGCGATAAGGTTGACGCCGCTCTTGCAGCCGGTGCCGAATTTGTAGGTGCCGAAGACCTTATGGAAAAAATCCAAGGCGGATTTATGGATTTCGACGTTTGTATCGCAAGCCCCGATATGATGGGCCTTGTAGGACGTCTCGGTAAGGTTCTCGGTCCTCGCGGACTTATGCCGAGCCCCAAAGCAGGTACGGTTACACCCGATGTAGCTAAGGCTGTTACAGAAGCTAAGGCAGGTAAGATCGAGTACCGTCTTGATAAGACAAACATTATTCACTGCCCGATCGGTAAGGTTTCTTTCGGTGCCGAAAAGCTCAAGGAAAACCTTGACACACTTATGGAAGCTATCGTTAAGGCTAAGCCTGCGACAACAAAAGGACAGTATATTAAGTCTTGTGCCGTTGCTACAACAATGGGCCCCGGTCTTAAAATCAATCCGAACAAGTTCGCAGTTGCAGTTACGGAAGCTGAATAATTTAATATTGACAAACCCGTAAGGGTGTGTTAAAATAATTAAGCTTGCCAAAGACAGTAGGTGCATTAAGCGTAAAGTCTAAACTGCCTACCGAGGATATTAGCATTTATTTAAAATGTTTCTATGCCTTTTCTGTCTTTCAGCGGAAAAGGCATTTTCTCTATTAGCAAGCGTTTTTATAATTTAATAGGAGGTGAATTCGTTTGCCAAGCGAGAAAGTTTTAGAATTAAAGAAACAGCAGGTTGCTGACCTTAAAGAAAGACTTGACGGTTCAATCGCGGGTGTCGTTGTTGACTACAAGGGTATCAGCGTTGAAGACGACACAAAGCTCAGAAAAGAGCTTCGTGAAGCAGGTGTTGAATACACAGTTGTTAAGAACACTCTTTTAGGCCGAGCTATCGAAGGTACATCTCTTGCAGAAATGAGCACAGCTCTTGAAGGAACAACAGCTATTGCTACAAGTAAGGATGACTATGTTGCTGCAGCAAGAATACTTAATAAGTATGCTGAAAAGAGCGACAGCTTTAAACTTAAGACAGGTTACATTGACGATGAAGTAATCGGTCTTGAAAAACTCGACAGTCTTGCAAAACTTCCGTCAAGAGAAGTATTGCTTGCTACAGTTCTCAGTGCGTTCAACGCACCGATCGCATCTTTTGCCCGTGCAGTACAGGCTATTGTCGACAAAGACGGCGAAGCAACACCGGTTGCTGAATAATTGAAAAACAAACTAAAACTAAATTTGATTTAATAATTGGAGGTAAATTACCATGGCATCAGAAAAAGTTATGGCAATTGTTGAAGAACTTAAAGTTCTCACAGTTCTTGAGCTTTCAGAGCTCGTTAAAGCAGTAGAAGAAGAATTCGGCGTATCAGCAGCAGCTGCAGTAGCAGTAGCAGCTCCGGCAGCAGGTGCAGCAGCAGCCGTTGAAGAAAAGACAGAATTTGACGTTGAACTTACAGAAGTAGGCGCAGAAAAGATTAAGGTTATCAAGGCTGTTCGTGAAATCACAGGTCTTGGCCTTGCAGAAGCTAAGGCTCTCGTTGACGGTGCTCCTAAAGTACTTAAGGAAGCAGCATCAAAAGAAGATGCTGAAGCTGCAAAAGCTAAACTCGAAGAAGTTGGCGCAAAAGTTACTCTTAAGTAATTTTAACTTATTAAAGCTCCCGTTCAATCGAACGGGAGCTTTTGTTTATTATAGCTAAATAATAACTACCAAATTTATACAACATTTTTTCTTTATTGTGTTGAAAAATGTACATAAATATGATACTATGTATACACAAAATAAAAAAGGAGGCAATCTTAATGGATTTCTCAAGCATCATTGAAACAATCACAGGTATTTTCGAAGGCTTCGATATTAATGAGGTTCTTGATTTAATTCTTGAACTCATCGGCGGTATCTTTGGTTAATCTAAACTTCAGTTTTATTGAAAAAGGTGTGTAAATCCACACCTTTTTCTCTTTATAGGTGACATATATGAAACGCTTTCTTGCTTTAATTTTAATTATATGCTCTTTGATTTCATTTTCCGCTTGCGGCAAAAAGACCGAAAACACAGATGGTGAGGAGTTCCCTTCAACAACTTTATCATCGGCTTCCGACGGAGAGAAAGCTGAAACCGACGCCTCAACCGAAAACGAGAATTCGACATCGGCAGTAAGCAACAGTATAACAAACAAGTCGGACAACAGCTCGGTAACGACAACGGTAAAAAGTCACGGTAACGGTATAATAAGTGACGAAGATATGGAAAAACTTGAAAACAGCGAAGCTGTAACGTATTTTTCCGACAATCCGAACAATAAATATATTTGTGCGGTTGCGGGAAAATATAATGTCGATAAAAGCACGTTAGTGGCGTTGGTTAAAGTAAATGCCGAGTTCCCCGGAGCAACTGTGTTGCAATTTTCGGGCAAAAAAGACGCAAACGGTGAGCTTTTAATGACAAAGGACGAACTTAAATATGTTTATAATGTTGATGACGAATCCGGAAAAATAACACGTGCGGCAAAAAAGAGTTCGGAAAACGACGGAGTGAATTTCATAGAAAGTTCGGCAACGTTTTTGTTAACGGAAAAGTATATTATTCCGGAATTATACAACTTAAAAGAAAATAAAAGGTATCCTGATTGATTTAACGGCAGATATTGTTATGTCTGCCGCTTTTTTATTGAAAAAATATTACGGATATGGTAAAATTAACAATAAATATATATTGGAGCGATGTTTTAATGTCAAAATATACCGACAGAGCCGTAACACTTTTTTTAAACGGCTATAATTGTTCGCAAGCCGTTTTTGCGGCTTTTGCGACAGACTTGGGAATGACCGAAGAAACAGCCCTTGCCGTTTCAATGGGACTGGGCGGAGGCGTCGGCAGAATGCGTGAAGTATGCGGTGCCGTAAGCGGCAGTGCTATGGTTGTAGGTCTTAAATATCCAAATCTCGATAAAAAAGACGTATATGAAAAAGTGCGTGCCATTGCCGACGAATTCAAAAAAACAAATCGCTCAATCGTCTGTAAAGAGCTTCTGGGCTTGACAGCAGCCGAAAAATCAGCCGTTCCGGAAGCGAGAACCGAAGAATATTACAAGAAACGTCCGTGTGTAAAGATTGTTGAAGATGCGGCGGCGGCAACCGAAAAAATATTATTTGGAGTGAACGAATAAATGTCACAGGCTTATATACATTTTGAAAACGATACGGTCAAAATAGGCAATGATTATATCGAGAGAGCGTTGTCGGTGAAAAACAATAAACTCTCTACGGTTGAAATTATAAATAAGCGTATTGACGGCGGAAAACCCCTTAAATTCAAAAAGTATTCCGCGGAATTTTTTATAGCATTAAAAAAGAAAAAAATGATCGGTTATTCAACTGATTTTATTTCTTCAAATGACCTTGTTCTCGATAATTTCAATGTCTTTAACCGCCGTGTTGAGTTTACTTTTAAACCTTATTCTTATGACGGCATACCGATAGTGTTTGTTGTAAATATCGAAATCGAAGATGACAAGCATTATATGGAAAAAAGCATAGAAATGATGATTGAACCGGAAAAACAGCATCTTATTGTTGTCGATTATATTGATTGCGAACACATTTGTGCTCAAAATATCGAACAACAATGGACTGTCGGTGAGATAGATAAGGCATATTTAAGCAAATATCACAGCGCACTCGGACAGCCTTTTTATCTTAACGGAATGTTTTTCGGCTCAACTTTCCCGCTTGCCGAGAATAACATTGTCGGTGAAACGGCATATATCCGTTATTTCAGCGGTAAACGTTTTGATATGATGAATCTTAATTGCGGACATACCTATAAAACTTGGAAAACGGTTGTCGGTGCGGCTCGAAGCTTGGATTTTGAAATAATAAGACAAGATTTCTTGAAGTACATAAGAGATATTTCACGCAGTATCGGTCCGAGATTTCAGTACAATTCATGGTATGACCATATGCACGATATTACAAACGAAAACATTTCTAAATCTTTTAGGGAAATAGAAAAGAACTTGTCAAAAACACTTGTTCCGCCGCTGGATTCTTACGTTGTCGATGACGGCTTTGTAGATTGGAAAGCGGACTTTTGGTGCTTCAATGAAAAGTTCCCGAATGAGCTTTATCCCGCATCGTCGCTTGCAAAAAAGTTTTCGTCTAATTTCGGACTTTGGAACGGACCGCGAGGCGGATACAGCAACGAAACGGGTAATTTCGGCAAAAGAATGGAAAAAGCGGGAAAAGGCGGTTATAACCGTGCCGCAAACGATGTTTGCGTTTCTTCGCATGAGTACATAAAGAACATAACCGAATATTATCTTGACAATATGCGAAAGTTCGATATCAATTATTGGAAACTTGACGGATTTTTGCTTAAAGCGTGTCCGAGTAAAAAACACGGTCACTTGACGGGCGGGTATAACGATATGTATCAATATACGGAAATGTGGGAAAATTGGATTGATATTTTTCGTAAACTGCGTATCGAAAGAGAACATAACGGCAAGGATATATGGATAAATCAAACAAGCTATTGCAATGCAAGTCCTTGGTTTTTACAGTGGGCAGACAGTTTGTGGATTCAAAACAGCGGCGATATAGATTACATAGATAAAACTCCTCGCGGCGAAAAGTTGAGTGATAACGATGCGGATCGAGTGTTAACGTACCGTGATGACCGTTATTATGATTTTTGCGTAACCCGTAATTATCAATTCCCGTGTGAGTATTTGTATAATCACGATCCTATTTACGGCAACACGGCAAATATATCAATGTCGGATGAGGATTATCGCAGATATATGTTTATGATGACAACACGCGGTAATGCTTTTTGGGAACTTTATTATTCGTACAATATGTTTAACGAAGCGAAGTGGCGTATAAACGCCGATGCTTTGCGTTTTGTACGCAATGAATACGAAACTCTTAAGACGGCACGTTTTATCGGCGGTTCTCCGGCACAGAGCGAATGTTACGGATATTCTTCGTGGAGTAAAGACTGCGGTATCGTTTCATTGCGAAATCCCGCAAACAGACCGCAAACCTTTAAACTGACTCTCGATGAACTTATAGGCGTTTCAAAAGATGCAAACGGAATGAAAATGGCAAACGTATATCCGTATACGGAAAAATGCAACGGTGAATTTTATAATTACGGTGATACTCTCACAATAAACTTAAAGCCTCTTGAAGTCGTAATTATGAAATTTTCTTCAAAGAAAGAGAAAATGCCGAACTTGATTTACGGCAGATTCGACAGTGCGAACGAGGTACTGCTTTTCTTTGATGACAGAGTATATTTTGACAGCCGTGCAGTGTCAAGTGATGCCGAAATCTTTAAAATCGACATTTTAGAGGATTACAGCACTTTAAAAGTTACATTTAAAGAACCGCAAGACGCCGCATTTATTTCAATGACCGTAAAAAATGCGTTCGGTGAAATGACAGACGTAAAGTTTAACGGCAAATATTATGAAAATTTTGTTTGTCAAGACGGTTTAATTCCGAATGAAAGAGATTTTACGCTTCTTTTCACCTTGGAAGGTGAGAAAGACGGAACGGTGCTTGACTGCGGCGATATTGTTACGGTTGCCGTAGACGGCGGATTTGCCAAAATAAAACTTTTGAATAAGGAAAGTTTAAGCGAGGACAATGTTTCGGCGGGTGAAAGACTTGCGATTGTCCGTGAACCGAACGGCCTTGTAAAACTTTATGTTAACGGCGAACTTTCCTGTTCCGTATATACAAACGAAGAAATTAACGGTTTAACGGAAGAACCCGTTAAATTGTGCAATGCAACCGATTTGAAAATAATGTCAAAAGCTTTATCGTATGATGAAATATAGGAGAATTGTTATGTCGAAAATCAATCAACAGCTTCTTGCGAAAACAAACGGAAAAGCAAATCCGGAAAATGTGTTATTAAGCGGAAATGTACGTGTAACTGTGTTGACACAGAATTTAATAAGAGTTGAGTTTTCACCGTTGAAAAAATTTACCGATTTACCGTCACAGGCGGTATGGTATAGGGATTTAGGCGAAATTTCTTACGAAAAAGAGGAAAAAGTCGATATACTTACGGTAAAAACTAACTCCGTTAAATTTGTTATAAACAATCATACGGGTAATTTTAAGTATGCGGTGATTGACGGAAAAGAAATTTCATATAATTCCGAACACAATATGAAAGGTACAACGCGAACCTTAGATCAAACTTTCGGCCCGAAAGAGCTTGACGACGGAATCCTTTCGACAGACGGTGTGTCTGTGTACGACGACAGCAAGACCTTGCTTTTGAACGAAGACGGAATGTTGGTCGCACGTGAAAAAGACACAAGAGATTTTTACGTATTTGCATACGGAAAAGACTATGTGTCATGGATAAACGACTTTTATAAAATAACGGGTAAACCGCCACTTGTACCGCGTTATGCTCTCGGTAATTGGTGGAGCCGTTACTATGCTTATACGCAAAAAGGCTATGAGGACTTAATGACTGAGTTCTTCCGACGTGATATTCCGATTACCGTAGCGACTGTGGATATGGATTGGCACTGGGTAGACATAAAGGGAAAATTCGGCAAGACGTATAAAAAAGGCATCATTTGGAATGACGGCTGGACGGGATATAGCTGGAATACCGATCTGTTTCCGGACTATAAGGGCTTTTTGAATAAGCTTCATGATATGGGGCTTAAAGTAACTCTTAATCTTCATCCCGCCGACGGCGTTCGCAGTTTTGAAAATATGTACGGTGAAATGGCAGATGCCGTGGGTGTTGATAAATCAACCGAAGAAACGGTAGAATTTGATTTAACGACTCCGGAATTTATCAATGCTTATTTTGATATTATTCATCATCCTTATGAAAAAGACGGCGTTGATTTTTGGTGGATAGATTGGCAACAGGGTACCAAATCGAAAAAAGCGGGACTTGATCCGCTTTGGCTTTTAAATCACTATCATTACCTTGACGCCGACAGAGAGAAAAAACGTCCTCTTATTCTTTCCAGATATGCCGGCATCGGTTCACACCGTTATCCTTTAGGTTTTTCGGGTGATACCGCAATAAATTGGGCTGTACTTAATTTTCAACCGTATTTCACCGCCAATGCGGCCAACTGCGGCTATACTTGGTGGAGCCATGACATCGGCGGTCATCATATGGGTGAGCACGACGATGAACTGTATATTCGTTGGCTTCAGTATGCGGTTTTTTCACCGATTTTAAGACTACATTCCTCAAACTTCGATTTTCTCGGCAAAGAACCTTGGAATTTCAGTTGGGAAGCCGAAACATTGGGTACGGAGTATTTAAGACTGCGTCATAAACTGATACCGTATATTTATTCAATGAATTACCGTACATATAACGACGGCAGAGCCCTCTGCGAGCCTATGTATTATACATATCCCGATGAAGAAGAAAGTTATGAGTGTAAAAACGAGTATATGTTCGGGTCCGAATTGCTTGTTTGTCCCGTTACAACAAAAATTGACGAAAAGACAAAGACAGCTGCTACTAAAGTTTGGCTCCCGTCTGGCAGATGGACAAATATTTTCGACGGCAAGATATATAAAGGTAATCAAACCGTCGTTATTAACAGCCCTATAAATACAATTCCCGTTTTGGCACATGAGGGTGCGATTATTCCCACGTCCGCCGACAGCGGTAACTGTTGGAGTTGTCCGGAACACCTTGACATTGACGTTTATCGCGGTAACGGTAATTTCAATTTATATGAGGACGACGGCGAAACAACCGAATATAAAAACGGCGAGTTTTCGGTTTCCGAAATGACGGTTTCTGAGGTGGGGGACACGCTTACGTTTTCCGTTAAGGGCGGCAAACAGCTCAAGTGTATTCCGACAAAGAGAATTTATACGCTGAACCTTAAGGATGTCGAAGATTTTGACGAGGTCTGTGTTACGGTGAACGGCAATCCCGTTTCCGCTTCATACGGTAAAAGCTTTGTTACCGTTGAAGACGTAAATGTTGAAGATGAAATCGTTATAACCGTAAGCGGCGTCAAGGCACGGAAAAATAAGCCCGTCGGTGAGCGAGCACTCGATTGCCTTATTCATCTTAACGGTTCGAATTTGAAGAAAATTTTAACCAATACCAAGCTTAAAAGCTGTAAAAACGAAAAAGATTACAAAGCCTTTATCCGAAGAATAAAAGCGAAATCATTGAGAATGTGCCTCGACGAAGCTGTTTTCGGATTAGAATAAAACTAACGAAATATATTGACAAATTTGTCAAAAAAATATATTATAATGTTGACAATAATTGTCGATATAGCTCAATAAATTGCATATAATTGCAAAATTTATGTTTTAAAAGGAGAATGTGTTATGTCAAAATTTTGTACAAATTGCGGTGCGGAAATGGACGATGTTGCGGTAGTGTGCGGAAATTGCGGAGCATCATTTTCGGAAATACCCGTTCCGCCGGAAATTCCGACAGAAAGTGTAAAGTCAAATCCCGTAAAGGATGCGATAAATAAAATTCCACGTAAAGTTCTTGCTTGCGTAGGTGCGGTTGTAGCTTTAATCATTGTTATCGCTATTTTCGCTTCTGCTTCCGACGGTGCCGGTTCTGTTATAAAAAAATACTACAAAGCAATGGCTGACGGTGACGGCGAAAAATTAGCTGAATGTGTTTTTGCTTACGGAAGCAAGGAATATGCCGACGACCAAATTTCCGATTATAAGGACATAGCCGAAGAGGCAGCCGAAGATCTTGAAGACGAATACGGCAGCAAGGCAAAGGTTAAAGTTAAGGTTCTCGATACTTATTCTTATGATAGAGACGATGATGAATTTGATGACATTGTAGAAGACCTTCTCGACGAAAAAGATTATCTTAAAGATGAATACGACGATATCGACTTCACAAGAGACGATGTTAAAAAGGTTGTAAAGGTTTGCTACAGAATCGAAATGAGCGGCGACGGTGAAAAAGAAGTTTCTTACGGATATCGGATGCTTGTAAAGATTGGTTCACATTGGTATATAAGCTACTAATTACAAAAACTCCCTAAGTTAAACTTAGGGAGTTCGTTTTATAAAAGAAGCGATTTAAGTCACCTTAAATCGCTTCTTTTTCATATATGGTCTTTATATCTTTCGGCGGTGATTATACCGTCCTCAACGTTTAACTTACATATTCTTGCGTTTCTGGCGTCAAAAGCACTTGCATTCAGCCCGTCGTTATAATCGCGTGCATGATAAATTGCATACCATTGGCCGCTTTCTTTTATCATTGAGTGGTGTCCCGTGCCTTCCTCAAAATCATTTGCCGAAAGTACCGGACTGTAAGTATTTTCGTCGGGATATTTTTCAAATTTGATTTTCGTAAGATCGGTTTCGTCGGTTTTGGCTCTTGCATATCCGATGTAATAGGTAGGCTGTTCAAAGCAGTTGCCCGAATACATAAGATATTGCCAGTCGCCCTCTTTAAAATAGAACGCACCCTCGATTGTATGCCAATGCTGACCTTTTTTATATCTGTCGCGGCGGTAAATATCTTCGTCAAGCGTCGGCTCAAGAACCAAAACGGGATTTCCGGCAGGTGTGTACGGATCAAGCATTTTATCAACATAAATACAAGTACCGATTCTTTCACCTTCGAAACGGTTCGACGAATAAAACAAGAAAAGACCGGCTTCATTCTTTACAATGTGCGAATCTATTGAAAACGGGTGAAGAATTTGTCTTGTGTTCGTAAACGGACCGAGGGGATTGTCGGCAACCGAAACGTGCATAGCACCTCTGTGACCGCCTTCATCGGCTGTATCGTTGTAAATCTCAATAGAGTTATACATATAAAATTTTCCGTCAAGCTCAATAACACTCGGTGCCCAAAAAGAATCGTGACCGTCAAGTGTCATAACCGCACCGAAATATTCCCAACCTTCAAAAAGATTGTCCGACTGATAAGCGTAAACCGCATCATGCCCCGTTACGTAAATGTAATATCTTCCGTTGCTTTTTAAGATGTACGGATCCGCTTGACCGACATAATGTGTTGTATCAACTTTCAATAAATGCATGGTGTATCTCCTTATGCTGAAAAACTATTTTGAACGCTTGTAGTATAACATGATTGGGAAAATATCGCAATGCTTTTTTGCATTTATAAGCTTATAAAATGTATTTGATTTATGGCAGTTAAAAATAACATTATTACAAAAACGCGATACCTTTAAAAGTGCCGTGGTTATTGTTAAAAATAACAGATTTTTGTGAAAAATATTTTTGTACTGTATGCTGTTAGGGTATAGAAATGATTTTGTAATAGGAATATAATTTTCAAAAGCGGTAATTATCGCGGTCATTTATGAAAAGTGTCGAAAGTGCTTTAACATAAGACTAAAGTCTTTGCCGAAAACGAGAGAGCAACGCTTACCGCTTTATTGCATTTTTATAAAATACATTGTGATAAAAGGATGTGGAAAAATGACAATGTCCCTGTGAGCGTTTGACATCTTGGCACGTTTATTTGTATTTATTATTTAAGCAAAAAATTATTGTGTCGGATGATGTTGTTATCAGACACAATATGAAAGAGGAGAAAGAATATGAAAATATGTCCTAATTGTAACACACAACATGATGATAGTGCGGTTTTTTGTATGAACTGCGGAACTAATTTTACTTCACAACCGCAACAAAACTATAATAACGCACAGACATATCAAGTACCGCCGCAAGTGAACTATGCACCTACATTTGATCCTTATGATCACACAGCTGAATTTGATGCAAAAGATATTTCCGAGAATAAGGTTGTGGCAATGCTTGTTTATTTGCTCGGATCTTTGGGAATCGTTATTGCATTGCTCGCCAGTAATACATCGCCTTATGTGGCTTTCCATGTCAGACAAGCACTTAAATTTACCGTGGTAACAATACTTTCAACGATTGTATCTGCACTTTTGTGCTGGACTTTTATTGTTCCGATTGCTTACGGTATTTTGATGATTGTATTATTTGTTGTAAAATTTATTTGCTTTTTCCAAATTTGTTCCGGAAAAGCTAAAGAGCCTGCCGTTATTCGCAATCTTAAATTCTTAAAATAACGGAAAGGAAATACTTATGAAAAAGAAAGTATTAGCATTACTTCTTATGGCTGCTATGATGCTAACCTTTTTGACTGCTTGCGGTAAGTCAATTTGTTTTTTTTGCGGCGAAGAAAAAAGATGTACAACAAAAAAAGTGTTGGGTGAAGAAATAGATATCTGCAAAGACTGTTTAGAAACCCTAACGAACGGGTAGTACAACAATTTAAAAAGTTGTCACGACAACATAAAAAGCAAAGCTGAAAAATCGACTTTGCTTTTTTTACGTTTTTACATTAAAAAACAGAAAAAAGACATCCCGAAGGATGTCTTTTTTTGGCGCAGAAGGAGAGACTCGAACTCTCGCACCGGTTTCCCGGCCTACGCCCTTAGCAGGGGCGCCTCGTCACCAACTTGAGTACTTCTGCAAGCGTAACGTGTTTAAGCGTTATTTAATTAAAAAGCGGGCTGTACGTATTTATACAACCCGCAGTGGCGGAGAGAGTGGGATTCGAACCCACGGTACGTTGCCGTACGACGGTTTTCAAGACCGTTCCGTTATAACCACTTCGGTATCTCTCCGTATTGGGCTTATATATATTATCATAAATAATATTGATTGTCAAGGCGTTTTTGTAAAAAATCTGCATAAAAAACACAGCTGTTTTGTTTGAACTGTCCGTTTTTTTCCTCATTGTTTTATTTACAAAACAACAATAAAATGTTAGAATAAAATAAATATGTCGGAGGTGCTTTTTATGAACGGAATGTGGCTTGTTTGGGCTGTTTTGTTTATTGTGTTTTTAACAATGCTTAAAGAAAACCGTACAGCTGTTATCCGTAAACATCTTCGCGGTAAAAAGGGGAGAAAGGAAATGACTGAGCTTATTGAAAAATACATCGGCAAGGAATGTATAATATATACTTGTATTTCATCCTCGCAAATAACAGGTGTTATTCATTGCTGTAAAGACGGTTGGATTGAAATAGAGCGTAACGGTGAACATGACATTGTCAACTGTGAATACGTCACCAGAATTCGTGAATATCCACGTAATAAAAACGGCAAGAAAAAAAGTGTAGTTATAGATTAGGAAGTTGAAAATGGATAAAAACAAATTAGCTAAAACACCGCCTATGGGTTGGAACAGTTGGGACTGCTACGGTGCAGCCGTAAATGAAGAACAACTTTTGGGCAATGCGGAATATATGGCAAAACATCTCAAGAATTACGGTTGGCAATACGTTGTGTGTGACATTCAGTGGTATGAGCCGAACGCAAAGGACAATAATTACAATAACTTTACGGAACTTTGTATGGATGAGTATTCCCGCTTGATTCCGGCTGTGAACCGTTTCCCGTCGTCTGCCGGCGGTGCGGGATTTAAACCGATTGCGGACAAAATTCATGCAATGGGGCTTAAATTCGGTATACATATTATGCGTGGAATTCCGCGCCAGGCAGTACATCAAAACACAAAAATTTTAGGCAGTGACAAAACGGCACGTGAAGTAGTACATCACTTTTCCGTTTGCCCTTGGAATACGGATATGTACGGTATGTATACTTGCGACGGTGCACAAAGTTATTATGATTCGATTTTTGAAATGTATGCCGAATGGGGAATCGACTTTGTCAAGGTGGACGATATCTGTGTTACGGAATTCAGAAAGTGGGATAATCCGTATTCCGCACGTGAAGAAGTCGAAATGATCAGAAGGGCGATTGACAAAACTGGACGTGACATTGTACTGAGCCTTTCTCCCGGACCTGCCGAACTGTCTGTTGCCGACCACCTTTGTCAATATGCTAATATGTGGCGTCTTACGGGCGATTTTTGGGATTGGTGGGACAAACTGTATGAAATGTTCGACAGATGCGAAAAATGGGCTCCTTATGTAAGTGAGGGCTGTTGGCCGGATTGCGATATGTTGCCACTCGGTAATATATCGAGAAACGGCACTTGTCACGGCCCCAAGGACAGATATACACAATTTACAAGGGACGAGCAAATTACACTTATGACTTTGTGGTCGATATTCCGTTCACCGTTAATGTTCGGCGGAGAAATGAGAAATAACGACGAATGGACTCTTTCTCTTATAACAAACGAAGAAGTTATTGACGTAAATCAAAATTCACATTCCGGCAAGCAAGCGTACCGTGACGACGAAACAATAATTTGGACTGCCGTTTCGTCGGACAATAAACCGCTGATTGCGATATTCAATATATCCGATAAAGCCAAAGAAATTACAGTCAATTTGAATGATCTCGGCTATGCGGGTGAATATGTGTTCCGTGATTTGTGGGAAAAGGCAAATGTCGGAAATTTCAGTGAAAATTTCACTTGCAGTGTCAATACGCACGGCGCAAAGCTTTATAAACTTTTATAATTTCTCTTGATTACTTTGCAGGCGTAGACTCATTTTAATTTCTTGCCGCTTTATGTAAACAGCAAAAGGAGTAAAAACGATGCTCAACATTATTACGGGACGTACCGGCAGCGGAAAAACCCGATATATTCGTAATCTTGCAAAAGAAACCGCACAACTTGAAAGCGGTAAAGCAATCATAATTGTGCCCGAACAGTTCTCATTCGATACCGAAAAGGGAATGCTTGAATTATTGGGAAACGAAAAAGCGAATAATATCGAAGTTTTAAGCTTTTCTCGTCTTGCCGAAAGGCTTTTGAAGGATTACGGAAAAATAACGAAAACCACTGCCGACGACTCCACACGTGCCGTTTTGATGAGCCTTGCCATTGAAAGTCTTCAAGATAAAATCACTTTTTACGCCAAATACCGAAAAAATCCGGCTTTGATAAGCGAGCTTTTGGAATTCAACCGCGAAATTAAAACGTGCTGTATTTCAAACGACGAGCTTGCCGAAATGTCGGAAAAGGTTAAAAAGCCCGTATTTTCAAAAAAACTTTGGGAGCTTTCAACGGTTTTTCAGTGTTACGACAGTTTAATGGCTCAAAGATTTCAGGACGATTCGCTTTACCTTGACCTTCTTGCCGATTTGTTGCTCGATATTTCGTATTTCGACGGCAAGTCAGTGTTCGTTGATGGGTTTTCGGGCTTTTCGGCACAAGAATATAAGGTTCTCGAACGCATAATTTCATCTGCCGAAAACGTATATGTAACTTTTTGTTGCGATACGGAAAAAAACAACGGAAAATATGAACTTTTCTATAATGCGGTTACGGAAATAAAAAAACTCAAAGCTATTGCAGCACGTGTGAATGTTAAAGTCGCACCCGAAAAGGTACTGTATTCGGCAAAAGAGTATAAGGCAGATGCGCTTAATTTTTTGGAAGCCAATATTTTTGATGTCAGTGACAGAAAATACGAAAATCCTTGTGACTGTATTGCACTGATACCTTGCCGCAATAAAATCGAAGAATGTGATTTCGTAGCATCCGAAATAAAACGTCTTGTGCGTGAAGAAAATTACAGATACCGCGATATTGCTGTTATTGAACGCAGCAGCGGTACATATAAAAATCAGCTTTTATCGTCTTTCAGAAAATATGAAATCGACTGTTTTTCCGATAACCGTCAGCCTATTTCAACGCAACCGCTTATGGTATTTATGCTGTCGCTTTTCGATATATTGAGTGACGGCTTTTATACGGAAAACGTTTTGAGATTTTTAAAGACGGGACTTTACGGATTTTCGGTTGAAGAAATCTCAATGCTTGAAGAATATGCACTTGTGTGGCAGATTAAGTCGGGTGAATGGAAAAAGGAATGGACGGGAAATCCCGACGGCTTCGGAGTTGAGTTTAACGAAACGTCAAAGAAAAATCTTAATAAAATAAACGACTTACGCAAAAAAATCGTAGGTCCGATTACTTTGCTTAAAAACAATATAACCGATGTCGACGGTGAAACAATTTCACGCGAACTGTTTTTGTTTTTAAGAAATGCGAAAATCGACGAAAATTTGAAAAAATTCACTTCGCTTTTGAGTGCCGACGGCGAAACCGATTTGGCAACGGAGCAAGGCAGAATTTGGAAAATTCTTACCGAAATTCTCGACGGTTTGTGTTCGGCAACGGGAAAAAGCGCAATAACACTTCAAAGATACCGTGAACTGTTCGAAATAGTTGTTTCAACAAAAAGTTTGGGAGAAATTCCGAACGGACTCGATGAAGTTATAATCGGAAGTGCAAGCAGAATTAAGGCAACGGCACCGAAAACCGTTTTCATTGTCGGTGCGAATACCGGAGTTTTTCCGGCATTTTCAAGCAGCGGAGTCCTTTTGAATGATGCCGAGCGTTGTGAATTGCAAGATATGGGAATAGATATTGTTTCCAATCTCGAATACAACAGTGTAACCGAAAATTTTATTGCATATCATTCGTCGGCTTTGGCGACGGACAGACTTTATGTTTCGTATTCGCTTGCGGATATTGATTCGACGGCAATGACACCGTCCGAATTGGTTCTTGAAATTAAAAGAATGTTCCCGAATGTAAATACAATAAAGCCGAACGCTTTGAGTAAAATAGAAAGTCGAAAAACGGCTTTTTCGGCTTTTGCAAAAGAAAAAAACGAAAATACTGTTTTAGGTTCCACTTTGCATAAATATTTCGAAAAAGACGGCTCTGCAAATGAACTGTCAATGATGGAAAAAATCGGGAAAACCGATTTTGCCATAAAAGATAAAGAGCTTTCGACGGAACTGTTCGGCAGAAATATGTATATTTCCGCATCTAAGACAGAGAAGTTTTATAAATGTCCGTTTAGATATTTCTGTGAATACGGAATAAAAGCAAAACCGAGACGTGAAGCACAGATGGATCCCGCACAAACGGGAACGCTTGTCCACGAAATTTTAGAA
Source organism: uncultured Eubacteriales bacterium (assembly GCA_964615315.1). Lineage (GTDB taxonomy): Bacteria > Bacillota > Clostridia > Oscillospirales > Acutalibacteraceae > Fimenecus. Next base: position 13,386 of record CAZTMZ010000020.1, on the reverse strand, counting down.
AAGTTTTTAAAGGACAATTCAAAAGACAAACTCGTAAAACTGACTTCAAACGAAATACGCGAAAAAATAAACGTAATTGTCGACAGCTACGTCGAAGAAAAATTAAGCGGGTACGGAGAAAAACAGAATTCGTTTTTGCGTACCGTAAATCTTATTAAAGAAAGCTCGTTTAAAATCATAATGCAGCTTGTTGACGAATTCGAACATTGCAAATTTATACCGGTCAATTTCGAACTTTCAATCAATAACGACGGCGATATAAAGCCGTATTTCATTGAGCTTGAAAACGGCGGAAGCGTAAAAATTATCGGAAGTGTCGACCGTGTCGACGCATACAAAACGGAAGATAATACGTTTATACGTGTAATTGACTATAAAACGGGCGGAAAAGAGTTTAAGCTTTACGATATATTCGGCGGACTGAATATGCAAATGCTTATTTACCTTTTCGCAATTTGGCAAAACGGCGGAGATTTATACGAAAACGTTACTCCGGCGGGAATACTTTATTTTCAGGCAAAAGCACCGAGAGTATCCGAAAATACGAAAATAAATCGCTATTCGGATGTTGAAACCGTTAAGGCAAAGCAAAAAGAAAAATTTAAAATGAGCGGAATGGTGCTGAATAATATAGATGTAATCGGTGCAATGGAAAAGGATATGCAAGGAATTTATATTCCGGCAGGTATGGATAAAAAAGGCAATCTGTACGGTAATGTTATTTCGGTAGATTCATTGACGGCACTTAAGAAAAAGGTTAACGGTTTGATAAAAGAGATGGCGTATAAACTTCAAAACGGAGAAATAAACGCATTTCCCGTCAAGGACGGCTGCGATTACTGTGAATATGCCGACGTGTGCAAACGTGACGACACTTCACCCGTAAGAGAAATTTCTCCGATACCGTTTGATACCGCTGTCAGTATGCTCGGAGGTGACGGCAATGACATGGACTGACGCTCAAAGAATGGCTATAAATTCACGCCGCGGAAGTGTGCTTGTATCGGCGGCGGCAGGTTCGGGAAAAACGGCAGTGCTTGTCGAACGTGTTATTCAAAGAATAACCGATGCCGAAAACCCGACAAATGTCGAACGTATTCTCGTTGTTACATTCACTAAGGATGCGGCGGGTGAGATGCTTGACAGAATATCGGCATCACTTACAAAGCTTATAAAAGAAAAACCGAACGATTCGTTTTTGAAACGGCAGAAAATGTTTCTTCCCAACGCCCAAATTTCAACAATAGACAGTTTTTGTAACAGAATAGTAAAAGAAAACTGTCAAATGCTCGATATATTGCCGGACTTTAAAATGCTTGCTTCAAATGAGTCGGAATTACTTGAAAATGAGATACTTTCAGAAGTTCTCAACGAAGTGTATGACGAGGACAGCGACGAGGCTAATGCGCTTTTACAGTTGTTTACAAACGGCAAAAACGACCAAAATCTGATTAACTCGATTTTATCCGTATACAAATTTTCGTGTTCGTCCGTCAATCCGAAAAAATGGATTGATGAACATTTTGATTATTATTTTGAAAATGTTTCGGTTGAACGTACGGTGTGGGGAAAGTATTGCCTTGAAAGAGTAAAAAACATTCTTGAATATATTCTCGTAAAGTGCGATAAAATTTTACTCGACGGCGGAGATGATAATAAGGTCGGCGTAACGGCAAGAGACTGTCTGGGCAACGCTATGGCTGAAATGAAATATGCAGTTGAGCTTATTGAGAACGGCGGAAAATGGGATGAGATAAAAGCCGTTGTCGACGGGCTTAAATTGGAACGTTTCGGAAGCTTTAAGAATGATGAAAAGGACAGTCATTTTTATGAAATCAACGGCAGATGCCTTGCCGTTAAAAATGATTTTAAAAATCTGTCGGGCATTTTGACTTGCTATTCCGACGACTTTGAAAATGATATAGAATACCTCAGACCGATTGTGTCCGCACTGAAAAAATGCGTGTACAGATTTATTGAACTTCTTGCGGAAAAGAAGCGAGAAAAAAATATGTACGACTATTCGGATATTCTTCACATGGCGTTGCAACTGCTTGTCAAGGAAGATGAAAACGGAAATCTTCGCAAAACGGAACTTGCGGCGGAAATGTCTGAAATGTACGATGAAATTCTCATTGATGAATTTCAAGATACCAACGAAGCACAGGATGCACTGTTTAACGCCATATCGAAGAATTCGCAAAATCTTTTCTTCGTCGGCGACGTAAAACAGAGCATTTACCGTTTTCGTCAAGCTATGCCCGAAATTTTCATTGGCTATAAAGATAAGTACGAAGATTACAGCGAGGAACGTGACAATTATCCGGCAAAAATCGCTCTTGACAGAAATTTCCGAAGCCGTAAAGGAATCGTCGAAGGGGTCAATTTCTTTTTCGATTATCTTATGACTCGAAAAATGGGCGAGATTGATTATAAAAACGGTGACCGCTTAGTTTATTCGGCTGATTATGAAAAAACCGACGATAAAGACGTTTTTGTTCGAATTGTCAGCAGTACCGAACCCAAAAAGTCGAATTTTAACGAAGAGGTAAAATATGTTGCCGCTACCGTAAAAAAAATGGTGGAAAGCGGTATGACCGTAGGTAATAAGGGCAACGAACGTCCTATAAAATACAGCGATATATGTATTTTGATGCGCAGCTTAAAAACTCACGCCGAAGAAACCGTAAAAGGCCTTGCACAATTCGGTGTTCCGGCTCATTACGAAAAAAAGAACGGCTTTTTCGACAACAGCGAAATTGTAACAATGATTTCTTTGCTTAACGTAATCGACAATCCCGTTCAAGATGTTCCGCTTGTTTCCGTTATGCTCTCGCCGCTTTTCCCGTTTGACGAGGATGATCTGGCACGTATGCGTTGCAACAACAGAAAAGATTCGATTTACGCTCTGTTGAAGGAAAATTACGAAAGCGACGGCAAGGTCAAGTTCTTTTTGGATACACTTTCTCAACTGCGTATGCTTTCCGTAACTTTGAGTGTCGGTGAACTTATACGGCGTGTTTTTGAAATAACGTCTTACGACAGCGTCGTTTCGGCTATGCCCGACGGAGAAAAGCGTGTGCTGAATCTTCAGCTTCTCGTCAATTATGCCGAGAATTATGAGGAAAACGGCGGACACGGATTAACCGGCTTTATACGGTATGTCGATAAGCTTCGCAAAAATCATTTTGACCTTGAGGAGTCGAAACTTGTCACCGAAAATGACGATGCCGTAAAACTTATGACGGTGCACGGCAGTAAAGGGCTTGAATATCCCGTTGTGTTTATTATGGGTACCGCAGACAACTTCGGCAGTCCGAAAAGCGAAAAAACCATAGTCGACAGAACAATGGGAATAGGTACGGTTTGTTATGACGAAAAACGAAACATCGAGTTTAAAACTCAGCCGTATATAGCCGTTAAACTGAAAAACAGCTTGGAAGAATTAAATGAAGAAATAAGAATTTATTACGTCGCCATGACAAGAGCAAGAGAAAAGCTGTATATTGTCGGAAATCTTTATGAACCGGAAGAAAAAATAAAAGCCGTTTATCAAAGATTTTATACGGGATTTGAAGATAATTCCGTTTCTTTGTCACTGTCGGGAAGCTTTTTGCATTGGGTAATTCTCGCAATGCTGCAACATCCGTCGTTTGTTCCCGTCTGCAAAAAACTCGGAATAATGAACTGCATTCCGAGAACGACAAACAGCAATATCGATTTTCAAATTGTTCAGCCGCCCGAATCGGTGACCGCGGAGGAAAATGCCGAAGTGACAAAGGCGGAGGCTGACGAAAAACTGCTTAAGAAGATTGACGAAAAAGTTTCTTATACATATACTTATTCCGAACTTGCGAATTTACCCGTAAAGTATTCGGCTTCGAGTATAAATAAGGAAACGGAAGCATTTTATATCGCTACGGAAAATCCGGCTTTTATGGGCGAAAACGAGCTGACACCTGCTCAAAGAGGTACACTTGTCCATAAATTTATGGAAAAGTGCGATTTGAAATCGGCAAAGGAAAGCGTTGACTCAGAACTTCAAAAGCTTGCGGAAAACAATGAGTTTACGGAAGCGGAGGCAAAAGCCGTTGACCGAAGCAAAATCAAAAAATTCTTTGACAGCGATTTATATAAAAGAATCGAAAACGCGGATTCGTTCCTACGCGAAAAAGAATTTACCATGGCGGTTCCTTTTTCAATGATAAAATCCGATATACCCGAAAGCATAAAAAACGAAAAAGTGATAATACAAGGTGTAATCGACGGCTTGATAATAAACGGCGATTGCGGAGAGATTATTGACTATAAGACGGATAGGGTAAGTGACGAAAAAGAACTTATAAATAAATATTCACAGCAGTTAAATATATATAAAACGGCGGCAAAGGAGTGTTTCGGGCTGAAAAAAGTCGAAGCTACACTCTACTCATTCGGATTGAATAAAGAAATTTCCGTAAAACTTTAAAAAAGTACTTGATTTTTATATTTTGTTGTGATAAACTTATTAGGCTAATGAAAAACACAGTATTCGAAAGAGGTGACAATTCAATGAAAGAAGGACTTCATCCTGCGTACAAAGTAACAACAGTTAAGTGTGCATGCGGTGCAACATTTGAAACTCGTTCAACAAAAGAAGATTTAAAAGTTGATATCTGCTCAAATTGCCACCCATTCTATACAGGTAAACAAAAGCTTGTTGATACAGGCGGACGTGTTGACAGATTTAACAAGCGTTACAATCTTTCTAAATAATCAAAACAATTACGGTGGTACATTGGTACCACCTTTTGTTTTTTTCGGAAAAGCGGTGAGGAAAAAGTTGGCAAACGAGTACAGAACAGTAAAAGAATTTAACAGTGACGAATATACGGTGAAGCGTTCGCGATTTATAGGATATGCGTGCCCCGTTAAAACCGTCGAAGAAGCCAATGCTTTTATTACCGAAATTAAGTCAAAGCATTGGGACGCAACCCATAATGTATATGCTTATGTTTTACGTGACGGTAGAATTAAGCGTTATTCCGATGACGGAGAGCCGCAGGGAACAGCCGGTGTGCCGGTACTCGACGTTCTCGAAAAGGAAAATCTTGTTGATACAGCCGTTGTGGTGACAAGGTATTTCGGAGGAATACTTCTCGGTGGCGGCGGACTTGTACGTGCGTATTCTCACAGTGCGAAAATAGCGGTTGAAAGTGCAAGTATAATTACAATGGCACTTTGCCTTGATTTCGAAATTCAATGTGACTATACTTTCTACGGCAAATTAAGTGCCTTTTTGGTAAATGAGGGTGCGAAAATAATAGATACTCTGTTTACCGACAATGTAAAGGTGATATTCAGAATAAAAAGTGACTTTCGTGAAAAGTTGGAAAAAAATTTGACTGAATTGAGCAACGGAAAAGTAACCGCAAAACTTATAGAAGAAAATTTCTGCGAATTTTAATTTTTTTGAAAAAATAAAGGGATTTTGTTAATTTTATCGTATAATAAAGTGAAAGATTGTTTTAGGGAGGCGATTTGAGTGACTATAAGAGAAAAATTTGAGGAAAAGGAAGCCGGTTTTCTTTCCGAAAAAGCTTGCCTTTCCGCAAAAACAAAAGGGCGTGTAACGTTAGAGCCCAAGTGCGACTTGAGAACGGACTTTCAAAGAGACCGTGACAGAATTATACATTCAAATTCTTTTCGCAGACTGAAACATAAAACTCAGGTTTTTTTATCGCCCGAGGGAGATCATTACAGAACACGCTTGACTCACACTCTTGAAGTTTCGCAGGTTGCACGTTCAATAGCGAACGGACTCCTTTTAAATGCGGATTTAACCGAGGCTATTGCCTTGGGGCATGATTTGGGGCATACTCCGTTCGGTCATGCGGGCGAGCGTGCGCTTGACAAAGTCGTTCCCGGAGGATTCCGCCATTATGACCAAAGTTTGAGAGTTGTTGACCGACTCGAAAAGGACGGAAAAGGTCTTAACCTTACTTATGAGGTTCGTGACGGCATTGTTTGTCACACAAGAGGCAAAGAGGCTTTTACGTTAGAGGGCAGAATAGTCAAACTTGCCGATAAAATCGCATACATAAACCACGATATTGACGACGCTACACGGGCGGGTATAATTTCCGAAGACGATATACCTTTGGAGTTGAGAAAGACTTTGGGTTTCAATAAATCCGACAGAATAAATACAATGGTCAAAAACGTTGTCGAAAACAGTGTGGATACTATTCGCTTTTCCGACGATATAAAGCAGCCGTTTGATGAACTCCACAGTTTTATGTTCAGCAATGTTTATACAAACCCGAAGTGTAAGGGCGAGGAAACGAAAGCTATTGATATAATCATTCAACTGTATGATTATTTTTTACATCACAGTGAAAAAATACCGCAAGATTATAGTTTCATAATCGAAAGCGAGGGCGTCGAACAAGCCGCTTGCGATTATATCGCGGGTATGAGTGACCGATATCTTTTGGCGGTTTACAAAAAAATCTTTATCCCTGACGTTTGGGTGGATTTAGGATTCGGGGAGGGATAATATTGAAATTGAGCGATGAATTTTTGGCGGAACTTCGTCAAAGAGCTGATATTGAAAGTATTGTTTCTTCTTATGTCAACATTAAAAGAGCAGGCAGAATAAGTAAAGGCGTCTGTCCGTTTCACAATGAAAAAACACCTTCGTTTACCGTTTATCCCGATACACAGTCTTATTACTGTTTCGGTTGTGGTAACGGCGGAGACGTTGTTACGTTTATCAAGAATATCGAAAATCTCGATTATATTGATGCGCTTAAGTTCTTGGCTGACCGTGTCGGAATGGATATGCCCGAAGAAAATTCTTATGATGCCTCAATAAACAAAAGAAGATTGCGAATGCTTGAAGCAAATCGTGAGGCAGCACGTTTCTTTCACAAAACGCTTTATTCGTCTAACGGTGAGATAGGATATAAATATTTTAAAAATCGCGGACTCAGTGACGAAACAATAAAAAAATTCGGATTGGGCTTTGCTTTGAATTCTTTTGATTCTCTTATAAAGCATATGCTTTCCTTGGGTTATACGAAGGACGAGCTTGTTTTGGCGAATCTGGCAAGACGCTCGACAAAAGACGAAAACCAAATATACGACAACTTCCGTAACCGCGTTATTTTTCCGATAATCGACGTAAAAGGCAACGTGATAGCCTTCGGCGGACGCGTTATGGACGACTCAAAACCGAAATATCTTAATACGTCGGATACATTGGTGTACAAAAAGAGTCAGGGCGTTTTTGCTTTGAATCTTGCGAAAAAAAGCACCAAGGACAGCCTCATTCTCTGCGAAGGCTATATGGACGTCATAGCTATGCATCAAGCGGGCTTTACAAATGCCGTTGCGGGACTCGGCACTGCTTTGACGACTGAGCAAACGGTGTTGCTTTCGCGTTATGCATCGGAAATTATGATAGCTTATGATGCCGATGAAGCAGGTCAAAAAGCAGCTGAAAGAGCATTGAGAATTTTTAAAGGCACATCGGCAAAACTTAAAATATTGCATTTAAGCGGCGGAAAAGATCCCGACGAAATTATCAAGAACTACGGCGTCGAAAAGATGAAATCCATTATAAACGGTGCCGCAAACGAAATCGAATTCGCACTTCTTCGCGAACGTTCCGAATATGATGTGACAACCGATGACGGAAAGCGTCAGTATCTTAACAGTGCGATTAAGATATTGTCAAACGTCGGTGCCATTGAACTTGACATTTACGCCTCACGTTTGGCTGATGAGCTGTCCGTAAGTAAATCGGTTATTATAAACGAAGCGCAACGTGTCGCAAAAAGAAATGTTTATGTTCGTCGGAAAAAGGAATTTACCGAAATTCAAAAAGAGGGAGATATTCTCGATAAACTCAATCCGGAACGCAGAAAATTTTACGGTGTTTCTAAAGCAGAAGAAATGCTTATCGCGATTTTAATGGCAAATCCGGAACATTTGAGCCGCGTTGACGAAAAACTTTCCGCCGATGACTTTATAACCGATTTTAACAGAAAAATTTATAAGACCGTAACGGACAGGCTCCGTGAGGGCAAATCGGCTGAAATTTCATTTCTGCACGGCGAACTGACCGATGAAGAAATAAATGCGGTTGCAAGGATTCAAACGGTTTCGTATATGCTTGCCAATTCTTTTGAAGAATGTGATGATTGTATAAACGTAATACTAAACGAAAAAAATAAAAAAAGTCTTAAGAATGTCAATGTGGAAGACATTAGCGACGAAGATTTTTTGAAGTTTTTTGATAATAAATAATGAATGTGAAGGAGAACATTATGGAAAATATTGACAAGAAGGCAGCTTTAAAGGCTCTCATTGAAAAAGGTAAAGCGGTCGGAAAACTCACAACTCAGGAAATCGATAATGCTATTGTCGAACTTGATATCGAAATGGACGAGCTTGACAAACTCTATGAACTTATTGAAGCAAACAATATCGAACTTATAGATGACCTCGGAGATATGGCACGAGATGCTATTACCGACGAGTCTGATATGGCAAAAAGCGATGACGGCGGAGCAGGTGACAGCAAGTCGCTTGCCATGGACGATCCCGTAAGAGTTTACCTTAAAGAAATCGGACGTGTACCGCTTTTGACCTCCGAAGAAGAAATCGAGCTTGCAATAAGAATTGCCGATGACGACAAAAAGGCAAAGCAACGTCTTGCCGAAGCTAACCTTCGTCTTGTTGTCAGCATAGCAAAACGTTATACGGGCCGCGGTATGCAGTTCTTGGACCTTATTCAAGAAGGCAATTTAGGACTTATTAAGGCTGTTGAAAAATTTGACTATACTAAGGGCTTTAAGTTCTCGACTTATGCTACTTGGTGGATAAGACAAGCTATCACACGTGCCATTGCCGACCAAGCAAGAACAATTCGCATACCCGTTCATATGGTTGAAACTATCAATAAAGTAAAGAAAACAAGCAGCCAGTTACTTCATAAAAACGGTCATGATCCGTCAGCGGAAGAAATTGCAATGGAGCTTGATATGACACCCGATAAAGTACGTGAAATTCTTCGTCTTGCACAAGAACCCGTTTCTCTTGAAACACCGATCGGCGAGGAAGAGGACAGCCATTTAGGTGATTTTATTCCCGATGACGATGCTTTATCACCGGCGGATGCCGCATCAATTTCACTTCTTAAAGAACAGCTTTCCGAGGTGCTTAAAACATTAACTCCGAGAGAAGAAAAGGTTCTTTCACTTCGTTTCGGACTTGAAGACGGACATCCGAGAACTCTCGAAGAAGTCGGCAAAGAGTTTAATGTTACGCGTGAACGTATACGTCAAATCGAAGCAAAAGCACTTCGTAAACTTCGTCATCCGAGCCGCAGTAAAAAACTCCGTGACTTTCTTGATTGATTGAACGGTATTTTAAATCATATAATTAAAAGACCTTGTAAGACGTTCTGCCTTACAAGGTCTTTTTGCTTAAAGTTTTCCTTTGCTTTTAATGTATTCTTTCGGCGTGATTCCGTATTTTTTTCTGAAGCAAGAAATAAAATAACTTTCCGAACAAAAGCCGAGTGCATAGGCGGTATCGCTTATAGTTACGTTTCTGTCAAGAAGCTGCTTTGCCGAGCTCAAACGCTTTTCCGTTATGTATTCGGTAACGGTTATTCCCGTTGTCTTTTTAAACAACTGTGACAGATAATCCTTTGAAAGATTACTGATTTTCGCAAGCTCATCGAGTGAAATCTTCGAATGTAAATTCAAATCAATAAACGAAACACATTTTCTGATAGGTGAGGGGTAGCTGTGCTGAGTTTTAATTGCTTTGATTTTATTTGTAATATTAAAACTTGCTTTTATAAGATAGTCGACAATTTCAGATTCGGTATCAATCATATCAATGTCACGAATGTATCTGTCACTTAAATTATATGCTTCCATTTCCGGTAAACCGCCTTGAATGGCATATCTTGTCGCTATTGTTATACAGCTGACAGCCCAATATTTCATCTGCCTTAAACTGTTTTCGGAAAGACGTCCCGTGACAATACCGTCATTAAATAAACTTTCAAGACAGCAACCGAGTCTTTCGGTATCGCCGTGCATTATGCAAGAAAAAAATAGAATTTCCGTTTCATACGATGTGTGTGACTTTTTGTTTTCTCTTTCCCAAAATTCAATATTATCCTTTTCGTTAGGCAAAATTTCAATGCTTTTTAAATATTCTTTCATTTCCATCACCTAAAATAAGAATATCATTATTCATAGCATAAATACAACATTTTTTCCGGATTTATATCAAAATTTTGATATAAACCGTAAAATAACGATATGCACCCCAAGGCAGAAACCGTTTGGGGTGCATAAAACCGTAATTTTTACTTTGTATTTAAGCTTCTCATCGCATTGAGAATTGCAATAACGCTGACACCGACGTCGGCAAATACGGCCATCCACATATTCGAGATACCGAAAGCACCCAATATTAAAAACAAAACTTTGATGCCCAACGCAAAAACAATGTTTTGCTTTACTATTCTTAAAGTGTGCTTTGAAATATTCATTGCAGTGCCGATTTTTCCTATGTCATCATCCATAATAACAATGTCAGCCGCTTCGATAGAAGCATCGGAACCGATTCCGCCCATGGCAATGCCGATATCAGCACGTGAAAGTACGGGAGCGTCATTCATTCCGTCACCGACAAAAAGAAGTTTGCCTTGATTACTTTTGCCGTCAAACAGTCGCTCGACAATTTTAACCTTGTCAACGGGAAGTAATTCCGTGTGTATTTCGTCAATACCTATTTCGTCCGCAACCGCTTTTCCGACATTGTCCTTATCGCCGGTCAGCATAACGGTTTTGCATCCGAGAGCTTTCAAGGCCGAAATTGTATCTTTTGAATTCTTTTTAATTTTGTCCGATATAACAATACAGCCCGCATAAATGTTGTCGACAGCTAAATATAAATGTGTTCCCAACTGTTCGCATTTGCCGTAATTTACACCGTATTTTTCCATAAGTTTGCCGTTGCCCGCAAGAACAACGTGCTTGCCTAATACCGCTCTGATACCGTGACCTACAATTTCATTGACTTCCGTTATTACCGAAGTGTCGGTTTCTTTGCCGTAGTAATTCTTGACCGATTTGGCAATGGGGTGGTCGGAAAACGCTTCGACCGTCGCACAAATTTCGACAAGCTGTTCCTTCGTAAAGTTTTGAGGAATGACGTCGGTAACTTCAAAGGTTCCCTCGGTCAATGTGCCGGTTTTATCAAAAACGGCTATTTCGCATTTTGCCAAGTTTTCAAGATATGACGAACCTTTTATCAAAATACCTTTCTTTGATGCACCTCCGATACCGCCGAAAAAGGTGAGAGGTACGGAAATTACCAAAGCACAAGGACATGAAATAACGAGAAATGTAAGCGCCCTCATAAACCATTCTTTAAAATCACCTAAAAAAATTGGCGGAATAAATGCCAACGCAACAGCACTTATAACAACAATAGGCGTGTAATATTTTGCGAATTTCGTTATAAAGTTTTCACTTTTCGCTTTGTTAGAAGTTGATTCTTCGATTAACTCCAAAATTTTGGCAACGGTTGATTCGGAAAATTCACTTGTGACTTTGACTTTAATAAGACCGTCGATATTCACACAACCGCTTATTACCTTATCACCGACCGAAACGCTTTTCGGTAACGCTTCCCCCGTGAGAGCAACTGTATTTATGTTTGAACTGCCCTCGACAACAACGGCATCCAACGGAATTTTCTCGCCCGGTTTTATTATGATTATGTCGTCAACCGCAACTTCGTCCGGATCGACTTGAATAATTTTGCCGTCTTTTTCGATGTTTGCGTAATCCGGACGGATTTCCATAAGGTCCGAAATTGATTTTCTGCTTTTTTCAACCGCTTTGCTTTGAAAGAATTCACCTATTTGATAAAAAAGCATTACGAAAACGGCTTCTTCAAACTGTCGGGTGGCAAATGCTCCGACTGTGGCGAGTGCCATAAGAAAATTTTCGTCGAAAACCTGACCGTGTGCAATATTTCTGAGTGCTTTAAAAATAACGTCATAACCGATTATTAGATAGGGGACAAAAAATGCCGCCAACATAATGTACCATGTAGGTTCAAAAACACGTTCCGTTATTGCAAGAGCAACTAATAAAACGGCGCTCACCGTAATTCTTAATAAATTTTTCTTTTGTTTTCCGTTCATATAATTAACCTATAATTATTTTGCAGTCCGGCTCAATCTTTTTGCAAACCTTTTGAGCTTCTTCGAGAATTTCGTCAAATCTGCTGTCCTCGGCGGTAATAGTAAGCTTTTGAACCATAAAGCTTACTTTGGCATCTTGGACACCGTCGAGCTTCTTTATCGCGTTTTCCATTTTAGCCGCACAGTTTGCACAGTCTAAATCTGTCAGTTTAAATGACTTTTTCATATACAGTCTCCTTTTGCTTCTATAGTTTATTTGGTATATTATTCGCAAATATGTTCCATACCTTGATCAAGCATTATGCGGACATGCTCGTCGGCGAGCGAATAAAATATTGATTTGCCCTCACGTCTGAACTTGATAAGATGAGAATTTTTCAATACTTTTAATTGATGTGATATTGCCGACGGTGTCATATTAAGCACTTGAGCAATGTCGCATACACACATTTCCGACTCGAACAAAACATATAAGATTTTAATTCTTGTGCTGTCACCGAAAACCTTGAATAATTCCGCAAGGTCATAAAGAATTTCTTCGTCGGGCATATCTGCGTTTACTTTTTCAACCAACTCACCGTGAATATGCATAAACTCACAACTGAGGTCATCATTTCTTTCTGCCATTCTCACTGCCTCCCATATTATATAATACTCTAAAATTTGAAATTCATTCAAATAAACATTTGAATAACCGTTCAAATGTATTTTAGTACATTGAATATTATTTGTCAATATATATTTGAAAAATCTTTTATAAAAATAGGGCAATGCAAATTTTTGTCGAAATTTAATTCGCGACCGTATACAATATATAATAAATAAAATTAAAAATTGAGCTTATAAAAACCGAAAGAAAAAAGTACGGTTTTAATTATATGTTGCTCTTAAAAATACGAAAAAAAGGTGCAGTTGTGAATTTGCACATAAAAGCTCGGCAAAACGGTACTTTTTTATTTAATCGGAATACTAAAACCGAAACACGCGGACAAGTTTACAAAAACATTAAAAAAATCAAAAAAAGTTGTTGACTTTTGTCGCACACTTTGTTATTATATACGAGCGCTAAGGACAGAGCACAAACGAGTGCGAGACCGAAAGCAGCAACACTGGACCTTGAAAATTAAACAACGACGAGATAAGTAAAAGGAACCCTGTATATT
>CAZTMZ010000019.1:0-33122 GCA_964615315.1 uncultured Eubacteriales bacterium | reverse complement strand
TTTCTTCAACAACTACAGACCTCAGTTCTATTTCAGAACAACTGACGTTACAGGTACAATTTCTCTTCCCGAAGGAACAGAAATGTGCATGCCCGGTGACAACGTTGTTATGGACGTTGAACTCATCACTCCTATCGCTATCGAAGAAGGACTTCGTTTCGCTATTCGTGAAGGCGGCAGAACAGTTGGTTCAGGCGTTGTTACAAAGATTAACGAATAATTTTTAATTATTCAATATTTAAGCCCCATCCGAAAGGATGGGGCATTTTTTGTCTATAACGCTTGTAGGTGCGCAGACCCGCTCCGACTATTGACTTAACTTTCAAAATACTTTATAATAAACAAGCACTAAAATCAAAGGAAGTACAGTATGGAACAGAAAAAGATGGACAGAATAAGCGAACTTTATCGCAAATCAAAGTCGGTCGGACTTACCGAAGAAGAAAAAAACGAGCAGGCAATTCTTCGCCGTGAGTATATAGACAGTTTCAAACGCAGCCTTACAGGTCAACTTGATAATATGTATATTGTCGACGAAAAGGGTAACAAAACAAAAGTCGAACGCAAGGGCAATAAAAAATAATGCGAATACAACTGAATATCTTGGGGTATAATAAACCGAAAATCTTGACTAAACCGCTAAATGTAGTGTATAATATTTAGTGGTTTATTGTTTTTTAAAGGCAATGTTTCGTAATGCCCGTCCGTTCTTTTGACGAAAATGGGCAGGGCTTTTATTTTATTTTGAAAAGGATGTAAAACCTTATGGCGAAAAAAGCATCTTACGGCAACGAAAGTATTTCTCAATTAAAAGGAGCTGACCGAGTACGTAAACGTCCCGCGGTTATTTTCGGCTCGGACGGTATTGAGGGGTGCGAACACGCTGTTTTTGAAATTCTTTCCAACTCAATCGACGAAGCGCGTGAAGGATACGGCGACAGAATTATCGTAACACGTTTTATTGACGGTTCTATCGAGGTTCAGGATTTCGGCCGCGGACTTCCCGTGGATTATAATAAAAAGGAAGAAAGATTTAACTGGGAACTTGTATTTTGTGAGCTTTATGCGGGCAGTAAATATAATACAAACGACGCCAACGGAAGTTATGAATATTCTTTAGGTCTTAACGGATTGGGACTTTGTGCAACTCAGTATTCGTCGGAATATATGGATGCCGAGGTGCATAAGGACGGCTTTAAATATCTTCTTCACTTTGAAAAAGGTGAAATTGCGGGCGAAATGGTTAAAGAACCGTATAACAAGCGTGATACGGGTACACGTATTCGCTGGAAACCCGATTTAAAGGTGTTTACCGACATAAATATTCCGCTTGAGTATTATCAAGAAACAATTAAACGTCAGTCCGTTGTAAATCAAGGAATTAAGTTTGTTCTTAAAAATCAAATTTCCGGTAATAATTTCGAAACTTTCGAATATTCCTATGAAAACGGTATCAGTGACTATGTAAAAGAGATTGCCGGCGGTACGGAAATGTCATCTGTTCAGTTTTGGTCAAGCGAGCGCGTCGGCCGTGACCGTGCCGATATGAAAGATTATAAGGTAAAACTTACGGCTGCTCTCTGCTTTTCAAATAAGGTGCAAGCTAAGGAGTATTACCACAACTCAAGCTTTCTTGAGCATGGTGGTGCCCCCGAAAAAGCTTTCAGAAACGCTTTTGTGTATCAAATTGACAATTATCTTAAGCAGAACGGCAAATACGTTAAAAACGATGCGAAAATCACTTATCAAGACATTGAAGACTGCTTGATTCTTGTTGTTTCGTCGTTCTCAACTCAAACCTCATACGAAAATCAAACGAAAAAAGCCATTACGAATAAGTTTATTCAAGAGGCTATGACGGAGTTCTTCCGCCAACAGCTCGAAATATATTTTCTTGAAAATAAGCTTGACGCCGATAAAATTACCGGTCAAGTGCTTATCAATATGCGTTCGAGAATAAAGGCGGAAAGCACAAGAATAAATATTAAAAAGACTTTGCAAACCGGCAACGATATGACTTCAAGAGTCGAAAAATTTGTTGACTGTCGAAGCAAGGACGTAAACGAAAGAGAAATCTTCATAGTGGAGGGTGATTCGGCTCTCGGCGCTTGTAAGCAAGCACGCGATTCGGCTTTTCAGGCTATCATTCCCGTCCGCGGTAAAATTCTCAACTGTTTAAAGAGCGAATACGACAAAATATTCAAGAGCGATATTATAACCGACCTAATTAAAGTTATAGGCTGCGGAGTAGAGGTTAACACAAAGTCGAATAAAGAGCTTTCTCTGTTCAACCTTGAAAATCTTCGTTGGAGCAAGGTCATTATCTGTACCGACGCCGATGTCGACGGCTTCCATATCAGAACGCTTATTTTGACAATGATTCAAAGGCTTATGCCTACAATAATCCGTGAAGGCAAGGTGTTTATCGCCGAATCGCCTTTGTATGAAATACGTTGTAAAGACGAAACGTATTTCTGCTATACGGAAAAAGAAAAATCGGACGTGTTGGAACAAATCGGCAATGCGAAATATACAATTCAACGTTCAAAGGGACTCGGTGAAAATGACGCCGATATGATGTGGATGACGACAATGAATCCGAAAACACGCCGTCTTATCAAGGTCGAACCCGATAATATTCAAGAGCTTATAAACGAAAAATTCGAACTGTTTATGGGCGATGACTTGCAAGGCAGAAAAGATTTTATTGCGGAAAACGGCCACTTGTATATTGATTTGGCAGATATTTCATAAAAGACGGGTGATCGACGCCCGACAAATTCCTACTGAGGAGTAAGAAAATTATGGCACGAAAAAAGAAACCTGTTGAAACCGAAATCACCGAAGAACAGTTAAATGCTCACATTATCGGTGCAGGCGAGGTTGTAACACAAAAAATAACTCATACCATCGAATCTAACTTTATGCCTTATGCCATGAGCGTAATTGTGTCACGTGCAATTCCCGAAATCGACGGCTTTAAGCCTTCACACAGAAAATTGCTTTACACTATGTATAAAATGGGGCTTTTAAACGGTAACCGTGTAAAATCGGCAAACATTGTCGGCCGCACAATGCAGTTAAACCCTCACGGAGATGCTGCGATTTACGAAACAATGGTTCGTTTGTCACGCGGAAACGAAAGCCTTTTGCATCCTTATGTCGATTCAAAGGGTAACTTCGGTAAAGCATATTCGAAAAATATGGTTTTTGCCGCTTCACGTTATACAGAAGCAAAACTCGAAGCTATTGCCGCGGAACTTTTTAAGGATATTGATAAGGATACGGTTGACTTTGTCGATAACTATGACGCAACAATGAAAGAACCGACGCTTCTTCCAGTGTCGTTCCCGTCAATTCTCGTGAATTCCAATACGGGTATCGCCGTAGGTATGGCGTCTTCTATCTGTTCCTTTAACCTTCGTGAAATTTGCGAAACGACAATCGGTCTTATTAAGGACAGCGATTTTGACGTTACGGAAACTCTTAAAGCACCGGATTTCATCGGCGGCGGTAAGATAATATATGACCGTGATCAGATGGCGGAAATTTACCGAACGGGACGCGGTGGTTTTAAGGTAAGGGCAAAATATACCTATGATAAGTCAAACAACTGCATTGACATTACCGAAATTCCGCCGACAACTACGGCAGAAGCGATAATTGACAAGATAATCGAAAAGGTTAAGTCGAACGCAATTCGTGAAATAAGCGATATTCGTGACGAAACCGATAAGAAAGGTCTTAAAATCACAATCGACCTTAAACGCGGTACGGATGCGGACAAGCTTATGCAAAAGCTTTATAAAATGACTTCTCTCGAAGATACTTTTTCCTGTAATTTCAATGTGCTGATAGCGGGTGTTCCGCAAGTGCTCGGAATTGCCGACTTGCTTTCGGAGTGGATTGCGTTCCGTATCGAATGTGTAAATCGCAGAGTCTATTTTGACTTAACGAAAGCCAAGGATAAATTGCATCTTCTTTTGGGACTTCAAAAAATTCTTCTCGATATTGATAAGGCTATAAAAATCGTTCGCGAAACGGAAGAGGAGGCAGAGGTTGTTCCCAACTTGATGATCGGCTTCGGCATCGACCAAATTCAAGCGGAATATGTTGCCGAAATAAAACTTCGCCATTTAAACAGAGAATACATTTTAAAGCGTCTTAATGACGTTGAAGACCTTAAAAAACAAATTGAGGATATGGAAGATATTCTTTCCAGCAAGGCAAGAGTAAAAAGAATTATCGTCGATGAGTTGAAAGCGGTTGCCGATAAATACGGCAAGGACAGACGAAGCGAGATTATTTACGCTCAAGAAGTTGAGGACGAAAAGGACGAAATCGACGAGGTGCCCGATTATCCCGTTACGCTGTTCTTTACACAAGAGGGCTATTTCAAAAAAATTACGCCGCTGTCACTCCGTATGAGCGGTGAACATAAGCTTAAGGAAAACGATAAGATTATAAGTGCCGTTGAAACGACAAACTGTGCCGAGCTTTTGTTCTTTACAAATAAGTGTCAGGTTTATAAATCGAAAGCATCCGAATTTGACGATACAAAAGCGAGCGTATTGGGTGATTTTGTCGCAACAAAGCTTCAAATGGAACCCGACGAAACGGCAATTTCGATGGTTGTGCTTAAAGAATATAAGGGATATATGCTGTTTTTCTTCCAAAACGGCAAGGTTGCGAAAATCGATATGTCCGCTTATGAAACAAAAACAAACCGTAAAAAGCTGATTAAGGCATATTCGGACAAGAGTCCTCTTGTCGCACCTGTTTATGTTGAAGAGGATAAAGAACTTGTGATTAAGTCGTCCGCGGGCAGATATTTGCTCTTTAATTCGGGAGCGATTTCCGCAAAAACGACAAAGGACAGCCAAGGTGTTGCCGTAATGACCTTGAAAAAGGGCCACAGAGTTGATGAGATAAGCGAGCCGGAGAAATATAACTTTGCAAAACCGTCAAGATACAGAACAAAAACGCTTCCGTCGGCGGGTGCGATTCTCAGTGCCGAGGATCAAGGTGAACAACTCACACTTTAATTCCCCGAAAAACAAAACCGACCGCCTTTTTACAGACGGTCGGTGCAGACAAAAAAAGCAAACGCAAAATTTGTTTGTTGTCTGCAAAAGTAGTATTTACGTAATATTTGAAAAAATACTAAAAAAATTATATATTTTTGAAAAAAAGACTTGCTTTTTCCGAAATCTTGTGTTAGAATATCAAGGCTGTTAAATATATAAGGTTTGGAGGTCGCGGAAATGACGGTAGTTCAAATAATTTTCAGCATTGTTCTTATTGTTTTGGCATTGCTTATAGTTATTCTTGTTATGGGACAAGAAGGTAATCAACAGGGACTTTCCGGTGCTATTTCGGGTGGATCTTCAGATTCATTTTTCGGTAAGAACAAAGGCAGAACGGATGAAGCGAAAAAGATTTTCTTGACAAAGATTCTTGCAAGCGTGTTTATCGTACTTGTCCTTGTCGCTTCAATAGTGACTATGTTCGCATAATAGATTTTAACCCGATACCAATCGGGTAATATGATCCACTAGCTCAGTTGGCAGAGCACTTGACTTTTAATCAAGGTGTCCGGAGTTCGAATCTCCGGTGGATCACCAAAAGAAAAACCTCGTAAATCCTTGTTTTTCAAGGGATTACGAGGTTTTTTATTTTTATTATTTTATAAATCATAAATACAAATATTTCATATATAAAATTAATAGAAAGAAATCAGAATATGAAGTGTTGTTGCAAAATTCAGCGGAATTTAGTATAATAGAAGCATAAAAATTCAAAGGTAAAACAATAATTGTAGCGGAGGTGTTATAATGGCAAATTTTGGTGGAGAAACAATGAAACGATATAAAAAAGCGTGCGATAAGGCTAAAAGTCATTTAGAAGCTCCAATGCTGGGTGAAGTTTTAACGCCTTTGTGTAAATCTTGTAAGCATATTGATATGAAATATGGAACTTGGGACGCTCCGGTATGTGATATTTATGGTGAAAATCCTTTATGTTTAGATTGTCATCATTTTGATTGTCCTCATTATGACCAAATTCCCAATATTGATGATGCATATTTACCGAAACATATGAGAAAAAACAATAAATAAATTTTTAGCACTTGCTCTGTAGGTGCTTCTTTAATGCTTATTACTGATTCAAGCACTTATCGAAAGATAGGTGCTTTTTTCATACCCAAATTCAAATGAAAGGAGAAAAAAGCTACACTTTGTGTAGCCTTTTTTCTTTTGCCCGAAAGGGCGGGAATTTGAACTTTGAAAAATTTGCGTAAAAATCAGCGTAACAAACTTAGGATTATAATACCATAAGCAAAGTGCCGATTCCGATAAAAACACAACCGGCGACCGACTTTGCAGTGAACTCCTCGTGTAAGAAGATAAACGCCAAAACGAGTGTTATTACAACGCTTAATTTGTCAATCGGCACTACTTTTGAAGCTTCTCCGATTTGCAGCGCTCTGTAATAGCAAAGCCATGACGCACCCGTGGCAAGTCCCGAAAGAATTAAAAATATCCAACTTTTTTTGCTGATTTCCGATATTCCGCTTTGCGCGTTTGTAAGGAAAACCATTCCCCAAGACATTGCGACAACCACTACTGTTCTGATGGCGGTGGCAAGGTTTGAATTAACACCGTCAATGCCTATTTTTGCCAATATGGATGTCAGTGCGGCGAATACCGCCGAAAGTAATGCGAATAAAAACCACATTCTTTTTCAACTCTTTTCATTTTGTTTAGCCGTTTTGTCGGCAAGATGTCACTGTTATTATATCAACTCTTTAATATGTTTACAATATTTGCCGATAATATTTAATTGTTTTTCAAGGATATTTTTTACAGAATATGTCAAAAATAAAAGCGGTGATTATTATGACTTCAATTTGGACCGCTACTTCAAAATTCAAAGAGTATCCTATGCTGAAAGAAAATATAAAAACAGACGTCCTTGTAATCGGCGGAGGAATTGCCGGACTGCTTTGTGCCTATGAGCTGAAAAAACGCGGAGTCGAGTGCGTTGTGCTTGAGGCTGAAAAAGTTTGCGGCGGAGTTACGGCAGACACAACAGCCAAAATTACGGCACAACACGGCTTTATTTATCAAAACATCATAAAAAAGATGGGCTTTGAGGCGGCACAAAAATATCTTTTTGCGAATTTGTCTGCCGTCGATAAACTGAAAAAAATGTGCGAAGGAATTGATTGCGATTTTGAAAGCAAAGACAATCTTGTCTATTCGACCGACGATATAAAGCGTGTCGATAAAGAAATGACATCACTTATACGGCTCAATTACGAGCCCGTTTTTCAAGACCAACTTCCCGTGCCGATAAAAATCGCCGGTGCGATAAGGTTTAAAAATCAAGCGCAGTTTAACCCGCTGAAAATGTTGTCGGCGGTAAGTGAAAATTTAACGGTTTACGAAAATTCACGTGTGCTTGAAATACGCGGCAAAACGGCAATTACGCAATTCGGCAGTGTGACGGCGGAAAATACGGTTGTGGCAACGCATTTTCCGTTTATGGATAAATACGGCTTTTATTTTATGAAAATGTATCAAGAACGTTCGTATGTGATTGCTCTTGAAAACGGACCGCAGATTGACGGAATGTATGTCGACTGTGAATCGGGAGGTATGTCTTTTCGTAATTACGGCAATTATCTTTTTGTCGGCGGCGGAGGTCACAGAACGGGAAAACAAGGCGGCAGTTATAATGAAATTCGCAACTTCGCAAGAATGAATTTCCCGAAATGCAAGGAAAAATTTGCTTGGGCGACTCAAGACTGTATGACGCTTGACGGCTTGGCGTATATCGGACGTTATTCGGAAAAACTTCCGAACGTCTTCGTAACAACGGGCTTCGGAAAGTGGGGGATGACGCAAAGCGTTGTGTCGGCTGAAATACTTTGCGATATGATTTTGGGAAAGGATAACGATTATGCGGAAATTTTCAACCCCGCCCGTTCAATGCTTACACCTCAGCTTTTTGTAAACTCATTTGAAACAGTATCCGACTTTTTGATATTTTCAAAAAAACGATGCTCGCATTTAGGGTGTGCTCTTACTTGGAATTCGGCGGAACACACATGGGACTGCTCGTGCCACGGTTCACGCTTTACAAAGGACGGAAAGCTTTTGAACAATCCGGCAAACAAAGATATATATAGCTAAAAAAAGGAGATGCCCTAAGCATCTCCTTTTTATTTAACTGTCGGATTCGTTTAAAAAGTCACGTTTCATTACACATTCTTCAAAGAAATTGTTCACGGTATCCATAACGTTAAGGTCTTCCTTGGTTATGAGTGAGTAATCAATTCCCCGATAAATTTCGTAAGCTTCGGGGCTGTTTTCCGGAAACGAATTGATTTTTGCGAAAACATCGTTTAGGTATTGTTCGGCGTCTTTCGCAAGATATACGTTGTGATATTTGCTTTCAAAAAGAGCCGTGCGTGCATTGGCGTTTCCGGTGATGGCGTGCTTGAGTCCCACGGGACTGTTGTTGATATTTACCGTCATATCGTTTCCGCCGTGTAAAATCAGCGTGGGAATGTTGTTCGACGAAATAGTTTCACAAGAATTTAAAAGCCCCGCTTTACCGAATTTCAAAAGATTTATTATGTCGAAAAACGGTGACAGAATAATAAGGTTTGCCTTCGTTTTCGCTTTTATTTGGTCACGCATAAGTCGGTTGACGGAACAAAACGGAGAAAATGCGACGATTCCTTTAATCTGAACGGCGGGAGAAAGTGCCTGAACATTGCAAACACTGTAACCGCCCCACGAATGTCCCAAAAGAAGAACGGGCAAATCTTTTAAATCTTCGCGTGAAGCAACAAAATCAAGTGCATATTTTAAATCAATGATGCCTTGTGCAAAACCGCCCGGATTTTTGCCTTCCGAGGAGCAAGTTCCGGTGTTGTCATAGCCCAATACCGTAAAACCTTTTTGCGCAAAATAATTTATTTCGGTGGTATAACTCAAATGACCGGCACCCATACCGTGAGAAAAAACGATAAGCCCTTTGTAATTGCTGTGCTTTGCGGAGCTGTAAAGGAACCCGTTGAGAGTTTGCCCCTTGTCCGATTTAAAACTTACGGGATAGGCGTTGAGATTATCGAAATTCTTTGCCTTTAAATATTTTAAATTTTCGTTACCTTCGCATCTTTTCTTGAAGCCCGCCATATTTAATATGGAATTTGCAAGGACGAGCATTATAAGGAAAATAAGGATAATTATCCCTAAAGCTATTTGCATAAAAACACTCCTTACGGAAGAATCGGTCTGCTGAAATTGACATTATTTTACCATATACCGTAAAAAATATCAATGTTTTTGTATAAAACGATAAACTGCATATTGTTTTTAACGGAAATATATAGTATAATTTGCTATGGAAGCAGGTGATGTGTTTTGTTCAGACAACTGAAACTTATAAGAACTCAAAATAAATTTACACAACAGCAAATAGCCGACGTTCTGGGAATAACCCGTTCCGCCTATTGCGGATATGAAACGGGGAGACGTACACCCGATGTAAACACTCTTGTAAAGTTAAGCGACTTTTACGGACTTCCTTTAGAGTGTTTCGTCAAAAAAGGCGGTGCCGAAGTTCTCCGCGATTCCGACCGTGACGGCGAAAAGCTGACAATGTACTTATCAACTCTTTCAAAAGAGGAAAGAGATTTGGTTTGCAAATTCAGAAGGTTGACCGACGAGCAAAAAGAACAGGCGAAAAAAACTTTTGAACAGATATAGTGCTTTGTAATCCGCATATCCTAAGTGATATGCGGTTTTATTATGTTGACGAAATCGTAAAAAGTGTGTTAAAATATACTGATATTATATACCGTAAAGGAATATGAAAATGAAAAAAGACGTTTACAATATGACATCTTCGCTTGAAGATTATCTTGAAGCGGTTTTTGTGCTTTCAAAACAAAAAAGCAGTGTCCGTGTTACCGATATAGCGGAGCATCTGGGCGTTTCAAAGCCGAGCGTAAACAGAGCCATAAACACACTTACGCAAAACGGCTTTTTGGAGCATATTACGTACGGCGATATTTTGATTACTCCCAAAGGTGAAACTTATGCCGCAAACGTTCTTCGCCGTCATAAGCTTATCAAACAGTTCTTGATTGACAGCTTGGGCGTGGACGAGGAAAGTGCCGAAAAAGATGCGTGTCAAATGGAACACGTTATGAGTCCGAGCACTATTGAAAAGCTTTACGAATATCTTGAAAGGCAGTGACAACCGTGACGAAGGTAGCTATCATCGGCGGCGGTGCATCGGGGCTTGCCTGTGCAATAGAAATAATTCATACCGTCAAAGACAAAGAAAACGTTCAAGTTACGATTCTCGAAAAGCTCACACGTGTGGGCAAGAAAATACTTGTTACGGGTAACGGAAGATGTAACTTGACAAATATGAATTCGGCTGTATCCGGTTTTCGCGGAGATACGGCTTTCTCTCGGTTTGCACTTAACGAATATACACCCGAAAAAAACATAGAATTCTTTAACGGACTCGGTCTTTACACAAGAGAAGAGGAGGACGGCAGGGTATACCCGCTGTCAAATCAAGCCTCATCCGTGCTTGATGCACTTCGCTTCGAGTGTGACAGACTCAACGTGCAGACGACGTGTGATTACCGTGCCGTTCATATTAAAACGGTAGATACGGGCGTCACGACGAAACTTGTTGTCAACAACCGTGACAGATTCGATTATGTTGTCGTTGCCGCGGGCGGAAAGGCAGCTAAAGTTCACGGAACAGACGGTGACTCTTATGACTTAATGAGTATGTTGGGACATAAGATTATTTCTCCCGCACCCGCACTTGTATCGCTTAATTGCGAAAACTTTACAAAAGCACTCAAGGGCGTGCGTGCCGTTTGCAAAACGGATTTAATAATTGACGGCGAAAAGGTTCTTGAAAATTTCGGCGAGGTTCAGTTTACCGATTACGGCTTGTCGGGTATTCCGATTATGCAGCTTTCACGTTTTGTTTCCGTGTCACCGTCAAACGACATATCGGTTTTTCTCGACGTCGCACCCGACTTTACGTGCGAACAGATTAAAGAATATTTGAAAACACGCAGAAAGGTCGACACAAACCTTTGCGAAAATTTACTGATAGGCATAATGAACAAACAGCTTTGTATCGCTCTTTTGAAGGAATGCGGAATAGCCCCCAACGGCAGAGTCAACAATCTTACAGACGGCGAGATTTTACGTCTGGCTGAAATTATAAAATGCTGGAAAATCAAAATCAAAAATTCACGCAGCTTTGACTTCGCTCAAATTACGGCGGGCGGTGTGGATTGCGGCGGCTTTGACGAAAAGACAATGGAGTCTAAACTCGTCAAAAACGTATTTTGCTGCGGCGAAGCTTTAAATGTCGACGGAGATTGCGGCGGATATAATTTACAGTGGGCGTGGAGTTCGGGCAGACTTGCCGGCAGAACTATCGGCGAAAGGATAAACAATGCTTAGAGTCAGTGAAATTAAATTAGACCTTGACTGTGAATTTTCGGACATAGAGAATTCAGCGGCAAAGGTGCTGAAAATAAATAAAAATAAAATCTTAAAAACGGAAATATACAAAAAAAACGTTGACTGCCGTAAGGGTGAAGTGAAATTTGTCTATACCGCCGACGTCGAAATCGACGGTGACGAAGAAAAAATCTTAATGTCGCTTGACGGTACGCGTGTTAAAAAATGCGAAAAATATAAATATGTGTTGCCGCAGTCAAAAAGAACAAGTACGCTTTCGCCCATTATCGCCGGATTCGGACCGGCGGGTATGTTTGCGGGGCTTATTCTTGCCCGCAGCGGACATTGTCCCGTTATTATCGAACGCGGCAAAGACGTTGACAGCCGTACGGATGATGTAAACAACTTCTGGACAAACAGAATATTGAACGAAACTTCGAATATTCAGTATGGCGAAGGCGGTGCGGGTACTTTTTCCGACGGAAAGCTTACAACGGGAATCAAGGACAGCCGATGCAGATTTATTTTCGAAGAATTTGTAAATCACGGTGCACCCGACGACATACTTGTAAACGCAAAGCCGCACATTGGCACGGACAGACTTAAAAACGTCGTCAAATCAATTCGTGAAGAAATTATTTCTTTGGGCGGAACCGTGTTATTTGAAACACAGCTTGTCAATATTATAGTTGCGAATAATTTTATTCACGGCGTTACGGTACGTGACAAGAACGGCCGTGAAAGAGATATCGAAACGGACGCGTTAATTCTTTCGGTGGGACATTCCGCCAAGGATACCGTCGAAATGCTTTACAACAAAGGCGTAAATATGATGCAAAAGCCGTTTTCGGTCGGTGCGAGAATAGAACATCCGCAAGAATTCATAAACGACTGTCAGTACGGTGAATTTAAAAATCACCCGAAGCTTAAAGCGGCGGATTATAAGCTTGCGTGCCATTCGCCGCACGTCAGAGGTGCATATACTTTTTGTATGTGTCCCGGCGGCACGGTTGTGTGTGCCTCAAGTGAAAAAGGCGGAGTTGTCACGAACGGTATGAGTGAATTCGCACGTGATAAGGAAAACGCAAATTCGGCAATACTTGTCGGCATTGAACCTTCTGATTTTCCGAGTGAACACGTTTTGTCGGGCTTTGCTTTGCAACGTGAAATCGAAGAAAAAGCGTTTGAAATGGGCGGAGGGGATTATACCGCCCCCGCAACGCTTGTAGGCGACTTTATAAACGGGCGTAAATCGACGAAAATCGGTGCCGTGAAGCCCTCGTTCCCGACGGGTGTGGCTATGGGCGACATTTCCCGCGTATTGCCGGAAAAGGTAGTTGCTACAATGCGTGACGCTCTTGTCCAAATGGACAAAAAACTTAAAGGCTTTGCCATGGAAGATGCCGTGCTTACGGCTCCGGAAACGAGAAGTTCATCACCCGTGAGAATTTTGCGTGATGAGTTTTATCAAACAAATATCCGCGGACTTTATCCGTGCGGAGAGGGTGCCGGATATGCGGGCGGAATAGTTTCCGCCGGAGTTGACGGTGTGAAATGTGCCGAAGCGGTTCTATTTGACGAAACATAATGTAATAATTCTGTAATTTGACTTTAATTCCAAATGTTTGATATATTATAATAAACATATTGAAAGGAGTAGCGTTATGAACATTGATAATCTTTGTATGGGTTGTATGAGTGAATTAAACGGCGAAAGTCAGTGTAAAAAATGCGGATATTTTACGGATACTCCGCAAATTGCTCCGTATTTACCTTTAAAGACCGTTTTGGGTAACAGATATATAATCGGCAAAATGCTTCATGCAAACAGCGAGGGTGCCTCGTATATGGCTTACGACACGGAACAGAAGCAGCCTGTAATTGTCCGTGAATATTTACCCGAAAAGTTTATTGAACGTTCTTTCAATTCCAATGAAGTTAAGGTGATTGAGGGCTTTGAGGAAAGTTATTACACATATCTTAAAAAATTTCTCGATATGTGGCGAACGCTTGCACGTATGCGAGGACTTTCGGCGCTGATTCCCGTAATCGACATAATCGAAGAAAACAATACAGCCTATGCGGTGAGAGAATATTTCGAAAGCATATCGTTGCGTGAATTTTTACTTAAAAGTCCGACGGGCTATCTTAATTGGGATAAGGCGAAAATCCTTTTTATGCCCGTGCTTTCAACACTTTCGACACTGCACGGATTGGGAATAGCTCACTACGGAATAAACCCCGACAATCTTTTAATCGGACGTGACGGAAAACTCAGACTTTCGGGCTTTTGCATTGCGGAAGCACGGCTTGAGGGAACGGATTTCACACCGGAAATTTTCGAGGGATATTCTGCGATTGAGCAGTATTCGTGCGGATATGTCGAGGGCAATTGGACTGACGTTTACTCTTTCTGTGCCGTTGTGTACAGAGCGTTGGTCGGCAGTGCCCCTCAAGATGCACTTTCACGTGTTGCAAACGACCAGTTGATAATTCCGGCAAGGTACGCCGAAATTATACCGG
The DNA here is from genome assembly GCA_964615315.1 of uncultured Eubacteriales bacterium. GTDB lineage: Bacteria > Bacillota > Clostridia > Oscillospirales > Acutalibacteraceae > Fimenecus. Next base: position 19,080 of record CAZTMZ010000019.1, on the reverse strand, counting down.
TATATGTAATAAACGCACTTATAAACGGATTACAGGTTGACCCGCAAGAAAGAACAAAAGATATCGAGTCATTGCGAGAAGAACTTTCGGCAACGCCGTCGAACGTGGTGTCGTCATTCTCCGGGCTTAATGTTCAAAATGAGGAACCGAGATCGCCGGAACCGACACCTCAACCGGAAAAGCAAGATGAAAAAGAGGAGTCTAACGGAAAGATTATTCTCATCACGTTTTTGATAATTTTGGGCGTGGGACTCATTGCCTTTGCCGGCTGGCTTTTCTATGACAAGGTTATTCTCGAATCGGTTGACGGTGCAACGGGAATGGAAGCCATAGTGAGCTTTATCAAAGGCGAAGAAGTGACCGAGGAAGAAACAACCGAACCCGTCGAAATGTTTGTCGTTGATGATTTTTCGGGATTCTCTTATGATGCGGTGACTATGAATCCCATTCAAAACGAAAGGTTTGTAATAATGCCCGCACAGTTTTCATACAGTTCGACCGTGCCGGAGGGAAGAATTATAAGTCAAAGCATCGAAGCGGGAACAGAAGTGCCGATGGGTACAAAAATAACGTTTGTTGTAAGCCAAGGCCCCGAAATCATAAACGTTCCGAGAGTTGTCGGATACAGCAAAGAACTTGCCGTCGACGAACTTGAAGATGCGGGCTTTGTAGTAAAGATAGTTGAAATAGACAACTACGGCGATAACGAAGAAGGCGTTGTCGAATCCATAAGTCCCGGCGAAGGTGAACGCCGTGAAAAAGGAACGACGGTAACGGTAAATGTATGGGGACCGTCTTTGGAAATCGAAACGACGACCGAACCGAAAAATCCGTATTTACCGTTTTAAACAGCAGACATAAAGAAGAAAAGCAGAGCAAATTTTTTGCTCTGCTTTTTCAGTAAGTGTATCAGTTGTATTCTTTTTTTGCTTGTGCCGTTATGAAATTTTAATGCAATCCAAACCACCGATTGTAATACCGTTTACGGTAACGGGCTGTTCGGAATAGTTAACGTAAATTTTCGTGCTGTTGTTGTATTCGGTACAGTAAACGTTGTCCTGTACTTTGTAGTGCGATGTTATTCTCGCATCACGAAGTTCCGAGAAAATTTCGTTCGATTTTGCATAGTAGGAAACTATTTCGTTGATGGTGTTGTCATAATAATACTTGCCGTTAAGTTCGTCGGTATACGGTGTGCAGAACCAATCGGCACCGGGCAGACAACCGTATTCAACCGATTTTAAAAATGCGGTTTTCGTGTTGTCGAAAGTGTTGATGCCCGACATACAGTACTCTGTTATGCCGTGAAGCATTATTTGAATAAACGGAATTTCCACGTATGCGGAGCTTTCTGCATTTTGGAACGGCGATATGGGAATTTCGGATATGATGTCGGCATTTTTCACACTGTAAATATTTCCCGTATCAATCATAATAAGCTTTGAGGTCGAAAGCACGGATATTTGAGATGAAATAGAAATTTTCGACGTGGTGCGTGAATAAAAATCACGTGAATAATCCGAATAAAGATACGAACCTATGTCGTTGAGGGCATAACCGTCAAAATTCACCTTTTCGCCGGCAAAAAGAATATCTTCTATTCTGCTTTCGAAAAGACTCATTTTAAGAAGGCTTTGCGGCTTGTTGATGTTGGGGAAAGTTGTGTCGCCGTAAGCGAATTTGATTTTCTTGCCGACAACGTTTTTCGCACTTTCCGAGCCTTTGTATTTAAACGAGAGAACGTCGGTGTCAATAAACAGCGAGCTTTTTTGAGTGTTAAGATATTCATAAAGTTTGTCATAACTTTCGTCGTCGCCGAGCTCTTTCGCAAACGAACCGTGTTGAACGGTTGAAGCGTTATTGGCGTCTTTGTAGATACCGTTGTAGCGGAGATAAGTGTTGTTGACACCCTTCGCCTTGAGCAGTGTCATAAGAGAAAGTGCCTGCTCATAAGTGGAAAGTGTAACGTAATCACCGTCAATATTTACATATCCGCCTTGCAAAGAAACAACGAGAGGAATGTTCTTCGATTCCGTACTTACCGTCTGCGTCGAAAGAACGGAATTACGGATAAGATTTTCACGTAAAGCCGTTGCCATACCCGAATATGTTGCGGATTTTCCCGAAAGAAATCTGTAGCAGAGCGTGATTTCGTTTTTGTATTCAAAACCGTACGTTTTCACCGTGTTTTTACCGCTTTGTTCGGTGTGAATATCCGTTATGTTGAATGAAGCGAAAACGTTGTTAACGGTAGTGTCACCGCTTCTGTTTGCATTTATCTGCGCTATTTCGTCGCCGCTTTCTATTATGCACAGAAAAGCGCTTTCGTTACGCTTTATGCCGAACGCACCGACCAAGCACTGAGATTTTTGAGTAATACTTTCTTCGGCGGCGTCTTTTCCGTAAACGGATAAAGAAACGGGCTTGAAATTGTCATCGGCAACACCGGTCATAATAAGTGCACCGCTGCCGTCGGGTATGAATATGTAATCATCGGCACCGCTTTCGTCGTAAGCCCCGAAGTTGTTTAAAAGAGAGACTTTTTCAAGATATATGCCGTCGGGAAGATTGACGTTGTTCATACTCATATTAACGTAAAGAGAACCGTCTTTAAGGGTGTATGTCAGTACAACGTCTGCCCTTATTTGACCGTCGGTAAGCTCGTCCACGTCCGCCTTGCCCGTTGCTTCGTCAAGGGCGAGTGCGTATTTTACGGAAATACCGCTTGCGGAAGTTGTGTGGCTCACGTTACCGAAATTTACGGCATTGTCCTGAGAGTTAAGAGTGTAGACGGTTTCGCTGCCGTTTGAAAGATAAACCTCAACGGCATAGCCGGAAATTTGTTTTGTAACGGATTTTGACGGGAGCGAAGACCATATTTCGTCGGTGTTTGTGTCGTGAATTGCTATCGTCTGTGTTTTTTCATCAAAAAGAAGTTCAATAAGTCCCGACTTGCAGATAGTCTTATATGCGGTATCGTCAACTTTATGATACTCGTCGCCCGAATATGCGGGTGAAGTTGTTATGAATTCGGCGGATTTCACCGTGAGGGTGTTGATTTCACCGGCACAGGCTGAAAGAAGAAAACACATCGCAAAAACGAGCGATAAAATCTTTATTAAATGATTACGTGATTTTTTCATAAAAAACACTCCAAAAAAAAGATAGAATGTATTAACTGATACATTCTATCATATTTTCGAAAAAATATCAACTTATGAGTTTGTTCCGCATATTTGCGAGTATTATTTTTTCTCTTCTCGACACTTGAACTTGCGAAATTCCGAGTACCTCCGCCGTTTTCGATTGGGTAAAACATTTGTAAAACCGTAAATTTATTAAAAGCTTGTCCTTTTCGTCCAATTCGTTTATGGCTTTTTCAAGCGAGAGGCGGTTGTCAATGGGCGTGTACTCGTCTTCGGTCGGAATGTCAATCTGTTTTTCGCCGTCATCATCGTCTGCCGTAAGTGACACAACGGGCTGGGAAATACATATAAGCTGTGCCGCTTCTTCCACGGAAACGTTCATTTTTTCGGCTAATTCGCTTATTGTCGGTTCCACGCCGTTTTCTTTTTCGAATTGCTCTTTGACGGCGGAAAGTACACGTGCCTGTTCTTTCAGCGAACGGCTGATTTTTACGGCGCCGCCGTCACGAAAAATACGTTTTATTTCGCCTAAAATAGTCGGAACGGCATAAGTTGAAAACGCAAAGCCGAGGCTTTCGTCAAATCTGTCGGCTGCCTTTATAAGACCTATGCAGCCGGAAGAATATAAATCTTCATAATCAACGCCTTTGCCGATAAACCGCGAAGCACAGCTTCCCACAAGTCCGAGGTTGTTTAAAATAAGCTCATCTCTCGTCATTTTGTGCGACCGTTGATTTTCTTTACGAGAGTTACCGTTGTACCGATACCGACTTTTGAACGAACGAGCAGCTTGTCCGTAAAACTTTCCATAACCGAAAATCCGAGTCCGGCACGGTCACCGCCGAGAGTGGTAAAAAGAGGTTCGCGTGCTTTCTTAATGTCACTTATTCCGCACCCTTTATCACGAATCGAAATGCGTATTGTTCCGTCGTCGTGAATTCGGACTGTTATGTAAATTTTCCCCACGCTGTCTTTGTAGCCGTGTACAATACAGTTGGTTACGGCTTCGCTGACGGCTGTTTTAATGTCGTTTATTTCCTCTACGGTAGGGTCCAACTGTGCGGCAAAGGCGGATACGGTTGCCCTTGAAAAGCTTTCGTTTACGGAACGGCTGTCAACTGTCATTTTAAATTCATTTATGATCATTGTTTTTTAACTCCTTTCTTAATGTTCGCGATTCTGTCAAGTCCCGCAAGATGCATAACCTTATATGAATTGTTTGAAAGTCCTACGACGTCGAGCGTGCCGCCGAATTCAGACAAAAGCTTGTATCTGCCCATAACAAGCCCGATTCCCGAACTGTCCATAAATGTGACGTCGGAAAAATCAAGCACCGTGCTTTTCGGCTGACAGCTTTCGATTCTTTCGTCAATTTCAAGTCTTAAGGGCAAGGCGGTGTGATGGTCGATTTCACCGCTTAAAAAACAAGTCAGAACTTCATTTTCAAATTGAATTTTCACACTCATTGCTTAACACTCCTTTTTTTGCTTTTATTCTATACTTCGGTGTACGAAAAAAATGTCGCATTAGGTAATACATATTAAAAATGAGTGTAAATATTTTCGAAATATGCTTGACTTTTCTTTTCGGTTTTGTTATGATAATCAAGCCGCATATTAGGGGGCAGTATGTCTTTTTATACTGAAAGCGGAGTTTCCCGCCCTCGATAGCGAGTCTATATTTAAGGTAGGTTAGAAAAATGTACGCAATCATCGTAACAGGCGGAAAGCAGTACAAGGTTGCTAACGGCGACGTTGTATTTATCGAAAAGCTTGACGTAGAAGAGAATGCTGAAATCACTTTTGACAAGGTTCTCGTTGTTAGTTCTGAAGACGGTATCAAAGCCGGCGCTCCTTATGTTGAAGGTGCAACAGTATCGGCAAAGGTACTCAAGAACGGTAAGGGCAAGAAAGTAACGGTATTTACTTATAAGCCTAAGAAGAACGAAAAGCGTAAAAAAGGTCATCGTCAACCGTACACTAAGGTTGAAATTACCGCAATTAACGCATAATGACAAAAGCAAGATTTCTGTTTTCGGATGACACTGTTATTTCTTTTGAGGTAAGCGGACATTCAGGTGCGGGAAACTTCGGCGGCGACATAGTTTGCAGTGCTGTTTCATCGGCTTGTTATATGGCGGCTAACACTATAATCGAAATAATGAAACTTTCTCCGAAAACCGAAGTGAGCGACGGGTATATGAAACTTGAAATGAGTTTTGACGACGCCCGTAAATCGAAGGTGGTTACTGACGGCTTGTTTCTGCATTTAACAGAGCTTGAAAGTCAGTATCCGGACAACTTGAAACTTGAAAGAGGTGTTTTTGATGCTTAAAATCAATATTCAGTTATTTGCTCATAAAAAAGGTATGGGTTCTACAAAGAACGGCCGTGACTCAGAGTCAAAAAGACTCGGTGTTAAGAAGGCTGACGGTCAAACCGTTAAAGCCGGCAACATCATTGTAAAGCAACGCGGTACTCACATTCATCCGGGTAACAACGTTGGTCGCGGTTCAGACGACTCTCTTTTCGCACTTATCGACGGTAAAGTTAAGTTCGAAAGAATGGGCAAAGACAGAAAAAAGGTTAGCGTTTACGCTATCGAACAGTAATTTCTATCTTAAACTGCAATCTCCCACCGAGTAATCGGCGGGAGATTTTTTTGTTTTACTTTATCTGTGTGTTAGGATAATAATGATTAAGTATTTCTTTATACGTAAACCCTTGTGAAGCCATATAATTCGCACCGTATTGGCTCATACCGACTCCGTGACCGTAACCGCTTACGGTGAAAACTACGTCGGAGCCTTTTTCTTCAACGGTGAACGTACTGCTTTTCAATGAAAAAAGCTTTCGTATTTCCGTTCCTTTAAAAACTTTCCCGCAAAGCGTCACAGTCTTTACCATTCCCGTTTCGGTACGTGCTGTTTCACCGATTATGTTTTCAAAATCGGTTCCGCCGTTTTCTTCGATTGTTTCGAGAAAACTTTCTCTGTCAACCGTTTCCGTTGACGAAAACGACGGTGACAGTTTGTCGTAATCACTGTTTACGGATACAAGATACGGCAAACTTCCGCCCCAAACGTCACTTGCGTTTTCGGTTTTTCCGTTGCTGACGGCAAAAAACGCGGCGGCAATAGGGGAGTTGTCGTAATAAATCATAAGCGGCAGTACCTCATCAACGCACTTTTCCACTTTTTGACGGTAAACGGCATAATCGTCACCCCATTTTGTCTGCTGCTCCGCCGTCGAAAGATACCCTTGATGTGTTTGACTGCTGTCGCTTATGTCGGCACCGTTTAATTCGCCGCCGTTACTTTTCGTGTATTCGAGAACGGTGTGAGAAGCGATTACCTGCGCTTTGATTGCTTCTTCGTTGTAAAGCGGCCCGATTTCTGCAAAAATAACGCCGATAAGATATTCTCTTAAAGAAATTTCCGTTATATTTTTGCTGTCGGCAGACATAATTTTTACGGTAGCGGTTTCGTTTTCGGAACTCTTTTGAGCAAGTCGAGTCGGACTGTCACCGAATAAATCCTGCGCTATGGTATTCGTCGCTTTTTCTACGGAAATAAGCGGACAAAGTATCATTGCAAGTGAAAGAAAAAAGCCGATCATACTGTAACTTTTCATTATTTTCTCACTCCCTTTTGTTGACTTTATCTCTTGAATGTTATAAAATAGTAAGGATTATAAAATAATTATATTGGGTAACTGTAATGTTTTAGACAAGGAGGCAAATACAAATGTCAGAATATATTACCCCTGTTGCCAATGAAGCTCTTTCAAGTTTATGTGAAGAACTTTGTAAAAATAACTACATAAATCCTGATTATTACACAAGATTTGATGTGAAAAGAGGCTTGCGAAATATGGACGGAACAGGCGTCCTTGCGGGCCTTACGAGAATATGCTCCGTTGAGGGCTATTATATGGATGACGGTGAAAAGGTTCCAAAAGACGGACGTCTTATTTACCGCGGTATAGATATGTCGGAAATTGTCGCTCATTGCGAACAGGAAAACCGTTTCGGTTATGAAGAAGTTGCATGGCTTTTGATTTTCGGCTCACTTCCCACGGAAAAGCAGTTAAAAAATTTCCGTGCCGTATTGGCGGAAGCACGCGAACTTCCGGAAGAATTCGTTGAAGATATGATTATGAAAGCTCCGTCGCCGGACATTATGAATAAAGCGGCACGCAGTGTGCTTGCACTTTATTCTTACGATCCCAATCCGGACGATATTTCGGCGGAAAACGTACTTCGTCAGTGTATTCAACTTATAGCGCAAATTCCTACAATTATGACTGCGGCTTATCAAGTTAAACGCAGAGTGTACGATAAGAGAAGTATGTATTTCCATCACAGCAAAAAAGAACTCGGAACGGCTGAAAACATTTTGCGTTCACTTCGTCCCGACAAAAAGTTTACAGATGACGAAGCAAAACTTCTCGACATTTGTATGATTATTCATGCCGAACACGGCGGCGGTAACAACTCGACGTTTACGACACGCTGTATTACTTCGAGCGGTACCGATACGTATTCCGCAATCGCAGCCGGAATAGGCTCACTTAAAGGGCCGCGTCACGGCGGTGCGAACATCAAGGTTTACAAAATGCTTGAGGACATTAAAGCAAACGTATCCGACATTACAGACGAAGGTCAGGTTGCGGATTATCTTACGAAAATGATGAATAAGCAAGCCGGAGACGGTTCGGGGCTTATATACGGAATGGGACACGCCGTTTATACTCTGTCCGATCCGCGTGCTTTGATTCTTCGCAGATATGCCGATGAGTTTTCACAGAAAAACGGCAGGGAAGACGAATTTAAACTTTTAAGACTTATCGAACAGTTAACTCCGGAACTTTTTGCCAAGAGAGGTAACAAGAAAAAGATTTGTGCCAATGTTGACCTTTATTCAGGTCTTATCTACGATATGCTCGGAATTCCCCAAGAACTGTTTACGCCGATATTTATGGCGGCAAGAATGGCGGGCTGGTCGGCACACCGAATCGAAGAAATAACTTCGGGCGGCAGAATTGTACGTCCGGCATACAAGAACGTCACTATTCCGAGAGCATACGTGAATATGAGTGACCGTAAGGCACGTGCAGACGGTGTTCAAAAAGAATATATTCCAATAGAAGAAAGATAAGTGAGAAATATGAAATTTAAAGGCAAATACGAAAAAATAAGTCCTTTGGCAGCACTCTATACGGCAATCGGTCTTTTGATTGCGGCGGTGCCTTTCAGAATGTATCAGCTTCTTAACATTATCGAGGCGGATACGGGATTTTACAAAAGAGAAGATTGGTCGGTTTACGTTATGTACGTGCTCGGCGCACTTGCGATTGTTTTGTGCTACGTTTTGGCGACTCTTTCCAAAAACATTCCCGCATCGAAATCGCCGTACAGAAAGAATAAACTTTTGGCAATTTCATCGTTTATCTTTGCCGGCGGTATTTTGCTTGACGTTGTGTCATCATTTTCGTCGTTCCTTGTAAATTCAAAGAGCTTGCGAGATGTTGATATGTCGATTATCAGCACGTTAAATCAAGGACAGCTTCCGTTACTTTTCGAATCCGTTTTGGGCGTGTTCGCAACAATATATATCATTGTTTTCGGAATTTCGTATATTGACGGAAGAACAACGTATTCTCAGTATAAATTTTTGGCGATAACACCTCTTTTCTGGGCAATGAGCAGAATCGTATTAAGATTTTTAACCAAAATCGCTTACGTAAATATTTCGGACCTTTTGATTGAAATTTTTATGCTTGCGATAATGATGATTTTCCTTTTGAACTTTGCGAGAATCAGCGTAGGACTTTCAAACAAAGGCGCTATGCGAACTGTCTTCGCAACGGGAACGTCGGGTATGTTCTTTTGCCTTGTCGCAAATCTTCCGAGATTGCTTATGATAATTACGGGCAACGGAGTAAAGCTGCCTTCCGATTATCCTTTTTCACTTGCCGATTTCGGCTTTGCGATATTTGCCGTGGCGTATATTCTCAATGCAATCGCTTCGTCAAACGGAAACGATTTAAAAGAACTTGAGAATGTTGAAGAAAAAAACGATAATATGGAGATTGATGACGATTTCCTTTCGGAGTAATTAAATGGATTTATTTTTCGGTAATGTCTTAACCGCCTTTACTCAGGTTGTAATTCTTTTTATTATAGCCATGGTGGGCTTTATATGTCATAAGACGGGTATATACACGGAAAAAGCTTCAAGAATGACGACGGACTTGCTTTTTTACATTGTCGCACCGGCGATTATTGTCCGTTCGTTTGCCGGTATGGAATATAACCGTGATGCGTTAAAAGGGCTTTTGATGGCTCTTTTCGGCGGCTTCTTTTTCCATGCGGTCGGAATAATTTTCGCTAAATTGCTTTTCAATAAAGGCGATAGGGAAACGGCTTGTATTTTTAAATATGCGTGTGTATACGGAAACGTAGGATATATGGCACTTCCCTTGGTTCAAGCCGTTTTGGGCGACGAGGGTGTATTCTACTGTTCGGTAATATTAGTGCCTTTTAATCTTCTTTCTTTTACTCACGGCGTCGGTATAATGCAAAAAAAAGAAGATAAAAAAAGTTTTAATCTTAAGAAACTTATTATAAATCCCGGTGTGGTCGGCGTTGCGTTGGGGCTTCCGCTGTTTTTGTCGGGAATTACTTTGCCCTCTGTAATATACGAGCCGATTTCGTATATTGCCGACCTTAACACACCTCTTGCGATGGTTATGTTCGGAACATATCTCGCATCGGCGGATTGGAAAACGCTTTTTTCGGACAAAAGAATTTTCGGTACGGCTTTTGTGAAAATAGTGGCTGTACCGCTTATAACAATATTCGGCTTAAAACTTATGGGTTACGGCGGCACTCTGTTTGTAGCCTGCGTTTTAAGTTCATCGTCACCGACGGCAAGCAATACCGTTATGTTCTCCGCGAAATACGGCAGAGATACGGCTCTCGCTTCAAAGGTGACCTCGTTGGTCAGTGTATTATCAATTTTAACAATGCCGGTAATGATAGCTATTGCACAAAGCTGGCAGTAAACTGAGGATTTTATAAATATGATTGGTTCGGCGACGGAAAAACTGAATAAGCTTTACGAAACTGTTGCACAGTCTATAGCTCAGGGCAATTTGCCTCACGGAATCCTTGTGGAATGTCAAAACGAGCAAGACGGACTTGCTTTTGCGCACTTTATCGCAAACGGACTCGTTTGTCGCGGTGAAAATAAACCTTGCGGACAATGTCCCGACTGTCAAAAAGCGGAAAAAGGCGGACATCCCGATATTTTCGAAACAGACGGAATTAAGGGAAAAGGAAAAAGCTTTACCGTTGACGCTGTCCGTGAAATACGTTCAAATGCCTTTGTTGTACCGAATGAAAGCGATAAAAAAATTTATATTTTGAAAAACGGACAAAATATGAACGAGCAAGCACAAAACGCGTTGCTGAAAATTTTGGAAGAACCGCCTTCATACGTGTTCTTTATAATTGTTACGACGTCAAAAAGCACTATGCTCGAAACGGTCTTGTCACGTGTGTGCGTTTATTCGCTTTTGAGTGACGAAGGTGAAATCGGAGAAAAAGAAGCACAGACGGTAAACCGCTTTGTTACGGCACTTGTCAGTGTGAATGAACTGAAACTGTTAGAGGAAACAGCGGTCTTTCAAAAAAATTCTCAGTTTGCGAAAAGCGTGCTTTTATTACTGTCCGAGGTTTTTCGTGACGCACTTGTCGAAAAAAGCGGTTACGTCCGTGAAAACCGTTTCCCCGAAGAAACGAAAATATTAAGCTCGGCATTTACATCAAAGCACCTTTTACAGCTTATTTCGGTTTGTGACGAATTGATTAAGTCGATAGAGCGAAATTGCAACAACAACTTACTTGTTGTCAGAATGAGCTATGAATTTAAAAGAGCAATCGGCAGATAGGAGATATATATGATTGAAACAGTAGGCATCAGATTTAAAGACGGCGGAAAGATTTACGATTTTGACGCTGACGGAATAAACTTTAAAAAAGGCGACTGGGCTATGGTTGAAACGGTACGCGGTATTGAGTGCGGCTACGTCGCAAAAGAAAATCACCCGACAAACGAGGACAACATAAACAAGCCGCTTAAAAAAGTTATTCGTGCGGCTACCGATGAGGACATAAAAATCCTTTCGGAAAACAAGCAAAGAGAAAAAGAAGCGCTTACGATTTGCGAAGAAAAAATCGCGGCTCATAATCTTGATATGAATCTCGTAGACGTCGAGTTCACATTTGACAGAAGTAAAATTCTTTTCTATTTCACGGCGGACGGCAGAGTCGATTTCCGCGAGCTTGTAAAGGATTTGGCGTCTGTATTCAGAACAAGAATAGAGCTTCGTCAAATAGGTGTCCGTGACGAGTCGAGAATGGTCGGCGGATTCGGTGTCTGCGGCAGACCGTTTTGCTGTCATACGTTTTTAAACGATTTTCAACCCGTATCAATAAAAATGGCAAAGGAACAGGGACTTTCGCTTAATCCCACGAAAATCAGCGGAACGTGCGGACGTCTTATGTGCTGCCTTAAATACGAACAGGATACTTATGAACATCTTTTAAGAGTTACGCCGAAGGTGGGGGCTATTGTGAAATCTCCGGAGGGCAAGGGTACCGTTATCGAGAATAATTTGATTACCGGTATGTTGAAAGTTCAACTTGAAAAAAGGCCCGAAGCAGCTCCGATAACTGTTCACCGTCATAAAGTCGAGCTTCTTAAGGATGCTAAAATACGCGTTGAAAAGGAAGAATTGGAAGCATTAAAGGGAATTGAATAAATTTCTACTTGATTTTTAATTTTTATATGTTACAATGTAGTTAACTTATTTAAGGGAGGTTCTTAAATTATGGCATACGTAATTAACGATTCATGCATTTCATGTGGCGCTTGTGCAGACGGTTGCCCCGTTGAAGCTATTTCGGAAGGCGACGGCCTTTATGTAATTGATGCTGATACTTGTATCGATTGCGGAGCTTGTGCAGACGCTTGTCCGGTTGGAGCACCTGAAGCTGAATAATTTTAACAACTGAAAAAGCACTACCGAAAAGGTAGTGCTTTTTTTCTTGACACTTCGGCAAAGATAATTAAAAGCCAACTGCAATTTGAATGCGGTTGGCTTTTTTCGTAACTTATTGAGCATCTTTAAGAAGATTTAAAATTTGCTCTTTTGTGAAAATATATTTTTTATTACAGAAATGGCAAACGACCTCGGTTTGTTCGTCCTCCGCCATCTCACGAAGACCGTCTGCGCCGGCACCGATAAGTGCCGAGGTAACTCTTTCGACGGAACAGTCGCATCTGTAATCTACGTTTTGAGTGTCAAGTAACTGCAAGTTGAATTCCGGCAACACCGTGCGGCAAATGTCTTGAGGTGTAAGTCCGTTTGCAAGCATCGTTGTAACGGGTTTAAGGTCTTTCAAGCCCTTTTCGACAAGAGAAATCGTTTCTTCGTCGGCAGTCGGCAAAAGCTGAATTAAAAAGCCGCCCGAAACAAGAATACTTTCGTCTTCGGGATTAACAAGAACGCCCAAGGCACAAACTGTCGGTGTCTGCTCGCTTGTTGCGTAATAAGCGGTAATGTCTTCCGCAACTTCACCGGTCATAATCGGTATTTGCGCACAGTACGGCTCTTTCATTCCGAGATCTTTGATAACCGTCAAAAAGCCGTTTTTACCGATAGCTCCCGACACGTCAAGTTTGCCCTTTTCGTTGAGAGGCATATTGACTCTGTTATAACCGATATATCCTTTTACGTTGCCTTGCGAGTTACTTACGGCAACGACGGGTGAAGCAGGTCCGTCACCGCTAATTTTCAGCGTCAAGGTGTCCTTTTCACCTTTTAAAAGCACACCCATCATTGACGATGCCGTAATAAGTCTGCCCAAAGCGGCGGAACACACCTTTGATGTGTTGTGAATTTCCTGCATTTCTCTGACCATTTCTGTTGAGTTCAACGCCAGCACGTAAAGTGTGCCGTCTTCCGAAATCATTCTTACAAGTTCATTCATTTGAGTTCATCCTTAAAAATAGTTTTCGCTTTTTTGCAAACGACGGTAATCCTTTGCGTTGATTGAGTCGGCGGGAGGCTCGAATAATCGTCAAGCATATCGACAACCTCAAAACCGCAGTCGTTTAACAATTTTAAAATCACGTCCGTGTCATAGGCGTATTCGGAAAAACTTTCGCTGTATTTTTCAAAACTTTCTCCGTTTTCTTCTTTTATAAAAAAGTCGAGGTCGATGTCCGTACGCATATCGCTTTCGTTAAATGTGTTTTGCCAAACACAGTACACGTCGTCCATATCGTAAACGAATGTATTGTCGGCTAAAACGCTTTTGTGCTTGTAAACCGTGTTTATATCGAATATAAAAATACCGCCCATATTCATAAAAAGAGAGACGTTTTCGAACACCTTTTTCACACCGCTTAAGCCGTCAATGTGATTGACGGTGTCAAGACAGCAAACGGCACAGTCAACGGTACCGTACAAATCAAGGTTTTCACCGCTTTGACAAAGGAAAATCGCATTTGAGCCGAGTTCGTATTTTTTCTCGTTCGCAACTGTCAGCATATCAACGCTGGGGTCAACGCCGATGACGTCAAAGCCCTTTTCCTCAAGCAGAAACGAAACGGTACCCGTACCGCACCCAAGGTCAAGCAAAAGCCCTCTGTTAATTCCTCTTTGATTTAACAGAGAGCATATTTTGTCGGCAATTTTCGTATATTCGACATTTTCGGTTAAAATGTCATAAACAGATGAAAAAATACCGTATTTCATTTTTTTACTCTTTCGAAAATCTTTTCATAGCCGTCGGCACCGTAATTAAGAGAACGGTTTACACGGCTTATTGTAGCGGTAGAAGCTCCGGTTTCTTTGACAATGTCACTGTAAACACGCTTTTCGGACAACATTCTTGCCACAACACAGCGCTGTGCCATTGAATGAAATTCGGTTACGGTACAAAGGTCTTGAAAGAAAGCGTAACATTCTTCTTCGGTTTTAAGCTGCATAATGCAATCAACAAGGAAATCCGTGTTGTCGTTTTTAAAACTTATACCCATTAAAAATAACCTCCGATAATACTTTTACTCTTTAAAATTTTAGCACATTAAAATTTAAAAGTAAAGTGATTTTTAATGTACGAAATGTAAAATTATTCCCGAAATTATTGAGCAAATATACAAAATTCCCGCTATTTTGAGGTTTTCTTTTATCTTTGCTTTGTTTCTGAACAGTACTAAAAGTCCGGCACCGGCATTTGTGCAAAGTCCTGCGATAACCGAACCGAAGCTTATAGCACCCTCAATGTAAAGACGTGTAATCAAAACACTCGTAGCACAGTTCGGAATAAAGCCGATAAGTGCCGTCAAAATCGGTTGAAATACCGAGTCGGTTAACAAAATCGAGGAAAGTTTTTCGGTTCCTATAACCGCAACCGCAAAGTCGATTATAACGGTGAATAAAAGCAAAAATCCGAACACCTTTGCCGTGTGAATAACGGTGGGACGCAAAACACCCTTGCTGTCGTCACAACCGCAGTGGTCTTGCTCACATAAATCGTGTGAATGTTCGTGCTTGTGTTCGCTGTCATGTTCGTGACAGTAATGACATTTTTCTCTGAATAAAAAGTCGATAATGTAACCGAAAATAACCGCGATTATGATTTTTGTGACAATAAGCTTTGCGATTTCCTTTGCCGCATCGGGTGACGACATTAAAAGAATGACGGCTTCGTCCGAGGTGGCGAGAAACACGGCTATTAAGGTGCCGAGCGTTATAACACCGCCGGAATAAAGATTTGCACTTAACACAGAAAAGCCGCATTGCGGAACACAACCGAGCAGCGAAGCGATAAGCGGGCCCGCTTTTCCCGACTTTTTAAAAGCGTTGTTTATTTTGCCCATCGCGTGATGTTCCAACAACTCGATAATCAAAAACGCGATGAACAAGAAGGGAAGCATTTTAACGGTTTCAACGGCGGAATCCTTTACAAGTTCAAGGACACCGTGAACGGTAAACGAAAATTCATGTGTGTGAATATGTAAAAACGAAGTCATTTTAATTCTCCTTTGCACAGTGCCGACAAACTCCGTAAAGTACGGTTTTCGAAGGGTCAACGGTAAACTGATGGTCTTTTAAGATGTGATTTGAAAGTCGGTCAAGAAAATCACATTCCGTATGAAAAAGCGTTCCGCAGACAGAACACTTTAAGTGGTAATGATTATGTTCGTTTGAACAGTCGGCAAATTGATAGCAATGAGAATTGTCGTCGGTTGAATATCTGTTGACAACACCCGATTCGAGCAATTTATCTAACTGACGGTAGACAGTTGTCCTACCGATTTTTTCGCCACTGTTTATAAGCTCAAAATATATGTCTTCCGCCGAAAAATGTTTTTCGCTGTGACTTTTTAAAAACTCATAAACCAATTTGCTCTGTTTTGTTTCATAGCCCATTGTGAACACACCTTTGAAAATGGAATTCATTTTCAAATTATACAGCGGCAATAGAAAAAAGTCAACAGCCGTTTCTTTTCGTTTTATAGCGGTGAAAAGGCGATGTGTCATTGCTTAAAGTTTTAAAAAGCGGTGGGGAAAAGTAAAAATCCGCCGTTTAAGGCGGACTTTTGCGAAATTGCATATTAAATTCAGACGGATAAAAATTTTATTTTTCCAATATTTGTTTTCCCAAAGCCTTGAGACTGTCGGTGCGAACTTTCTTTGTGTATTTTGTTTCGCCGAGTACCCAGTCCCATTCCGCCTTAAACCAATCTATTTCTTGAGGCTTGCCGCCGTCCATTTCGATTTTGACTTGTTCGATAAGCTTTTCCCATCTCATTTTGTAAAATGAAATCATCATATCGCCGTATTGACGGTGTGCGTAATCGTGAAGATTGCCCTTGTCGGAAAGCTGTCTGCAATACCACGTCGTAATTAAAGCTTTAGCGTTAATCATATAAAGCTCACGTGTGAAATCGTCAAGCTTTTGAGTGTATTCTTCGACCGGCTCAATGTATGAAGCGAATGAAAAGGCCTTACTGTTAAGAAGAACACGGTCAAGCTTGTCAAAAAGTGAAAGAAGCTTTTCGGCGTAATCCGTAAAAGACAGATAATCCTTTGACTTGTATGATGACACAGCCTTTTTTGCGGTTTCGTTGAGCTTGTTTGCAAGCGATTGCCTTAAAAGGTCGACGGCATCGTAAACGTAACATTCGTTGGATTTGAATTTGTCGTAATCGGCAAGGAAGAGCCTTACCGCCTCGTCAAACTCCGTTGCGGAATAAGGAATTTTTACCGAACCGCGTGCCGTCATAAGCTTTGTTTCGGGATCAAGAGGACGTCGGCAACCCATTGTTTCGTTGGCACCGAACGGACTTGAACAGTTTTCCTCGCTGTAAACGGTTTTCAAAAGCAGTTTTATGCTCTTTGAAATGTTTTCGTTTTCTTTTCCGTAACGGCGGATGCAGTATTTTTCAGCCCACAGACCGACGTCGTCATTGTCGTCCCACACACAAGAAAAAAGCATATCCGTTACAATGGGATTGACGTTTACGCTTTCGGCAGTGAGGGCGATGCCTTTAAAGTTGGGGCGTGAAGCGGCTTCCTTGATTTTGCCGGGAAGTGTGTCGACACAGCCGTAAAGTCCGTGCCTTCCGCCGAAATTATTAAGAACGCCCGACAAAACATTGCCGTATTTTGCGAGTCTGCCGAACTTGTTTGCGTTGTGATTTGTTTTTTCGGAATGTAGGTCAAGCATCATAATTCTGTCATTGCGGTACTGCTTGACGGCACTTGTGAACAGTTTAGACGGATTAAGCGCCCAACACTGAACTACCCAAACGGCAGATTTATCAAAGGCAAGCATACTTTGTATTACGTTGGTATAGCTCTCCTTTGCTTGCTTTTTGTTAAGCTTTCCGCCCTCGTGACATATATCGCCCGCGTAAAAATGAGTGATATCTCCGAAAACCTCTCTTTGACTTTCGTAAAAGAGCTTGGCGTATTTAACGTAAGCCATACTGTCGGGACTGACAATTAAAGGTCTTTCAAGTCCCTTCCATCTTCCTTGCTTGATAACGGAAACGTCGGGATCTTTCTTTTGAATGTCGTCGGGTACAATGCCCATATAACCTTGAAGAATAACGTCCATACCGAGAACCTTCATTCTTCTGTGATTTTTTCTTGCCAGTTCGCACTTTTCAAAGAAAAAGTCGTCGTGAATCGGACCGCCGACAGAATGAATGTTTGACATATAAAACCACGCAAAATATGCGGGACCGGTCAAAAAGTTTTTAATTTCTCTGTGACGGTAACCGAGCTTTGTTAAAAATCTTCTGTAAACTTCTTCCATACCGAGAATGTCAAGCACAAGATTTACGCCGTTTAAAGCCAAAAAATCTATTTCCTTTTGCCATTCTTCTTCGCCCCAAAAAGCCATTGAATAAGAGTGGGTGCAATAATTATAGGCATATCTGTAACGGCAAGCGGCTTGTTTGTGAATTTTGCCGTTTACTTGAGGCAAGTTTTTCGGCAGAGAAACCTGCTTTCCGAATCTTGAAATATGACAGTTGCAAATTTCCTTTAAATAGTAGTTAAAAGCACTCGCAAGCCCTACGCCGCAGTTGGAAATAAGTCTTATCTTTCCGCGAAGCGATTCGATTGTGAAATATTCGTCCTTTAAGCGTCGGTCAAGTCGTATTTCAAACTGCTCAACGTATTCTTCGCCTATGGTACGGCTTATAATTCCGACAATGTCATCAATAATATCGCCGTCGGTTATTTCCTTGGAATATTCGGTTTTATCGAATACTTCGGGCTCTTTGAAAGTTACCTTTTTGGCGGGAAAATTACAGTTTTCGCCGATGACTTCAATGTTGTTGACCGTCGGAGAAGCCCCGCTGTAATATTTAATGAAAATTCGAATGTATCTTGCGATTTTCGGACTCTTGCGAAGCTTGTGAAAATTTACGCCGTCAAGACTCGAAAAGACATCGTAATCAACCTCGGCGTTGTCCGGAAAAACGGGCAGTACCTCATGAACGCTCATATTTTTCGGAAAAGCCAAATCAATAAAGCAGGGGTATGTGTCGCACGAAAACATAGGTATTGAATTTTTGTCTGCATTGGCAGACGCATTAAGAATTTCGTAATTTAAAAGTTCCAAAATTATCACCGTTTCGTATTTATAATAGAAATATACCATAATTTGTACTAAAAGTCTATCGTCGCGAACGACAAATTTTAGTTATAAGCGAACAAAATTTTATATAAGCAAAAAAGTGAATTAAAAGTATTGAAATTGCGGACAAATTCTGTTACAATTTATGAGGTTAAGTATGTCGGTGAAAAGACGTACACCGCAAAATTACGTTAATAATTTTTTGGAGGTATAAAAAATGAGTAAGAAGTTTGTTTACCTTTTCAAAGAGGGTAACGCAACAATGCGTGAACTTCTCGGCGGTAAAGGTGCTAACCTTGCAGAGATGACAAGTCTCGGTCTCCCTGTTCCTCAAGGCTTCACAGTTACAACGGAAGCTTGCACACAATACTATGAGGATGGCAGAAAAATCAACGCTGAAATCCAAGCTGAAATCATGGAGTACATCGACAAGATGGAAGAAATCACAGGCAAAAAATTCGGTGATACACAAAATCCGCTTCTTGTTTCGGTTCGTTCCGGTGCACGTGCATCAATGCCCGGTATGATGGATACAATCCTCAACCTCGGTCTTAACGAAGAAGTTGTTGAAGTTATGGCTGAAAAGTCGGGCAACGCTCGTTGGGCTTATGACTGCTACAGAAGATTTATTCAAATGTATTCCGACGTTGTTATGGAAGTCGGCAAGAAATATTTCGAAGAGCTTATCGACAAAATTAAGGCT
>CAZTMZ010000018.1:0-42504 GCA_964615315.1 uncultured Eubacteriales bacterium | reverse complement strand
AATATGAAGAACGTCATAAGAAGGGCGATATTCTCAACCTTTTCTTTGAAGAATTTGTTGAGGAACACCTCATTCAGCCTACATTTGTTATGGACCACCCGATAGAGATTTCTCCGCTTACAAAGAAAAAGCCCGAAAATCCCGATTATGTTGAACGCTTCGAGTTCTTTATGAACGGTTGGGAAATGGCAAATGCTTATTCGGAGCTTAACGATCCTATCGACCAAAGAGAACGCTTTAAAGCACAAGAAGAACTTTTGGCTCAAGGCGATGAGGAAGCAAACACAACAGACGAGGACTTCTTGTATGCTCTTGAACTCGGTATGCCTCCAACGGGCGGTATCGGTTTCGGAATCGACCGTATGACAATGCTCTTAACAGACAGTCAGGCAATCCGTGACGTCCTCCTTTTCCCGACAATGAAGCCTCTCGATTAACCGTTACTCATAAAGCGGTACGAAAAGGATTTGAAATTACACTTAAAATTAAAAGAGTCTTGTTTCTTTTAAGAAGCAAGGCTCTTTTTCTGTTACAACATACCGTTGCTTTTCATAAATTCCATCATTGCATCGGTCACTTGAAAATGCGGTTTATTTGCTTCACGGAAGTGTATCTTGAAAGCTGATAAGCCGACAGTTCTTCCTTTTTAGCAGCTTTAAATCTGCTGTTCGGTGTAGCACTATACCATCTCTTAATAATTTGAAGAATTATTACGCTTTTGTTTACGGTAAGCAGCCGGAGTGATTTCCGCGTATTTTTTAAAGACCGTATTAAAGTGGCTCAAGCTCGCATAACCGAGAATATTGGAAATTTCAACAATCGAAATATTTGAATTTTCCAGCAGTTCGCAAGCTTTGTTCATCTTTATGCACCGCAGATATTCAACAACGGTTTTGTTTGTATATTTTTTAAACATTTCAATTACAACGGGGGCGGAAAAACCGGCAAGCGAATATACGTCTTCAGCCTTGCAGTTATAGTATTCCGGAGAATGAAGTTTTTCCAGAATGTCGTTGAATTCATTCGGAAAATCAAAATCGGAGGAAATAGACCGTTTGTAAAGCTTGAAAATCGCATCGACAAGAATTTCCGCGGTTAAAATATGATATCTGTCATCGGAGTTGAAGTACATAAGACTTATTTTTTCGGCTTTTTTGACAAAAGAATCAAGCTCGTCAACCGAAAGAGTTATTGTGTTTTCGAAATTGTTTATAAGCTCGTCAAAAGGCACACCGATTGCTTGGCAAATGCTTTTCAGTTTACTGTCGGTTACGCTGATGTTTATATGAGCGCTTTTTTTCAAATAAGAAGAAATAATTCTGTGTCTGTCGGCGGGCCTTATAAAAACAAGCATTCCTCTGTGCAGATTTTGCTTCTTCGAATTCAGCTCATGAACCGCTTCTCCCGATGTAACAATAAAAAATTCGTAAAAATTATGATAGTGCAAGGTTGTCGTTTCCGAATTCCACCAATGGCAAGCAATTCCGTACCTTTCAAGCGACTTATTGTTGTGATAATTGACTAATTCTGCCAAGTTATCTTCACTATTTTCGAAATTTATGTTCAATTTTCACACCTGCCATTTTCACGATTTAATATCAACATATTATCATTTACTGTCGGTTTTTGTCAACCGAACGCAAAAAAATTAAAAAAATCGCATATATTTTTAAAATAAAAGCAAGAATAAAGCGACCGCATAGGTTAAAATGAATTTATACAATTCATCAAAAGGGGTGATTATTTGGCGGAGGATGTTATTGTTCGGGTTATGTCGCATTTCATACCTAAAGAAAAAGAAGGCACATATTACACTGTAGATTTCGACGTTCCGGAAAATGTCGAAAAAATCACGGTCGAATACAGCTATTTTACGAAGCATAAAGGTATGATGTCCGATTTAATGCCGTCAAATACGGTGGATATAGGTCTCGAAGATGAAAAAAGCCGTTTCTTAGGTTGGTCGGGAAGTGCTCACAAATCTATAAGCGTCGGTGAGTTTGACTCGTCAAGCGGATATTTGTGCGAAAAAATCAATGCGGGAAAATGGAAAATTATCGTCGGCGCTTATCACATAACAGACGAAGGCGTTACCGTTACTTACAAAATATCGTTCAAGAAAAAACAACCGCGTCTTTTGATGGGAGATTTGCATATTCATTCTACAGCTTCCGACGGTGCTATGAGTGCCTTTGAACTCGGTGTGGCGGCAAAAGAAAAAGGGCTCGACTTTATCGGGCTTGCAAATCACAATAATTTTTCGGAAAACTATCATCTTCCCCATATTGATTCACTGACTTTCGTTCCGGCAGTCGAATGGACTCACTATAAAGGACACATAAACCTTTTCGGTGTCGAGGACCCGTTCGACAACTCGTTTATCGCGAATTCCGAAGATGAAATGAGAACGCTCATTTCCAACGCGCGAAAAAAAGGCGCTCTCGTTTCGGTTAATCATCCCAAATGTCCCATTTGCCCGTATTTATGGGAAGACGACACTGTTTTCGACTGTATGGAAATATGGAACGGCCCCATGACGAAACGCAATACCGATGCAATACAGTGGTGGACTCATCTTCTTAAATCCGGACGCAAAATCAACGCCGTAGGAGGAAGCGATTTCCACAGAAAAAGAGGCTTTGTAAAGCTCGGAAGTCCGCTCACGGCGGTATATTGCGAATCACCGTCGTCGTCGGATATTCTAAAGGCTATCGAAAAAGGGCATTGCTTTGTTTGCGAAGATAAAGAAAGTCCGAAACTCAGCTTGACTTATAAGGATGCAATTATGGGGGACACGGTCGACTATACTCCCGACATACCGCTTGTCATAAAATCCGACTGCAAGAGTTTGGTTCTTGTTACGGACAAATACGAAAAAGAAATAAAGCTTGTTAATTCTCAGGCAAAAATCAGTGCCGAAGGCATAAAATTTGCATATATAAAAGCGTATAAAGGATTTATACGAAAAAAACTTACGGCAATTTCAAATCCGATTTATTTTAAACAGGAGGTTAGGTCAAATGACAACAACTAACACAAGCCCACTGAAAAAAACCACACCTTTCCGCTACGGATTCGGAATGTTCGGAACATCGCTTCCGATAAATATGTTCAAATCCTTTGCGGCAATCTACTATGTCGATATGCTCGGACTTGAAATGAAAAAGTACTCACTTGTGCTTTTCATTTACACGTTCGTTGACGCAATCGACAATCCCGTTTACGGCTTTCTTTCGGACAGAACACGTTCAAAATGGGGCAGACGCCGTCCGTGGCTCGTAATCGGCACGCCGTTGCTTGTTTTGTGCTTCATTTTGTTCTTTAACGTTCCGTCGTTTATCGAGAGCGAAAAAGGTATGCTGTTTATTTATATGCTTTTAATGTATATTTTAACGGGTACTCTCGATTCACTCGTTAACGCAAACTACGGAGCATTGTTCCCCGATCTTTTCCAAAGCGATGACGAAAGAGCGAAAACAAACGGTATCCGTCAAATTTGTCAGTTGTTCGCAATGGCAATAAGCATTGCTCTTACTCCTATGATCACCGAAAGAATCGGCTACCGACTTACAGCTTTAATTTACGGTATTCTCGCACTTGCTGTAATGATGTACAGTTTCTTGGGCTGTCACGAAAGTACCGATTACGAGGATCTCGAAACGCCCGGTCTTATCGACAGCATTATCGCTTTAGTTAAAAACCCTCATTTCTGGATGTTCGGACTTGCCGGTGCGTTCTATTCGGCTGCATTCGCACTTCTTTCACAAGCTTTGCCGTTCTACGTTAAATACACATTGGGCTTGGGCGGAAGTACAACCACAATTATGCTCGGAATTGTTCTCGGAGTTGCGGTAATCGGAATTCTTTTCTGGTCTAAAATCGCCAAAAAACTTCCCGTTACGGCTATCTGGAGAACGGGCTTCATCGTAATGGCAATCGGCTTTATTCCGCTTTATTTTGCGAAAACTTTACCCGTCGCAATCGGCATTGCGGCTGTTATGGGATTCGGCATTGCGGCTTGTCTTACGACCATGGACTGTATCGGTGCCAAAATCGTCGACGACGACTATCAGAGAAACGGCATTAAGAGAGAAGGCATCATTAACTCCCTTGTCGGTGTTATGAACCGTCTTAACGGACTCTTTACTTCGTTTGCGTTTTACATAGCAAGTGAAATTTTCGGATTTGTCAGCGGCGATGAACCCGGTGATAATCCGGCATTGGCGGCAAAGGTTCTTCTTTGTGTGTTCCCGTTTATCGCCATGGCATTGGCAAGCGTAATTTCATTCTTCCTTAAATTGCCGGAAAAGAAAGAAAATGAGTAAGTATCTTATTATAAATGCCGATGATTTCGGCTATAACAAAGAACAAAACGCCGCAATTAAAGAGTTGCTGAAAGCAGGGCTTATTTCATCAACTTCTCTTATGTCGGTTGCCGACGCGGCAAGCGAAGCGGTCGAATTTTCAAAGTCCGAAAAAATTGATGTCGGAGTTCATTTGACAATCAATTCGGACAGTTCTCAAAATTTATGGAACAGTATTTCCGACGCACCGTCTTTTAAAAACGGACTTCCCGATGACAAGAAAGACTTAACTTTCAAAACGAGAAGAAAAGACGTGAGAAAAGAGCTTGAAGAACAGTATCTTTTCATTACTCGCAACGGCGGTACGGTTGACCACGCCGATAACCACTGTGCTACGCTGTACGGAATTAACGGCAGAAGATTTTACATAGACGCATTCGATTTCTGCCGAGAACATTCTCTTGCGTACCGTTTTCCGAAAACAAGCGGGTTTATTGAAAGACAGCTGGGCACAAAGCTTCCCGCCGTTGTGAAAAAGTTTCAGAACCACATTGTGCATCTCGGTGAAAAAAGAGGCGTAAAAATGCTTGACGACCTTGTTTCGAATCCGCAATCAATCAAACAAATTCCGAACCGTGATGCCCTCGAAAAATATTATACGGATGCGATAGACAACTGCATTGACGGTGTTACCGAAATGTTCCTTCATCCCGCTCTTGCAATCGAAGGAGAGCAGGGCGAATGGCAAAAAAGAGTTTACGAATACGAAATTCTTAAAAGCGGAAACCTTCAGC
Source organism: uncultured Eubacteriales bacterium (assembly GCA_964615315.1). Classification (GTDB taxonomy): domain Bacteria; phylum Bacillota; class Clostridia; order Oscillospirales; family Acutalibacteraceae; genus Fimenecus. The sequence continues at coordinate 37,406 of CAZTMZ010000018.1, read as the reverse complement.
AGAGAGCCAAAGACAAAGGCGTGCAAATCGTATCGTGGAAAATTTTCGACGAAATATAACAACGAAAAGCAAAGTTTACCGAGGCGAGTGTAGACTTTGCTTTTTTTACACTTTTCACGCTTTTTTATGTCACTTTTTTTACAGCCTACGGTACAAAAAAGTTGTATGTTTTTTCGTAAAAAAACGTATAAACCTATTGTGTTTTTATTGGCGTTATGCTAAAATAAACAAAGGTTGGAACGCGTTCTTGTAATGCGTTTCGAAACACGATTATTATACGCTTTTAAAAAGATAGGAGAAACAGATATGGCGGGTAAGACAGCGGCGGAAATGGAGCTTAAGCGAACATATATGATGAGCTGTGCGGCAAAGCTTTTTTTACAGAAGGGTTATTCCGACACGTCGGTGCGAGAGCTTGCAAAAAGTGCGGACGTTTCCGTGAGTACGTTTTATCAGTTGTTCGGTGATAAAGAAGGCGTATTATATGAGCTTGTGAAGTATGTTTTAAATCGGCAGTTTGACAAGGCATCGGAAATGGTCAAGGACTTTCCCGAAGATAAGATACTTTTCTATGCGGTGGAAACAACACTTCAGCTTTATCTTACCGAGTCGGGCGAAAACATTCGCGACCTTTACGCAACCGCATATTCACTGAAGAAAACGACGGAGCTTATTCAAAGCACAATCACCGACAAACTTGAATATGTGTTTAAAGAGCAACTTCCGGAATTCGAAAAGAAAGATTTCTATAAAAAAGAGATCGCTTCCGGCGGCATTATGCGAGGCTTTATGACAATTCCTTGCGATATGTGGTTTACGATGGAGCAAAAGGTTGAGGCGTTTCTTGAAAACACGTTTCTTCTGTATCATGTGCCGGAGGAAAAAATACGTCAGGCAGTCGAATTTGTATCGCAGTTCGATTATCCGACAATCGTAAAAGATATGATAGACACAACATTGCGTGAGTTGGAAGAAAATTTGGAATTCGGCGTACACAATGCCGAATAACAGAATAGTTTTGTAAGTATAAATAACGGGAACGGAAATGTCGAAAAATGTTTCGGAGGCAAAAAAAGTGGCACAAAAACTAAAAACCAAAAACAGAATAATAAGCTTGCTGTTGGCTGTAACGTTGATAATCGGCGTGTTTCCGATTATGAATTTTACGGTGTCGGCGGCGGAAACACTGACCGTGACAATCGACAACGGAAGTGAAGTTAAACTTAACGATACAGACGGTGACGGATATTACGAAATATCCACGGCAGATGAGTTGTACGCTTTTGCGGCTTTGACCGATTCGGACAGACAAGACATTAATGTAAAGCTGACGGACAACATTACGGTCAATACGGGTGTGCTTGACACAGACGGCAATTTGGTCGAAGATGTAAGTAACTTTCGTGAGTGGACACCGATTTCCGACACGGCAGATTATACAGGTACCTTTGACGGCGGAAATTTTACCGTTTCGGGAATTTAGTGGCTTTCCGAAGATAAACAGATTGCCGCCGGCGGAATGTTCGCTTATGTCGGTACAAACGGCGTAGTTAAGAATGTGACCGTCAAGGACTCTTATTTCAGTTCTTACGGCAAGGTCGGTTGTGTTGTCGGTGTTAATCGTGGCAGTGTGGAAAACTGTTCCAATGCCGGTACACTGTTCAAAAGGGACACATATTCCGGCGGCGTGGTCGGTTATAATTCGGGTACCGTTAAGGGTTGTTCCAACAGCGGTACGCTTACAAGCTTCGAAACCAATGTCGGCGGCGTGGTCGGTTTTAACGAAGGCAAAGTTATGACTTGTTACAATACCGCTATGATAAACGGAAACAAATCTGTCGGCGGCATAGTCGGTCAAAACGCGGACACGGTTAAAGACTGTTACAACACGGGTGATATCGGCGGCAGTATTGAAGTCGGCGGTATGGTCGGCTGCAATTTTAACGGCGCCGTTTCCCCGATAGAATTCGGTTCAGTCATAAATTGCTATAACACGGGTAAAATTTACGGTGACTATAACAGTGCGGGCGCTGTTGTAGGTTCAAATGAGTTTGATGGCTGCGGTACGGTTACAAACTGCTATTACCTTAGCGGTTGTGCGAAATGCGGCGGTATAATACAATACGGCATCGGTACCGCCAAGTCGGGAGCATCATCATCCGACGTTGAGGGACAGACCGTCGAATATAGCGAAACCGCCTTTAATTCGGGCATTGTAGCATATCTTTTAAACGGCTCTGCCTCCGAAGACGAACTTGTTTGGAAACAGACAATCGATACAGACAAATATCCTAACTTTACGGGAAAGACAGTCTTGTACAACGAAAATAACGATCCGCAGTATTATAACGAAAAAACCGACATTATTATTGTCGATATCAGTTGGACATCTATGAATTTTACATACACCGACGGTGAATACAGCACCGAAAGTCATAAATACGGCGACGGCAAGTGGAATACGGACGGCGGCGTGATTACGGTGGAAAACAACGGAAATGTTGATATTAAAGCGAACTTTGTCTATACAACCGAAAACGACATCAGCGGCAGCTTTACAAAACAGAATATGACCGTTGCGGTAGGGGAAAGTGACAGCACACAGTTGTCCCTTTCGGGTAAACCGAGTGAGGAAATGGAAAAAGCACCGTTGGGACAGATTACGGTTTCTGTTTCCAAAAATGAATAGTTAACGTTTTCAATCTGTATTATTTATTATTTGATGCTAACCGTCTGCAAGGGCGATAGTATAAATCATTAAAGCAAAAGGAGATACATTATGAAAAAAGTATTATCAATCCTTCTGTGTGTCACAATGTTGATAAGCGTTTCCGTAACCGCCTTTGCAGCGGAAAATAAGGATACCAACAACGGCACTGCGGATACGACAATCACCGTTACCGGTACATACGTTGCGGGTACAACCGTAACTCCCACAATTTCGGCGGACATTGTTTGGGAAAAGATGGAGTTTACCTATACTGACGGTGACAGCAGTTATGACGTGACAACGCATAAAACGACTAAAACAGACGGTTCTTGGAACACGGATAAAAAAGAAATTTCCGTGACAAACCATTCTAATGTCAGCATTATCGCCGGCTTTAGCTTTACTGCCGGTAACGGCGTGACTACAACCGGCAGTTTCTACGAAACAAAAGATTCGACAACGGCACTTGGCACCGACAAACAGAGCTTTGTTCTTGAAAGTGCAGAAGGAACGTCAATCGCAGGCGGACTTTCTCCCGTACCGTCCGGCAAAATTTATTTCGGCGTTTCGGGTGACGCAATCAGCGAAAGCAAAGACCTCGGTACCATTACGGTGAAGATTACGAAAGAATTGCAGACCGTTTCAACCGAAGAAGATTTGAGAACCGCACTCGCAAACGGCGGAAAAATCCGTTTGGAAAATGATATTACGATATCGCAAAACGAAAATCTTACCGTATCGAAAAACGTTGAGTTAGACCTTAACGAAAAGAAAATAACGGGTGATTTATACGGCTTTCAAGTAAACGAAGGCGGTAATTTAACTCTTGAAAACGGCAGTTTGAAATTCCCTAACTCACAGTGTATTAACGTCGATAAAGGAACAGTCAGTGTTGAAAATTGCACTTTGGAAAGTGCGGGAAGCATCGTTTCTCAAAGTGACGGAACTTCAACCGTAAAAAATTGTGTATTTAACGGAACCGTATTAGTTGAAAACGGCGACATTACGTTGACAAAAACGACACTGAACGTTTATCCGGGTAGTAGCGACAAAGGCATCATAATCGGTGATACGGGTATAGGTCGTGTGATTTGCGATTTTGATCCGACAAGCTATATTTATTACAACGGTAAAGTAACAAAAAATACCGACAACACGTATACTGTCACGGCACTTAAATCTACAGTCGGAACGACGAGCGAAACTGTTTCCGTCGTAAAAAACCAAACAGGGTTGCTGTACGCACTCGGTGAAGGCGGCAAAGTTAAATTGGGCGACTCCGTTACCGTACAAAACGATCCAAATGACTATTTTATTTATATCAAAAATTCAACTACCGTTGAGTTGGACCTTAACGGAAAAAAACTTGAGTTATATAGAATACTTGCTGTACAAAACGGTGCGACTCTTACCGTTAACGACAGTGTAGGCGGCGGAATTGTGCGTTTCTCATCTCCGGAGCCTATGATTGAGCCTTCGCTCAATTGCTACGGCACGCTTGTTGTTAACGCGGGCAAGTGGTTGGCAGACGGAACGTTTGAAATTGGTATCTATGGTGAAACTGCGGACGTTACCGTAACCGGTGGAACATTTAACCGCGGCATTAGTATGTCTTACGGAAAACTGACTGTAACCGGCGGTGAAATTGATTATTTGGATACAGGTTCTTATTCAGTTGTAACCATTACCGGCGGTACGTTCGGAAATGATCCTACCGAATATGTCGATACCGACAATTATACCGTGACCGAAGAAAGCGGTAAGTACACCGTAAAAAAGAATTCTTAATAAGCAACAAAACCGTATTTTGTTACGGCTTTGCAAAAAACACGAAAGAGCTACCGCGGTAGCTCTTTTTTCTTTGTTGAAAGTTAAATAAAAGTGTGCTAAAATAAATTACGGCGATTACCGAATGAACGGAGGACAAATAAATGTATAAGTTTGATGCACTTGAGCAGAAAAACAAGTGCGTTGCGTGGATATCCGATTTTTTTGAAAAAAACGGAAACGGCTGCAATGCGGTTGTCGGTATTTCCGGCGGCAAAGATTCTTCAATCGTGGCGGCTCTTTGCGTTGAAGCACTCGGCAAAGACAGGGTTATCGGCGTCTTGATGCCGTGCGGCGAACAGCATGACATCGACTGCGCAAAACAGCTTGTTGAACATCTCGAAATTAAAAATTATACCGTAAACATCGAAAAATCCGTTTCCGAAATTATGAACAGCTTGCCGAAAACTTTAAACGTAACTCCGCAGACCGTTCAAAACATTCCGCCGAGGGTTAGAATGACAACACTTTACGCCGTAAGTCAATCGGTTAACGGTAGAGTTGCGAATACGTGTAATCTTTCTGAAGATTGGGTTGGCTATTCGACACGTTACGGTGACTCGGTGGGCGATTTCAGTCCTTGCTCAAACTTCACCGTTACCGAAATGAAACAAATCGGTCATCTTTTGGGACTGCCGGCAAACCTTGTTGAAAAAACGCCGATCGACGGGCTTTGCGGTAAAACCGATGAAGATAATTTGGGATTTACTTACGCCGAACTTGATAAATACATCAGAACGGGCGTAATCGACGACGAAGAAAAGCGTGAACTTATCGACCGTAGGCATAAAGCGAATTTGTTTAAATTGAAACTTATGCCGTCGTTTAATCCGAATATATAAACAAATCAAAACGGGGGAAAGAAAATGGAAAAGCAAAAATTATCGGCAAAAGAAACGCTCGTTCAAATTGTGAAATTCGTTGCGTTTTCAATGGGTGCGGGCATAATTCAAATTGTATCGTATACGCTTATTCACGAACTGACGAATTGGCAACACTGGAAATGTTACCTTCCGTCGCTCATTTTGTCGGTTCTTTACAATTTTACGGTAAACAGAAAGTTTACTTTTAAATCGGCAACAAATATGACGGTTGCAATGATTAAGGTCGGACTTTTTTATTGCGTTTTTACACCGGTTTCGCTTTATCTCGGACACGTGGCGGAACAGTCGGGTATAAATAACTACATAATCGAAGTTGTGACCATGGCTTGCAACCTTATAACCGAATACCTTTTCTGCCGACTGGTTGTCTATCGTAATTCAATGAACACGAACAGCGTCGCAAAGAAAGAAAAAGTAAAAAAACAGTAAAAACAACGCAGTCTTTTCGGCTGCGTTACTTTTTTTGCGAATTCCTACTTAATTTCTGTGAATTACTCTTGAATTCCTACTGAAATTGTAGTATATTATTCCCGAACTTGTAAAATCTACAAATAAACAGTAAAAGGTTATGATAAAATGAAAATTTCAACAAAAGGCAGATACGCAATTCGTTTGATGCTCGACTTGGCGTTGCACTCACACGGGGAATACGTTTCTATAAAAACAATATCGACACGTCAGAACATCAGCGAAAAATATCTTGAACAAATCATAAAGCTTTTATCAAAAGAAAACCTTGTCGAAAGCACACGCGGTGCACAGGGCGGATACCGATTGACAAAAGAGCCCGCACAGTATACGGTAGGCGAAATTTTAAGAGTTACCGAGGGCAGCCTTGCTCCCGTTGCGTGCCTTATGACAGAAGAAAACACTTGCGAAAACTGTATGGACTGCGTAACACTTGAAATATGGCAATGTATTCTTGACGCCGTCAACGAGGTTGTCGATTCGATAACGCTTCAGTATTTGGTTGACAAGCAAAAGGAAAAGGGGAACTGCGGATGCTGTTAGACAAGCTCGGAAAAGAAATTCTGTTTTTTGACGGAGCTATGGGTACACAGCTTCAAAAAAACGGGTTGAAATCGGGTGAACTACCCGAAAATATGAATTTAACGAATCCCGAAGTCCTTTTGAAAATTCATAAAGAATATTTAGATGCGGGATCCGACATTATAACCGCCAATACTTTCGGTGCCAATGCACTTAAATTTTCCAATGTAGATGAGATAATCACAAGTGCCGTTTCGCTCGCAAAAAAAGCTGTCGCACAAGCGAAAAAAGATTGCTTTGTCGCTCTTGACGTGGGGCCTTTGGGTAAACTTTTAAAACCGTGCGGTGAAATGGAATTCGAACGTGCCTATGAACTTTTTAAAGAACAGGTTATCGTAGGCGAAAAAGCCGGTGCCGACCTTATTCTTCTTGAAACAATGGGCGATTTATATGAAATCAAGGCTGCGGTTTTGGCGTCTAAAGAGAACACCGAACTTCCCGTGCTCGCATCAATGATATTCGACGAAAACGGTTTGCTCTTGACCGGTGCGGACATAAAAAATGCGGTAATTACGCTTGAGGCTCTCGGCGTCGACGGTATCGGCATAAACTGCGGCTTGGGACCGGACCAAATGATACTTTTGCTGGAAGAAATGAAAAAGTATTCAAGCATACCCGTTTTTGTACAGCCGAATGCCGGACTTCCCGTAAATAAAGACGGCAAAACGGTTTATAACGTAACACCCGACGAGTTTGCTCAAAAGCAAGCAAAAATGGTTGAAATGGGTGCGTGTGCGTTGGGTGGCTGTTGCGGAACTACGCCCGAACACATTAAGGCGATGACCGACAAGTGCCGAAATCTCAAGATAATCCCTGCCGAAAAGAAAAACTTCACGGCTGTTTCGTCTTATTCGAAATCGGTGTTCTTAGGCGAAAAGCCGATAATAATAGGCGAAAGAATAAATCCGACGGGCAAACGCCTTATGAAAGAGGCACTTCGCGAAAAAAATATGCAATATATTTTGAATGAAGGTGTCACTCAAGCCGATTTAGGTGCGGATATTCTCGACGTCAATGTCGGCTTGCCCGAAATCGACGAAGCGCAAATGCTGACAGACGCGGTTGAGGGGCTTCAGGAAATTTTGAACACACCGTTGCAGATAGATACAGCCGACACGGTCGCTCTGGAAAAAGCAATGAGGATATATAACGGAAAGCCTATGGTAAATTCCGTGAACGGCAAGCAAGAGTCTATGGAAAAGGTTTTCCCTCTTGTAAAAAAATACGGTGGCGTTCTTGTGTGCCTTACTCTTGATGAGGACGGTATTCCCGAAACTGCCGACGGCAGAGTGAAAATCGCCGAAAAAATAATCAAAACGGCTAATGAATACGGAATCGACAAAAAAGATTTAGTCATAGATCCGCTTTGTCTTACAATAAGTACGGGTACCGAAAATGCAAAAGTGACTCTCGAAGCATTAAGAAGAATCCGACGTGATTTAGGCGTTAACACCGTGCTCGGCGTTTCAAACATATCGTTCGGGTTGCCGTCACGTGAAAATTTGAATTCCGCATTTTTTACACTCGCCTTGGAAAACGGCTTGAGCGCGGGAATAATCAACCCTAAAAGCGAAATAATGATGAATTCTTATTATTCTTTTTCGGCTTTGAAGGGACTTGATACGAATTTCGAAACGTATATTTCAAAATCAACCGACAGTGTTAATTCGAAAATTTCCGTAGGTGAAATCGACCTTAAGACAGCGGTCATAAAAGGGCTTAAGACTTGTGCCGCGGAACAGACGGAAAAAGAGCTGAAAACAAAAACTCCTCTTGAAATAATCGACTCTGTTTTAATTCCGTCGCTTGATAAAGTCGGAAAGGATTTTGAAACAAACAAGGTTTTTCTTCCCGAACTTTTAATGAGCGCCGAAACCGCAAGTATCAGTTTTTCCGTATTGAAAAAAGAATTTGAAAAGAATTCGGTTGATAATAAAAAAGGAAAAATTCTGATTGCCACCGTTAAGGGTGACATTCACGACATCGGCAAAAACATAGTAAAGGTTATGCTCGAAAGCTACGGATATGAGGTTGTCAACCTCGGCAAAGACGTAAAACCCGAAGCGGTTCTCAAGGCGGTTAAAGAGGAAAACATACGTCTTGTCGGACTGTCGGCTCTTATGACCACAACCGTTCCCGCCATGGAAGAAACGATTAAGTTGCTGAAAGCGGATAATCCCGACATAACCGTAATGGTGGGTGGCGCCGTGCTTACCGAGGAATATGCCGAAATGATAGGTGCGGACTTCTACGGCAAAGACGCTATGAGTTCGGTGAGATTTGCGGAAAAATTTTTCGCAAAATAGACGTATTTTTTATTGTCATATTGACAAAATTTTACAGTGGTAGTATCATATAAGTGAATTCACAGTAATTTAGTATGAAATATAATTTTTTCTTAGAAATGAGATGTATATATGAAGGTTTATGCTGATAATGCGGCAACAACGAAAGTTTCGGAAAAAGCGTTACAGGCTATGTTGCCTTGCTTTACCGAAATTTACGGTAATCCGTCAAGTCTTCACACAGTGGGACAAGATGCTTTTCATAAGGTTCGCGATGCACGAAATACCGTAGCACAGTGTCTTAACTGTACTGCCGATGAAATTTATTTCACGTCGGGCGGAAGCGAAAGTGACAACTGGGCGATTAAAGGCGTCGCACATTTAATGGCTAAAAAAGGCAAAAAACATATCATCAGCTCAAAGTTTGAGCATCACGCAGTGCTGCATACGTTAAACGCACTTGAAAAAGAGGGCTTTGAAATAACTCTCCTTGATGTTTACGAAAACGGTATTGTTAAGGTTGATGACGTTAAAAACGCAATTCGCGAGGATACGGCATTGGTTACGGTTATGTATGCCAATAACGAAATCGGCACAATTCAGCCTATTCGTGAAATCGGTGCGGTTTGCCGCGAAAAAGGAGTGCTTTTCCACACCGACGCCGTTCAAGCGGTCGGACACATTCCGGTTGACGTTAAGGCGGACAATATTGATATGCTGTCCCTTTCGGGCCATAAGTTCCACGGCCCTAAGGGTGTAGGTGCACTTTACTGCAAAAAAGGATTAAGAATTCCGAATCTTATAGAAGGCGGTGCACAAGAAAGGAACCGCCGTGCAGGTACGGAAAACGTTCCCGCCATTGTCGGTATGGCAACAGCTCTCAAGGACGCTTGCGACAATATGGAAGAAAACAACAAAAAGCTTATAGCTATGCGTGAAAAACTCATTGACGGTATTTTGAAAATCGACTTAAGCCGTATAAACGGTGACCGCGAACACAGATTGCCGGGTAATGTCAGTGCTTGTTTTGAGGGTGTTGAAGGCGAATCACTCCTTTTGTACCTCGATTTAATGGGAATCAGTGCTTCTTCCGGTTCGGCGTGTACGTCGGGCTCTCTTGATCCGAGTCATGTTTTACTTTCAATAGGACTTGTTCATGAGGTTGCTCACGGTTCGTTAAGACTCAGTCTTTGCGAAGAAAACACACCTGAAGAAATTGATTATATATTAGAAAAAATCCCGCCGATTATCGACAGACTTCGTGATATGTCACCGCTGTGGGAAAAAATTCAAAAAGAAAGAGGTTTAGCGTAATGGAATATTCGGAAAAAGTAATGGAGCATTTTGTTAATCCGCACAATGTAGGTAAGCTTGACGACGCCGACGGTGTCGGTGAAGTAGGTAACGCAAAATGCGGAGATATTATGAAAATGTATCTCAAAATCGAAAATGATATTATTACAGATGTTAAATTCAACACATACGGTTGTGCGTCCGCAATCGCAACAAGTTCAATCGCAACAGATATGATTAAAGGACAGCCCCTCAGCGAAGCACTTAAGCTTACAAACAAAGCTGTTGTTGAGGCACTTGACGGACTTCCGGCAGTTAAAATTCACTGTTCTGTTCTCGCCGAACAGGCAATTAAAGCGGCAGTTAAGGATTATTATGACAAAAACGGAATCGAATATAATCCGGCTGACTTTGAATTTGAAGAACATCATCATTAAATTCACTCATCCTTGTCAAATATAAAGGGGAACGTCAAAGACGGTGGAGGTATTCTTAAAATGACAGTAACGGAAATGCAGAAAAAAATTCTGCAATTAAAAAAAGAAAAAGACATTTGTATTCTTGCACACAGTTATGTTGCACGTGAGATTATCGAAGTTGCCGACTACACGGGCGACAGCTTTCAGTTGAGTGTTCTCGCACAAAAAACAGCAGCAAAAACCGTAATAATGTGCGGAGTACGTTTTATGGCTGAAACAGTTAAGATTCTTTCACCGGAAAAAACCGTTTATATTACAAGCTCCGTTGCGGGCTGCCCTATGGCAGAGCAGATGAGCAAAGAATATATCGAAGAACTGAAAAAAGAATATCCCGATTATACGGTTGTGGCGTATATCAACACGACGGCGGCTCTTAAAACCGTTTGCGACGTTTGTGTAACATCGGCGTCGGTTGTTAATATTGTGAAAAAAATCGACAACGATAAAATTCTTTTCATTCCCGACTGTAATTTGGGTGATTTTGTTGCAAAGCAGTTGCCGGAAAAGACGTTTAAGTTTGTAAACGGCGGTTGCCCCATACACAGTCAAATTACGGCTGAGGACGTAAAAAAAGCAAAAGAACTTTATAAGGACTCGCTCTTACTCGTTCATCCGGAATGTAAGCCGGAAGTTGTAGCTCAAGCGGATTATGTCGGCTCAACGTCGGGTATTATGAAGTTTGCGAAAGAAAGCAATCACAACAGTTTTATTATCGGTACGGAAATAAGCATTGCGGAATCTTTGCAATACGAATGTCCCGATAAAAGCTTCTATCCGTTGTCGACAAAGTTAATTTGTCCCGATATGAAAGCCACGACTCTTGTTGACCTTTATAACACTATATGCGGAAACGGCGGAGAAGAAATTACTTTAGACGAAAAAACAGTCAATGAGGCGAAACGCTGTATTGATAAGATGCTTGAGCTTGGGTGATTAAATGAAAGCTGTTATTGCAATGAGTGGCGGAGTTGACAGCTCCGTCGCCGCTTTATTGATGAAAAACGAAGGCTATGACTGTGTCGGCGCCACTATGCAGCTTTACTCCGAAGGTGATTGCGGCGATGCAAGGGCTGTTGCCGAAAAACTTGATATGCCTTTTTATGTTTTCCCTCTTAAAGAGGAATTTAAGCAAAATGTAATTGATAAGTTTATCGGTCACTATGAACAAGGAAAAACGCCGAATCCGTGCGTTGAATGTAACCGAACACTGAAATTCGGTGTAATGATGGATAAAATGCGTGAGCTGAACTGTGATTTCACGGTAACAGGTCATTATGCACGTGTCGTGTTTGAAAACGGTGAATATAAACTGAAAAAAGCGGTCGACGAAGCGAAAGACCAAAGCTATTTTCTTTATATGCTCACTCAAGAACAACTTAAACACATTAAATTTCCGTTGGGTGAGTACACAAAAACCGAAATACGCGAAATTGCCGAAGAAAACGGTTTTATAAATGCTCGCAAAAAAGACAGTCAGGATATTTGTTTTGTTCCCGACGGGGACTATGTCGGCTTCATTAAAAGCTATAACGGAAAAGAGTATCCCAAGGGACTTTTTATGCACAAGGACGGTTTTTCTTTCGGTGAACACAAGGGTATAGTGAATTATACCGTCGGTCAGCGTAAAGGCCTCGGAATTGCGTATAAAAACCCTTTGTATGTGCTTAATATAGATGCCGAAACAAATAATATTATCCTCGGTGATAACGCAGATTTGTTTTCGGATACGGTTAAGGCGAAAAATGTTAATATTATCAGCGGAAAACCGCTTGTAAATCCGGTAAAAGTGCTTGCACGTGTGCGTTACAGACATAAAGAACAGCCGGCAACGGCTTGGCAAGATGATGACGGAATTTTACACGTGAAATTCGACGAGCCTCAAAGAGCGATTACAAAAGGTCAGTCGTTGGTGATATACGACGGCGACACAGTTCTCGGTGGCGGTGAAATTATTTAATCGAAATTGAAAGCGAGAGTAATCTCGCTTTTTTGTTTTTCTTGAAATAAATGAATTGTCCGAAAACTTGACCGAACTGTATGCTTTTTGATACAATGGTATTAACAATTTCGAAGGTGATTTTATGATTACATACAATTTGAACGGCGAGTGGGGAATGACGAGAGGTGCGACGGGAGAAAAATATACCGTTTGCGTGCCGTCGGATAATTTTACACAGCTTTTTGAACTTGGCGTAATTCCCGATCCTTATTACAAAAACAACGAAAAACTTGTCGAGTGGGTCGGTAAAGAAGATTGGATTTACGAAAAGACGTTTAACTTGAGTGACGACGACCTTAATAACCGTAAAGTTTTGCTTGTGTGTAAAGCACTCGATACGGTTTGTGATGTTTATATCAACGGATGTCTTGTCGGAAAAGGCGAAAATGCCCATCTTAAATATGAATTTGACATAAAGCCGTATGTTAAAACGGGTGATAATACACTAAAAATCAACTTTTTCGCACCCGTACCGCTTGCCGAAAAATTGCAAGCGGAAAATCCCATACCGAAAAATTTTAACGGTACGGACGGAATTGCGTATATTCGTAAACCCCATTGCCATTTCGGTTGGGATTGGGGACCGCACATTGCACTTTCCGGTATCACCGACGATATTTCCGTAATCTGTTTTGATAACAGAATTGAAGATGTCGAAATCAAACAGCTTCACGAAAACGGAAAAGTTACCGTTAAAATCGCTCCGATAATTGACGGCTGCGGAGAAGTAAATGCAAAAATAGTTTATCCCGACGGTACGGAAAGAACGATTGAAAACAACGAAATTCTTATTGAAAATCCGGAACTGTGGTGGACAAAAGAACTTTGCAATAAGCCGAAACAACCGCTTTATACAATAGTTGTTACTCTTGACGGTACAACCTTGACAAAGAAAATCGGTCTTCGTACAATCGAACTTGATCGTTCAAAGGATATTTTCGGTTCGACATTTTGCTTTTACCTCAACGGCACGCCGATTTTCGCAAAGGGCGCAAGTTGGATAATTCCCGATTCGCTTATGGGCAGAACGACAAACGATACATATGATTATTATATTGATTCCGCACTCAGTGCGAATTTTAATATGCTTCGTATCTGGGGCGGGGCTTACTACGGATCGGACTATTTTTACGAACAGTGTGACGAAAAGGGTATACTTGTTTGGCAGGATTTTATGTTTGCGTGCCTTATGTATCCTTTTTACGAAGATGATTTTCGTGAAAATGTATTAAAGGAAATCAAATACAACGTAAACAGAATTAAATCTCATCCGTCGCTATGCCTTTGGTGTGGCAATAACGAGATTGAAACAATGTTTTCCTATATGCCCGAAAATATAAAAATCGTCAAATGGTATAAAAAGTTTTTCTATGAGATTTTAAAGAACTTTGTCGCAGAACTTGATTTTGATACTCCGTATATAGAAACTTCACCCATAGGTGAAAGCTTCAGAAACGGCGTAACGGGAGATAATCACGGCGATACTCATATGTGGACTGTGTGGCACGGACAAAAGCCGCTTAACTATTACCGTAAACGTCCGACACGCTTTTGCAGTGAATTCGGACTTGAATCCTTGCCGACAATGGATGCGGTGCGTCAATTTGCGGAAAAAGAAGATTATTCTATCACAAGTGAAATTTTTAATTCGCATCAAAAATGTAAAAACGGCAACAGAAAAATGCTTTACTATCTTCTCGAAAAATACTATGAGCCCGAAAAACTTGAGGATTACGTATATTTGACACAGCTTGTGCAAAAAGAGTGTATTCAAGACGCGACGGAGCATTGGCGGAGAAACCGTTTTCGCTGTAACGGTTCTCTTTTTTGGCAGTTTAATGACTGCTGGCAGGCACCGTCTTGGTCAAGTGTCGATTTTACGGGCAAGTGGAAAGCACTTCAATATGCCGCACGTCATTTTTTCGAACCCGTTTGCGTAAGTATCGAAGACGGCAAAAGCGATTTTAAAATATGGGCAGTCAATGATTTAAGAAACGGAAAGCCTTTGACGTTTGAATATGCTCTTGTCGACTTTCATGGAAATGTGATTTATAAAAAGAAAGGCGAAATTTTCTTAAAATCTATGCGTGCCGAAGTTATCGGATATGAGCGATTGAAAAATATCGACAGAAAAAACACGTTTTTGTCTGTAAAACTTTATTGCGACGGAAAGATTATTTCGCAACGTACAAAAACATTTGCGAAAGACCGTGACTTGAAACTTGAAGCAAATTCGATTCAAAAAGACGTAAGTTTTGAAAACGGCGAACTTAAAATCAAACTTTTGTCACCCGTGTTCTGCCGCAGCGTGATGCTTGACATTGAAAATTTCAGCACGCCGCTGTCGGATAACTTCTTCGACTTGCTTCCCAACGAGGAAAAAACGGTAACGGTAAAGGCGGACAAAAAATATGATGTTCTTGTAAAATCTCTTGCGGATATCCCCGTAAAAAGCTCGAAATTCAAGACGCTTTTATACAGAACGAAATTTTTCTTTGAACCCGAAAACCTTGCAAATTGGTTTTGGTATACAGTTAATTGAACAGTAAAATCGACGGCTTGCGGTGTAAAAAGGCACTGAAAAAGCCGTCGTTTTTTTGATTTTCGAAATAAAAATTATAGCAATATTATATTCAATTTTATTGTAAAAATTTCTGTAATGTGATATACTCAAGTCATCTATACAAGACGGAGGTCTTATTATGAAATATATAATTAACCGTTCGAATTTCAGACAGTTTGATATCGACGAAATCAATAAGCTTTCCCCACGTGCTTATTTTATTCCTTACGACTCAAGGGAAAATCTTTTAAAGCAGAACGTTCTTACAGAACGTTACAACAGTTCAATGGTAACGCTTTTAAACGGTGAGTGGGACTTTAAATATTATGAAAAAGATATGCTTATTCCGAATGAATTTTATACCGACAGAATTCAGTTCGATAAGGTGAACGTTCCGAGTACTTGGCAAAGAACGGGTTACCGTGAGCCTTGCTATCTCAATACCCGTTATGAGTTTGATCCGAAACTTTATCCGGAAATGCCTCAAGACGTCGCTATGGGCATTTACAGAAAGATTATAAATATCGAAAATATCGAAAAAGTTCATATTATAACATTTTTAGGTGTAATATCATCACTTGATTTATATGTAAACGGAAAATTCGTAGGCTACAGTGAGGGCGCTCACAATTCGGCTGAATTTGATATTTCCGAATATCTTGTCGAGGGCGAAAACGAAATTATCGCTTCTGTCAGCAAATGGTCGACGGGTACATATTTGGAATGTCAGGATATGTTCCGTGAAAACGGAATTTTCCGTGACGTTCTTTTAACCGAACTTGATAAAACATACCTTTACGACTTTGCGGTTAATACAGAGAAAAATAACGGCAAATACGATTTGACCGTACAAGCTCAAATTAAAGGTAATGTAGAAAAATATACGTTGTGCTGTGAACTCTTTGACGGCGAAAAGTGTATTGCTTCCAAAGAGGTTGAAGCACACGGTAAAACAACTGTTTCTTTTGAAAAATTAGATGTCATCGAGTGGAATGCGGAAGAACCGTATGTCTATGATTTGATTATAGGTTTGAAAAAAGACGGTGAAGCCGTAACCTTTGTAAGAAATATTACCGGTTTTAAAACCGTTGAAATTTTAGGTAATGTTTATTATTTTAACGGAAAGCCCATTAAGTTTAAAGGCGTTAATCATCACGATACAAATATGCGCAACGGCTACGTTTTAAAAGGTGAGGAAATAAAAGCCGAAATGGAGCTTATGAAAAAATTCAATATAAACGCCATCAGAACGTCTCACTATCCTCCCGACCCGACATTGCTCACACTTGCGGATTTAATGGGATTCTACGTTATTGACGAAGCAGATATCGAAACTCACGGTGCAGGTGACATTACGGTGCCGTACGACAACTGTCTTATCAGTGATGATCCGAAATGGGCACCGCGATATGTTGACAGAGTCAGCCGTATGTATTGCCGTGATAAAAACCACGTTTGCATTTCAATGTGGTCACTCGGTAATGAAGCTTGGGGCTATTACTGTCAGGACGAATGTTATCAATATTTAAAAGGAACCGGCACAAAAATTCCCGTTCATTACGAAAGCGTAATACATACAAAGCGTTTTGCTTACGACGTAATTTCCGAAATGTATCCGTCACAGGAAAATGTGGCTGAATACGGTGCCGAAACGGCAAAGGATCAAAGATACCGTGAAAAACCGTACTTTATGTGCGAATATGTTCACGCAATGGGTGTAGGACCCGGCGGTGCCGAAGAATATTGGGAAAGTATTTATAAATACGACAACCTTATGGGCGGCTGTGTTTGGGAATGGGCCGACCATGCGGTTTATCACGACGGTAACGATAAATATAAGGTAAAATATACTTACGGCGGTGACCACGGCGAAGAAAAGCACGACAGTAATTTCTGCGTTGACGGTATGCTGTATCCCGATAAAACAGCTCATACGGGTGCTTATGTCATAAAGGCGATTTACAGACCCGTAAGAAGCAAATACGTAAGCGGAAAATGTTTTGAATTTACAAACACCAACAGATTTAAAAACACAAAATATCTTGATGTTAAATGGAGTCAGCTGATAAACGGTATTGAAGTCAAAAACGGTACGCTGACGCTTGACATAGAGCCGATGAAAACAAAGACATACGAAATTCCGTTTAACAGTTATTCGGCTTGTGACGACTGTTTTATAAACATTGAATATTATGACGGAAATAACCGTGTCGGTATTGAGCAGACCGTTATAAACGACAAAGCGGTATTCACAACCGAACATAACAGAGTAGGATTGATTTCAACATTTAATCAAGGAAATTCTTATATAGTTGAATTTGAAAACGGAAAGATTGTTTTTAACCGAAAGACAGGCGAAATAACCGACTATATTAAGAACGGCTTTGAATTTATGAATACCGATCCCGTTGACAAAAAAAGAGGCATACTGCCCAACATTGTCAGAGCGTCGGTTGACAACGACAGATACGGTGAACCCGAAAAGCCTTGGGTGAAAATTAAACTGCACGACGCCGAAACGGTAATCAAAAACGTGGAATGTGTCAACAAGTCATATTGTGCAAAAGTTGCCGTTTACTATATTGTAAAGAAAGGGCTTAAGAATTTCTTCCACATTAACCTCGTTTACACCGTATACGGTGACGGATTTGTCGACGTTGAAGCTAAACTGGAAAAAGCTGTGTTCGGCTGTAAAGAAATACAGCGGTTCGGTGTTACGGTTGAGCTTGCACCCGACTTGAAAAATATCGAGTTCTACGGTAAAGGTTCCGACGAAAAGATGGAAAACCTTTGCGATATGAACGCACATGCGACAATAGGCATTTGGGAAACGACTGTCGAAGCTATGCACGAACCGTACGTTATGCCGCAAGATAACGGTAACTGCGGCGGCGTAAAATATCTTAAACTTTCAAACGGCAAAAACACATTGACGGTTTACGGTGAGCCTAAGTTCAGTTTTTCCGCACATAATTATACGCAAAAATGCTTGTCTGAGGCTAAGCATCAAGAAGAACTTTCCTTTGAAAACACGACTGTTTTATCGGTTGACGGTTTTGTGCGCGGAACAGGTACAAATACGTGCGGCCCCGATACACTTGAAAAATACAGAGTAAAAACAGAAAAGCCGCTGATGTTCAGATTCGGATTTAAGGGTGAATAATTTATGTTGGAATTCAAATGGTTTCCCGCGGGAGTTACGGACGATTCTTTTCGCAATTTGAGAATCGACATTTTTGTCAAGGAACAAAACGTTCCTTTGGAAAACGAGTTCGACGATTTGGATTTGAAGGTTCCTCATCTTGTAATTTTTTCGGACGGCGAACCGGTTGCGACGGGCAGAATCGTTTTAGGTGAAGACGGCACAGCTAAAATCGGACGTATTGCCGTTTCGAAGAAAAAAAGAGGTTTGGGACTCGGAAAAGAGCTTGTTTCGGAGCTTTTGCGAAAAACAAAAGAAAGCGGTGCGAAGACAGTTCTCTTGAGCGCTCAAACTCACGCAATAAAGTTTTACGAAAAATGCGGATTTACGCTTCTGGATACACCGGAATATCTCGACGAAAATATTCCGCACCGTGATATGATTTTGCATTTTGGAGAATAAATATGGAATTTAACAAAATTTGGTACTCGGCTCCTCCGTCGAAGCTTAAACTGAAAAAGCCTTATTACAGCGGTTTTAAAAATATTTGGGAACAAGCATCACTTCCTTTGGGAAACGGAAGTATAGGTTTGTCTGTAATAGGCGAAGTAAAAAAAGACAAGCTTGTTCTTAATCATAAAACGCTGTGGGTAGGGGGACCGTCACCAAAACGCCCCGACTATTGCGGCGGTAATATTACACAGCCCGACGAAAAGGGAAAACTGCCTTATGATTATTATGCCGAAATCCGTGCCGAATTTGAAAAAGGAAACGATAAAGCGGCTCACGGTTTGTGCGAAAAGCTTATCGGAATAAAAGACGGCTACGGTGCTTATCAATGCTGGGGTGAGCTTGAATTTGAGTTTGACGGCATAAAAAAATATAATGATTACAAACGTGTTCTCGATATGGCAGTCGGCAACTGTTCGGTTTCTTATACCGCAACATTAGACGACGGAACAAATGTCAAAGACACAAGAGAGTGTTTTGTTTCTTATCCCGACAAATGTGCCGTGATAAAACTTTCGAGAGAGGGCGGAAAACTGAATTTCAATTACCGTCTTGCAACCGAACATTCGGGAAATATTGAGTATAACGACAGTACGATTCTTCACAAAGGTAAGCTTTGCGATAATGAAATGCAGTTATGCCTTTATGCGAAAATAATAACAGACGGCGACAGAGTGACCGTCGGCGATGTTCATAGCGTTGTCAATGCGACAAATGCGGTCATCGTTTTGTCGGCGGATACGGATTATCTTGATTCTTATCCTACATACCGAACGGGTGAGACCGCACAAAGCCTTGAAAATCGCGTTGTAAACCTTGTCGAAAACGCAAGTAAAAGAACCTTTGACGAACTTAAAAAAGCTCATACAGATGATTTTAGTGAGCTTTTCGGACGTGTTTCAATCGACCTTGACGGAAAAATTCAGTGTGAAGCCGATAAACTTTTGAAAAACTATAATAAATCCGAAAGCCGCGGCTTTTTCAAGTCTTGTAATAAAAAGACGGTTAAAGATAAAAGAACCGCAGAACAGCTTCTTTATCAATACGGTCGTTATTTGGCTATTTCATCAACAAGAGAAACAGACGTTTTACCGTCAAATCTTCAAGGTATTTGGAATTGCTGTAACGACCCTATGTGGAGCAGTGATTTCCACACAAACGTTAATCTTCAGATGAACTATTGGCCGATTTACAACGGCAATCTTCATGAATGTGCAAAACCGTTGATAAGATATATAAAGTCGATGACTGTTCCGGGAAGAATAACGGCAAAATACTATACGAATGTCGAAAGTACGGAAACCGAGCATAACGGATTTTTGTTTCATACACAGTGTACGCCGTTCGGTTGGACTTGCCCCGGCTGGAATTTCGATTGGGGATGGTCTCCGGCGGCAATGCCTTGGATTTTGCATAATGTTTTCGAGTACTATGAGTACACACTGGATAAAGATGTCTTAAAAGAAGACATTTATCCTATGCTCAAAGAAACGGCAGAGTATTTTTCAAAACTGTTGGTGAAACATAACGGCAGACTTGTGACGGTTCCTTGCTATTCGCCCGAACACGGTCCGCGGACAATGGGAAATACTTACGAGCAAGCACTTCTTTATCAGCTTTACAACGACGCAATCGTAAGTGCCGGTGTCTTGCAAACAGACGGTGAACTTGTTAAAAAATGGACCGGTATTCAGTCCGAGTTAAAGCCTTATGAAATAGGTGAGGACGGTCAAATTAAGGAATGGTATTTTGAAAAGCATTTGGGCGAATACGGTGAACTTCATCACCGACATATGTCGCACCTTTTGGGACTGTTTCCGTGCAATGTAATTAACTGGTACAATAATCCCGAAATGATTGATGCCGCGGTTGTTTCAATGAATCACAGAACGGACAGAAGTACGGGCTGGTCGATGGGACAAAAAATTAACACGTGGGCAAGAGTCAAAGACGGTGACCGAGTGCTTAAAATTATGGGTGATTTATTCGCACACGGAATTTATCCGAACTTATTTGACTATCATCCGCCGTTCCAAATTGACGGAAATTTCGGTTTTACTTCCGGCGTAAACGAAATGCTGATGCAAAGCCATTGCGGATTTATCGAAATGCTTCCCGCATTACCGTCGAGCTGGTCAAACGGAAAAATAAAAGGGCTTGTCGCCCGCGGTAATTTTACGGTGAATATGGAGTGGCACAACGGTAAGCTTACAAATGCCGAAATCACTTCAAATGCAGGCGGCGAGTGTCGGCTGTATTACGCTAAGTCGGAGTTTACGGTTGAAAACGTATGCGAAAGCGAAAAAGGTTTTGTAAAATTCGATACCGAAAAAGGTAAGACTTATGCGATTTTAATAAAATAAATTTTAAGGCGGTGAGAAATTAACTCTCACTGCCTTTTTTGCTTAATTCCTTATTTTTCAAGGCTTGCAACCGAAAGTTTACAAAAAAATTCATAATTGACAAGCAAAGTTTATAGTGCAACCGCGTAAAATTTATTATTATGTGAACGTAGCCGAAAGACACGGCGAAAAATTCAGTCAAATAATAAAAACATATATCAAGGAGCTAAATTATGAAAATTACAAACACAGTAAACTTCGGAATCCAAAGAAAAATCGTTGCGAATATGACAACGGAGAGCTGGGAAACAATACCTCACGTAACATATAATTACGAACCCGATGTTACGGAATTTATGAAGGAATACAAAAAGCTTAACTTCGACAGACGCGGTTCGGATAAGATTACGGTAAATACACTTATGCTTAAGGTTATAGCGGAAGGACTTAAAGCCGCACCGATTATGAATTCACACATTGAATACAACAGAAAACTTGTTCGCGGCGAAATCAAAACATTTGAAGATATAAATATTTCAATGCCCATGATTATGCCTAACGGCGAAATGATGACGATAAATCTTCATAACTTCGAAAACAAAAATCTCGATGAAATGACAGACTATATCAACGACGTTCAACGACGTTTCGCAAAGACGGATTTGAACGAGGCTATGTTCTCGGTGTCACTTGACAATACTCTGACAGCACTTAAAAAGGGAAAAATAATGCAAGCGATTTACCGCCTTATCGGTTCGAAAACGGGGAAAAACAAGGTCGTGACTTTAAGCGGAAAAGCAAAAAAAGAATACGAAAAAATTCCGGAAAACGACAGAATTACAAAAAGCGACATTGAACAAGGTACGGTAACCGTATCAAACATAGGCTCACTTTACAGAGGACAACGCGGCAATGTGTCACTTCTCGAAATCGTTCCTCCGCAAGTTGCCGCGTTCGGCGTAGCCGCCGTTCAAGACAGACCTTCCGTAATAACCGATGAAAACGGAAATAAAAGTATTGAGATACGTCAAGTACTTCCTATTTGTATTGCCTTCGACCACCGTGCTTTAGACTTCGGCGAAGCAATACCGTTTATGAAACGTCTTGACGAAATTTTTGAAAATCCGGAACAAATTCACGCTTGGAAGGGCGAGGAGAAAAACGAAAAATACCGTGAATTTACAATCACGGCAGTCTGATATAAAATATTACGCTGAGTAAAGAAAAAGCCGATTCTGTTTGAATCGGCTTTCATCTTTATTTGGTTTTGTTTGCTTTCTTTTGTGCTTTTTTAGCGGCCTTTTCGGCTTTTAACTGTGCTGTGTAAGCATCGGATTCTTCTTTTTCTTTAAGAGCTTTTGCTTCGGCTTCGGCAATAGCGGCTTCGTTACGGGCTTTTGCTTCTTCGTACATTTCCGAAATTTCATCGAAGCGCTTGTAATTTTCTTCTTGTTTAACAAGCTTTTCCGCATCAAGATAAGGTTTTGCGGCACGTGCGAAATATGCGTGTTTATCCATTTCTTTCTTTGAAGCATCGCGGAATTGCTTTCTGCGTTCTTCACAAGCTTTGATTTCGGATTTAAGAGCCGCTACTCTTTGCTTATCTTTTACTGATTTTGCATTTTTAAGTTCAAGATAAAGTTCTTTAAGTTTATCGTCACAAGCATCTTCTTCGGCAAACAGTTTTTCGAGAATCGAGAAATCGGGGCTTACAAGCTCAACATCCTTGAAGTATTTATTGAGAGCTTTAAATGCGCTCTTTTTGTTTCTTGCGATTTCAATCGCAAACTTGCGAATTTCTTTTTCTTCGGCTGTTGATTTCGGCATAGCCTTTGCCGTGGCTAATTCGTTATTGATTTCATCAATAGTCATAAGCTTGAGTCTGCCAAGACCGGAATCGTAAATTTCTTTTTGAATGGTGTACTGATACTTGAACGTGTCCGTTGTGAATTTATCAAGTTCCTCACAAACAAACTTTGAAATTTCAATTTCTTCGTTAAACTCAAGTGCTTCTCTGTAAAGCTTTTTGGCTTTTTTGCGTTCTTCTTTGTCTTTAACAGATTTATAAAAACTTTTATCAATTTGTTTCGGTGTTGCAATCGCCATTTCTCTTGATGTTTTTATAATATCAATACCTTCAACAAGTTCGCCGTCGTCAAGCAAACCGTTGCCGTAATCCTCAAACATTGCTCTGACTTTAAGGATTTTAACAATAGCCTTTTGCTTTTTCTCGGTAAGGTTATAGAAGAAATAGGGTATAACATTAAGTAACGCACCGATTGCCGCAACCAATACAAGAATTTTTAACAGCGGCAACAATACACCTTGAACATCATACAATGCCGAAGACGGATTTGTGAAGTTGTCTTGTCCGTTTGCAAGCTGATCGGCAAGCATTGTACCTATGGATTGGTTCGTTCCGGGCAATATTCTCGACATAAGTGCGGAATTCGAAGTTACTTCAGTAGCTTTTTCGATATTCATTCCCAATTTTTCTTGAAGTGCCGGAAGTACACTTGCCGTTGCAAGCGTAATTACGCCGCCGATTGTTGCGACTGCCGAGAACATACCGTCAATACGTTCGCCGGAAATATATTGCTGATAATCACGGATATCCGCTTGAATTGACGGATTAAGTATATGAGCGAAAGAGCCGACAAGTGCATTGAGCCACAAACAAGCCATAATCGCCCAAATGATATAGCCTTTTAAGTTACCGTCACTGCCGACGGGGTTGTTCATAAAGAACGGGTACATTAAAAGAATAAAAAGTATGTTGAAAATGTTTGTTACAACTTGTACTTTCTTTTTGCCCCATTTTCTGATGGCGAACGGTGCCATCAACATTCCCCATAACGATGCGTTACCGTAAACCGTTGTAACGATACTGTATGCACCGTTTGAACACGCACCGCCGTAGTTACAAAGCCAATAAAGAATATTCGAATATGCGGATTCGAGGAAACCTATCCAGCTTGCAAGAGATATAATCCAAAAGTATTTGTTTTTACCGACGGCTTTAAGTGCATCGGTAAACTTAATTTGCACAACGTGTGTTTTCGCTTGAACGATTTTTTCTTGAGTATTGGCGTAAACGACAAACACAAGCAATGTGCTTATTACACCGATAATCGGGAACGCAAAACGATAAACTTTAATGTCAGTTTGGTTTGTTCCGAACATCATTGCTATCAACGGGATAATAATGTTGTAAACCGTGGGACCGAATGAATAAATAACACTTTTAACAGATGCCACGTCGGCTCTTTCCTGTGAGTTAGGAGAAAGCACATGGATAAGATTTTCGTATGCATCGTAGAAAAAGTTGTAGAAGAACTGTAACGCTATGTTAAACAGCAAAACAACCGCACACTTTGCGATATATTCAGCGGATTTGCCGAACATTTCGCCTGTTCCCACGATAAGATGCAATTTGTCGTAAGGGAACCAAACCATTGCAACGAAAATTATGGCACAAGGTATGCCCATTCGTAACAAGTACGGTCGATATTTACCGGCTTTATTTCGCGTGTTGTCGATTATATTCGCTCTGACTGCCGTAAGAGGAATACCGGACAGTACACTTATAACATACATAATGTACATATCCGTCAAGCCTATGCCTATAACACCGGACAAAAATACATTGGTAGCACCCAATATACACGGTATGCTCATACATACAAGCAAATATGCACCGATACCGCCGCCCGAATATGCGGCAATTTCTTTGAAGGTCATATATCGACCTTTAGGTGGCGTTTTCCAATAGGTTTTAACCTTGTCAACACCGTTTTTAACTGTTTGAGTCAAATTCATATTTTGCACTCCCTATTTTAATGTTAACATACTGTTTATTTTAACATATTAAAATTTTTTCTTCAATCGAAAAAGACATTTTTAACAAAGAATGAACGCAAAAATACGATTTTCGTTAAAACTGAACAAAATGTTGATTTTCTAACTGTGCAAAATGCCGTGTGATGTCGGAAACGACAAAATTGTAAAAAGTCAAAAAATTCTATTGACAAATCGGGTGCAAAAGGTGATAATAAGTGAGTAATAACCTTTTCGGTAGGTAAGGCTACCACAGGGATACGGATTACTGCCGCGAAATAGTGGAGACACTATAAGCTGGTCAGCAGGTCATATCGTGTCAAGGTGTGACTTAATGTAATTTCATCGCCCTGCGAAGCTAAAGCTTGAACGAATTGTGTAGTAAATTTGACTGCATTTTGCGTTCGGGCAATATGCGGTTTTTTTATTTTTAAAGGAGTGAAAATTGTGGATACGTCTCGAAGTACTGCAGCGAAACCTCCAAGTATTACGGCAGACCGTGTCTGCGATTTCGAATAATACTTGTTGCGTTTCACAATTATAAAATCCCAAAAGTAAGGAGTTGTGAAATGTATGGAAAAGCATGAACTTTTAACGGAGCTCTTGCACAACAAAAAGTGGCAAGAGGTTAAAAAAATTCTTAACGAAATGAACGAGCAGGACATTGCCGAGCTTTTTATGGAGCTTGAGGAACGTGACCTGACTCTTATTTACAGACTTTTACCGAAGGAACTCGCGGCGGAAGTTTTCGTAAATATGGAGCCCGAATATCAGGAACTTCTTATTACGGCTTTCAGCGACAGCGAACTTCGTGAAGTTCTGGAGGAACTTTATGTCGACGATGCTGTTGATATGATTGAGGAAATGCCGGCAACACTTGTTAAGCGTATTTTAAAGCATACCGATCCCGATACAAGAAAGAAAATCAACGAAATTTTAAAATATCCCGAAGACTCCGCCGGAAGCATTATGACTATTGAGTACGTTGACCTCAAACGCTCTATGACAGTAGCCGATGCCTTTACGCGAATTCGCAGAACGGGCGTTGATAAGGAAACGATTTATACTTGTTACGTAACCGACAGCAAAAGAAAGCTTAAAGGCTATGTGACCGTTAAAGACTTGTTGCTTGCCGACGAGAATGCCGAAATACGTGACATTATGGAAAAAAACGTTATTTCGGTTTCAACCTTGGAGGACAAGGAATTTGTTACGGAAGTTTTCCAAAAATACGACTTGGTTGTTTTGCCCGTTGTCGATAAGGAAGACCGTTTGGTCGGCATTATCACGGTCGACGACGCCATCGACGTTTTGCAAGAAGAAATTACAGAAGATATGGAATTGATGGCAGGTATTACACCTACCGACAAACCGTATCTTAAAATGAGCGTTTTTGAAAACTTTAAAAAGCGAATTCCGTGGCTTATGCTGTTAATGGTGTCGGCGACATTCACGGAAAAAATAATCAACAGCTTTCAAGGGGCGCTTACGTCTTGCGTTGCACTGACCGCATTCATTCCGATGCTTACGGGTACGTGCGGTAACTGCGGTAATCAGTCGTCATCGACGGTAATACGCGGTCTGTCTTTGGGCGAAATCGAATTTCGAGATACTTTCAAGGTGGTTGCAAAGGAATTTTTAATTGCGCTCGCTTGCGGTATAGCCCTTGCGATTGTCAACTTTGCAAAGCTTATGATATTCAACAACATAGGTTGGCGCGTTGCATTGGTGGTCAGCGTTACAATGATTGCCGCTGTCGTCTTTGCGAAAGTAGTTGGTTCGGTGCTGCCAGTAATCGCAAAGAAAATCGGTTTTGACCCGGCTGTAATGTCGAGTCCGTTTATTTCGACAATTGTCGATGCCGTTACATTGCTGATTTATTTTGTAATAGCATCTGCCGTATTAAACATATAATATTAAAGCGACGAAATATTTTTTTCGTCGCTTTTTTCCATCATTTCGCACGTCGTCATTCGTTGACTTTTATTGCCGAATATTGTATTATTATACTATATTATGTAAAAGGGTGAAACCATGAAAAAAACATCTCTTATTTTAACACTGTTACTTGTTGCGGCGCTGCTCGTTTCGACATTTTGTATATTGTCCGTTTCCGCGGCATCAAGTGTTACATATACAGCTTCGAATGCAAGTGGTAAAACAGGTGATACCGTCACCGTAAATGTCAGCGTTTCTAAAGGGTCTAATCTTTGGGGATGTAAACTTTCACTTCTTTACGATTCATCTAAACTTCAGTATGTTTCATGCAGTAAAGGCGAACTTGCAAGTGCGGGAAGCGTAACACATAATTCGAGCAACTCCGAAATAGCGTTTGCCGGTCAGGTTGAAACTTCCAAAGTTGCTAACGGCGGTGTTATTTTCAGCGTTAAATTTAAGATTCTCGCCGCTTCCGGCTCAAGTACCGTAACAATGAAAGCTTACGGCAGCGGAAACAATATTGATTCTAACGGGCAAGAACTTGCTTTTTCGACAAAAAACGGTACTGTAAGCGTTACCGTACCCGTAACAAGTATTGCTTTGAATAAGACAAGTGCTACGCTTAAAAAAGGTGAAAAGTTAACACTTACTTCAACTGTTTCACCGTCAAATGCGACAAATAAAACCGTAACGTATACTACTTCGAATTCAAAGGTTGCAACCGTGAACGGCAGCGGTGTTGTTACGGCGGTGTCCGGGGGAACGGCTACAATTACGGCAAAGGCAGACGGAAAAACCGCCACATGTAAAGTAACGGTAAATGTCGCACAGACCGGAATTGCCGCTTCGGGCAGTACGACGAAAGTTGTAAGTGAGGGTTCGACAATCAAACTGACGGTTGTCAAAGTGCCGACAGACGCAACCGACAGTTATACGACAGTGTGGTCGTCGTCGGACCAAAGCGTTGCGACGGTTTCTTCGGACGGTACTGTAAAGGGCGTTGCAAAAGGTACTGCCGACATTACGGCTAAATCTAACGGCTGGACGGTTACGTATAAAATTACGGTTAAGGAAAAAGCCGCCGAAGAAAGCACAACAAATCCGGAAGAACCCGTCAACGAAGGCGAAAGCGTAACGGAAATCGAAGAAAGCACATTTGAAGCCGAATCGACAACGGAAACGTTAAACACCGAAACGACAACAACAGATGTTGCCGATGATTCGTCAAAGAACTTCTTTACAATGATAAAGAATGATGTTGCTGAAAGTTGGGCAACGTTAACCGACGAAAACAATAAGGTTACGAAAATTTATCACTACGCAATGCTTTTGGGCGTTTCACTGTTTTTAATTATTATTTCCGTAACGGTTACTTTTTCGGTAACATCGGGGTATTATAAAAACAAGATGAAAAAAGAACAGAAAAAGAATGACGGGAATAATCAAATTCCTAAATTTTAAGGAGTAAAATATGCTGAATATAGGATGCCATTTGTCATCGTCAAAGGGCTTTTACAATATGGGCGTCGAAGCTCTTTCGATAGGTGCGAATACTTTTCAGTTTTTCACACGTAACCCGCGTGGCAATGCCGCAAAGGAAATTGATCCTGCCGATGCACAAAAACTGAATTCTTTAATGAAAGAAAATAGATTTGCGAAAATTCTTGCGCATGCTCCGTATACGCTTAATCCTTGCGCCGAAAAACCGTATGTCCGCGAATTTGCTTACAACACAATGCTTGACGATTTGAAACGTATGGAATTTGTACCGAACAATATGTATAATTTCCATCCGGGCAGTCATGTGGGGCAGGGTACGGAAAAGGGAATCGAACTGATTTCGTCGTTGCTCAATTCAATTCTTCAAAAAGAGCAAACAACAACGGTGCTGCTTGAAACAATGGCGGGGAAGGGCAGTGAAATCGGCAGTAAATTCGAAGAACTCCGCGAGATTATAGACAGAGTCGAACTTGACGAAAAACTCGGCGTTTGCCTTGATACTTGCCACGTTTATGACGGCGGTTATGATATTGTCAACGACCTTGACGGAGTTATTACTCAGTTTGACAAAATCGTGGGGCTTGACAGACTTAAAGCAATTCATATCAACGACAGCAAAAACCCTTTTTCAAGTCATAAGGACAGACACGAAAAGATAGGCGAAGGTTCAATCGGCACGGAAGCTTTTGAGAGAATTATAAATCATCCGGCTCTCCGCGATTTGCCGTTTTTCCTTGAAACGCCGAATGAACTTGACGGCTATGCCAAAGAAATCGCACTCTTAAAATCGTTATACAAGTAAAGTCAAAATGTAAATTAATGCAAAATTAAAACCGATAGGATTTTTTCTATCGGTTTTGTGTTTGTTATTAAGTTATTTAATAAAATCGTAACTGTTTATAATGTTTTCGATTTCGTGATTTGCGACTTCAAAAAGCCGTTTGCCGAGATTGGTGTAATATTCGTCTTTTTCCTTGCCGCAGAGCATAGCAAAAGAAATGCCTATGTTGGCTGAAATGTCAACACCTTTTCTTACGGCCAAATAGTAAAAACTGTATTCAACGGCATCGTCGAGTCTGTCATAAAAGTCAAAAGCTTCTTTTTTTACGGAATCGTATAATGCGTTTACCGCAGTGTGAGATAAAAGAGAAGAAAGCAACTTGTGATTTATACAGTATTCGGCTGTGAACACAAGCAAAACCTTGATCTGATACATAATATCGTCACTTCGGTCGATTTTTCCGACTTCACTTTCAAGGTCGGAAAGGAGATGAGGCTCGTCAACGAAAATTTCAGCCAAATATTTACCGAGCTTTTTGGCTTTGCTTACGTTACCGTTGCTTCTGTTTTTAGTCATTTCCGCAATGATTGCAACTTCGTCAAAAGTATCTTTATTGTCAGTGTTATCATTGAAAATTTTTACGTCACTATCATCAAAAATCATATAAGATACCTCCGTTTAAGTAAAAATTATTCGGCGACTGCCTGCTGTGCCAATTTCTTTTGTAATCTTTTTTGCTTTGACTTATATGTTAAAAGTGCATGCAAGCAATCATCCGGAGTAACATAGTCACCGATAGAAACACGGTGTTTATTGTAAAGACCGTGGAAGTCACTTCCGCCCGTTACAAGAAGTTTGTGCTTTGCGGCGAATTTTTTAAGAATAGTTTGCTGTTCCTCGTCGGCACTCGGATGATAAACTTCAATACCGTCAATGCCGTATTCGATAAGGTCGTCGATAACGTCAAAAGCGTTGTCAACAAACGGGTGGGCAAGAACGGCAATTCCGCCGGCTTCGTGAATTGATTCGATAACTTCCTTAGCGTCCGTGTATTTCGGAACGACAAGTATTTTTTCATCGCTGTCCTTACTGAAAAGTTTATGATAAAGTTCGCCGTGAAATGCATCGGCATAACCGAATTCGATAAGAGCCTGCATAATATGAACTTTATAAAGGTTTGTGGAACCCGTTGAACATTTCATAATAAAATCAGTAGTTATCGGGAAACGCTTTGCTGTTTGAAGCATCATAAAGTGTGCGGCTTTTTTACGTGCCAATGAATTCTTTTTGCAAAGTCCTTCAAGCATATCGGGTGCGTCGGGTGCATAACAAAGAATATGAACGTTCTTTTCCGATGCTTCATGTGTTGCGGAAAGCTCAACAGCCGGAATTACCTGAACGCCGTTACGTGCACCGATAATCTTTCCTCTGACTGTACCCGCAAGACAATCGTGATCGGTAATGGCTATAGTTTCCACACCGCGTTTTTTTGCCAATGTAATAATATCTTCAATACCTAATGAACCGTCTGATAACTTTGTGTGACAGTGTAAATCTCCGCTCAAAATAACTACCTCCAAATTTCACGCGAAAAGAGCGTAAAAGCCCTCAATATATACAAATATTATATACTGTTTTTAACCGAAAATCAAGAATAAGAAAAATTTTAAGGTAATTTTGTATTTTTTACCCCTTTTTTTGTGATAAAAGTAGAAAATATTAGTTAAATTTCAATTATTTGCACAAAGAAAAAGCTCACAAGATTTAACTCCTGTGAGCTTTAAAGCAACTAATCTTTAAGATACTGCTTGTATTTGTGTTTGTTAATTATATAGCCGATCAGCAATACCGGAAGACCTATGCAAATAATGGGTATCAAGAAAATAAGAAGTAAAAGTATTGCGATTATTACAATGGGCAATCCTTTTTTACTTTCTTTAACCGTATCGGGAATAGCGGGGGGTGACGGAATATCGCCCGATTCACTGCCGGTGTATACGGGCATTATAGGCATAATGGCGTCGTATGACGGAATACCCGAATTGTACAGCAACGGCTCGACAATGCCGCGAACGGTGTCGGAAACCTTAATAAGCTTTTTGAACGGAATATGTAAAGCCTTGATAATCGAGTCGATTATATTGATAAGTCCGATTGCGATTTTGTATTCGTTATCGTTCGGCGTGTAAAGACTCTTGCCGCCGTAAAGGTTGAGAACAAGGCCGACGATAAAATCCACAACACTCTTGTCTTTTATGTCGGCATAATCTTCTTTTTTCAAGCCCGTTTCCGCACGTGTCCAATTACCGACCGTACCTATTTTCAACTTGTTGAGGGCTTTGAAAACGGGTTTTATAAGCCAACCGATTTTATAACTTAATTTTTTCTTTATGCTGATTGCCGTTGCCATATCGGCAAATTTGTCAATGTCTTCGCCGGCGGCTTTTATGACATCTCTTATCATACCTACAAGGTGGTCTGCAAGATACGTCTGTAAATCTTTCCCGTCGGTATCAAAAGTTATGCTTTCGGTAATTGAGTCCGTTGTTGTGCTTACGACGTTGTTGTCGGGATCGTAAACCACAGTTCTGATTGCGGCGGGGTAGCCGATTGTCGAGGCGGTGGAAATATCGTAAAAGAAATTTCCCTTGCCGCTGACGTATTTGTCAATGTCGTGAACGTGTGTGTGACCGGTGAGCATAAACTGAACGCCCATATCCGCAAACTGTTCACGTCGAATTTCATAGTCGCCGAGCATATCGCCCTTGCCGATGATTTCATACATCGGAGACGGAGCTATAAGAGGGTGATGCGTCATAGCGACGATAAACTGACCGTTTTCCTTTGCGTCTTCGACTTGTGATTTAATCCATTCAAAACATTCGTCCGAAAAACCGCTTTTGCCGTTTCTGTTTGTGTCGTCGTTAAGTGCAAAAAGTCTGTATCCGTCCGCAAGCTGAACGATATATGACATACTTTCCTCGTGAACGGCGATAGCTTCGTTCGGACCGAATTCCTTGTACATATCAAATAATTCTTCACGTTTTGCGGCGGGAATGGAAATTCTTTCGTCGCCTTCGTATTTGTGCGTCGTTCCGTCCCATTTGTAGTCGTGCGTAGCGGTGAGAACATAAACTCTTTTTCCCTTTGATTTTAAATCACGGAGCATATCTATAAATTCTCTGTGAGAATCATAGTCACCGTTGCTTGTCGTGTCGCCGGAGAGAAGGACAATATCGGTTCTCGTGTCGTTTGCTATTTGCGTGAATGCAGATTGAAGCAATTCGGCGGATTCGGCAAGCAACACGCCGCTTTTGTTGTTTGCGGTATTATATGCGGCACCTTCGCAGCCGAGCTTTTTCGAATAATAGTGCGTGTCGGTAATAACCGTTACGGTAAGTGGAGCTGGCATATTCAATTACCTAACCTTTTCATCAATTTCTTTCTTAAGCATAGCGGCAAAATCGTCAAATGCCATTGAACCGATGTCGCCTTGACCTCGTTTGCTTACTGAAACAGTACCGTCTTCGGCTTCTTTGTCACCGATAATAATCCAATAAGGAAGCTTTTGAAGTCTTGCTTCACGGATTTTGTATCCCGTTTTTTCGCTTCTGTCGTCGACAGTAACACGAATACCCATCTTTTCAAGTTCTTTCTTAATTTCGAAAGCTTTGTCGTGGTGACGGTCGGCAATCGGAAGAATTCTTACTTGTTCGGGAGCTAACCAAAGCGGGAATGCACCCGCGTATTTTTCTATGAGAAGTGCAAGCGTTCTTTCATAGCAACCGATTGAAGTTCTGTGAATAATATACGGATGTTTTTTAGTTCCGTCTTTGTCTGTGTATTCCATACCGAATTTTTCGGCAAGAAGTTGGTCGACTTGAATTGTAATGAGAGTATCTTCTTTTCCAAAAACGTTTTTAATTTGAATATCAAGCTTGGGACCGTAGAAGGCTGCTTCGTCGATTCCGATTGTGTATTCGATTCCGAGGTGGTCAAGAATTTTGCCCATAATTCCCTGCGCTTCGTCCCATTGTTCCGGAGTGCCGATATACTTTTCTCTGTTGTTCGGATCCCACTGTGAAAAACGGAAAGAAACATCTTCGTAAAGACCGAGTGTTTTGAGCATATAATTCGCAAGTTCAAGACAACCTTTGAATTCTTCCTCAAGCTGTTCGGGAGTACACATCAAATGGCCTTCGGAAATCGTAAACTGACGTACACGGATAAGACCGTGCATTTCGCCCGAAGCTTCGTTTCTGAAAAGAGTCGAAGTTTCGTTATATCTCAGCGGCAAATCACGGTATGAACGCGGTCTGTTGAGATATGCTTGATATTGGAAAGGACATGTCATCGGACGGAGTGCGAAAACTTCTTCGCCCTCATCTTCTTTTGAAGGATCTCCGAGTACAAACATACCGTCAAGATAATGATCCCAGTGACCAGAAACTTTATAAAGGTCGCTTTTTGCCATAAACGGTGTCTTTGTAAGCAACCAACCGCGTCTTTGTTCTTCGTCTTCAACAAATCTTTGAAGAAGTTGAATTATTCTTGCACCTTTCGGAAGCATAATGGGAAGACCTTGACCGATCAATTCGCTTGTTGTGAAAAGCTCAAGTTCACGGCCTAATTTGTTGTGGTCACGTTTTTTTGCTTCTTCAAGCTGTGTTAAATGCTCGTCAAGTGCCGATTGCTTCGGAAATGCGGTAGCGTAAATTCTTTGAAGCATTTTGTTCTTTTCATTACCGCGCCAATAAGCACCCGTGCAGCTTGTGAGTTTGAAAGCCTTAACGCTGCCTGTCGACATAAGGTGAGGACCTGCGCAAAGCTCTGTAAATTCACCTTGCTTGTAAAATGAAATCGGCTCACCTTTGTCTGCGTGTTCCTTAATAAGCTCGACTTTATAAATTTCACCTTTTTCTTCCATCATCGCAAGCGCTTCGGCAGGGGAAAGTTCGAACTTTTCAAGAGGCAAATCTTCTTTGACGATTTTCTTCATTTCCGCTTCTATTTTTTCGAGAATTTCGGGTGTGAAAGAAACTTCGGAATCAAAGTCGTAATAAAAACCGTTGTCTACCGACGGGCCGATTGCAAGCTTAACTTCGGGATAAAGTCTTTTAACCGCTTGTGCCAAAATGTGAGAAGCCGTATGCCAAAACGTCTTTTTACCGTCAATTTCATCAAATGTGACAATTTCAAGAACGCAATCCTCATTGACGGGAGTTCTTAAATCACAGTATTTGCCGTTAATTCTGCCGCCGCAAGCGGATTTGTACAAACCCATACCGATAGATTTGGCGATTTCCGCAACAGTAATGCCGTTATCGTATTCTTTAATAACGTCGCCTTTCAGTGTTACCTTAACCATAATATATCTCCTTTTTATTATAATGTGAAAATAAAAAAGCATCTCATCCAAAACAGGATGAAATGCTTATAAAACAACATTCCACGGTTCCACCCGCATTGCAGAAAATTTTAAAATAATCTGCCACTCAAATAACCTTAACGCAGTTAATACGATCGGCTTAATCGGCTGAACCGTTTTCACCGACACTCAAAAGCGGTCTCCGGACACTAAACTGATTTCTCACACCAACCGAAATCTCTCTGAAAGTTTACGTTATCCGTCGTTCTTTCTCATCGTTTTAAAAATATGTATATATTCTATACTTATTTTAAATTCTTGTCAACTGTAATTTTTTTCGTTCTTAACAAATTATTTACAAATATTTCCTTGACATTTTATTCGAATAAATGTATATTATGTAATAGAGTTAGCACTCTAAAGACGAGAGTGCTAAGCATCACAAAAAAGGGGGAAGCTCAATGCAGTTAAGCGAAAGAAAAGAAAAAATCTTAGCTGCGATAGTCGAACGGTATATCGCAACGGGCGAGCCGGTCGGCTCAAAGACATTGCTTGAGTTTTCCGCCATACCCGTTTCGAGTGCGACAATTCGTAATGAAATGTCGGAACTCTCAAAACTCGGTTTTCTCGAACAGCCGCACACATCGGCGGGCAGAATACCTTCACAGCTCGGTTACCGTTATTATGTCGACAAACTGATGAATCATTACGAACTTCCGCTTCAGGAAAAAAGATTGATTGAAGCACGTCTTTCCGACGCCGGTGCCGAACCGCAACAGATTTTGGAACAAGCGGGGCAAGTGCTTGCGGAACTTACAAACTGTGCTGTCGTATCGACAACACCGAGTGACACCAATGCGGTTATTCGCCGTGTTGAACTTGTTCCTCTCGGCACACATACCGCTATGATGGTAATGCTTTCTTCGTCGGGAATACTGAAAAGTCGGGTTTGCAGAACGGACAGCCAGCTGAATTTGGAATTAATTGAAACGTTTTACAACATAGTTTCGCAACACTTTATCGGAAAATCGGCATCGGAAGTCAGCATCGCACTCATTCAAACGCTTGCACTTTCGTTAGGCAGTAAATCACTTGCGATTTCTCCGCTGCTCGTAACACTGTCCGACTTGGCGCAAATGACCGAACAAACACAGCTTTTGCTGGAAGGACAGTCGAATTTGCTCAACTACACCGATTATCCGAACGCTTATGAACTTATGGAGTTTTTAAGAAGAAGCGATCCGATTACGAATCTTTTTTCGAACCATAAGGCAGACGGCGACGCAAATGTTTTGATCGGCAAAGAAAATCTTTACCGTGAGCTTCAAGAATCGAGTCTTATTTTTTCTCACTATTCGGTAAGCGGTAAGGACAGCGGAACTTTGGGACTTATAGGTCCGACAAGAATAGATTATGCAAGACTTATACCGAGTCTTAAATATTTAACTGAAATAGTAGGCAACATAATGTCTGATACTTTGGAGGATTAAGATTAAAATGGCAAAGAAAAAGGAAAATCTTCAAGAAGAAGCCGTTGAAACAGTCGAAAAGGCAGAGCTTGACAAGGCTTTGGAAGAACTTGAAGAAAAAAAAGAACAGCTTTTGCGAGTAATGGCAGAATACGATAATTTCCGCAAGCGCTCGCAAAAAGAAAAAGAACAGGCTTACGGTGACACAAAGGCATCTACAATAGGTGAGTTTTTACCTGTATACGATAACTTTGTAAGAGCCATGACCGCCGAAAATACCGATTTAGATTCTTTTAAAAAAGGAATCGAGATGATTTTCAATCAATACGGTGAAACGTTCAAAAAACTCGGAGTCGAGTCTTTCGGTGCCGTGGGTGACGAGTTTAATCCGAACATACACAATGCAGTGATGCACGGTGAAGACGAAAATTTACCCGAAAACAGTATTACCGACGTGTTCTCGACGGGGTATAAGATGGGCGACAGAATAATCCGCCCGGCAGTAGTAAAGGTTGTTAATTAACTGTTTAACACAGTCAATAATAAATATACAAACATCCATTTAGGAGGAATAAATTATGTCAAAGGTAATAGGTATCGACTTAGGTACAACTAATTCTTGTGTAGCGGTAATCGAAGGCGGCGAGCCGGTTGTTATTGCTAACGCCGAAGGTGCAAGAACAACACCTTCTGTAGTAGCTTTCTCAAAAGCGGGAGAAAGAATGGTAGGTCAGGTTGCAAAAAGACAGGCAATCACAAATCCCGATAAAACCATTTCGTCAATTAAAAGACACATGGGCAGTGACTATAAAGTAAGTATTGACGATAAGAAATATACACCTCAAGAAATTTCGGCTATGATTCTTCAAAAGCTTAAATCCGATGCTGAAGCTTATATAGGTGCTCCCGTAACGGAAGCCGTTATTACGGTTCCGGCATATTTTACGGACGCTCAACGTCAGGCAACAAAGGACGCCGGTAAAATCGCGGGACTTGAAGTAAAGAGAATTATCAATGAGCCCACAGCGGCAGCTCTTGCTTACGGTGTTGATAAAGAAGACGACCAAAAAGTTATGGTTTATGACCTCGGCGGCGGTACATTCGACGTTTCGATTATCGAAATGGGCGACGGCGTGCAAGAAGTTCTCGCAACAGCCGGTAATAACCGTCTCGGCGGTGACGACTTTGACCAAAAGATTATCGACTGGTTGGCAGACGAGTTCAAAAAAGAACAAGGTGTTGACCTTCGAAACGATAAAATGGCAATGCAACGTCTTAAGGAAGCCGCAGAAAAAGCAAAGATTGAGCTTTCCGGTGTGACAACATCTCAAATCAGCCTTCCGTTCATCACAGCCGATGCAACCGGACCGAAACACCTTGAAACAACTCTTACAAGAGCAAAATTCAACGAAATGACAGCAGACCTTGT
>CAZTMZ010000017.1:0-43242 GCA_964615315.1 uncultured Eubacteriales bacterium | reverse complement strand
TATACATCAAGAGGGCTCTTTTTTCTATTGTCCGTTTTTTACGGACTTGTTCATGCTCCTTAATTTTTTTGCTTTTATTTCTTTTCTTTTTTGTCCGAGCTTTCGCCGTAACCGTATCCGTAGCCGTAACCGTATCCGTAACCATAGCCGTAACCGTAGCCCTTCTTACGATTCTTTTTGCCCGCTTTGATAAAGTTAAGAGAAGAACCCATATCGGCATCATTGTAAACACAACCGACAAGATCGGCACCCGTGCTGTTGATGTCTTCCATCGTCTTTCTTATTCTGCGAAGCGGAGCTTGGTCATTACGAACAACCATTATGCAAGCATCGGCAGACTGACCGAGAATTGCGGCATCGGCAACAAGTCCTCCGGGAGGAGTATCAATGATAACAAAGTCAAATTCGTTCTTAACGGCTTCCAAAACTTCTGCCGTTTCGTCGGAAGAAAGAACCTCTGCCGAATCTTGAATTGCTTGGCTTGTAATGAGAAGGAAAAGATTGAACTTTTCAAAATATTTTATCGACTCGCTGAGAGTCTTTTCGCCGCGAACAACACCCGTAAGACCTGCTTCATTTGCAGCCGAAACGCCGAGTGTCTTATAAACCGACGGCTTACGAAGGTCGGCATCAACAAGAAGAACCGACTTTCCGGCTTTTGCAAGAGCGAGAGCCGTATTTGTCGCAACGGTGGTCTTTCCTTCGTTTTCGGTAGCACTTGTGAAAATGAATGTCTTATAATGCTGACGCTTTGCAAGACTTTCAAGCTTTGTGCTGACGTGCTTAAAGGATTCTATAAACATAAATCCCGTCTTTTTGTCGGTAAGAAGAAGGCTCTGCTTTTCGCCCGATTTTTCGGTTTTCTTAATATGTACGACAGAACCGATAATCTTGCTGTCAAGTTTATTTGTGATATCGTCGGAATCCTTAATTGTATCCTTAACGAAAATGTTAATGCAAATCAATCCGACAACAAGTCCGGCACCTAAAACAAATCCGAGAAGAGTGTAAACGAACATATCGTTGTTTGAATTTGCGTTTTTGGGCATTTTAGGACTGTCGAAAAGGTTTGCCCTTGTGTTTTTGTGTGCCATTTCCGTTATTGTGCTGTAATTGTTAACATAGCTTGTCGCAACCGCATAAGCAACCTTCGGGTCGCTTGTCGTAACGGTAATGGTAATAACACTTGTGTCTGTTGCGAGAGAGCCTTTAATCATACCCTTAACTTCTTCGCCGCTGACATTGTAACCGCAGTTGTCGGCAACGAGCTGCATAAGGTCATTTGACTCCGTCATAATAATTTCGTAGTTACGTGCAAGGGCGATACCCGCACTGATGTCCGATTGAGATTGTGCTCCCGCATCCGTACTTTGCGCTCTGTTGTCGATAACAAAGCTCATAGAACAAGTATAAGCCGGTTTATAGTTGAGTTTTGCTATCGCAAAGCCCGTACCCGCAAAAATCACGGCAACAAGTAAAACCGCCCACCATTTTTGCATAACACGAACCGCATATTGAGAAATCGTCTTTAAACTGATTCCGCTTTCAACGTGGGTACTTTTGTTATTGTATTCCATGTCAATACTCCTCTTGTATTATTCCATAAAGGCAAGAACTTAAACTTCTCACCATACCGTTTCATTATATCAAACAAAATCAATATATGCAACTTATTTTTACAACTTTTTTAACTACTCGTCGAGCATACCGTATTTTTTAAGCTTTTGTATCAGTGCGTTAAAATCTTTCTCCACAATATCAGCCGAAACGCCGTAATCCTCGGAAATCTTTTTAACGATTTCGTCGGGTGTGTTTTCACCGTTAAGAAGCTCGAAAATTTCGGCTCCGACACTGTTAAAAGTCATAACCCCGTTAAAGCTCAAACGTGCATCACCCGTTGCGATAACAATTTTGCTGCCCGCAACATCTTTTAATATAAAGCCGTCCTTAATCTTCATTTTTTATCAACCTTTCTATGCCGCCGTAAACGGTTTTTGCGGCATCGCTTTCCATATTGCAACCCACGGAAAAAACGGGAACGCTTTTCAAAAGCAAATCAAGATTTTCAAGCATCTTTTCCGCCAAATCCTTTTCCCTCGGATTTACCGTTTGTGACAAAAACTGCCCTATTGCCGCTTGTGGATTTATTTTTTGTACCGTGTTTTCTTCGCTTCTGTGAATAAAAGAAATCGCACGAACGGGCACCTTAA
This sequence comes from uncultured Eubacteriales bacterium, assembly GCA_964615315.1. Classification (GTDB taxonomy): domain Bacteria; phylum Bacillota; class Clostridia; order Oscillospirales; family Acutalibacteraceae; genus Fimenecus. The sequence continues at coordinate 41,032 of CAZTMZ010000017.1, read as the reverse complement.
CATCAAGATTTTCATCGGTTTTCCCCGAAAAAGGCGTTCCGCAAGCATACCATATACCGCCGTCGAATATCAAGGCGGGCTTGTCGTCATTGATAATACGTGTGCCGTTTAGATTTTCGAGCCACAGATGAGTGTGCGTGGATTTTCCCGTTCCGCTTCGCGCGGAAAAGAGATAAGCCAGACCGTCCTTTTCCACACAAGATGAATGAAGCATTATTCCGTTATGACGCAAAAGTTCTCTGTAAAACGCCTCGCACGTCCACATATACTCATGCTCGTCCCAAGATAAATGAGGTAGTTTTTTCTGTTGCTCGGAAATAAAGTCGTCCTTGACGTCAAGTACAATTTGAGCCTCGCCGTGTTCGAATTCCGCCTCATAATTTTCGGAACGCTCTTTAAGAAGCTGTCCTCGCACGTTATATTCTGTTTTCAGTCCTGCTATAATAAACTGTTTCATTTTAGCTGTTTGATCCTTACTTTATTCCCAAATACGGTGCAGGATTGACCTTTGTACCGTTAACGCGTACTTCAAAGTGTAAGTGCGGGCCCGTAACGTATCCGGTATCACCGATATTACCGATAGCCTGTCCTCTTGTAACACGCTGTCCCGACACCACTTTAAGCGAACCGGTCTTCATGTGAGCATACAAGGTGGAAATTCCGTTACCGTGGTCGATGATTATGGTATTACCGCCCGATCCGTACCAACCGGCAAACGTAACGACACCCGATTCCGCCGCAACGACAGTACAGCCCATACTTCCTCCGGGGCGGACAAGGTCAATACCGCCGTGCCAACCGTTAAGAGATCTGTATCCGTAGCCCGACGAAACCGACGTTGCGCCGACTGCCGGCCAAGCAAGTGTGCCGCCGTATGGATTTCCTCCGCCCGAATTATAATAGTTTTTCTTTGTGCCGACTTGAATTTTTTCGTCAACCGGCTCTTTCACCGTCTTGCGTGAAACTTCCTTCGTGGAAACTTTTACTCCGTCAATATAAGTAACAAGTTCCGTAACCTCATCAACGCCCTTGACGCCCTTGACGACAACCTTGCTGTCGCCTACATAGAGCCTATCCGTGTTGATTTTGACCGTATCGTAATCTATTTCAGCCTCTCGAACCTCGGTTTTTGTCGTTTGAACACGCACAAAATTTACTTCGCTTGCAACGAGAATTTGCTGTCCTACATAAATGTTTTCGCCCTTCAGCTGCGGATTAAGATTGAAAATTTCCGTCGTTGTCAATCCGAGCTTTTGAGCTATGCGGACAATACTGTCACCGCTTTCGACCGTGTAGTAAGAGGCTTCGCTTTTTTTACTGTTAAGTTTATCGGACAAATACGACGCATCACGGATAACGCCTTCACTGTCGGGATAAAGTCCTTGAACATATTCGATATCCTCAACAAAGCTTACCGTTGCGTTAGCTTCGCCCGTTTCGTATTCCGCCAGAATACTGTCAAAAACGCTGACCGCGTCCGTTTCATTCTTAACCGCACACAAAAATGCACCGTCAATATAAATACCGCATGCATTCGTTATGTCATAATCCGACTCCTCAATAAGCTTGTCGCATATTGTTCGCGCGTCGTTTATTCGGTTGAGTTTAACGGGCTTGATTTCATATTCGGCTTGTTTAATCGCCTCATTACTTGCACTGTCGTCATAAAAAGTATCCAATCTTTCGATTGCCATTTCACGAGCTTGTTTGTATTCGGCTTCGGTACGGACGTATCCGATTATCTCACCGTCATAAGAAAGTTCCAAGGCAAACGTAGTGTTTGACCACAAACCGACAACATTCAAAAGAATTACAAGCGAAGCTATGGGCAACACGATGTTAAAAACGTAGACAAAGGCTCTTTTATATCTTCTGAAAGCCACTCTTAAATATCTGCCCAACTGTTTTAAAGACCATCTTTTCTTGCCCTTGCCGTTTATGTATATCATAGATGAATACACACGCTTTATTTCCGAAATAAGCTCTTTGTAATCATTTACGATTTCGTGAAAAACTTTAAGTGCAAACTTGTCGACAACGATTATCAGTGTAAAAAAGAGCGTAGCAACAGCCTTGACAGGCTTCATAAGAAGACTGCCTATCCATCTAAAAAACCGTTTGCCGTACCGTATGGTTTGAACACCGAGAAAATATATTTGATTGTAAATACTGTCAAGCATAAACAAATCCTCTGTTTCAATATAAAATGCCGATATATATTTGTATGATATCACATATCGAAAAAAAACGCAAGCCGTCGCCGAAAGCAAAAGCAGGCGACACAAAGCCGCCTGCTGATTTCCGTGAAAACTTATCTGTAAATTTTTCCTTTAAACGACACACAGTTTTTCCCGTTTGTTTTTGCGTTGTAAAGCTGTTCATCGGCTTTTTCAATAAAATATTCCGTCGGTTTTTCGCCCTTATCCGCACACGTAAAAAGTCCCGCACTTATTGTAATCGGGGTTTTTACATCGTCAATTTCAAGTTGACTTATTCGCTCTGCTGTTTGGCAAAGATGCTCGACAAGTCTTTTTGTGTCACGCTGTGCCGTAACGACGATAAATTCCTCGCCGCCGTAACGCACGCACAAATCTGTAGGTCTTGAAAAGCTTTTGCGTATGCAGTCCGACACCGCTTTAAGACACAAATCGCCCTTTAAATGTCCGTAAGTATCGTTGAATTTTTTAAAATCATCAATATCAAACATAATCAAGCAAAAATTATATTCGTTGTTCATGCAAAAATCCCTTAACGACGGCACACTTATCTCAAATCCGCGTCTGTTCATAAGCCCGGTCAAAGAATCACCGTTTGCGGAATACTGATAATATTTTTTTGTAAGCGAATCGGAAATGTAAAAATAAAATCGCAGAAAAGAGAAAACTATACCCGTCACCGTAAGAGCGAAGCAAACGACGGCTTGCCCCGTATTAAAGGGAACTCCCCGTATGCTTTCGAAAACCATCGTTTGAATTTCAACGCCCAAAGCGACAATATAAATCAAAATTTTCGGCATCGGCTTAATAATCGGCAACAGCGTGAAAACGATAATAAACGTTATGTAGTTGTTTATTTCGCCGCGGTCAAGATATTCCATTATGGAAAACGACATAGCCTCCGCCATATAAAGTATCCAATAAAAAGAATACGTAATTTTTTTGGTTTTGTCTGTCAGAAACGCCTTTTTAAGACCGTTTTCAATCCAAGAAATGAAGATAAGCGAAACGAGGAAGAATATACACGACGATATGAAAAACCCTTGCCCGTAATCGAACTTCACGTGACTCCGCACAGCCCAAACCATACCGCCCAGCTCAACGACAAGTAAAGCTAAGGAAGCGGGAATGATTCTGATGAAATTCGTGTGTTTTCTCTCGCTTTCCAATTCTCGAAATATCGGGTTTTCGCCATGCTTATCTTTTCTCACGGCGATAACGTCTGCGGTTTTAACGTCAAACTTTTCTTTTAAATTTTTTAATTCGCCGAGTATATACGTAAACATAACATCCCTCATTTCTTTTTACTTTAATTAAATTTTATCACAAAAGTTTTTTACATTCAACATCCTGTAACATTTAAATCTTATTTTCATACAATGTACTGTCAGTTGATAATTTTTAACGGGAGGAATACAAATGTCCGATAACAGAAACAGTATACTTAACGAAAAAACGTCGTGCAAAATAAAAGAAGCTGTCTGCATAGATACAAACCGTGTCTACGACTCGTGTGCCGACAAGGACTGTCTGGAAGATTTACGTGTCTATTTTACAAATTCCGCACAGTCCGTAGTTGACAGAGCAACAAACGTCCGTTGCAGAGGCAGTGAAGTACTTAACGCATTTGTCGAGGTTGAAAGAGTACCGTTTAACCGCGGCTTTTATTCCGTAGACATTACTTATTTTTTCAAAATCTGCCTTGATGTTTTCTGCGGTCACGCAAATCCGCCGACAACGGTTGAAGGGCTTGCAACCTTTTCCAAGAAATGTATTCTTTACGGTTCGGAAGGCAATGTAAAGGTTTTCTCGTCGGAGTTCGTAAGCTGCGACACAGACAATCAGCTTGAAATGACAAGTACGAATCCGAAAGCCAAGGTTCAAACGGTTGATCCGATATGCCTTGAAGCAAAGCTTTGCAAAGTTCACGATTTTTGCGACACGTGTAACAAGCCGTCACGCCTTCCGAGAGCGGTTTGCAGATGCTTTGACGGAGAATTCGACTGCTACGACGAAGAGCCCTCAAAGAGTGTTCTCGTCACTCTCGGTATATTTACCATTGTTCAGCTTGAGCGTGACGTACAGATGCTTATCCCCGCATACGACTTCTGTATGCCGAACAAAGAGTGCAGCTGTGAAACGGATAATCCTTGCGAAGCCTTCCGCAAGATTCAATTCCCCGTCGATGAATTTTTCCCGCCTAAAGAAGGATGCCTTAAAGGCGGATATTTCACCGGTTGCGGCTGTTCCGCTCCGTCAAATAACGAGTAAGCCGTTTATACAAAAAAGCTCCTCGCTAAGTGAGGAGCTTTTGCTGTTTATTTAAGTGCTGATTTTGCGTTCCAGATATTGACCGCGTATTCGTTGATGGCTCGGTCGGCGGCAAATCTGCCGGCGCCCGAAATGTTCATAAGCGACATCTTATTCCAATTATCACGGTCAAGGAAGTCTTTTGAAATTTTTTGCTGCGTTGCTCTGTAATCTTCAAAATCCGCAAGAGCCATATAAGGATCGTGGTGTATAATCGACGCGGTTACTTCATGGAACATTTTTCCGCCGATACCGTTCTTGTTGGCAAAGTCGAGAATTTTGTGAAGTTCGGCATTGTTATTGTAGAACGTTTCCGGATTATATCCGCGTTTTTTAAGTTGATTTACTTCCGGCGTACTCATACCGAAAATGTAAATATTTTCTTTTCCGACCGCTTCAAAAATTTCAACGTTTGCACCGTCCATTGTGCCGAGTGTAACTGCACCGTTAAGCATAAGCTTCATATTGCCCGTACCCGAAGCCTCTGTGCCGGCAAGCGAAATCTGTTCCGAAATGTCGGCGGCGGGCATAAGCTTTTCCGCAAGTGTTACGTTATAGTCCTCAACATAAACAACCTTAAGTCTGCCTTTTACGTCGGGGTCATTGTTGATAACGTCGGCAAGTGCGCAAATAAACGAAATAATCTTCTTTGCCATAAAGTAGCCCGATGCGGCTTTTGCTCCGAAAACATATGTGTGCGGAATAAAGTCGCCGTTCGGATTTTCTTTAATTGCAAGATATTGAGATAAAATGTTAAGAGCGTTAAGTTGTTGACGCTTATATTCGTGAAGTCTTTTAACCTGAACGTCGAAGATTGAGTCCGGATCAAGCTTAATTCCGTTATGTTTAAGAACGTACTTGGCAAATTCTTCCTTGTTGGCACGTTTTATCTTGCCGAGTTCATCGAGAACGGTTTTGTCGTCCTTATATTTTCTCAAGTCGATAAGAGTGTCGGCATTTTTAACAAATCCGTCGCCGATAAGCTCCGTAAGATATTTTGTAAGCTGCGGATTCGCTTGGCAAAGCCAACGTCTGTGAGCTATACCGTTTGTTACGTTTGTGAATTTATTCGGCGTAAGTGCGTAATAATCGGAAAATACCGTTTCTTTAAGAATGTCGCTGTGAAGTGCCGAAACACCGTTTACACAGTGTGAACCTACAACGCAAAGGTTTGCCATTCTGACAACACCGTTCGATATAACCGCCATTCTTTCAACGGTATCGGCATTTTGTGTACCTTGCCATACGTAAGAACGGAAACGGTTGTCGATTTCCTTTGTAATTTGCCAGATTCTCGGCATAAGACGTTTGTAAAGGTCTTCGGGCCAACATTCGAGAGCCTCTCTCATAACGGTATGGTTTGTATAAGCAACCGTATTTGTGACAATGTTCCAAGCTTCGTCCCAACCGTAACCGCATTCGTCGAGAAGAATACGCATGAGTTCCGGTATCGCCATTGTCGGATGAGTATCGTTTATGTGAATTGCAACCTTTTCGGCAAAGTTATCCATTGTGCCGTATTCACGAAGGTGATGCTGAACAATGTCTTGTATTGAAGCTGAAACAAGGAAATATTGCTGACGAAGACGGAGCGATTTTCCTTCGGGGTGATTGTCGGCGGGATAAAGCACCTTGCTGATTACCTCCGCCATCGCATTTCTTTCCATGGCTCTCATATAATCACCTTGATTAAAAAGTGCCATATCAAGTCCGGGTGCCTTTGCAGACCACAGACGAAGCACCGAAACGCCCTTGCCGTCCTTACCTGCGACGTGCATATCGTAAGGAACAGCCAAAATCGACGTCGGGTTTGCGATTTCAACGTGATGATATTGATTTTCCCAAGTATCTACAACTTGACCTTCAAAGTTTATTGTAAGTGCGCTTTCCTCATGAGGAACAAGCCAGACATCGCCGCCGGGAAGCCAAAAATCCGGAAGTTCGGTCTGCCAGCCGTCAACTAATTTTTGTTTGAAAATGCCGTATTCATAAAGAATCGAATATCCTTTTGCAACGTACCCTTGAGTTGCAAGTCCGTCAAGGTAACACGCCGCAAGACGTCCGAGTCCGCCGTTTCCGAGACCGGCATCCGGCTCGCAATCGTAAATCGACTCGATTTTTATGCCGTAATCCTTCAAAACGCTTTCAAACACTTTTGTAAGATTAAGGTTATAAAGGTTGTTTTTAAGAGAACGTCCCATAAGAAATTCCATGCAAAGATAGTAAATTCTTTTGGAGCCTTTTTTAGAACCTTCTTTTGAAAATTCGGCTCTACCCTGACTCATCATATCTCTTATAATAAGCGATATTGCTTTATAAAACTGTTCGTTTGTCGCTTCTTCGGGATTAACTCCGATAAAATGCGACAGTTTTGATTCAACAAGTTCTTTTGCTTGCTTTTTTGTAAGGCTATAATTCATACAAATCCTCCAAAAATATTTCTATTTCATACTGAAAATTAAAGTCTGTTTGTCTATTTTACACTAATTTCAGCCTTTTTTCAACCGTAATAATCAAATATTTGCGTTTTTTCAATATATATTATATTTTTTTATGTGCATTTTATTAAAAAAATCCGCCGTAATGATTTACGGCGGAAAATTTTTATTTTGTTTTCATATCTTCTTCGGGAGTTACCTGACCTCTGTCGTTATAGTTTTCATAACCCGCATCAAGCCAAATAACAGTAAAATTGTTGCCTTCTCTTTTATAAATATTCTTGGCGTTTTTCTTTTGCTCTGCCGTTAATCGATTGTATTCCGTAATTGAAACAAATCCGTCCCAATTACCGTCTGCATCGGTAACCTTACGAAGACCCGATTCAATTCCGTCTGCCATCTTTTTATCCTTAGCAATCAAAGTACCCTCGACAACATTCTTTCTTGAATCCACATAGCCGAACTTGAAGCCCGTGAGCCACCAATGTTCTTGCTCTTCACGGCAGAAAAGAACGTTACCCTTGTTGTAATCGGATACGCTGTGATAATATTTAAAGCTCATTGTAAGAAGATTTTCATCGGAAGCACATTCATAAAATGTTGATGAAGTGTCGTTAGGGTCTTTTGTGTAAACGCCGAGTTCGGCACCCTCAAGAACACCGTATTGACCTTTCCACCACTGAAGTCTCCAAAGAAGTCCTTCATACTCAAAGTCGATTTTGAGCGTTGTATATCTCATATTTGCATAAACGGCAAGCTGATCGTATTCATCGCCGAAACCGAAATGGCGTTGCCACGGATTGAGCGTTGAATAATAAATCTGTTGTTCGGCATCATATTCATAGCCGACTTTACGAAGAGCTTCTACCATATCTTCTTGAGAAACGTTTGTACCGGTACCGATACTGCTGCCCGTACCCGTTCCCGAACTTGAGCCCGAACCCGAACTGCCGGGAAGATTTACGTCGGAATCGGACGGAATGATGATGTCCGACGAACCGGAATCGTCATCGTCTGTGGGAAGCTGAACTTCGGGCAAATCGTCGTTACCGCCGATATTGTCCAAATCTATTTCCTCACCGGGAGTCTCTACGGGTGCCTCAACGTTAGGCTTTGTTGATTCTTCTTCCTCTTCTTTTTTACCGCAAGCGGCAAAGCATGTAATTATCATTATTACAGCCATAACAGCTGCGATAATTCTTAAAATTTCGGATTTCATATTTCCCCTCCAAAACACAATATTAAAATGTTTGTACATAAAACAATTATGCCACAAACTTAAATCATTGTCAATTAGAAAGCCCGATTTATAATATCGCACTTTAGACAAATTTTAACGACTTTTTTCTGTTTAACGTACGTAATTCGTACCGTAAAAAACGGCACAAGCAAAACTCTTGTGCCGTTTTCGGTATTAAAGACTGTTAAGTTCGGCAAAATTTTCCTTATTTGCCTTATAAAGCTTTTTGAACACCGCAAAATTTCTGTCATAAACCGCTTTGTTTTTCACATTCGGTGTAAATGTCTTTTTAGCCGGAATAAGTTTCTTTGCATCTTGAACCTTTTCGATAATGCCGGCGTCAATGGCGATAAGAACCGCAGCACCTACCGCACCCACGTTTTGCGGGCTGTCAACGGTTTCAACAACTCTGCCCGTAACGTCGGAAAGAATTTGGCTTGTAACGTCGGACAATGCGCCGCCGCCTACAAAACGAATTGTCTTTGACGTTTTAACCTTCTTTTCCTCTGTTTCAAGGAACCAACGAAGATGGAAACAAACGCCTTCGACAACGGCTCTGATCATTTCCGTTTTACCCGTATCAAGACTTATGTTGAAGAAAATTCCTCTTGCATTCGGATCTTCAAAAGGACAGCGGTTACCGTGGAGCCACGGAGTAAAAATAACACCGTTACTGCCTGCGGGAATCGAATCGATAACTTCCATCATATAGTCATAAAGTCCCGTATAAACAACTTCTCTGTCGGCTTTTTTACGTCTGAGAGCAGGTTGCTTATCAAGATAAATATCAATTTCATCGAGAGCCAAGTGATCCTTAACCCACTCAACGCACTTACCCGCCGTTTCGAGCTCACCGAAATAGTTGTAAATTCCGTCAGCGGCACCGACAACGGCAGCCATCATAGCCCCGGCATCGACAACGCTCTTGTCCGTAACCGTTGAAACCCAACCGGACGTACCTTGATAAACGTGAGTATCTCCGAGTTCGGTAGCACCCGCACCGACGCCGATAAGTGTAGCGTCACCGCCGCCGCCGAAAACCGAAATTCCGGGAACAAGACCCAATTCTTCGGCTTGTTGAGGACGAAGTTCGCCGATTTTTTCCGTACAGTCGACAATTTTCGCAAGGTGTTTCATATCAACACCGAGAAGTTTACAGATTTTAGGACTCCAGCACTTATTGTTAATGTCATAAAGCAATGCACCGAAAGCGGAATCCTTTGTCATAACAAACTCACCTGTCATACGGCAGATAAGATATTCTTTAACGTCAAGCCACTTATGTACTCTTTTGAAATTTTCCGGCTCATTTGCTTCGGTCCATTTATATTTCCATACGGGGTCCTTAACGCTTGCCGCAACCGCACCCGTGATTGCGAGTGACGGAAGAAGTTTTGTAATGTTCGCACCCGCGATTTGCGGACCGTAAGCAATACCCTTTTTGATTTCCTCGGTTGCTCTTTGATCCATATAGCTGAATGCTCTGCGAACGTGGTTTCCGTCTTTGTCAACAAGAACAAGTCCTTGCATTTGCGAGCAGAAAGAAATGCCGTAAATCTTTTTGGGATCAACCTTCGATTTCTTTATAACGTGCTTCGATGTCGAGCACATTGCCGCCCACCACTCGTCAGGGTCTTGCTCGGCGCCGCCGTTTGGCATAATGTAAAGATTATAGCCTTCGGTAGCCGCCTCTAAAAGTTCGATTTGTTTGCCGATTTTGAAAAGGCAGGTCTTAACACCTGTTGTGCCTATGTCAAAGGCAAAAGCGTAAATTTCTTTTTCCATTGTCTTTTCCCCTTTAATAACCACCTATTTAAGTGCGGATTTTATAAATTTAAGTATTTGCTCAATTATAAATTCATCTCTGGTGTGAGCGTCCTCACCGCAGAAAATTTTAAACCGTTCCTCATAATAATCTCCCGCATAAGAGAATTGCAACGTCATAAAGAGATTATCTATTAAAAATGCCGCCACACGCGGATCGATATCACTTCTGATTTCTCCGTTTTTCTGCCCTTCTTTTATTGCCAACGTGTAAATACGGGCAGTCATTTCTTCCATTTCGGCGGCAAATTGCTTTGCGAGTTTTTTATCGTTAATCGCCGTCATTCCGTTATAAAGTTTTATGAGTGTGCCTTCTTCACGTGAAACGAGAATAATCTCACGAAGAATTTTTTCAACTTTCAAAAGCACGTCTTCGTCTGCCTCTGCGAGTCCCGTCAGCAGTGTTTCCATTCTGCCGATGCTGTGGTCGACGATTGTCAAAAACAAATCTTGTTTGTTTTTAAAATATTTATATATGGCGCCGACGCTTATTCCCGATTTTGCCGCAATGTTGCCGACGCTTGCATCGTGATAGCCTTTTTTTGCAAATTCCTTTGTTGCCGCTTCAATAACTCTCAGCCGCTTTTCCGAAGGTATATTGTCAAAAGTCGGCTTATGGTGTTTTTTCAGCTCCATCAAATCACCTTACAACCGTAATACATTGATTTTAACACATTAAAACTAAAAAGTACAGATTTATTTTACAATATCCTCTTTGGTTTTTTCAATTCCTTTTTATACACGAACATAAACACAACAGAGGCGGTTATAATCGAAATCGCGTCGGAAACCGGCTCCGCAAGGAAAACCGCAAAGACTTTATTTTCGAAAAAGTTCGGTAAAATGTAAATAAGCGGAATAAGTAAAATAACCTTTCTCAAGCAAGCGATAAAGAGTGATGCCTTTGCTTTGCCCAAGGCAATAAGCGTTTGCTGAACAGCCATTTGAATTCCGAAAAATACCATTGCACAGCCGTAAAGACGTATTGTCCACGTTGCCGTGTCGACAAGAGTCGGATTGTCGTTGAATATTCCGATAAAGAATTTCGGAAACAGCTCAATTCCCATTCCGAATGCAAAGACATACGTAAAGCAAATGATTAAAAACGCCTTAAAGGCTTTTCTTACTCTGTCGTAATTTCCCGCACCGTAATTATAGCTGATTATCGGCTGAGCCCCTTGTCCGATGCCCTGTGCCGGCACCCATGCCATTTGGAAAACCGTAGAGCAAATCGTCATTGCTCCCACGGCTATATCTCCGCCGTATTTTTGAAGTGACGAATTGAACGCAATATTTATAACGGCTTCCGTGGCATTCATAACAAACGGCGAAATTCCGAGAGCCAAGACGGGAGCGAGAATTTTTATGTTCGGCAAAACATTTTCTTTTCTTATTTTCAGCTTTGTCTTTTTCCCGAAAAGAAAGGCTATTACCCAAACTGCCGAAACGGCTTGAGAAATAATGGTTGCGAGAGCAGCTCCTTGTACGCCCATTTTAAATCCGAAAATAAATACGGGATCCAAAATTATATTGCACACCGCTCCGATAACGACCGTTGCCATACTTATTTTCGTAAAGCCCTGCGTTGTAATAAACATATTAAGCCCTAACGAAAGCATTACGAAAACAGAACCCGATACATAAATGTTCATATACGGCAGTGCATATATGATTGTGCTTTCGCTTGCTCCGAAAAGCATTAAAAGTTTTTCGCCGAAGCAAAGGAAAAACACGGTAAGCATCACCGACAGTAAAACAAGCAAAGAAAAACAGTTACCGAGTATTTTTTCCGCTTTTTTAATGTCGCCCTTGCCCATCTCAATGGCAGCTCTCGGTGCACCGCCCTGTGCGACGAGCATGGTAAAGGCGGAAACAAGCGAAATTACGGGGAAGCACAAACCTACTCCCGTAATCGCCAACGTACCTACGTCACCCATGTGTCCTATGTAAATTCTGTCAACTATATTGTAAAGCAAATTAACTATTTGCGCCAAAACCGCCGGAACGCTTAATTTAAATATTAAGCTCCATATAGGCGCCGTCGCCATTTGCTCCGATACATCTTGTCTGTTGTTCATTTTCTCACCCGATTAAATTCCGATATTTTTTTAAATATTCTCCGATTTCGTCTTCGGAAATATATTCCGTCAAGCAACCGATTCCCGTAACACACTTGCCGCCCGTAATGTTACCCGCCAGAACGCACTGCTTAAAATCAAGATTGTTGTAAAGTCCGTAAATAAAGCCGGCAAGGAAAGCGTCTCCCGCCCCGGTGGCATCCACGCACTTAAATTCGTCAACATTATCCACACGGAAATATCCGTTGTCATATCCGGCACAGCCGAATTTTCCCAATTTAACGATGGGCTTCTCAAAATAATTTCTCAAAAAGTCAATCGCCTTTTTCTCATCTCTCGTTCCCGTCATTTTTTCGGTCTCGTCAATGTTCGGCGTGTAGTAATCGGCAATTTCAAGATATTCTCTGTATTTTTCAACGCACATATCGTCACTGTATCCCGTATCAAGCACCAAAACGGTTCCGTCCTTTTTCAACTGCTGATACACGGGCAAGATTTTTTCTTGCATTCCGACAACTTTTGCACCTTTTAGGCTTTTATAGATTTTTTCCATCATCTCATCGGTATATTTTTCCTGTCCGCCGTAAGAAATAAACGTCCTATCTTTTTCCGTAATAACGGCAGAGGTTACGTTCAAAGGGTACGACGTGCTTTCAAACAAATCGTATTGCGTACCGCTTTTCAAAAGTTCTTTTCTCGCAAAATCGGAAAACATATCGTCGCCCAAAAAAGTTCCTATTTTAGCGGAAATTCCGAGACGCGAGCAGTTTATCATCGTTGCCGGCAGCCCTCCGCCGAGGCACACCTTAAAATCCTTTGAATAGATTTCTTCGCCCTCATTCGGAATCCGCGGCATTCCGGCATATAAAATATCAACATTAAGTTTTCCGAAAGCTGCCACAAAGCTCATCATTTCCACTCTCCCGCAAAGTCTTTGTTAAGTTCAATGTATTTGTCAACCAGTTCTTCCGCCAAAGAATACGAGCTGACAAGAGGATGCAGATACAAACAGTCGACGGCACACGCTCTGTCACGGTTTATAATCGCCTTTGAAGCAAGCCGTTCATAAGCCTTCACCCTCGTTATAATCTCTCTGTTCTCAACGGGAACATCCGTAACTTTCAGCGGAACGAGTTTGCCGTTTTTAATTTCACACGAAATTTCAACCGTATCCGTCGTTTCGAGAAAATCAATCGCCTTGTCCTCGTTCGGCACACAGGCAATTACTTTTTTGTCGTTTCTTGTACGCGCGTCGATTATTCCGAGAGCTACACCGGCATAGCCGCCGTCATCGGATGCGTACATATCAAAATGCCACGTGCTTTCTCTTTTGTTGCCCGTTTCACTTGCCATATACGAATTCTCACGCATTCCGTAATAACGGTCGAAAATCTCCATAGCCTTATCGAAATCCTTTTCGACGTCGATTTGCGACAATTCATCTGTCATTGCTTTGTTTATTTCCGCAATCTGTTCTCCGCGTGTCATCGGAGCCTTCAAAATATTCTCAATCGCTTTTTCGCGATTGTAAAAATAATACATATATTCGTTCGGAATATATCCCTTACGCATTAAAAAATCCTTATCAAAATACCGCAAATCAGTATCTTTATATGCTCGGTCATCACTTACGATTTTACCCGTAATATCAACGCCGTCCGCCTTAACATACTTAAAGAAAGACAAGTGATTAAGTCCGTAGCAAAGAGCATCAAGATGATTTTCCGGATAGCCGTAAAGCTTTTCGAATCTTCTTAACATTCCGCTCGGCGCGTCACAAATTCCGTAAGTAAAACCGTAACCCATATCGCGAAGTGTCTGCGAAGCCACACCTGCCGGATTTGTAAAATTAAAAACCATTGCATCGGGCTTCGCATATTTTTTTACAAGCTCGCAATACTCCTTAAGAGCCGGAACGCTTCGCATTGCAAAAGAAAAGCCCGCCGCTCCCGTCGTTTCCTGACCGAGAAGCCCCAAATTCAAAGCAATTCTTTCGTCACGGCAACGCATACCGTCCCCGCCCGCACGAATTGTCGTTATAGCATAATCCGCGTCGATTACTGCCTTTACGGGATCTGTCGTAAGGGTAAATTTCATATTCGGACAAAGACGGCGAGAAACCTCTTTTGCCATTTTACCGTAAATATTCAGTTTTTTCTCGTCGTTGTCCATAAAGACGAGCTCTGTAATATTCATTTTTTCGGCTCGGTCGGCAACGCTCTTTGCCAAAAACATCGACCTTACGCCGCCTCCGCCGATAACCGCAAGTTTCACTTTGTCATCCTCCGATTAAAGAACCTCACGAACATTGCTTTCGCCCGTAATCAAATTAAATCTCAACGTCTTATCGACACCGTTTTCCGAAAATTCAAGGCGAATAACGTCGGCGCCTTCAAATTCCGCCATATTAACCTTATAATCCTTGGCTTTAAAGAAATCCTTTAAATAATCTATCGTTTTATCGTCAAAATCTCCCGCATTGTCGGAAACGAAAAGAACGTTTCCGCAAACCGAATTTATTTTGCCGTGAAGGAGTTTTTGCTCCGTATTGTAGCCAATGTTAATATTGCGAAGGAAGAAAACGTCCGGATCGTTGCAAAACGCTCTGCCGTCAAGATGGTTACGGAAAACCGTGTTGATAATCGCATTCTGTGACGACGGTATTTCGGCATTGATTTTAAATTTATTCATAATGTTACCGTTCCAATCCTTGTTGGCATCACAACTGATACGACAAGCATCGAAAACGCCCATACACGCACCGATTGGAACACCGCAACCGAGAATAAGCTTATCGCCGCAAGCCTCTCGAAGAAGTTCTACTCCGTCGCACATAATTTCTCCGCGTGTTTTTCCGTTACGTGATTCAATGCACTGACTGTACAGAAAATCGAGTTTAACCATATCAAATCCCCAAACATTTAATACGGTATCAAAAACCTTTTTAATATACTCGCGAACCTCCGGATTATAAATATCAAGAGTATACGCACCGCCCCAGCCTTGACAACCGAGCATTTTTTTGCCGTTTCTGTTGTGTCTTAACAACCAGTCGGGATGCTTTTTCGCAAGAATCGACGAACATTGTGCATTGAACGGAGCAAGCCAAATACCCGCCTTGTAACCCTTTTCGTGAATTTTATCGGCAATGTATTTCATTCCGTGCGGGAATTTCTTGTGATCGGTAATAAGCCAATCGCCGACGGCGTGCTGATAGCCGTCGTCTATTTGGAAAATGCTGACCTCGTCGCTTGCTCTGTCAAGTCCGTTTAAGTCACGGAGAATTATTTCTTCGTTTATATTTTGAAAATAGTTGTACCACGACGTGTAACCCGAAAGATGATCAACCGACGGCTTCTTACAGCCTACAAAATCGAAAAAGTATTCGTCCATTACTTTATCTTTTTCGCCGCTGATAACCGCAAGGTCGAACATTGTATATACCTGTCCGGCAGACAGCACAAGTCCCTCAACGTCCTTTTTGATGCTGAACTTATCTTCGGTCATATCAACTTCAAAAACCGTAAAGCCGTTTTTCTCACTCTTAGAACCGTAAAGCGTTATTTCGTTTTGACCTCTTTTACGGAAGTAGCAGTATGTATGGGAGTGAAAATTTCCTTTTTTACCGTATTTTTCAAAATGATAGTCACCGGAAAGTCCCGCAAAATGAGTTGTGAATTTTGTTATTCTTGCGGCATCGAACAATCCGTCAAAGGTGTCTTCGCGAGAAAACTCGCGTGACGTAGTCCATGCTTGATAGCCGTTGGCATAGAATAAATCATCACCGTCAAACTCTTTTTCTTCGGTAAGAAGAAGCTTTGTCATTACCATATCTTTTTTTGCGGTGAAAACAGCATTAATTCTACCTTCTTTTTCAGTGAAATCAAAGGTGAACGCATCGTTGTCAAAGCTTTTGTAAGCCACTGTTGAGTTGTTAATTTTCATTTCTGCATAAAGTTTAAACAATTCAAATCCCTCCCAAAAATATATACACAATAATTCTAACATATAGGACAGATAAAAGCAATAAAAAAACCGTTCACCGTAGGGTGAACGGTCGTTTTGAATTTTAATCAGTCGTTATTTCTTCTTCTGTTGAAACGGCGGCCGTTGTCACGCTTTTTCGGTTGCTCGTCGATTTCGTTTTCGGGAACAAGGCCCTTAACCTCAATAAGAGCATCGCGGCGAGAAAGATTGAGTCTGCCTTGATCGTCGATTTCAAGTACCTTTACAAGCACCGTATCACCGACATTAACAACATCTTCAACCTTTTCGGTACGTTTAACATCAAGTCGGCTGATGTGAACAAGACCTTCTTTGCCCGGAGCGATTTCAACAAAAGCACCGAAACTCATAAGTCTTGTAACGACACCGTTATATATAGCTCCGATTTCGGGATCCTTTGCGATAAGTTCGACAATTGTCAAAGCTCTGTTTGCGTTGTCAATGTCGATAGCCGAAATAAATACGCGGCCGTCTTCTTCAATGTCAATCTTACAATCGCAATCTGCCTGAATCTTTTGAATAACCTTACCTTGCTTACCGATAACGTCACCGATTTTTTCGGGATCAATCTTTGTCGAAAGCATCTTCGGAGCGTATTTCGAAAGCTCTGCGCGAGGCTCCGAAATGCAAGGAAGCATAATTTCATCAAGAATATAATTTCTTGCCTTGTGTGTCTTTGCAAAAGCTTCTTTTATGATTTCCGGTGTAAGACCGTGTACCTTAAGGTCCATTTGAATAGCTGTGATACCCTTCTTTGTACCCGCTACCTTAAAGTCCATATCGCCGTAAAAGTCCTCAAGACCTTGAATGTCAACCATTGTCATAAAGTCACCGTAAACGCCCTCATCCCCTGTGATAAGACCGCAAGAAATACCGGCAACGGGAGCTTTAATCGGAACACCGGCAGCCATAAGAGCAAGTGTTGAACCGCAGATTGAACCTTGAGATGTTGAACCGTTAGAAGAAAGAACTTCGGATACAACACGGATTGCGTAAGGGAATTCGTCAACTGACGGAAGAACCGGAACAAGAGCTTTTTCGGCAAGAGCACCGTGACCGATTTCACGACGTCCGGGGCCACGTGAGGGCTTTGTTTCGCCAACCGAATATGACGGGAAGTTGTAATGATGAATATATCTTTTTTCTTTTTGTTCATCAAGACCGTCAAGCTGTTGAGCATCAGCCATAGGGCCGAGTGTCGCAACGGAAAGAACTTGTGTCTGTCCGCGAGTAAACATACCAGAACCGTGTGCGCGTGTTATTAAATCAACTTCGGCATTAAGAGGACGAATTTCATCAATTCCGCGTCCGTCCACACGCTTATGCTCGTCCTTAAGCCAAGCACGAACAACGTGTTTTTGAACGAGGTACATAATCTCGTCAAGTTTTGCCTCGTTTCCTTCAAATTTTTCGTCAAACTTTTCGTGAACAGCTTCATAAATCGGAAGAAGAGCTTCGTCACGAACAAGCTTATCGTCTGTGTCAAGAGCTTTCTTAACGTCTTCAATACAGAAAGCTTCGATTTCAGCCATAATTTCCGGATCCGGATCCGAAGATTCGTAAGCAAATTTCGGCTTACCTACTTCGTCAACGATACCCTGAATAAATTTAACGATTTTTTGGTTTTCTGCATGGCCCGCCATAATTGCGTCAAACATTGTATCGTCGTCGATTTCGTTACCGCCCGCTTCAATCATGGCAACAAGGTCGGCAGTAGAAGCAACCGTCAAAACAAGGTCCGACTTTGCTCTCTCCTCAAGATTTGGGTTGATAACGATTTTACCGTCAACAAGGCCGACATTAACACCCGAAATAGGTCCGTCCCACGGAATGTCGGAAATTGCGATTGCCGCCGAAACACCGATCATAGCGGTAATTTCCGGTGAACAGTCGGGATCAACGGACATAACCGTTGCAACTACCGAGCAGTCGTTTCTGAGGTCCTTCGGGAACAAAGGACGAATAGGACGGTCAATGCAGCGTGATGTAAGAATAGCCTTTTCACCCGCTCTGCCTTCTCTTCTTTGGAAAGAGCCGGGAATACGGCCTACCGAATACATTTTTTCTTCATAGTCAACTGAAAGCGGGAAAAAGTCAACGCCTTCTCTGGGCTTTGCGGAAGCCGTTACGGTACAAAGAACCTCTGTTTCGCCGTAGCGAGCCATAATAGCGGCATTTGCAAGGCCTGCCATTTTACCTGTTTCAAGGGTTAATTTTCTGCCTGCGAGTTCGGTTTCCCATACTTTAAAATTCTTGAAAAACATAATTTTTACCTCTTTTCTTTACGCAAAATGTTTTATTCTACGGAGTAAAAATCTGTTTAGCAATAAATACAACTCTCAAAATTTTTAAGAGCTCTATTTACCGCTAAAATTATGATTTCTACTCCGCGGTTTACCATACCTTATAAAAGCAATTCAAGGCAGACCGAGGAAAATCTCTGTCTGCCTTTACTCCGGAATTACTTACGAAGACCGAGTCTTGCAACGATTGAACGGTATCTTTCGATATCCTTCTTTTGAAGATAAGCAAGAAGGTTTCTTCTGTGACCTACCATTTTAAGAAGACCTCTTCTTGAGTGGTGGTCCTTTTTGTTTGACTTAAGATGCTCTGTAAGGTCGTTGATTCTCTTTGTGAGAACAGCGATTTGAACTTCGGGAGAACCCGTGTCGCCCTCATGAGTAGCATATTCAGCCATAATTGCTTGTTTTTCTGCTTGTGTCATTGTTTTCACCTCATTAAAATATTTTTCTCAAATGCCCCAGATAAAAGCAGGTGAACTCCGTTTAAGGATTACTCAATTATCCGAGCGCATAGAGATAGCCTTGATAGTATAGCACAAGAGTTTCTAAAAATCAAGTGTTTTTATTCTTTACGGAAATATCTTTTTATCTTCTTCATAAGATAAACGTTTTTCCGCATCTCACCTATTTCAAAATTGTGTTACCTTGCTGTGATTGGCTTATGTCGGCATAACGGTTAAAATATGCCTCGTAAATTTCACTTACGTATGAAGCCATACCCGAAGAAGTAATATTTTCAACTGCAATTACAACCGCAATTTGCGGATTGTCCGCAGGTGCATAGGAAATAAGAAATCCGTTATTATAAACCACCTTTTGTCCGTTGACGGTTTTTTCGACCTGTGTTGTACCGGTTTTCGAAGCAACTTGATACGGAAGTGTACGGAATGCTGCCAATGTATTTGCCATTTCTATCATTCCGTTTTTAACGGCATTCTTTGTTTCGGACGAAATATCAAGCTGTGCCAACACAACGGGCTCCGCTTCATAAATCGTTTGCGAATAATCATTGGATTTTATGCTTTTAACAAAATGTGCTTTATAACGCGTGCCGCCGTTTGCAAGCGTAGCCGCATAAGCGCAAAGCTGAATCGGAGTAAAAAGATTGTCGGACTGTCCGATAGCCGCTTGAACGGTGTCACCGGGATACCAAATGCCTCCCGCCGCTTCACGCTCGGTCGGTCCCGCAATTACACCGGTTGCTTCCGTCAGCTCGACACCCGTTTTGCTTCCGAGTCCGAAGAGGGCAAAATATTGATTCAGTTTTGTAATACCGAGTATTCTTCCCACTTCGAAGAAATACGTATTACAGGAATATTTTATGGCGTTTGCGACATTTATACCTCTGCCCGCGTGACTGCCGACGTTATGGCAACGAAAAACGGTGTCTTTGAAGTACGTATAAAGAACCGAACACTTTATTTCGGACTCCGGTGTAACAACGCCTTCTTCAAGTCCCGCGGTGGCAACGATAGGTTTCACCGTCGAACCCGGTGCATACGTACTGCGTAACGCTCTGTTCCAAAGCGGTGCCGTTTCATCCGTGTTCAGCTCAACAATATTTTCTTTATATGTCGACAAGTCGTATGACGGATAGCTTGCACAGGCAAGTACCGAAAAATCATTGACATCCATCACAACGACGCTGCCCGCCGCAGCGGCAATTTCACTTTCCTTTGTACTGTTAATTCTCTCCTCAAGAATTTGTTGTACCTCTTTTTGAAAATCCGCCGAAATTGTAAGCACTACGTTGTTTCCGTTTAATGGGGCGGTCGTAACCGTCGTGGATTTCGTGCCGTCGCTGTTCGTCGTGGTTGTCATAACACCGTTTATGCCGCGAAGTTCACTTTCCAACGCACTTTCAATACCGAATTTTCCGATTTTATCGGTCATACCGTATGACTTAAGCGACAATGCAAGTTTTTCTTCATCCGTTAAATCGGCAGAAGAAAGCGTTTCTTTATATTTTTCCGTTTCGCGCTTGTACTCGTCGGCATCAATGTAGTCATAATATCCGATAATATGCGGTGCTACGGTTCCGTCATAAAACTCTCTTGTAGTGTCGACACGCGTTTCTATTCCCTCGTAAAATCTACTCTGTTCTTTGATAATAAGTATCACTTCGTCGGGTACATTTTCGGCTACCGTAAACGGATTGACCGTCGAAAAATCCGCCTTTGTCATTTTAAAATAAATTCCGGCAACCTTTACCGCGTCTTCGGTTGTCATATCATTTAAAGAATAATACTCGCAAAGTGCGTCGAAAACGTTCTGTGCCGTAGCATAATCATTGAGATCGAGATAATCTTTTCCGTACAAATATTTCTTGTCGCTGTTGCCGTTTTCCGTAAACCGCAAAACGCCGTCGGCAAATTCAATAGGCAAAGACGAGTTGTACTCCACTTCGTTTTCGTCGAAAAGTTTTACAAGCGAAAGAATAATTTCGTTTCTTTTTTCCTTCTCGCTTGACTTCGGAAAATATGACGCGTCTATATAGACGGAATTCGATTTGACATTATACGCAAGCGGCAACCCGTTTGCGTCGAGAATTTCACCTCGCAATGCGGTTATTTTTGTTGTGGCTGAAGAAAGAGCGACACGTTTTGACGCGTACTCATCCGCCATTACCACTTGTATTCTGAAAAGGTCGGCAATAAAAAACGAAACGACAAACACAACGGCGACAATAAACGCTGTTGCACGCAATTTAAAGCTGTATTTGTTTTTCATTTTTTCACCGCCCTTCGATTTTTCTTAATTTCAATTAAAATTAAATCAATATTCCATATAATTTTGCGGATACCTTTTATTGACCGCACGGATAATCGCATACGCAAACGGAGTCAGCATTAAGGTATAAAGAGTCATAGGTAAATAATACCGTATCAACAGCGTCCACGCTCCGTCCACACCGTTTGCCACATAAAAGAACAAAACATAAGTCAAAAAGTAAAAAACGGTTGATACCGAATTTATAATCGCAAACGACACAAGATTGTTTCGCAAAAAGATACGCAAAATCACGCCGCACACAGCACACATTATCATTAAAAACGCCGCGTTATAGCCGTCGGCGGCAACGGTGACCGTATCCCATATCGCACCTGCGAAAAGCCCGAAAATCGCACCCGTAAATTCACCCTCGAACATGGCAATACACAACGACAGCGACATAATAAGTATCGGTCTGACGTTTAATATTTCGGGGAAAATCCGTATTGAATTTTGAAAAAGATGTGCTAAAAGCAATATAAGGACATACGACGCATATCGCTTTAGCTTTGTCTTGTTCTGTATAGTCATTCTTATTCTTCCTCAAATGCCGTGATAACAAAGCAGTCGTGAATATCGTTTGAGTCGATTGCAAGCTCGACGGTGGCGTATGCCGAAAGTTCCGTTGTGCTTTGTTCGACCGACGCAACCGTACCGATAATCAAATCTTTCGGAAATATTCCTCCCGTTCCGGAAGTACATACTATGCCGCCTTTCGACACGGCTGTATTTCTGTCAAGTCCCGACAAACAGCAAGTGCCGGCAAGTCCCGTTTCGTAGGTGGAGGAAGTATATCCCGGTTCACCCGTTCTTATCTCGTATGCCGCAACATTAACACGAGGATCAAAAACGGTACTGACAACCGCGGTAGTGGGAGTCACTTCAGTTACAACCCCGATAAGATATTCACTGTAAATGACGGCGTCGTTTACTTTTATTCCGTGATTTGAACCTCTGTTTATGGTGAAAGAGCCGTACACATCGGCAGAATCACGTCCCGTTACGGTACAGGAAACCCATGTGTAATCGGGATTTTTTTCACGAACGTCAAGGAACGCTTCATAAGATTCCAACTGCTTTTTCGTTTTTTCATAATCTACTAAATCACGTTGATATTCGGCTACTTGCTGTTCAAGTTCGGCTATACGGGCTTGGTATGACTTCGAAGACACGATACCGCCCGTAAGATTGTCGAATTTTGACGAAACGTAAGATGCGGCTCTCTGCAACGGAGACGTTACAAAGCTTAACGCATCCGTAAGCGGAGACGTACCGCCGGGAACAGCCGTTGCCAAAACGGTTGCACATATTAACGCCAACGCAATTCCCAAAAGCACTTTAAAAGTAGTGCCCTTAAAAAATTTCTCCATTTTTCTGCTTTAAGGCACCGAAAAATGCCCTTCCTTTCCGAAAATCAATTAAATATTTCCCTTTTCAAGACAGTAATATCCCATACCGTTTGCAACACAGTCCATAGGATCAACCGCAACGTGAACGGGGATTTTCATTTCAGTTGAAATAAGCTTGTCCAGTTCACGAAGAAGTGCTCCGCCGCCCGTAAGCATAATTCCGTTATCGACAATATCGGCAAGTAACTCCGGCGGAGTTTTTTCAAGCGTTGAACGAATTGTTTCAAGTATTTGAGAAATGGGCTCACTCAATGCCTCGCGAATCTCCTCGGAAGATATCTCTATGTTTTTCGGAAGTCCGTCAACCAAACTTCTTCCGCGAACATCCATGGCTCCCTCACCGTCATAATGACTTGCCGAACCGATTTTTATTTTCAAGTCCTCGGCGGTTCTTTCGCCGATAAGCATATTATGTTTTTTTCTTATGTAGTCAATTATTGCCTCGTCAAAGTTATCGCCCGCAACACGCACCGATTTAGACGTGACAATATCACGGTAAGAAATAACGGCAACCTCAGTTGTACCGCCGCCGATATTCACAACCATACTGCCGACGGCTTCCTCAAACGGCAAGCCGGCACCCATTGCCGCGGCAAGAGGTTCTTGAATAAGCGAAGCGTATTTTGCACCTGCGTTTCTTGCCGCATCGTGCACCGCCTTACGCTCAACCTCCGTAATTCCCGACGGAACGCAGATAATTACTCTCGCACGGCTGAAAAGCGAACGCTTTATTGCTTTTTTAATAAACTCTTTAAGCATTTCGGAAGTGATTTCAAAGTCGGCTATAACGCCGTCTTTAAGAGGTCGAACGGCGGAAATCGAACCCGGCGTTCTTCCTATCATTTCTTTAGCTTCATTACCGACAGCCACAACCGTAGGCGGTTCGGTTTTTTCGTTTACGGCAACAACGGACGGCTCACGAAGAACAATTCCTTTTCCTTTAAGATAAACCACCGTGTTCGCGGTTCCCAAATCTATTCCTATATCCTGTGCGAAAAGCATTTCAGCATCTCCAATTCATAGTAGTTTTCAAATACAAATAATCGATTTTATTATATCAAAAAAGCGGATATTATACAATACCCGCTTTTAAATTTAACAGTTTATTTATTTTTTTCTTTTAAAAGTCTTACAATTTCCGTTCCGGCTTTTGCACCTTCGTAAACCGCCTTCGAAATTTGCAAAAGTCCACCCGTGCAATCTCCCGCCGCAAAAAGACCACTTATGTTCGTCTGCATATTTTCGTTGACGACGATTCTGTTTTTGTCAACGGCGGCGCCGACTTTTTTTGCCAAAGCCGTACTGCCCGCGGTTTTATATGCGATAAACAAACCGCTGACGGTTTCCTCTTTGCCGTCAAGTTCAAGCTTGATTGCCATCGGCTTTCCGCCGATATTTTTAATTTTTTCTTTTCTCACGGTCATAGAGTCGGGGAATTTCGCAACCGCTTCCTCGCCGTCGGTGAATATTGTTACCGATTCGGCAACACCGGACAACACGTTTGCTTCGTGCAAAGCATATTCGCCGTTTCCTATTACTCCGACTTTTTTGTTTTTAAAGAAAAAGCCGTCGCACACCGCACAAAAACTGACTCCCTTTCCCTCAAAGTCTTTGAGTCCGGGAATGTTTGGTGCCAAGCGTGACGTCCCCGTTGCCAAAAGTACCGCGTCGGCATTATACACGCCGTTCACCGTCTTTACCGTAAAGTTTCCGTCGAAAGAAAGCGACACAGCCTCATCGTCGATAAATGTAACTCCGAGCCGTTTTGCACCCTCTATTCCGTCATTATAAAGTTTTTTGCCGCTGACGGCATCTGCAAAGCCGTAATAATTCTCGATTTTTTCCGCCTTTAACAAGGCTCCTGCGTGCGAGGATATAACGGTTGTTTCAATTCCTCCTCTTTGGGTGTATAAAGCCGCCGAAATTCCCGCAGGTCCCGAACCTACAATAATTACAGATGGCACAAAATCACTTCCTTTTTCTTATTATATTACCTTTTGGCTTAAATATCAAACAAAAAGACGGCTAACCCGTCTTTGTTACAATGCAAGTGTACGAATTTTCGGCAAAAATAAAAAGCACCCATCCTTTTGGACGGGTACTTTACTTGTGTCGGCATTACCTATTTTCCCGGGCCGCTTCCAGCCAAGTATCTTCGGCGTAAATGAGCTTAACTACCGTGTTCGGGATGGGAACGGGTGGACCCTCATCACAATCAACACCGACTCACGAAACACTTTATCTCGCGAACGCAAGAGTTATTCTATCACCACTTAATTAAAATTGCAAGCATTTTTTTATATTTTTTTCATTTTTTACATTTTCGACAAAATCAGACGTCACTTTCGCCGCAAACAGTCACTTTTATACAATAAACTTCCGAAAATAAAGGCACCGCACATAGTTTTAAAAATTTTATTCTTTGTGAGGTGCCCTAAATTTTAATAATTTACTTTTGTTAAATCAATAATTGTATACGTATATCCGTATTGGCTGTTCGGGTCAATAGCGGAATAAACCGCCGTCGTATTGTCGATGAACGCAAGATTTGAATGTTGCGAGAAGTTTTTGTCGACATATTTCGCGTATTCGCCCGTTTCAAGATTAAAAATATGAATCTGATAGTCGAATTCGTTTTTCACGGTACCGAGCATTACAACATATTTACCGTCCGGACTCACTTTCATCATTTTCATGTCGCTCATTCTGTATCCGACAAGAGTTGTAAATTCGTCCGTTCTCATATTGTAAAGTTTGCCGCTGTCTCCGTCAAGAATATAACCGTCCGAGAAGAAATATTCAAGCTTGTTGCCGTAGAATTGTTCTCTTATTACTTCTTCGTCACCGGATTTACGCACAACGTCAAAGCCCGTTACGGTTTTCCTCATAAAAATAATTCCGTCGCCGTCTGTCAACAGCAATTTTCCGTAATATACATTTTCCGCAAAGCTTGTTTCTCCCGACGGTGTCTTAATAAAAATATCCTGTTCGGTAGACGTTCTTCTTGACGAAATAAACGGAACCGCGCCCGTTGAGGTATAGCCCTCTTTGAAAATTCTGCAATGATTTTTTTTGCCGGAACCGTCGGCGGTCATACCCCTGTTTATAATTTCGAGGAAGCGCTTGTTTTCTTGGGTTTTAAGGTCAACCGTAAAGCTTTCGTGCCATGTAATATCACTCGTTTTAAGTGCATCGGGAATCTTGTCGTCCTCACTTACCTCGTTAGATGCCAGAAGCAAAGCTTTTCCTTCTTGTGCAAAAGCTTCCGGTAAATTTGTAAGCTTAAAGACCATAATGCTGTAAAAATATTTATCTTGATGCTGATCGGCACGGAAAAGCCCCATACCGAAAATTTTTCCGCCGAGCTCAACATACTCGATTTCAACCGGCAGCGTCTCGTTGCCCATATTTATTTCCGTATAAAGCACGCCCGTGCTACTTACCGAGTGCATCTCTCCGTCGTAATACTGATAGTATTTCAGCTTATAATCGGTAGTCGTAAAGCCGTAAAAGACATTCGGAATATCCGACTGAATTAAGCTTACCGGAACACTTCCCTCCGCTTGACGAACTTGTATAATACTGCCCTCCGACTCCGTCTGTTCGACGGTTGATTCGGGCACATCGGGTTCGTACCTTTGATATACAAACACCGCGACAACAACCGCAATTGCCACAAGTACGGTTCCGAGCGTCAAAGCGTCTTTATACGTAAACGGTTCGCGAATTTTTTTCTCTTTCGGGGAATCGGACTCGTTGTTTTTCTTTTCTTTGGGATTTTTTTCTTTTTTTGCCTTCGCGGTTTTTTGTTTTTTTATCTTTTCTTTTTTCGGCTTAGGCTCTTTAACTTTTTTAGCCCTCTTTTTCGGCTGTTCGGCTATTTCCTCAACCGTTTCGGCATCTTTTTCAAAGGTGTTGACGTCTTCCGCGTTGCCGTATACATCACTGTCAATATAACTTTGATAGTCAATGTCTATATCCTCGTGGAATCTGTATCCGAATTCTTCGACATTTACAAATTTTTCGGCACCGTTTTCACTCGCCGCATCCTCAACGGTTTCGTTTTCTTCAACGGTCTCGACGGGGTCCGGAATTTCCTCCGAAAATTCAAATTCAAACTTTTCCGGGGAAATTTCAAGATAACTGTCACCGCCGTTTTTTTTCAAACGGGCTTTCTTTTCCTTTTTCGGTTTAGGTTCTTTAACCTTTTTCTCCTTAGGTTCTTTAACCTTTTCCGGCTTAGGTTCTTTTGCCTTTTTTTCCTTAGGAGCCTTCTCTTTTTTTACCTTTTCTTTTTTCGGTTTAGGCTCTTTAACTTTTTTATCTTTCTTTTTCGGCTTTTCCGACGGTGTTTCGTTTTCCACGTCGATTACCGCTTCGTCTATTTTTTGATATTTATTATTAAGAGATTGGTTTTCGTCCAAAATATTGCCTCCTAATCGGTTAACATTTCTTTCATTATACAATTTTTGCTCTTTTAATGCAATACGGAAATTAAAGGTTAACATTTCCGTAACACTTTTGTAATTTACCCCGTGTTGATTTTTTACATTTGTTGTGATAATATATCTTTTATAAAATATTATAATATAAAATAAGTATGGAGCTGAAAAATGAGTCTTGTAAAAGATATGTCCCTTTACGAGTCGGGACAACAAAAAATAAACTGGGTAAAGGCACATATGCCCGTCCTCAGAAGTATTGAAAAAGACTTTCTCGAAAGCAAGCCTTTTAAAAATTTAAAGGTCGCTCTTTCAATTCATCTTGAAGCAAAAACGGCGTACCTTTGTACAGTTCTTGCCGCAGGCGGTGCCGAAATGTACGTTACGGGGTCAAACCCTCTTTCGACGCAAGACGATGTTGCCGCCGCTCTCGCAAAAAACGGTCTTAACGTCTTTGCTTGGTACAATGCAACGGCAGAGGAGTACACCGAGCATCTTCGCTGTGTAATAAAGGCGGGCCCCGATATTATCATTGACGACGGCGGCGACCTTGTAAACCTTATTCACAATGAATATCCCGATCTTCTTCCGAAAGTTTTGGGCGGATGCGAGGAAACAACGACGGGCATTATACGTCTTATGTCAATGCACAGAGACGGTGAACTTAAATTCCCGATGATTGCCGTGAATAACGCAAAATGCAAATATCTTTTTGACAACCGTTACGGTACCGGTCAATCCGTATGGGACGGCATAAACAGAACGACAAACCTTATCGTCGCCGGCAAAAAAGTTGTTGTCGCGGGGTACGGTTGGTGCGGAAAAGGCGTGGCAATGCGAGCAAAGGGACTCAGCGCTCAGGTTATTGTAACGGAAATAGATCCGATTAAAGCCATTGAAGCACGTATGGACGGTTTCGACGTTATGGAAATGAGCGAAGCCGCAAAAGTCGGTGATTTCTTTATCACGGTCACGGGCTGTAAGGACGTTATAACCAAAAAAGCATTCGAAAATATGAAAGACGGCGCCATTCTTTGCAATGCCGGTCACTTTAATGTTGAAATCAACTTG
The DNA here is from genome assembly GCA_964615315.1 of uncultured Eubacteriales bacterium. Classification (GTDB taxonomy): domain Bacteria; phylum Bacillota; class Clostridia; order Oscillospirales; family Acutalibacteraceae; genus Fimenecus. Next base: position 12,924 of record CAZTMZ010000017.1, on the reverse strand, counting down.
GTTGAACTTCGGGAAATGGCGGTTAAAACCGTTCCTCAAAGAAATAATATAACGGGATACGTTCTTCCCGACGGCAGAACCGTCAGTGTTATTGCCGAAGGCAGACTTGTAAATCTTGCCGCAGGCGACGGACACCCCGCCGAAATTATGGATATGAGTTTCTCAATTCAAGCTCTTTGTGCGGAATACATCGTAAAAAACCGCAACAAGCTCGACATAGCGGTAATTGACGTCCCCGAAGAAATTGACAGAAAGGTAGCGTTGAGAAAGCTTAACAGCTGGGGCGACAAAATCGACACACTCACCCCGGAGCAAGAAAAGTATATCAACAGCTGGAATGTGTAATATGAACAACAGTTATTTTAGATATGTAGGTCAAAAATGTCCTATTTGCAACAACGAATTTAACGGCAACGACGATATTGTTGTTTGTCCGTTGTGCGGAACACCGCATCACCGTGAATGTTATAAGAAAAACGGCGAATGCGGAAATTTCGATATGCACAACGACGGATTCCGTTGGATGCCGGAGAGCACACAGACGCAATCTTCCGCCGAACAACCGGTGAATGACGCTCCGCAAGATAATCCCCCGTTCACGCAACCCATACCGCCGACCTACAGCGGCACCCCGTACAGCTCAACACAAGCTTCTTCCACTGTTTTCTTTTCAAATCAACCTAATCCGTTTTCGCTTTTTCCCGACGAAATTGCCGACGGAGTAAAAACGGAAGAAGCTGCCGAATTTGTTCAGGCAAGCAGTCATAAATACGTTCAGAACTTTTTCTATGTAAAGTCAAACAAAAAAACTTTTAACTGGGCTGCGTTTTTATTTGCTCCCTATTGGTTTTTCTATCGAAAGATGCACAAGCTCGGTGCGATTTTTCTCGCTTTGTTTCTTTCAATTTCGCTTTTGTCGACTTTTCCGACACCGATTGTCGAGCTGAATGACGCCATTATTAATTTGGAAACGAAATATGAAACCGTCGACGAAGATATGACTGACGAAGAAGCGGAAGTTTACCTTGACGAAATGACGTCCGATATAAGAGAAGTCTTCTCGTCGAATGTTACCGGAACGGTAATGCTTTTCGTGTTAGCCGTCGCAGAGCTCGGCTTACACATTTATGTCGGCTTTAAAGCAAACAAGTGGTATTATGAATTTACCGTAAAAGAGATACGGAAAATCAAAGCTCAAACGCCCGACGTCAATCAGCAAAAACTTTTATATTATAAAAGCGGCGGCGTTGCTCTCGGAATTACCGCACTTGTACTGATTGCCGAATATTTTGTTTCAAACGTACTCGCACTGTTATTGTTATAACGGCGATACTTAAAAAGGAGAAATATTATGAAAATCACAAAAGCCATCATTCCGGCAGCGGGACTCGGAACACGAGTTCTTCCCGCTTCGAAAGCGGTACCGAAAGAAATGCTCAATATTGTCGACAAGCCCGCTATTCAATATCTTGTCGAAGAAGCGGCAAAATCGGGAATTACCGATGTACTTATCATCACAAACCGCGGAAAAGGTGTTATTGAAGATCACTTTGACCACGCATACGAGCTTGAAGATAAGTTAAGCAAAAATCCCGACAAAAAAGAATTGTACGATTCCGTTCTCGAATGTTCTCGCCTTTGCAACACTTATTTTATTCGCCAGAAAGAAACAGGCGGCCTCGGTCATGCCGTTCTTTGTGCGAAAAACTTTGTAGGCGACGAACCTTTTGCGATTCTTTACGGCGACGACGTGTTCATTTCGGACGGAGAACCTGTTACAAAACAGCTTATTGACGCTTACGAAAAATACGGCAAAGGTGTTGTCGGCGTTAAAGAGGTTCCGGAAAAAGACGTGTGCAAATACTGTTCTCTTAAAGTTGAAAAAATCGAAGACAATGCTTTCAACTGTACAGATATGATTGAAAAACCGAAACCGGAACAGATTATGTCAAATTATTCCATTCTCGGACGTGTTGTAATGCCGCCTGAAATTTTCGACATTCTCGAAAATACACCGAAGGGTGCCGGCAACGAGCTTCAGCTTACAGACGCTATGAAAACTCTTGCACAAACCAAAGGTGTTATCGCTCTCGATTACTACGGTACGCGTTACGATATGGGTAACAAGATGGGCATTATGAAAGCCAACTGTGAGGTTGCTCTCAAGCACCCCGAAATAAGCGAAGATTTTAAAGCTTACATTAAAGAGTTGGCAAAAACTTTATAATCAAATATAGCTAAAAAGCAGTTCGAGTCCGGACTGCTTTTTTTTGCGTCTTTGATGAAAATATAGGGCAAAAAATGAACGGTGGAGTTTCCTCCACCGTTCATTCGTATTCTTTCAAAGCATTATATTCAATGTAGTTCCAGTGATTTTCAAAATTCGTTTGATTACGGATTATGTGATTTGGCATTACAATTGCGTTTTCAACATCAATATTTTTATAGTGTGTATTAATATACCCTATGGATTTTTCCAATTCGCAACCCAATGGTGTCAATACAATCGCATCTTGCGGGCGGGCACGGAGACCCACCCCTATAACTTCTTCCTTTGACTTGTAATATGCCAACAAGTGCCTTTTGTCCTTAACACATATTGTCACAAAATAACAACCGTTTTGGGAATAATCATATTCTTTTAATCTCAAGCTTTTCTTTTCGGCAGATCGTTTTTCATTTACAGAAATAATTCTTAATTCTTTCAACCGCTTTGATTGTGTTTTCCGTTGAGCCGAATGCCGTAAGTCTGAAATATCCCTCACCGCTTGGGCCGAAACCTTCGCCGGGAGTACCTACAACTTGGATATTTTCGAGAAGTGTGTCAAAAAATTCCCAGCTGCCCATTCCGTCGGGTGTCTTGAGCCATACATACGGCGAATTTACCGCACCGTAAACCGTAAAACCGCATTCCTTGAGTCCGTTATAAATAATTTTCGCATTGTTTTGATAATATGCGATAATTTCACGTATTTGCTTTTTACCTTCTTCGCTGTAGCAAGCTTCTGCGGCTCTTTGTGTTATATAAGAAACACCGTTAAATTTTGTTGCTTGGCGGCGAGCCCAAAGTGCGTTAAGTTCAACACCGTCAGCCTTTAAATCGTGAGGAATAACGGTGTATCCGCAACGAACACCCGTAAATCCCGCCGTTTTCGAAAAGCTTCTGAATTCAATGGCGCACGTTTTTGCTCCCTCGATTTCAAAAATCGAATGAGGCACGTTTTCCTCGGTTATAAAAGCTTCGTAAGCGGAGTCATAAAGAATTACCGAACCGTTTGCGTTTGCGTAATCCACCCACTTTTTAAGCTCATCTTTCGTAATTGCCATACCCGTCGGATTGTTGGGGAAGCAAAGATAAATAATGTCCACCTTTTCCTTGGGAAGTTCCGGTAAGAAATTATTTTCGGCAAGACAAGGCATATAATAAATATTGCTCCAACCTTTTTCCGTTTTGTCACCCGAACGTCCGCTCATAACGTTTGTGTCAACATAAACCGGATAAACGGGATCACAGACGGCAACCTTGTTGTCTGTTGAAAAAATATCGCCGATGTTACCGCAGTCGCTCTTTGCACCGTCCGACACAAAAATTTCGCTGTTGTCAAGTTCAACGCCGTAAGCTTTATAATCGTTTTCGTTGATAGCGTTCAAAAGCCAACTGTGACCGTATTCCGGCGGATAACCCATAAAAGTTTTTTCGTCGGACATCTCGTCAACCGCTTTGTGCATAGCATTTATACATTCGTTTGCAAGCGGTCTTGTAACGTCACCGATACCAAGACGAATAATAGCCTTATCGGGATTTGCCTGCGTATACGCTTTTACCTTTTTTGCAATGTTCGAAAAAAGGTAAGAGCTTTGAATTTTCAAAAAGTTTTCGTTTATTTTCATAAATATTCCTCCAACAACGGATTTTTATATTTCACCGTCAAATACTTTTACTGTATTTCCACTTAAATACACACTGTTATTTTCTTTCCAACAGATTTTTAAAGTTCCGCCTTTTGCGTGAATGTTAACGTCCTCGTTTTTTGAGGATATTCCGTTAACTACAGCCGCCACCGTCACCGCACAGGCACCCGTGCCGCAAGCTAAGGTTTCGCCGCTGCCACGTTCCCACACACGCATTTTGAAATTGTTTTTGTCAAACATTTCCGCAAATTCCGTGTTAATCCTTTCGGGGAACATTTCATAATTTTCAAAAAGCGGGCCGATTTTTGAAAGTCTGAGGTTATCTATATCGTTACAAAATACAACACAGTGAGGATTTCCCATTCCGACACACGTGATTTCATAATCATCGTTTTCGATTTTAATTTTTTCTTTTTTGACAATGCTCGTTCCGTATCTTGTCGGAATTTGGTGTCCGTTGAGAATCGGCACTCCCATATTCACCGTACCGCCTACCGCTTCTTCGCCGTCAAAAAGAAGTTCAACCGTTTTGACTCCGCTTAAAGTATCGACCGTAACGGTTTTCCGTTTTTCAACATTGTCATATATGTATTTTGCGACACACCTTACGGCGTTGCCGCACATTTTCGCACGTGAACCGTCGGCATTGTAAATATCCATAAAGCAATCCGCTTTACCCGACGGATAAATTAAAACTATTCCGTCACCGCCTACGGAAAAACGGCGTCGACTTAATTCTTTCGCAAGTTCTTTCGGATTTTCGACCGTTTCTTCGAAACAATTAATGTAAATATAGTCGTTACCGGCACCGTGCATTTTTGTAAATCTCATAAAATCCCCCACTGCATTTTTATAAATCTTATGCAGTAGGGAATTCATCTTATGAATTATTCATAAAGCGGGTATTTCTTGCAGATTTCCGCTACGCCGTTTTTAATATAATCTTTCTTGTTTTCAAAATCGGTCGCACACAGATAGATATATTCCGCAATAGTATCCATATCCTCAACGCCGAGACCTCTTGTTGTAACAGCCGGTGTTCCGAGTCTTATTCCGCTTGTTACGAACGGCTTTTCGGGATCATTCGGAACAGTATTCTTGTTAGCCGTTATATGAACCTCGTCAAGTCTGTGTTCAATTTCTTTACCCGTAATGCCGACTGAACGAAGGTCAACGAGCATAAGATGATTGTCCGTGCCGCCCGAAACCAAGTCAATACCGCGTTTCACAAGACCTTCAGCCAACGCTTTTGCGTTATCAACCACTCTTTGCTGATATTCTTTAAAATCTTCGCTTAACGCTTCACCGAAACAAACCGCCTTACCCGCAATAACGTGCATTAAAGGTCCGCCTTGTATACCGGGGAAAATAGCTTTATTGAACTGTTTGCCGAATTCTTCGTCTTTGCAAAGAATTATGCCTCCACGTGGGCCGCGGAGTGTTTTGTGGGTTGTCGACGTTACAACATCGGCAAAGGGAACCGGTGACGGATGAAGTCCCGCTGCGACAAGTCCGGCAATATGAGCCATATCGACCATAAAGTAAGCACCGACAGAATGAGCAACGTCTGCCATTCTATCGAAATCGATTATTCTCGGATATGCCGAAGCACCCGCAACAATAAGCTTTGGCTTACATTCCTTTGCCTTCCGTTCAAACGCATCATAATCGAGAAATCCGTTTTCATCAACACCGTAAGGCACAAAATTATAATATTTTCCCGACATATTTACCGGTGAGCCGTGTGTTAAGTGACCGCCTTCTGCCAAATTCATACCCATTACCGTATCACCCGGCTGAATAAGAGCAAAATAAACCGCCATATTTGCCTGTGCACCGGAATGCGGCTGAACATTCGCATAGCCGGCACCGAAAAGCTTTTTAAGTCTGTCACAAGCGATATTTTCAACAACATCGACATACTGACAACCGCCGTAATATCTCTTGCCCGGATAACCTTCGGCATATTTGTTTGTAAGCACGCTTCCCATTGCTGCCATAACCGCGGGAGAAACAATGTTTTCACTCGCAATAAGCTCTAAGTTTTCTCTTTGACGAGTAAGCTCAAAGTTCATTGCAGCCGCAACTTCGGGATCGGTATTGTTTATAAATCCTATAGAATCGATTAAATTATCAAACATAATTATAATTCCTTAATTACATATTGCCCGAATAGTTCGGAGCTTCTTTGGTAATATAAACATCGTGAGGATGGCTTTCTTTAAGACCTGCGTTTGTAATTCTGATGAATTTTGTCTTTGTCTTAAGTTCTTCTATTGTTCCGCAACCGCAATATCCCATACCGGCACGGAGACCGCCCATAAGCTGATAAACAGTGTCGGCAAGAAGTCCCTTATAAGGAACACGTCCTTCAACGCCTTCGGGAACAAGTTTTTTGTTGTTAGCTTGGAAATATCTGTCCTTTGAACCGTTGTTCATAGCGGCGATACTTCCCATTCCGCGATAAACTTTAAACTGACGACCTTGATAAATTTCGCTGTCTCCGGGTGATTCTTCACAGCCGGCAACAAGTGAGCCGACCATAATAGCCGATGCACCTGCGGCAATAGCCTTAACAATTTCGCCCGAATACTTAATACCGCCGTCGGCAATTACCGTAATTCCGTGCTTTGCGGCTTCGTTTGCAGAATCATAAACCGCTGTAATTTGAGGAACGCCGATACCCGCAACGACACGTGTCGTACAAATAGAACCGGGGCCGATACCTACCTTAACGCAGTCCGCACCGGCATCAATAAGAGCCTTTGTCGCTTCGGCAGTTGCAACGTTACCCGCAATAAGCGAAAGTTCGGGGAATGCCGCCTTAACCTTTGCAACGGAATTTATAATGTTTTGGCTGTGTCCGTGTGCAGAGTCGAGTGTGATAACGTCAACGCCCGCCTCGGCAAGAGCCGAAACTCTGTCAAGTACGTCTGCGGTTGCACCGACAGCGCCTCCGCAAAGAAGTCTTCCCATTGAGTCACGTGCCGAATTCGGATATTTTACCGCTTTTTCAATGTCTTTTATTGTAATAAGGCCCTTGAGGAAACCCTTATCGTCAACAAGCGGAAGCTTTTCAATCTTATGTCTCATAAGAATTTGCTTTGCTTCTTCGTGACTTGTGCCGACAGGTGCGGTTACAAGACCTTCGCTTGTCATATATTCTTTGATTTTTCCGCTGTAATCGGAAATAAATCTCATATCACGGTTTGTAAGAATACCTACAAGCTTTCCGTTTTCGTCACAAACGGGAACACCTGAAATTCTGTAACGGTGCATAAGATTGTCTGCTTCTTGAACCGTATTTTCGGGAGAAAGGAAGAAGGGATTGTTTATAACACCGTTTTCGCTTCTCTTAACCTTGTCAACTTGAGCCTTTTGAGCTTCAATAGACATATTTTTATGAATAATACCGATACCGCCTTCACGGGCAATGGCAATAGCCATATTGCTTTCCGTAACCGTATCCATTGCGGCGGTAAGCACCGGTGTATTTAACCTAATGTTTTTGGTGAGCTGTGTTGAAATATCCACGTCACTCGGAAGAACGTTACTTTCGGCGGGAATAAGTAACACGTCGTCAAAGGTAAGACCTTCTTTTGCAAACTTATCTGTCATTTTTATATCTCCTTCACTTTAAAATATTTATAAAATAGAGAGAAACACATTCGTTTCTCTCTAAAACATTCGATTATTCCGCGGGGAAAAATGCCTTGTGAATGGCACTTACGGCACGGTCGGCATCCTCAAGAGGAATAAGAACCGAAATTTTAATTTCACTTGTTGCGATCATATCAATGTTGATATCATGCTCATAAAGAGCTTCGAACATTTTCGCAGCTGTTCCGGGGTGAGATTCCATACCCGCACCGACAATTGAAATTTTCGCAACCGTAGTGTCACAAGTAATGTCTTCTTCCTCAATGTCAAAAATGTTCTTAATGCACTCAACCGTTTCGTTTGCATTTCCCTTTGAAACGGTAAATGTTATATCTTTTGTGCCGTCACGTCCGACTGACTGTAAAATAATATCCACGTTAATATTTTTCTTTGCGAGAACATCAAAAAGCTTAAATGCGATTCCCGGTGTGTTGGGGATTTTCGTCACGGAAACTCTGGCAACGTCTGTATCCTTTGTAACACCTCTGATAAGCATTTTTTCCATTTTAGCAACCTCCTTAACGATTGTGCCCGGAACTCTCTTAAGACTCGAAAGCACCTCTATCTCAACATTATATTTTTTTGCCATTTCAACTGAACGGTTATTGAGTACCTGCGCACCCAATGTTGCAAGCTCAAGCATTTCATCATAAGTGATTGTCTGAAGCTTCTTTGTGTTTTCAACCTTTCTCGGATCTGCCGTGTAAACGCCTTCAACGTCCGTAAAGATTTGACAACGGTCGGCGTGCATTGCGGCGGCAATGGCAACGGCGCTTGTATCCGAACCGCCGCGGCCGAGAGTTGTTAAGTCGTCATATTTATTTATACCCTGAAATCCCGCAACGATTACAATGTTATGGCGGTCAACTTCCGAACGAAGTCTGTCGGTTTTAATGCTCTTAATACGTGCTTGACCGTAAGCGGATGTAGTGTTAAAGCCCGCTTGCCATCCGAGAAGCGACACCACCGGGCAACCGAGTTTTTCAATAGCCATTGAAAGAAGCGCTATTGAAATCTGCTCACCGGAGGTAAGAAGCATATCCATTTCTCTCTTTGAGGGCTTTTGATTTATTTCATAAGCCTTTTCGATTAAATCGTCTGTTGTGTCACCTTGTGCCGATACCACAACGATAACGTCATTGCCGTCTTTGTAAGTATCGGTAACAATTTGGGCAACATTCATTACTCTTTCGGCGTCGCGAACACTCGAACCGCCGAATTTTTGAACAATAAGTCCCATATATTGCCTCCTATGTAGATTTTAAATTTATCAATAGTCTGTCACTCTTATGAGAGATTTTATACTAATCGAGTTTATAGAACCGAGCTTTTCGGTAAGCTCTCCTTCAGCCATTGCCGAAGTGACAAATGCCAACTCGTTTGATTTACAGCCCGGAAATTCAAGAACCTGAACCTTGCCTATTGTGGCAACAACGTCTTGCAACGCACCCGCTTTGTCGGAAACCTCTGCTCTGATGTAAATCGGATTAACAGCCGACTTGTAATCGACAACATAGTTTTCTTCCGCTTCGCCCCAACCGATAGGCTTTTTTCTGTCCATATTTCTTGCACAGTCGATAACGTCGGCAACAACCGCCGATGCGGTCGGAAGTTTGCCGGCACCCTTTCCGTAGAACACAACGTCACCCGTCGCGTCGCCACGTACAAGAATCGCATTAAACACATCGTTAACCGATGCCAACTGGCTGCCGTTCATAACAATTGCCGGTGTTACGACAGCGAAAATTTTTCCGTTTTCCGTTTTCTTCGCACGGCCCAAAAGTTTTATAACACCGCCGAAAGCTCCGATATACGCAACATCATCAAGAGTGATTTTCGTAATTCCCTCGGTGTAAACCGATTCGGGATAAACGTGCTTGCCGAAACAAAGAGATGCGAGAATACAGATTTTTCTGCAAGCGTCATGTCCCTCAACGTCTGCCGTCGGATCTTTTTCGGCATAACCGTTGTCCTGAGCAAGTTTAAGAGCGTCCTCGAAACTCATATTCTTTTCAATCATCATTGTAAGAATAAAGTTTGTTGTTCCGTTAAGAATTCCGGCGATTTCGTCAATCTCATTTGCCGCAAGGCATTGAGAAATGGGACGTATAATCGGAATTCCGCCGCCGACCGATGCTTCAAAAAGGAAATTTACGTTATTTTCGGCGGCAAACTCAAGAAGCTCACAACCCTTTGCGGCAACAAGTTCTTTATTCGACGTCACAACGCTTTTGCCGGCTTTAAGGCAAGAAGACACAAATTCGTATGCCGGATGGAGACCGCCCATTGTTTCAACAACAATTTTAACGTCGTCATCATTGAGGATAATATTAAAATCCTTAATCATTTTATCTTCGTTGGGATCTCCCGGAAAATCTCTTAAATCAAGGATATATTTTACTTCCAACTCGTTCTGGGTACTACGTTTTACAATGCTGTCGTGATTTTTCGTAAGCACTTCGACAACGCCCGAACCGACCGTTCCGTAACCCATTACAGCCACATACATTTATATTCACTTCCTATTACAAGGTAGAATAAAGCATTATAAAAATACTTTTTAATATTTTAACATAAAACGCCTACGGAATAAAGGGGTAATTTACGATATATTTAATGTTATTTTTCACTGCTTTTTTAGAAAAAATTACATAAATTTCAGTGTTTCCGATTGTATAATCAAAAAAAATAGTTTATTATATTATTAACAACTAATTTAAGGGACTTGTGTTTATGGAAAAAATCGAAAAGAGAAAGAATTTTATAATCAACACCTTTTACATTGCGATTGTGGCTTTTCTGTTTTATGTTGTTTTCAAATACGCATTCGCAATTCTGCTTCCGTTTTTTATCGCTATGTTTATAGCGTATTTATTACAGAAGCCCGTCAACGCCGTACAGAGAAAAACTCACATTAAAAAGGGTATTATTTCGGTTGCTCTCGTTTTCGTGTGTTTTTCTGTTTTTATCGGGCTTTTGGTTCTTGTTGTGATGCGGCTCTTTTCCGAGCTTAAAGGTCTTTTCGATTATCTTGTTCTTCAATTCAGCGACACTTCCGCTCTTTTAGACAATATGGAACGTGCCGTCAGAAATATGCTTACGTTTTTACCTCAAAGAATTCAAGACTCCGCCGCACAAACGGTTCGTGAGTTTCTCGCATCATATCTTTCTTCTCCGTCCGTAACTCAGAAAGAACCGTTTTCCTTTGACTTTTCGATTTTGTCGGGGCCCATTGAAAACATTTGGCACACCGCCAAACAAATCCCCGTAACGCTTGTGGCTTTTCTCGTTTCTTTTGTTTCGTGCTGCTTTATGACCGCTGATTTCCGTTCTTTAAAAAATGTGATTTTAAGTCTTTTCCCGACGGAAACAAGAAAAAAGGTAATCAGAGCCAAGCGTCTTCTTTTCCCCGCCCTCAGCAAAATGGCAAAGGCATATTTGCTCATTTTTACAATTACGTTCTGCGAGCTTTGTGTAGGAATGTTTTTAATGTCGTTCCTCGGAATTTTCAAGAGTGATTATATCCCGATTATCGCAATCATAATAGCGTTAATCGACATTGTCCCCGTTCTCGGCACGGGAACGGTTGTTATTCCGTGGGCATTGTATTCGCTGTTTACGGGTAATATTCCTCTTGCCGTCGGTCTTTTGATTATGTACGTTTGCATAACGGTTATAAGACAGATAATCGAGCCGAAACTTGTGGCTTCGCAACTTGGCTTGCCGGCATTCGCGACGCTTATGGCAATGTATATCGGCTCACAAATTTTCGGCTTTATCGGACTTTTCCTCTTGCCGATTACATTGGTTATGATTAAACTTCTTAACGACGACGGTATTATTAACGTTTTCCACAAAGATGTTTATGATGAAACAGAAGGTGATTTAAATGATTGATATTCACAATCATATTCTTTTTGATATTGATGACGGTGCCAAAACCGTTGAAGACTCGATTGAATTGTGCCGTGACGCTTTTGAAAACGGATACGAAACAATAGTTTGCACACCGCATTTTCACAACTACAAAAACATTCGCGGCTTTGTTGAAATTCGTGACGAAAACGCCGATTTATTAAGAAAAGTTTTGCGAGACGAGGGAATTCCTCTTACCGTTTTGACCGGTGCTGAACTTTTCTTGAGTGACGACATTTTTAACGCCGGCGACCTTGATGCTCTCACCGTAAACAACACTCGGTATATGCTTTGTGAATTTCCTTTGGGACCGTTTAATTCAAGCAGAATAACACGGTGGATAGACGAACTTATTTTAAGAGGATACACTCCCATTGTCGCTCATCCGGAACGGTATTTTGAATTTCACAGAAACCCGCAAATTATAGATAAGCTTTTAGACCGTGATGTTATTTTTCAAGTAAATATCGACAGCCTTGTCGGAAAATACGGACCGGAGCAACAAGAAATGGGCGTCGATATGATAAAAAGAAAAATCGCCGTCCTTTTGGGCACCGACGCCCACGATTCGAAAATGCGGCATACACGTTTCAATGAAAGGCTTGCCCAAATGCCCGACGAAATAACCGACGAGATGCTTGACGCATGTACAAATTTTTTCCCGAAGCTTATTTTGAAAAATGAGGATATTTTTTAAAATCAAAACTTGACAATATTTTTTTATAGTGTTACAATTACCCTAAACCGATGAGAAAGAGTAGTAATTGATTTAATTTTGTTTTCAGAGAGCTGTTGACGGTGTAAATACAGCAACAAAAACTTCAATGAATGGACTTTTGAGGGCAAACCGATATGTAGGAGCGACGGAGGGCAACCGTTACAGTGCCGAGTGTATGTCAGTACACGGAGAGTGCGTATCTTTGATACGAATTTGGGTGGTACCGCAGGTTATTACAGCTTGTCCCATTTTTTTGGGATGAGCTTTTTTTATTTTTAAAGGATGATATTATGACACTTTTAACAAAACGATGGTGCAGCTGAGTTTCAGCCGATCATTACAACATTTGAATTAAAAGGAGTTTTATATTATGACACAAAACGGTGTAAATTTTGACACTTACTTTAACAACTATCCGGACAAAAACGGTTATTTCGGTAAATACGGCGGTGTTTACGTTGATGACAAGCTTAAAGATGCAATGAAAGAAATAACCGACGCTTATTACGACATCTGCCAATCAAGAAAATTTATCGCAGAGCTTCGCAGAATAAGAAAAGAATTTCAAGGAAGACCGACACCCGTCACACACCTTGAACGTCTTTCAAACAGTATCGGCAAAGTTCAGCTTTATGCAAAACGTGAAGATTTAAACCATTCCGGTGCACATAAGCTTAATCACTGTATGGGTGAAGCACTTCTTGCAAAATATATGGGCA
>CAZTMZ010000016.1:0-43611 GCA_964615315.1 uncultured Eubacteriales bacterium | reverse complement strand
ATAGCAAATTATTTTTATTTTGTAAAGGAGTATTTTTTTATTATGAAAAAAAGAACATTTTATTACATCAGCTTCGAAGCTTATGACGAAGAAATGAGCGATTTAATTAAAATCAGCCGTAAAGAACATCTTTAAGGGCAAATTAAAACTTTCTCACAAAGCTGCACCTTTTACAAAGGTCTTCACAAGCGGTTCTGTTTGAAAAGCCGTTGTAAATGCTTTGTGCTTTTTCGGAATTCAGAATTTTTTCCAAATCTTCTTCGAAAATATTTCCGAGCTTTATTTCGCCGTTGTTGTCCAAACAGCATGGAACAACGGTCCCGTTTGACAGAATTCCTATTTGGTCACGCAGTCCGTAACAGAAAACTTTTTCGTTTATGTCGTTGCTTTCAAGGGTGGGCCAGTCAAATTTGTCACCGTATTGAATATAGATTTTCTCGCCGATTCGCGTGCCGTTTCTTTCTTCTGCCCAAGGCTTAGGAAAATAGTTTTCGAGAGTATTCAAAATTTTATCATTTAAACTGTTTTTACCGCCGTTGTTCCAAAGTCTTAAAACAACGACTTTTTTGTTTTCGGCTGATTTTGCGTATTCAAAGCATCCCTTTAAATATTCTTCAAACGGAATTTTGCTGTCATTTGCCTCAAATGAATGAAGCGAAATGACAGTTTTATAATGAGAATTCGAGCGTAAAAGAACATCTTTGTTTTTGCCGAGCAGAGTCCCGTTTGTAGTGATAATGACTTTAAAGCCCATATTTTCAGCGAGATTCAAAAAGTTTTCGAGTTCGGGGTGACAAAGAGGCTCACCGAGAAGATGAAAATATATGTAATCGGTATAGCCGCGAATTTTAAGCAGCACGGTTTTGAATTCGTCGACTGTCATTCGGCGCGGCGGACGTACCGTATCGGGACAAAAAGAGCATTTTAAATTGCAAATGTTGGAAATTTCGATATATACTTTCGCAAAACGTTTCATCTTTTATCTCCTTAATATGATAAAGATATTGTAGCACAGACGCGTCCGCAGTTAAAGAGAAATTTTTCTTGAAAGACGGTTTGGCGTGTGTTAAAATTAGAAAAAACGATGAGGTGGATTGTATGCCGTATTTATTCGCACATTTCAAAGAAAAAATCACACCCGACGGCGAGCAAGTTTATTTCGGAATAAGCAAAGACGGATTAAACTGGGAAAAAGTCAATGACGGCAACCCCGTTGTTACCGCGCATTTGGGTGAAAAAGGATGCCGCGATATTGAAATCGTAAGACTTCATACGGGCGGTTTTGTAATTCTTACAACCGACCTTTGCGTCGCAAACCGTTATGACGAAAACCTTCGTTTGAATTGGTCCGAGATAAACAGCACGGGCAGTAAGTGTTTGCGTATGTGGAAAACGGATAATTTAATTGATTTCGGAGAAGAAAAGCTTGTTCATTTCGGCCGTGACGATTTCGGCTGTATGTGGGCTCCCGAAGTGTTTTTTGAAGAAGAAACGGGAGAATATCTTATTCATTGGGGTTCAACCGTTGCACAAGACGGCTTTAAGCATATGTCTATTTACTGTTCGGTGACAAAGGACTTCGAAACGTTTTCAAAACCGAAACTCTTTTTTACAAAGGACAACGAAATTCTCGATACTCATATAAGGAAAATCGACGGCGTGTATCATATGTTTTATAAGAATTCAAATAATCCGCCGATGAATATGCACGCGACGTCGGACTGCCTTTACGGTCCTTATAAGCATGACAAGGGCTTTGAAGACTATATGACGAACGAAATTGAAAATCCGGGTTCTTACGAGGCGGCGACAAGTTTCGTTTTGCTCGACGGCAGATGGTGTGTGCTGTTCGACTTTTTCGGATGCGAAAAAGAAAAAATGGGCTATGTTCCGTTTGTTTCTTCAAGGGCGGGAGATATGAATTTCACACGTTGCCCCGAATTGCTCGATTTTCCTTACGGATACAAGCACGGCGGCGTAATTGAAATTACCGACGAAGAATACGAAAGACTGAAAAACGCCAAATATTAAAAGCAAAAAGGGGATGACTAATGACGTATTCAATTAGCCGTCCCTTTTCTTTTGTATATCTTTAATAAGTAATCGGACGATTATTTTTCATATTGCACAATAGAAAATTCGGCGGGAAAATACTATAATATAGTTTATAAGGGGGAGTGTAAAAAATGTACGGGCTTATTGAACATACCGAAGAAATTAACCGACTTTTAGCAAGATACGGTGTTAAATTCGGCATTTACAAAAACAATGTGTTTAATGAACGTCTTTTTCCGTTTGATGCCGTACCGAGAATAATTTCCAAAGATGAGTTTGATTATCTTGAACGCGGACTTAAACAGCGTGTAAAAGCACTGAATACATTCCTTTGCGATATTTACAACAAAAAGCAGATTATCAAAGATAAGGTTATTCCCGAAGAATTTGTTTACGGCGGAGCCGGATATATGATGGAATGTGAGGGTGCGGTGCCTCCGAAAAACATTTTCACTCACGTTTCGGGAATTGACTTGGTGCAGGGAAACGATATGCGGTGGTATGTGCTTGAGGATAACTTGCGTATTCCGTCGGGTGCTTCGTACCCTATGATTGCGAGGGAACTTTGCCGCAGAGCAAGTCCCGATACTTTCCGTTCAAACGCCGTGGTGGATAACCGTAATTACGGCGACCTTTTGAAAAATGCTCTCGAATACGTTAACACGGGCGGAATAAACGTTGTCCTAACCCCCGGACGTTTTAATTCCGCGTTCTTTGAACATTCGTTTTTAGCGGAAAAGACGAACTCCGTTTTTGCAATGCCGCAAGATTTGTTTGTCGAGGGAAATGTGCTTTATTACAACGAGTATTCCGGCAAACGTCAGCGGGTAGGTGCTGTTTATCGCAGAATTTCCGATGACTTTATCGATCCGATGACGTTCCGTGCCGATTCGCTTTTGGGTGTTCCGCACATTATGGACGCTTACAGAGCCGGCAACGTTGCACTTTGCAATGCGCCGGGCAACAGTGTTGCCGACGACAAGGGAATTTATTATTACGTTCCGAAGATGATTAAATATTATCTTGATGAGGAACCTATTCTCTCAAACGCCCCCACATATTTGCCCTTCTATGAGGAGGACAGAAAATATGTGCTTGAAAATATTCATAAACTTGTGATTAAAGACGTCGCGGAGTCCGGTGGCTACGGAGTCGTTTTCGGCAGCGAGCTGTCGCTTGAAAGACAGTTTGAAATGAAAAAGATGATTACAAAGGAACCCCGACGCTTTATTGCACAAGAGGTTATAAAATTTAACGATTTAAAGGTAGTCGAAAAAGGAGTTGCAACCGAAAGAAAAGCCGATTTACGCGCTTTCGTGCTTATGGGTGAGGAACCGGTCGTTTGGAAATCGGGCCTTACACGGTTTGCAAAGGATGCGAATTCCTTTGTCGTGAATTCATCTCAAGGAGGAGGCTTTAAGGACACATGGGTATTATCTCGATAAAATCAAGCGACAATCTGTTCTGGCTCGGCAGATACGTTGAACGTGTTTTCACAACCTTAAAGGCTTTTACCGAGTGTTACGACAAAATGATTGATATAAACGATGACGAATATATAAGCTTTTGCGCAAGACTCGGAATTGCGAACAATTACTCTTGCCGACAGGAGTTTATAAGCTCGTTTCTTTTTGATGCGAATGACCCTTCGTCTATTTATTCAAGCCTTTTGCACGCTTATGACAACGCCGTTGAGATGAGAAACGTTATTTCGTCGGAAACTCTTTCATATCTTCAGCTTGCCGTTGACATAATGGAAAAAAGCAAAGGGAGTAATGCTCCGCTCTTAAAAGTGCAGGAGGTCACGGATTGGATTTTTGCCTTTTGGGGCAGTGCCGACGATAACATTGAGGCGGAGTCGTCGAGAAACATTTTGAAATTCGGCAGAAGTATTGAAAGAATTGACCTTTACACACGTCTTGACGTGCCTATTGAAATGGTGCGGAAGGAGTTTTCGATAATGCTTAACCGCCTTTACAAAGTGGGCGTTGAGTTTAATGCCGACGCTATTTCACGCCTTACGCGTATGATACTCGAAGAAGACGATTACCGACCTTACAGAACGTCAATTCAAAACGAATTGGCACAGCTTTTCGTAACAGGGGTGATATAATATGGCAACGCTTGATTTTAATTACAATATGACAATCGGTTTTTCCATGCCCGTTATTAAGCATTGCTACACTTTAAGATGTATCCCTTTGGAATGTGAAAATCAGCATATCGAGGATATAAAGGTTAAGGTCTTTCCCGAAAACGAACTCACTTATTCCGCCGACGGCTTCGGAAATATTCTTGTTACGGACAGAATTGTCACAATACATAATGAGTTTACCGTGGACGTTGAAGGAACGGTGATAACGGGGCAACATATCACGTCGGACAGCGAGCCGAACCCGGTTTATAAATATCCCACACATTTTACCGCTTGCGGTACCGAACTTCAAAAAATGTTTGACAGAATACGTGTCGGAATTTCCGAAGACTCGGTAGATACGGCTTTGAAATTTACACGTGCCATCAGAGCAAACATTGTCTATAAAAGCGGTGCGACAAGCGTTGTAACGACCGCCGAGCAAGCACTTTTGAACGGCGCCGGTGTTTGTCAGGATTATTCGCACGTCCTCTTGGCACTGCTGAGAAAGGCGGGAATCCCCGCACGTTACGTTGTGGGTATGATGGTCGGCGAGGGCGAAACGCACGCTTGGGTTGAGGTCTTTTATAACGGCTGTTGGCACGGAGTCGATCCTACGAACAACCGACTTGCCGATGAAAATTATATAATTATCAGCCGAGGCAGAGATTTTGCGGACTGCGGAATTAACCGCGGACTTTTGACGGGCGGAGGTATGCAAAAACAGACCGTAAAGCTCAAGGTGGTAAAAAGACAGTCAGCTTTTTATTAAAAATTCGATAACAAGTGCGGGTATGTAAACGGCGGCAATACAGTCACCGCAACATTTTATTAACTCGTTTATCAACAAGTCCGTTTGGCTGTGATAACCGTTTATAAGCATAAATATTTCCAAAAAAACGCCTCCGAACAGCAAGGACAAGACGAGAGGCGTACCCGCAAGTATTATAATTTTCGAAATTTTGTTGATAGATTTTATATATGTCTTAAATTCTTTGATTTTCGTTTTCATACTTTTATTTTACAAGCAAAAGATAAGTCTATCAATGCACAAATATTCCCAATGAAACGAGATGCGTTAAAATGGATATAGGATTATCCTCAGCTTGCTTTTATCCTCTTGAAACGGAAAAGGCTTTAGTCAGAGCCGGAGAAACGGGCGTTAAAACGGTGGAAGTTTTTATGAATGCCCATTCGGAATTCGAACCGGAGTTTGTAAAACAAATGGCAAAAATCTGTAACGATTACGGTATGAAAGCGGCTTCCGTTCATACGATGGGCTCATTTACCGAGTCGTATCATCTTTTCAGCTCTTATTACCGTCGTTATGACGAAGCCGTGCGTGGAGCTTTTCAAAGAAATTTCGACGTGATGCACGGACTGGGGGCGGAAATTTTAGTCCTTCACGGAATAAAAAAACCGGGCAGCATAAGTGACGAAGAATACTTTGACCGTTTCGGCAATTTAATATTGATGGGCAAAAAAGAGGGCATTCGGGTGTGTCAGGAAAACGTTGTCCGTTACCGCAGCGAAAGTCCCGAATTCCTTTTGAGAATGGGTGAATATATCGGTGACGATTTTAATATGGTTTTCGATATAAAGCAGTCGATAAGAACGGGGATTGATCCGTTTTGCTTTGCTCAACAGCTTCACAAATACATCAGACACATTCACATAAGCGACCATAATGATAAAAGCGACTGCATTGTACCTTGCAAAGACGGAACTTTTGATTTCAAAGGCTTTTTTAAAATGATGAGTGAACTCGGTTATGACGGAAATTATATAATCGAACTGTATGAAAACGGATACGAAAACGACGGCGAACTTGTAAATGCGATTACAAAGTTAAAAAATTACTTAAACTCTTTACATTGTGCGATTTAATGTGTTAAAATATATACATATCAAGGATAGGATGTGTTTTTATGAAATGTCCGTTTTGCGGATTTGAAGAAAGTAAAGTTATTGATTCTCGCCCGACTGACGAAGGGGAAAGAATTCGCCGCCGACGTGAATGTATTAAATGCGGCAAAAGATTTACAACTTATGAAATAATCGAAAGTGTGCCTATTCTTGTGGTCAAAAAGGATAAATCAAGAGAGGCTTTTGACAGAAGCAAACTTATTAACGGTATGGTAAGAGCGTGTGAAAAACGTCAGGTTTCAATGGAAACAATCGAGAACGCGGTCAACGAAATTGAAGCCACACTTCAAAATTCGCTTGACAGAGAGGTAACTTCAATCAAAGTCGGTGAGCTTGTTATGGAAAAGCTTAAAGAAATCGATGAGGTTGCTTATGTTCGATTTGCATCTGTTTATAAGCACTTTAAAGACGTTAACGCTTTTATGGATGAACTTTCGAATTTCCTTGAGAAAAAATAACACGCATTTGTGAGGTGCTGTTTATGAAAAAACGAACGGTTAAAGATTTATGTACACTTTTGGCAATATTGATGATGCTGTCAAGCATTACCGTCGTAACGTCGGCATATTCGGGACGGCAATTCGGTTTCTTCCAAAGCGAAGAAATATTGGCTTCCGAATTTTCGGAACAATATTTTGCGAACGGAAACGGTACATATACATCTTCGCTGTTTGCGACGGATATTTCCGATGCCGACACACCGTATCTGTTTTACAGTCAACTGAGCGATACGCAAAAGACAATGTATTCGGAACTGGTAAATGCCGGTATTTCGGAGAGTTTTGTGAGTGCGAACACATATTCCGGCAGCGGCACTACCGTTAACGACGCACTTGCCGAAGTGAAATCCAAGATTACGGTTGATGTTGTTGCCGCTTTGACGGCAGTCAGTGAAGATAAGCCTATGTACTTTTGGCTGAACGGCTTTAAGTACGGCTTCAGTTATTATCAAAGCACAACCGAAACGGGCTATTCGGTACAAGCGGTTAATGTTACTGTCGGCATAAGTATTGATACCGATTCGTATACCGATTTTGCCGATGTTAAAGAAAAATACGATTTGCTTTCTTCGGCGGTGAAAAATGTGTCCGTTAAGGGTATCAGCCGTTATGAAAAGGTAAAGTCGATTCATGATTATATTTGTAAAATAAGCGAGTATCCGGAGTTGCAGACAAAAGACGACGGAACGACTTGGTACGGCTCAATGGCGCATCAGCCGACAGGTGTATTTTTGAACGGGTTGGCTGTTTGCGAGGGCTATGCCGAAGCGTTCAAAATTCTTTGCGACAGAGAGGAAATTCCGTGTATAACGGTTCTCGGAACAGGCGGTGGCGGTGCACATAAATGGAATTACGTAAAAATGGAAGACGGCAAATGGTATTTGGTAGATGCCACTTGGAACGACCAAACCTCGTATGTCTTTAATGACTATTTGCTTAACGGCTCAGCCACAAAAACTCCTCATTTTTATTCTTCTACCGCCGACAGTAATGTGCATGTTCCGGACGGACAAATGTATTCCGGCGTGAATTTCACTCTCGAATATCCGGCTTTGTCCGACGACTCGTACGGAATGTTTATGCTCAATTATAACGTCGGTGATATTACGATAGACGCAAACGACGGCGTTATTTATGTCGGAAAAGATATAACGACACTTCAAAGTAAGTTTACAGCCCCGTCTGATTTTTCGATTTCTCTTTCGAGTCAGACCGATTTCACGGGCGGAACTCTTACGGTTAAGAACAACACCTCAACCGTGACGAAGAAATATATCTTTGCAATGCGCGGAGATGCCAACGGTTCAAACTCGCTGACAAATGAAGATTATCAAAAAATTATGGATGCTACCGTCGCAAAAGAGAATATAAAGGAAAATACTGCCGAGTATTATGCGGCAGACTTAAACCACGACGGAACCGTTGACGGATACGACGCGCTTCTTTGGGGCTTGTATAAAAACGGTTATGTTGATTTTAATTAAGCGAAAAACAGCCGACGGAGAGACTTCTCTGTCGGTTGTTGTTTTAACGATTGCGTTAGAACGAAATAATAATTACAGCAGGTGATGTTCGTGAATAAAAAGAAGGGAATTTTAATGATAATCGGTATAATTTTAATTGTTTCTGTGATAGCTGCGGCTTTGTTTTTCGGAATTCGCGGCTGTTTGATACTTAAATACAGAACAATGCCCGTAAAACTTCCCGACGGATTTACGGTTACGGCTCATACGGGCTGTATGGACACAAAGGAAAATTCTTTTGAGTCGATAAAGGCGGGCGTGGAAAACGGTGCCGATACGGTTGAGTTCGACCTAAGCTTTTTAAGTGACGGAACGGCTGTACTTTCACACGATGAGCCGACCGGTGACGAGATAAACTTAGAGGAGGCTTTTGCCTATTTTTCACAGTTTGACGGAATTTACGCAAATGTCGATATTAAATCAACGGACAACCTTGCCGAAATCGAAAGACTCGCAAAGGAATACGGCATATTGGACAGAATTTTCCTTACGGGCGTAAAAGAATCTTACGTCGATGATGTAAAAACGAATTGTCCGAACGTAACGTTTTACCTTAATGTTGACATTGACAAAAGCAAGGCAGACGATGACGAATATATCGACTCACTTGTTAAAAAAGTTCGCGATTGCGGTGCGATAGGTATAAATTGCAACTACAAAAACGTTAAAACAAAGCTTGTGAAAGCATTTCACGACGCCGGACTTTCGGTGTCGGTTTGGACGGTGAACGGCGAATTCAATATGCATAAAATGTTGAATCTCGCACCCGATAACATTACCACGAAAAAGCCCGATGTTCTTAGTGAAACAGTACAAAAACGCCAAAAAATTCAAAAATAAAAATTCGCTAAAAATATTGACTTTTTGACAAAATACGATTATATTTAACTCATACCAAATAGGCTACGGTTTGATGTGCAAAGTCATACCGTAGCCGACTATATCTATCGGTTGGAAAGGGGTTGCATAATTGAATAACAATCCAATTATCATTGATCTGAAAAATATAAGTGTTAGTTTTGACAATCAAAAAATTCTTAACAATATCAATCTCTACATCCGTGACGGAGAGTTTATTACATTTCTCGGACCGTCGGGCTGCGGCAAAACGACTACTTTGAGAATTATCGCGGGCTTTTTGCAGCAGGACAGTGGGGATGTTATTTTTGAAGGTAAAAATATCAATGGTGTTCCGGCTTATAAGCGTCAGGTTAACACCATTTTTCAGCGTTATGCCCTTTTTCCGCATTTGAACGTTTATGAGAATATTGCGTTCGGACTTCGACTTAAGAAGTGGAAGGAAAACGATATAAAAGAAAAAGTTCGTGAAATGCTTGCTCTTGTAAATCTCAAGGGCTTCGGTTCAAGACGAATAGACTCTCTTTCGGGCGGTCAGCAACAGCGTGTTGCAATCGCACGTGCCTTGGCTGTAAATCCGAGAGTCGTGTTGCTTGACGAACCGCTGGGCGCTCTTGACTTAAAACTTCGCAAGGATATGCAAATCGAACTGAAAAACATTCAGCAGAAATTGGGAATTACGTTTATTTACGTTACGCACGACCAAGAGGAAGCTCTTTCAATGTCGGACACTATCGTTGTTATGAATAACGGCGAAATTCAGCAAATCGGAACGCCTCTTGATATTTACAATGAACCGAAAAATGCCTTTGTCGCCGATTTTATCGGTGAGAGCAATATTCTTGACGGCATAATGCAAGAGGATTTTTCCGTTGTTTTTAACGGAATTAAATTCCAATGCGTTGACAAGGGCTTTAAGAAAAACGAACCGGTTGACGTCGTAATCAGACCTGAGGACGTTGACGTTGTTCCGCCGGAAGAGGGTATGCTTGTCGGCGATGTTACCTCGGTGACGTTTAAGGGTGTCCATTATGAAATTATTGTTGACATTGATAATTTTAAATGGATGATTCAAACGACCGAAAAGAGCGAAGTCGGTGACAGAATAGGCATTTCCATTAAACCCGACGAAATGCATATTATGAAAAAATCCGAATATTCCGGACTTTACGGTGATTACAGTTCATTCAGCGATGAGTTCGATGAACTTTCGGAAGCATAAAAGGCGGTGAGTTCTATGAAAAAATCCTCTTTTATGCAAAAAATGATAAATGCACCTTATATTCTTTGGTCGGTACTTTTCATAGTAGCTCCGCTTATAATGGTATTCTATTATGCTTTTACCGATAAAACAGGGGCATTTACCTTTGACAATATTTTACAAATCAGCGAATATACGGATACGTTTATTTTATCTATAAGCTACGGCGCCGTAGCCACTTTTATCTGCTTTGTTATTGCATATCCGTTCGCTTATTTTCTTGCACAGACAAAGTTGTCCTTTCAAAAGGTCGCAACAATGCTTGTTATGCTTCCCATGTGGATGAGCTTTCTTATAAGAACGTATTCGTGGATAACGATTTTGGGCGAACAAGGTGTCATAAACAGTTTTCTCGGAGTGTTCGGCATTGAACCCGTTAAAATGCTCAATACGGGCGGTGCCGTAATTCTCGGTATGGTTTACAACTTTTTGCCCTATATGATTTTACCGCTGTATACTTCTTTGCAAAAGCTTGACTATTCTCTTGTGGAAGCGGCACAGGACTTGGGCTGTAATAAACTTCACTGTTTGAGAAAGGTCATTTTTCCGCTTTCCGTTCCCGGTATTGCAAGCGGTGTGACAATGGTTTTCGTGCCGAGTGTAAGTACGTTCTATATCACTCAAAAGCTCGGCGGCGGACAAATTACGCTTATCGGCGACATCATTGAGGGACAGTTCCAGACCGCCTATAACTATAACGTCGGTGCGGCACTTTCGTTGGTTCTTATGATTATGATTTTAATTTGCCTCGGCGTGCTTAATTATTTTACCGATGACGACGATGAGGGAGGCGTGCTTATATGACAAAGACATCTCCTTGGGCAAAACTTTATTTGGCTCTTGTTTTCGTTTTCTTATATGCTCCCATGGTTGTTATGATGATATTTTCGTTTAACAGCAGTGAGAGTACATATATTTTCGAAGGCTTTTCAACTCAATGGTACGAGCATCTTTTCCGCGACCACGCAACGATGAACGCGTTGAAAAATACGGTCGTTCTTGCCGTTATTTCAGCGGCGGTTTCGACGGTTCTCGGCACAATGGCGGCAGTGGGGCTTAATTCAATGCGTAACAAGTACGTAAAGTCGAGTGTAATGACGGTTACGAATATTCCCATGATGAATCCCGAAATTGTTACCGGTATTTCAATGATGCTTCTTTTTGCTTTTGCCGGTGTTTTACTCGGCAAGAAAAACGTACTCGGTTTTGAAACAATTTTAATTGCACATATCAGCTTTCAGCTTCCTTATGTAATTCTTTCCGTTCTGCCGAAACTCAAGCAGACGGACAACAGAATTTTCGAAGCGGCACAGGATTTGGGGTGCCATCCGTTAAAGGCATTTTTCAAGGTCGTTTTCCCCGCGATTTTACCGGGAATTATTTCCGGTGCGATTATGGCTTTTACACTGTCGCTTGATGACTTTATAATAAGTTATTTTACAAACGGCCCGGATTTTCAGACTTTGCCGATTCACATTTTTTCAATGACAAAGAAGCGTGTTAAACCCGATATGTACGCTCTTTCAACCTTGATTTTCGGTGCGATGTTTATACTTTTACTGCTTATGAATATTGCACAGAGCAAGTCGGATAAAAAGCAAAGAGCGAAAAAGGAGGAGGACTCTGAATGAAAAGGATCTTCTCCGTTTTAACGGCGGTATTTATCATTCTTTCATCAATGATTATTCCCGTGTGTGCAGAGGACGAGGTGTTTTCAAAAGAAACAATCGAGTATTACAAAAATCTCGGCCTTCAGGGAACTACTCTTAACGTGTACAACTGGGGCGAATACATTGACGATGAAGAAGTTGACGTAATCGGTGAGTTTGAACGCCTTACGGGATGCAAGGTCAATTACACAACCTTTGAGTCGAATGAAAATATGTATTCAAAGCTTGCGGGCGGCGGTGTCAGTTATGACATAGTAATTCCGTCGGACTATATGGTGGAACGCCTTATAGCCGAAAATATGCTTGAAACACTTGACTATTCAAACATACCCAATTACGATAAATATTTTGACAGTGAAAAGTACGGCTATCTTGTGGAAAACGGTGTAAAGGATTACGGCGTAATTTACAATATAGGCACAACAATTCTCATTTATAATACAAAGCTTGTTAAAGAAAAGCCTACAAGCTGGGAAGTGCTGTGGGACGAACAGTATGCGGGCAAGGTGCTTATGTTTAACAACCCGCGTGATGCTTTTGCCATTGCACAGCTTGTTTTGGGGCAAGACCTTAACACTACGGATAACGAGGATTGGGAAGCTGCTGCGGCACTTTTGACAAAGCAGCGTCAAACGGTTAAGCCGGAATATGTAATGGACGAAATTTTTAATAAGATGGAAAGCGGCGAATACGCTTTCGCAACGTATTATGCGGGCGATTACGAGCTTATGAAAGCGAACAATCCCGACCTTGATTTCGTTTTTCCGAAAGAAGGCGTAAATACGTTTTACGATGCAATGTGTATTCCGACAAGCACGCAGAACAAAAAGGGTGCCGAAGCATTCATCAACTTTATGATGGAACCGCAAATTGCTCTTGCGAATGCCGAATACGTTTATTATGCGACTCCGAACAGTTCGGTGACGGAAAATCCCGACTATTCGCTCATCGACAGCGAGGCCGTTTATCCCGATGAAATTAACGGACAGGTTTTTCACAATCTTCCCGAAGATACGTTGCATTATATGAACACTCTGTGGACAAGAGTTAAGAGCGAAAACGACACAAGAGGATTATACATAGGATTCTTCTGTGCGTTGTGCGTCGTTGTCCTTCTTATAATATTCAATATAGTTAAGAAAAGCAGAATGAAAAAGTTTTACAATGTATAAATAAAAATAATCCCTCTTGATGTTTTATCAAGAGGGATTTGTTATATTGATTATTTAATTTGCCAGTCGATTTCCGAATTGTAGACCTCTTTGAGAAATTCATTGGCTTTTTTGAAATGTCCGTTTCCGAAAAAGCCGTTATAAGCGGACAGCGGACTCGGATGAGCCGATTGAAGAACAAGGTGAACGGGATTTGTAATAAGCTTTGCTTTCGCTTTGGCATTTGCTCCCCAAAGCATAAACACCATCGGCTTCGCACGTGCGTTAAGCAGTGATATTATGTTGTCTGTAAAAATTTCCCAGCCCATTCCTTTGTGACTGTTAGGTTGACTGTCACGTACCGTAAGCACTGCGTTTAACAGAAGAACACCTTGATCTGCCCAATGTGTAAGTTCACCGTGGCACGCCGGCGGAAATCCGTATTCCGCATATATTTCTTTGTAAATGTTTTGCAGTGAGGGTGGCGGATTGACGCCCTTTAAAACGGAAAAAGCAAGCCCGTGTGCCTGATTGGGCTGATGATACGGGTCTTGACCTAAAATTACAACCTTTACGTCTTTGTAATCGGTATATTTAAGTGCGTTGAAAATATTATTCATATCGGGATGAATGTTTTGCGTTTTATATTCGTTTACCAAAAACTTTCTCAAGTTTAAATAGTACGGCTTTTGAAATTCATCCTTTAATAAAATGTCCCAATTGTTGTTAAACTTAATCATTTTTCAGCTTCTTTATCATCATATTTGCGGATTTGTAAATATCGCCGCAGCCCATCGTAAGAACAAGGTCGCCTTCCTTTGCGTTTGCCAAAACATAGTCGCAGACTTCTTCTTGCGTATTAAACCAAACGGAACCGGGAATTTTTTCAGCCAACTGTGACGTGTAAACTCCGTAGGTGTTTACCTCGCGAGAGCCCATTATCTCCGTCATAACGCATCTGTCGGGAATTTGAAGAACGTCGACAAATTCGTCAAAGTGCATTACCGTACGTGAATATGTGAAAGGCTGAAAAACAGCCCAAACCGTGTTGTAGCCCATTTTCATAGCCGCTTCGAGCGTAACCTTTAATTCGGCGGGGTGGTGGGCGTAATCGTCGATAAAATCAATACCGCGGTATTTTCCCAAATGTTCGAATCTTCTGCCGGCACCTCCGAAACTTTCAATGCTTTCGACACAAGCGTCAAACGTAGCCCCCGAATAAAGAGCAACCGCAACGGCGGCCAAGGTGTTAGTTACGTTGTGTATGCCGGGAATGGATAATTTTACGTTGCCGAGTTTTTTGCCACGATACATAACGTCGAACTGTCTGTAAGCACCCTTATATTCGACAATGTTTTCCGCATAATAGTCGTTTTTGTCACTGAAACCGAAAGAAATCATTTCTTTACCGTGAACGTTTTTAATCGCTTTAAGCGTGTTTTCGTCGTCACCGTTATAAATAACCGCGCTCTTTGCCGAATTCGCAAATTTCGTAAAGCTTAAAATAAGGTTTTCCATCGTCTTGAAATATTCAAGATGGTCTTCGTCAATGTTAAGTATGACCGCAACATTCGGTGAAATATGCAAAAACGTATCTTGATATTCGCAAGATTCGATAACAACGTTTTCCGTTTTACCGACACGGCCGTAACTGTCGGTAAGAGGCAGCTTTCCGCCGATTACGGCAGAGGGATCAAGACCGGCACCGAGCATAGTTTGTACGGTAAGAGACGTTACCGTCGTTTTGCCGTGTGTACCGCATATTCCGATACAGTTTTCAAACTGACGTGAAATCTCGCCTAAAAGTTCGGCTCTTTGAAAGGTGGGAATACCGCTTTGCAAGGCGGCTTTAAGCTCCGGGTTGTCTTTTGAAATGGCGGCGGAATAGACAATCATTTCGGCGCCCTCGATATTTTCGGCTTTTTGTCCCATCATAACCTTAATACCCATTTTGCGTATGCGGTCGACAATAGAACTTTCGTTGTTGTCCGAACCTTGCAAAGAATAGCCTTTGCTGTGAAGAATTTCGGCAAGAGGACACATTCCGCTTCCGCCTATGCCTATAAAATGTATTCTTTTGGCAGTTTTGAGAACCTTTGAAATTTCGCTCATATAAAAAATCCTTTCGGAAAAAGTATGTAATTATTATAGTGCATATCAAGAAAAAATTAAACCCCCAATCACCATTTTTTATAAAAAATCATACCATATACTGTAAGGCAAGGGGGTTAAGAAATGAAAAAAAGAAACATTGTTATTGTCGGCGGAGATAAACGGCAAAAATATTTAAAAAAATATCTTGCGGAAAAAGGCTTTGACGTTTCGTCATACGGCCTTTTCGATTGGGACGACGATAACGATAAACTGAAAATGATAATAAAACCCGACTCGGTAATTGTTTTGCCGTTGCCTGCTACAAGAAACGATAAAACTATTGTGATGCCTTTTTCAAAAAAAGAAATATCCATCGACCGACTTGTAGCTTTTCTCGGAAAAGAAAACGTGGTATTCGGCGGAATAATCAAAGGCGAGCTTCTTTCACGTCTGAGAGAAACCGAAATTCCGTTTATAGATTATTATGATAACTCGTTTATAGAAAAAAACGCGGTGTTGACCGCTTTCGGTACGCTGAAGATTGTTTTGGAACATATTGACTTTGCTCTCCCGATGGGTAAATATGCCATAACGGGATACGGTCGAGTGGCAAAAGAGGTAGCAAGTTTGCTGTCGTCTTTGTCGTGTGATGTTACGGTATTTGCGAGAAATCCGTCTCAGCGGGAGGATGCCGTCATAAAAGGATGTAAAGCCGAAAAACTTGACAGACTTTCGAGTGAAATCGAACAATTCGATTTAATAATCAATACAATTCCCAAAGAAGTTATAATCGAAGAATCGCTGAAAAACATACGCAGTGAAGCCAAAATCATAGAGCTTGCATCTGCACCGTACGGAGTCGATTTCGAAAAAGCAAGACGGAATTCGGTAGATATTGTAAAGGCGTTCTCCTTGCCGGGCAAATATACGCCGAAAACGGCGGGAGAGATAATCGGCAACAGAATCGAAGAATTTTCACAGAGGGAGGAAGCCCTATGAATAAGGAAACCGTGGGGTTTGCAATGTGCGGATCTTTCTGCACATTTAAAAAAATAATCCCACAAATGAAAAAACTTAAAAACGAGGGGTACAGAGTTATTCCCATAATGTCAAATGTGGCTTATTCGACAGATACACGCTTTGGCAAGGCAAAGGACTTTACAGACGAAATCGAAAATATTTGCGAAGAACGGATTATATATACTATTTCGGGTGCCGAACCGATAGGCCCCAAAAAAATACTCGATGTGCTTGTGATTGCACCTTGCACGGGCAACACCCTCGGCAAAATGGCAAACGGTATCACCGATACATCGGTAACACTTGCCGCAAAAGCACATTTGAGAAATTCAAGACCGGTAATAATCGCCGTGTCGACAAATGACGCTTTAGGTGCGGCTGCAAAAAATATAGGACTTTTAATGAACAGTAAAAATATATATTTCGTTCCTATGAGTCAAGATGACCATATTGAAAAACCCAACTCTATTGTGGCTGATTTTGACACTTTGCCCGACACGGTACAAAAGGTTTTGTCGTCAAAAATTCAACCGCAACCGATATTACTGTAAAGCAAATGCCTATCTGTTACCGGATAGGCATTTTTCAATAAAAAAGGGGAAAGAAACAAAGCGTAAAGCTTCATCTCTTTCCCCTAAACTATGTCTGACTTTTCGAAAAGCTTAATTATTTTTGTTCGAAGAATACTTTAAATGCTCTGTATGCCATATACACGTCAAGCTTTGAAACAACTTCCAACGGTGCGTGCATTGAAAGTACCGGAACACCGAGGTCAATGGTGTCAATATCGAGATTCGCAACGTACATAGCAACCGTTCCGCCGCCACCGGCATCAACCTTGCCGAGTTCACCGATTTGCCAAACTACGCCGTTCTCGTTAAGAAGTCGGCGGATTTTACCCATATATTCGGCAGAGGCATCGGAAGTACCGCTTTTTCCTCTTGAACCCGTGTATTTCGTAATAACAACACCGTTGTTTGCGAATGAGCAATTCTTTTTTTCGCTGACTTCGGGGAATGTGGGGTCAAACGCCGCGTTTACGTCGGCGGAAAGACATTCCGAAGCCGAGAGAACTCTCCACGGTTCTTCGCCGCCCATAACGGCAAGGTCGGAAATAAAGTATTTCATATACGATGAATTAAGACCGGTGTTTCCGTCCGAACCGATTTCTTCTTTGTCGGTAAGAACCGTAAGGCAAGTGAATTCGGGGTTTTCAATGCTGAAAATCGCCTGTGCCGCAGGGTAAGCGCAAACCTTGTCGTCGTGACCGTAAGCACCGATAAGACTTCTGTCAAAGCCTATGTCACGTGCCTTAAAAGCGGGGACAAGCTCAAGTTCGGCACTTAAGAAATCGTTTTCGGTAATGCCGTATTTTTCGTTGAGAATGTGAATTATGTTAAGTTTAACCTTTTCACTGCCCTCGTCCTTCGAGAAAGGTCTTGAACCGATTAAAATATTAAGCTGTTCACCCTTTATGCCTTCGCTCATTGTCTGTTTCATTTGCTCTTGAGCTAAGTGCGGAAGAAGATCCGTAACAACAAACTGAGGATCGTTGTCCTCCTCTCCGATGTTAACGGTTACCTTTTCGCCGTTTGCCTTAACAATAACACCGTGAAGTGCCAACGGAATTGTAGTCCATTGGTATTTTTTGATTCCGCCGTAATAATGAGTTTTAAAATATGCGAAATTTGTGTCTTCGTAAAGAGGGTTGGGCTTTAAGTCAAGACGGGGCGAGTCAATGTGAGCCGCGGAAATCTTAACGCCGTTTGCGATGCTGTTTTTACCGAATACGCAAAGAATAACGGCTTTGCCGCGGTTGTTGTAGTAAACTTTGTCGCCTGCGTTGTATTTCTTTGAACGGTCAAATTCCGTATAGCCTCTTTTTTCAGCCTCCGCAACAAAGAAACTTACCGATTCACGTTCGATTTTTGCCTCGTCAAGATATTTTTTATAGCCTTCGCAAAAATCGTCGGCAGCCTTTACGACTTCTTCGTCGATAAGCTCCATGGCGTGTTTCGGCTCATAAAAAAGCTCTTTTTTCATTTCAGTAATGTCCATTTTTATTTTCTCCTTTCGGTAACATATAACTATTTTTGTATTTGTGCCGCAATGGGACGAATTTCCGAATTCAAATCATACGGCGGATAGTTCCAAAGTATAAAATCGGCTTTTTCGGTAAAAAAGCTTTCATCTTTTTGCGCGTTTATTCTTTCAAGTGCTTTTTCACGACCGATACCGTCACGCTTCATAATTCTTTCAAGACGAATATCTTGAGGGGCTACGACGACAACGGTGAAATCGCAAAGTTCGGCTTCGCCGCTTTCAAACAGTGCAATGGCGTCGATAATAATTCCGCGGTATCCGACATTTTCAAGATCGTTTATTATTGATTTGATTTTTTCGTTGATTGCGGGGTGGGTGATTGCGTTTAAAGATTCGGTGCTTTCACTGTTTGCGAATGCGCATTTTGCAAGAACGGGACGGTTTACGGTGCCGTCCGAATTTATAACACCGTCTCCGAATTGTTCTCTCAGTTTATTTTTAACGTTTTCGTCACCGTTTATAACATCACGTGCAATCTTATCGGCGTCAATATGATAACAGCCGTATTCTATAAGCTTCTGCGCAACGGTGCTTTTACCCGCACCCGTAAGCCCCGTAAGACCTATTATTTTCATTGTATCACCTTGATTTTAAATCCGCTTGCTCTTATCAGTCGGTTATAAACCGCCAAACCCATACCCTTTGTATCGGGACAGCGGGCATAAACCTTGCCGGCTCCGATTTCGTCCAATTCACGCAGAGCGTCAAAGAGCCTTGCACTTTGGCTGTAACCGTCGGCTTTATCACCGTAACAAACGGTAGGACAGCTTAAAAGCTCGCTTTCACCGTCAAAGCAAAGTGCCGTAACATCCTTTTCACCGTCACAAAGCATTTTGAAGTGTTCAAAATCGCTTTTGATAATTGTTATGTCGGCTTTAGGGGCATAATGCTTGTATTTCATACCCGGAGAGGCGGCAACGACACCGTCCTCAAGTTTGTTAAGCACCGCATCGTCAACGATAATTTCACCGATAAGCTCGGTCATTTCTTCAAGAGTAACGCCGCCCGGACGTAAAAGCCGCGGCGGTTCCTGTGCAAAGGAAATGACAGTCGATTCAACGCCGATTTCACAACTTCCGCCGTCTATTATCAAGGGAACACGGCCGTTCATATCGTCAAAAACATATTTTGCGTTTGTCGGACTCGGACTGCCCGAAAGATTGGCCGACGGAGCGGCTAACGGCAATCCGCAGTTTTCGATAATGGCACGTGCATATTCGCTTTTCGGCATTCTTATTGCAACCGTGTCGAGATTTCCCGAAACGACATTCGGTATTTTATCGCTTTTTTTCATAATCATTGTAAGAGGTGCCGGCCAAAATTTTTCAGCCATAAGTTTTACCTTTTCCGGTACTTCTTTGACTAAATCGTATAAATCATCCGGCTTGCTTATATGAACAATAAGCGGATTGTCCGACGGTCTGCCTTTTGCCTTGAAAATCTTTTTTACGGCATCCTCGTCAAAAGCGTTTGCCGCAAGACCGTAAACGGTTTCGGTCGGAATTCCGACTACTTCACCGCATTTAAGAAGCTCTGCCGATTTTTTTAAAGCTTTATCGTATTCGGTTACAATGCTGATTACTTCTGTTTCCATCTTAAGAATATTCCTTTGCTTTGCGGCAACAAAAATGCTGCCCGACATTATATTTTCAAAAACTTATTCTTCCGCTTTGAGCTTTTCCGCTGTGTCCGCCGTGATAAGCGCGTCGATTATTTCGTCAAGGTCACCGTTCATTATCTGCTCGATTTTATAAAGCGTGAGACCGATTCTGTGGTCACTTACTCTGCCTTGCGGGAAGTTGTATGTTCTGATACGTTCGCTTCTGTCACCCGTGCCGACCTGACTTTTACGCTGTCCCGCTATTTCGGCATCGTGCTTTGCCTGTTCTATTTCGAGAAGGCGTGAACGCAAAACCTTCAACGCCTTGTCCTTGTTTTTGTGCTGACTTCGTTCGTCTTGACACTCGACAACCATACCCGTAGGCAAGTGAGTAACACGAATTGCGGAGGAAGTCTTGTTAACCTTTTGTCCGCCCGCACCGCTTGAACGGAAAACGTCAATTTGAAGCTCGGCGGGATTTAACTCAAAGTCCACGTCTTCTGCCTCCGGAAGAACGGCAACCGTAACGGTAGAGGTTTGAATTCTGCCTTGGCTTTCCGTTTCCGGAACACGTTGAACTCTGTGAACGCCGCTTTCGAATTTGAAGCGTGAATACGCACCGTCACCGTCAACGCTGAAAATTATTTCTTTATATCCGCCGAGCTCTGTCGGATTTTCGGAAAGAATTTCCATTTTCCAACCGCGAGCTTCGGCATACATTGAATACATTCTGAAAAGCGAGTTTGCGAAAAGTGCCGCTTCTTCACCGCCTGCCCCGCCGCGAATTTCGATAATAACGTTTTTGTCGTCATTCGGATCACGCGGCAAAAGAAGAATTTTAAGCTCTTCCCATGTAACGTCGAGCATTTCCTTTGAATTTTCAAATTCCTCTTGAACCATTTCCTTAAAATCTTTATCCATTCCGCCCTCGTCGAGCAACAGTTTCGATTCTTCAAATGTTTCCTTGTGCTTTTTATATTCACGGAATTTTTCAACGACGGGAGTGAGCTGCTTTAATTCTTTCATAAGCTTTGTGTAAAGCTGTTGGTCGCCGACTGTTGCGGGATCGCAAAGCTGTTCGTTAACCGTTTCGAATCTTTCTTCGATTCCCAATAATTTATCAAACATTTATCTGTTCTCCATCTCTCAATACTTTTTTTATGCTTTTTTCGATTTTAACACGCGGTACCATAACCTCACGTTCGCATTTTATACAGCGTATACGGAAGTCCATACCCGCACGAAGAACCAAAAATCTTTTTTCACCGCAAGGATGCTCTTTTTTCATTTCGAGAATATCGTTAACTCTTATATCCATAACATTCACCGATTATATAGTATAGCATAAATAATATAAAAATAAAATACCTCTTTTAATTCTTATTTGTGTTTTGTTCTCATATTTATATAATAATTTGAAAAATAAAGGTGAGATATATGAAAAAGTATTATCCCGAAGGAATTATATTCGAAACAAAACAGAACAAAAGGAATACGGAAACCGTAAACAGTCTCCGCGAAAGCTTTTTTGAAGAAAAAATTCTTGAGGCGAGAGCCGTCCTTTGCGACCGTGAACACAACTTGCATATAGATTTGGGTGCGGTGAAGGGTATAATGCCGCGTGAGGAGTGTGCCATTGGCATTTCAGACGGAACAGTCAGAGATATAGCGATAATTTCACGTGTTAACCGTCCCGTCGCATTTCAAATTACGGATTTTTCGGATAATGAAAACGGTGAACGTGTGGCAATAGTGAGCCGCCGTGCCGTTCAAGAAAAATGTCAGGAAGAATATGTAAAAAATTTAAATCCGGGAGATATAATCGACGCCAGAGTAACACACAACGACACGTTCGGGTGCTTTTGCGATATCGGTTGCGGAATATCCGCACTTTTGCCGATTGACAGCATTTCCGTATCGCGAATACCTCATCCGAACGTAAGATTTCAAGTCAACACGATGATAAAGGCGGTTGTAAAGAGCATTGACGATATGGGGCGTGTTACTCTTTCACATAAAGAACTGTTGGGAACGTGGGAAGAAAATGCCGAAAATTTCAGAGCCGGTCAAACGGTCAGCGGCATTGTGCGGTCTATCGAAAAATACGGAATATTTATCGAACTGATGCCCAATCTTGCCGGCCTTGCCGAATACAACGCAGACGTGAATGTCGGCGATGCCGCGAGTGTCTACATAAAAAGCATAAATCCCGAAAAAATGAAAATAAAACTGGCGATTGTCGACAGCTTTTCCGCAACTTATCCCGTGCAGACGGTTAAATATTATTACAAAGGCGACAGAATAAATTATTGGAGATATTCACCGGAAAATTCCGTCAAAACAATAGAAAGTGTCTTTGATGCGGAGGGGTGATTTCACTGTTGATTTTTGACGATTTTTGCCTTTAAACGACCTAATGCGTTCCTCAAAAATAAAATATTACGTATTTCTTTGCACATAACTTTTTAATTACTTGATTTTTAAGGCAAAGAATAGTATAATTATTGTCAGTTAATTTTTGAGGAGAATTGAAATGTATATTTGCGATTTATTTAACAATAAAGAAGAATATATCGGCAAGGTTGTAAAGCTCAACGGCTGGGTGAGAAATCACAGAAAGCAAAAAAATATGGGCTTTATCGACTTTTATGACGGTACAATTTTCAATGTGCTGCAAGTTGTATACGACAGTGCATCACCCGAATTTCAAAATCTTGTAAATACGGTTAAAGTCGGTTGCTGTATTGAGGTCGAGGGCAAGGTTGTCGTTAACGAAAACAACGGCTCAATCGAAATTTCGCCCGTCAATGTTGAAATTAAAGGCGAATGTGACGAGAATTATCCTATTCAACCGAAAAAACATTCTCTTGAATTTTTAAGAGAAAACGCATATCTCCGTCCGAGAACACGCTTGTTTCAAGCCGTGTTCAAAGTAAGAAGTGTCGCTTCAATGGCAATTCACGAATATTTCCAAAACAACGGATACATTTATGTACATACACCTCTTTTGACGGCGAACGACGCCGAAGGTGCCGGTAATACATTTACCGTTACAACATACGATCCGCTTGATAACGATAAAAAAGACTATTCCGACGATTTCTTCGGCAAACATTCTTCACTTGCCGTTACAGGTCAGCTTGAAGGCGAAACGTTCGCTCTCGCATTCAGCAAGATTTATACGTTCGGTCCGACCTTCAGAGCCGAAAATTCAAACACAAGAACACACGCCGCTGAATTTTGGATGATTGAACCCGAAATTGCGTTTGCCGACTTGTTTGACCTTATGAACATTGAGGAAGATTTCTTAAAATCAATTCTCAAGACGATTATGGATCGCTGCCCGGCAGAACTTGAATTCCTTGAAAAATTCAACGGAATAAATCTTCGTGAAAGAATGACAAAGCTTATCGAGTCGGAAATCGTAAGACTTCCGTTTAAGGATGCCATTACAATTCTTAAAGAGGCGGATAAAACCGAAAACTTTAAGTTTAAACCCGAATACGACGAAGACCTTGCACGCGAACACGAAAAGTATCTTACGGAAAAGAAATTCAATGCTCCCGTTTTCGTTTACGACTGGCCGAAAGAATTTAAAGCTTTCTATATGTATCAAAATGATGACGGCAAGACCGTTGCGGCGGTTGACCTTCTTGTTCCCGATGCGGGCGAGCTTATGGGCGGCAGCCAAAGAGAAACAAGATACGATCGTCTTGTGGGACGTATGGACGAACTCGGAATTTCCGTTGATCCGCTTGACTGGTACTGCAATCTCCGTAAATACGGCGGCTGTACACATTCGGGCTTCGGAATGGGCTTTGAAAGACTTCTCATTTACGTAACGGGTATGGAAAACATCCGTGACGTAATTCCTTATTGCAGAACACCTAAAAACTGCGATTTTTAATTTGTCGAAAGACATAATAAAAGCGTGATAACCTTTCTCGGTTGTCACGCTTGTTTTTTAAAGCAATCTTATATGGTTTTCTTTGCAAATTCTGACGGTTTCTTCATCCCAAAGCGAACACTGAACCTCACCGATATGGGCACAACCCATAAGGAACATACAAAGTCTTGACTGTCCGATGCCTCCGCCGATTGTCAGCGGCAGTTCGTCGTTGAGAAGCATTTTGTGAAATTCAAGTTCACGTCTTTCATTGCAGTTTGCCAAGGTAAGCTGACGGTCGAGAACCTCGGAATTTACACGAATGCCCATCGAAGAAATTTCAATCGGTGCGTTTCTCACGCTGTCCCAAAAAATAATGTCGCCGTTAAGTGACCAATCGTCATAGTCGGGTGCACGGTTTCCGTGCGGTTTACCGGATTTTAATTTTCCGCCGATTTGCGTAATAAAAATTGTTTTATGTTCTTTTGCGTATTCATATTCACGTTCTTCGGGAGTAAGGTTCGGATATAAATCCTCAAGCTCCTGCGAAGTGATAAAGGAAACGTCCTTTTTGATTTGTGTGTCGAGTTGAGGAAATTTCTCTTGAAGAATAACGTTGACGTCATAAATCGTATTTACGATTTTTTGAACGGTTTCGCACAGATATTCTTTTGTGCGGTCACGTTCCTCGATGATTTTTTCCCAATCCCATTGGTCAACGTAAATAGAGTGTATGTTGTCAAGCTCTTCGTCACGACGGATGGCATTCATATCCGTCAGAAGACCTTCGTGCATCCAAAAGTCATATCGCTTGAGTGCCAAACGCTTCCATTTGGCGAGTGAATGAACGATTTCGGCATTTGAGTCTATAGCCGGAACATCAAATACAACCGGTCGCTCTGTTCCGTTTAAATTGTCGTTAAGTCCTGAATTGCAGTCAACGAAAAGCGGGGCGGAAACACGCTTGAGCGAAAGAGCCTTACAAAAATTTTGTTGAAAAAGCTGTTTGATAACGTCAATGGCTCTTTGAGTGTCGTATCTGTTGAGTTTTGCTTCATAACCTTTAGGCACATAAACTTTGTTCATATTTCATCACCGCTATAATTTTAATATGAAATATTGCGTTTTGTCAATGTTATGTATCACAAAAAGCGGATTGTTTTTATATTTTTATTTGGTTTAAAATCACACATAATAATTGTAATGTGAAAAATTTACAACATTTTCAACGGTTAAAAAACATCTGAATTTGTTGACAAAAATCGCATTTTCATATATAGTTAACTTATATGAAAAACACGTCAAACCCCTTGATAAATAAAGGAAAATCGACAAAAAATTAACAATCTTTTTTTGATGGAAAGGTAGTGCAAAATGGCTTTTTCTCTTCACGGTGTAAAGGTACCGCACAGAAAGAATACGGCAGAAAAGCCCGCCGTAAAAATGGCTCCTCCGAAGGCGATTACGTTGCCTATGTCTATGCATATAGGAAAGCCCGCAATTCCCATTGTCAAAGCAGGTGATAAAGTTTGCGTCGGCACAAAAGTTGCGGAGGCAGACGGCTTTATTTCTTCACCGATACATTCAAGTGTATCCGGAGTTGTAAAAGCAATAGAGGATTTTCTTTTGCCGTCCGGCGACGTTGTTCCGGCAATAGTAATAGAATCGGACGGACTTATGACCGTTGACGAATCCGTTAAGCCCGTCGAAGTTCATACAAAAGACGAGTTTCTCGCCGCACTTAAAGAAAGCGGTATAGTCGGTCTCGGCGGTGCCGGATTTCCGACTCACGCAAAATTTTCGGTTGAGGATACTTCGAAAATAGAAGAGCTTATCATTAACGGAGCCGAATGTGAACCGTATATCACAAGTGACTCTTATACAATGACGGAACATGCCGATGATATTGAATTTGCCGTTTCGCTCGTTGAAAAATATCTCGGTATCAACAAAATCATAATCGCTATTGAAAATAACAAAAAAACAGCTATCGAAAAAATGAAAGCCATTGCCGAAAGGGATCCGAAGGTTTCCGTAAAGGTGCTTAAAAGCATTTATCCGCAAGGCGGTGAAAAGGTTCTCATTTATCATACAACCGGAAAGCGTGTAATGGAAGGGGAACTTCCGATTTCCGTCGGTTCAATAGTTTCCAACAGTTCGACTATGGCTGAAATAGGACGTTATATAAGAACGGGTATGCCGCTTGTCGAACGGTGCGTTACGGTTGAGGGTGGTGCCGTAAGAAAACCGCAAAACGTAATTGTTGCGGTCGGCACACAGATTAAAGATGTTTTCAGCTTTTGCAACGGATTTATAGCAAATCCGGAAAAAATTCTTTACGGCGGTCCGATGATGGGCATTACCGTTCCCCGTACAAGCCTTCCGATATTAAAACAGACAAACGCAATCGTCGCTTTGAATGAAAAAGAGGCAAGACAGCCTAAAACGGTTGCCTGTATTCGTTGCGGTAACTGTACAAATCATTGTCCGTTCGGCATTTATCCGGCTCTTGTTGCGGACGCTTACGAAAACAGAGATGCCGAAGCATTGAAAAAACTCGGAATCAACGTATGTATGCATTGCGGCAGCTGTTCGTTTGTTTGCCCGTCAAACAGACCGTTGACACAGACAAACATTTTAGCACAGCAATTTTTACGCGAATCACAAAAGAAAGGGGATAAAAAATAATGGAATTAAAACTTCATATTTCGTCATCTCCTCATATTCACACTCAAAGAACGACAAGACAGATAATGCTTGACGTAATTATAGGACTTTTGCCGACAACCGTTGCCGGCGTTGTAATTTTCGGTTCGCGGGCACTTGAGGTTGTTGTTGTGTGTATTGCCACGGCAGTGCTGGGCGAATATGCGTTTAACAGAATTGTTAAAAAAGACCAAACAGTAGAAGATTTCAGTGCGGCTCTTACGGGACTCTTGCTTGCACTAAATCTCCCCGCCAATACTCCTATTTGGCAGTGCGTGGTGGGAGCGCTGTTTTCGATAATAATAGTAAAATGTTTCTTCGGAGGCTTGGGCAGAAACCTTGTTAATCCGGCTATCGCAGGCCGTGTGTTTATGCTTGTGTCCTTCGGTTCACTGTCAAAATCGGCATTCCCCGTAGGCGTTGACGCGACGTCGGGGGCTACACCGTTAGTGGAACTCGCCGAAGGCAAGAGTGTTGATTTAACGTCACTTCTTCTCGGAACAACGGGCGGTGCAATCGGTGAAACGTGTGCAATAGCACTTATTATAGGCGGAATTTATCTTGTTGCGAGAAAGGTTATAACCGTTCACATTCCGCTTGCGTTTATAGGTACTGTTTTCGTTTGCGGTCTTGCACTTAACGGCTTTGACGTGTTAACGGCTGTGTCGTATATGCTTTCGGGCGGACTGCTTATCGGTGCGATATTTATGGCAACCGACTACGTTACATCACCGTCAACACCTAAGGGCAAAATCGTTTTCGGCATCGGTGCCGGACTTATAACCGTTTTGATTCGTCAATGGGGACAATATCCCGAAGGCGTTTCATTTGCGATTTTACTTATGAACATTCTTGATCCGTACATTGACAGACTTACCGCTTACAAAGTGTTTGGAGGTAAGAAAGAATGAAAAAATACATTAAAAGCATTATTGCTCTTACCTTAATTTGCGCAGTGGTTTCCGTTTTGATGGCGGTAACGAATTACTTTACCGCTCCGACAATAGCGAAAAACGAGTCGGCAGCGGCAAACGAAGCTTTGCTTGTCGTTTTCCCCGACGGCGAAGGCTTTGAAGAAATAGATTTAAGCGGATATGAATTGCCGGAAAGCATTACCGCGGCATACAGCGAGAAAAACGGCGGGTATGTTTTCAAAATGGAAACAACAGGCTATTCCTCCGGACTTGTTATAATGTGCGGCATAAATGCCGACGGTTCGGTTGTCGGTGCAACGTGTCTTTCAAGCGGTGAAACACTCGGCTATGAAAAAACATACGGAGAAGCACTTAAAAATGCGACACTTGATACAATCGACGGCGTTGACGTGATTGCGGGTGCAACAAAAACCACGTCGGGCTATAAGGGTGCAATTAAAGACGCACTGAACGCTTTTGTAATTCTCAACGGCGGCTCCGTAGATCTTCGCGGCGAAGACGAAAAGGTGATTGACGCACTTAACAATGCCTTGCCTCAAGCGGAAGGCAACTTCTCAAAATGGTTTATTGTCGAAAAACTTGATGACAGTGTTTCGGCGGTTTACGTCGCAAATAACGGTACGGGATATGTTTTCGTAATCGGTGACAGTTTTGTCGCAACGGATAAAGACGGAAATGTAATTTCTCCGTCAACCGACAAAGAAAAAGAAATCGCTTCAAACAGTGCGAAAACCGTTTCCGCCTCGTCAAAAACGGGAATAGATATTTCTCAATATGAAAATATGCCGAACAACATTCTCAAAGCATATAAAACGGCGAGTGGAAATTATCAGTTTGACATTCGTGCTTCCGGCTACGGAAAGTGGGGCGACAGTTACGGAAAACCGTCCGGAGAATATATTTATATTTCCGTTTCGGTTACATCCGACGGAACTGTTATATCTTGTGTAACAACCGAACAAAGCGAAAGTGAGGGTATCGGTGGCGAATGTGCAAACCCCGAATTCTACACACGTTTTAACGGTAAAACGGCGACCGATTATGCGGACGTTGACGGTATAAGCGGCGCAACGGTGACAACCGACGGATACAAGAGAGCAATCGGCAAGGTCTTTGTTGCCTTAAATATTTTGAAAGGAGATGCTTAAAAATGAAAAAAGAAAATAATCTGTCTGTTTTATTTAAGGGTATTCTCCTTGAAAATCCCGTTTTTGTTTTAATTCTCGGCACTTGTCCCACTCTTGCGACAACGACAACAGTAATCGGTGCGGTTGCTATGGGACTTGCCGCTACGGCGGTATTGATTTGTTCGAATGCCGTTATTTCATTGCTTCGTAAAGTTATTCCCGACACGGTAAGAATTCCTTGCTACATCGTAATAATCGCGGGATTCGTTACGGTTGTACAAATGGTAATGCACGCATTTTTGCCCGAACTTTACGAATTGCTCGGTGTCTATCTTGCACTTATTACCGTTAACTGTATTATTTTGGGCCGTGCGGAGATGTTTGCCGGTAAAAACAGTGTCGGAAAGTCAATACTCGACGGTGTCGGTATGGGTATCGGTTTCACCTTGGCACTTATTGCTATGGCGACAATT
This sequence comes from uncultured Eubacteriales bacterium, assembly GCA_964615315.1. Classification (GTDB taxonomy): domain Bacteria; phylum Bacillota; class Clostridia; order Oscillospirales; family Acutalibacteraceae; genus Fimenecus. The sequence continues at coordinate 14,589 of CAZTMZ010000016.1, read as the reverse complement.
CGCGAAGTCTTCGGTGCGGGTTCTTTTGCCGGAATCGAAATTCCGTTTATTAAGGACTACACCGTCGACATACTCGTTAAAGCACCGGGCGGAATGCTTGTATACGGCTTGCTTATCGCACTTGTGAACAAGGTTACAAAAGGCAAGCTTATAAAGAAAAAGAGCTTTTCGTGTGCCGGATGTCCGTCGGCTCATATGTGTGCTTCAAGTACTTGCGGATACGAAACGGTAAAGGAGGATAACTGATATGGAAAACTTCAAAATTTTAGTGGTTATTTTAATGTCCTCCGTTCTTGTCGACAACTATGTTCTTCGTCAGTTTTTGGGCATTTGCCCATTCCTCGGCGTTTCGAAAAAACTTAATCAAGCGGTCGGCATGGGCGTTGCCGTTACATTTGTTATGATTATGGCAACCGTTGCAACATGGCCTATACAAAAATACATTCTCGATAAAATGGGCTTGGGATATATGCAGACAATAGTATTTATTCTGATAATTGCGGCTCTTGTTCAGTTTATTGAGATTATTCTCAAAAAATTTATACCCGCCCTTCACAAAAGCTTGGGCGTATATCTTCCGCTTATTACAACAAACTGTGCTGTATTGGGCGTAACAATCAACAACATCAACGACGGATATAATTTTATCGAGTCAATAGTAAGCTCTTTGGGTGTCGGACTCGGTTTCCTTCTTGCAATGGTGCTTTTCGCCGGAATCCGTTCGAGAATCGACGAGAGCGAAATTCCCGAAAGCTTGCGCGGACTTCCCGTTACACTTATTGCCGCATCATTCTTGTCATTGGCATTTTTCGGCTTTGAAGGTGTCGTTGATAATTTATTTGCATAAGGAGTATAAATATGATAAAAGAAATTATTGCTCCGCTTCTTGTAGTAGCCGCCATAGGTCTGGCGGCGGGCGTGCTTCTTGCCTTGGCCGAACGCTTTTTCGGTTTTAAAGAAGAAGAGAGAACATTGAAAATTCGCGAGTGCCTTCCCGGTGCCAACTGCGGAGCGTGCGGCTTTGCCGGTTGCGACAGCTATGCACGTGCGTTGGCTGAGGGAAAAGCGGAACCGAATCTTTGTATTCCGGGTGCGGCGGCTGTCGCAACACAGCTTTCCGAAATTCTCGGAGTCGAGGTTGCCGCGGAAGAACCTAAAGTTGCTTTTGTTAATTGTAACGGTCACATTGAGGCGACGGAAGAAAAAGCGATTTACAAAGGACTTAATACGTGTAGGGCAACGGCTTTGATATACGGCGGACCGTTTTCGTGCCGCTTCGGATGTGTCGGCTGCGGTGACTGTGCAAACGCTTGTCCCGTAAACGCAATTTGTATGGAAGACGGCGTTGCGAGAATCAACAGCTATCTTTGTATCGGCTGCGGAGTCTGTGTAAAAACGTGTCCCAAAGAACTTATTTCCTTTATTCCGAGAAAGCATAAGGTTGTCGTTATGTGTAACAATAAGGAAAAAGGAGCTGTTGCACGCAGACACTGTCAAAATGCTTGCATAGCTTGTAAAAAATGCGAAAAGACTTGTCCTCATGGTGCTGTTACGGTAGTCGATAATCTTGCCGTTATTGATTATGATAAATGTACCGGTTGCGGTGAATGTGCAAGCGTTTGTCCAACGGGCTGCATTAAAAAAACGAATTTTAAAGAAAGTAAAATCAGCTGATGGCAAAAACAAAAACAGCACATAAGGTGAGAAACGATATAATCCTTTTTGCCATGATAATACTGTCGGCAACGGTGGGAATTGTGCTGTTTAACGGCACAAAGCAGCAAGGAAGTACGGTGGCTGTTATCATCGACGGAAAAGAAACAGCACGTTATTCTTTAAATACGGATATCGAAAAGGTAATCGAAACCGAATACGGCAGAAATACCGTCGTTATAAAAGACGGCAGTGTAAGTGTCGAAAATGCCGACTGCCCCGACCTTGTGTGTGAAAAACACCGTGCTATTTCCAATGACGGAGAAACAATAGTTTGTTTGCCGCACAAATTGGTTTTGGAAATTTCAAAATAAACCTATAAAAATCGACGGCGGTAGTGAATTATGAAAAACAATGCGAAAAAAACAGCGTTTATAGGTGTGCTTACGGCAGCGGCTTTGGTGCTGTCTTATATCGAAGCGATTTTGCCGCCGATTTATGTTGCCGTGCCGGGAATTAAAGTCGGATTACCGAATATAATTATTATTTTTATTCTTTATAAATTCGGCACAAAGGAAGCATTTGCGGTGTCGCTTTTTCGAGTGGTGGCGGTATCCGCTTTGTTCGGCAATTTTATGACCTTTGCTTACAGTACGGCGGGTGCCGTTTTAAGCTTCGGTGTGATGATACTGTTAAAGAAAACAAAATTGTTTTCAACCGTCGGCGTAAGTATAGCGGGCGGTGTGTGTCATAACCTCGGTCAAATAATTGTGGCGATGGCACTGCTCGGTTCAGCCGAAATAGGCTATTATATGACGGTTTTGGCAATTACGGGCACGCTGGCAGGTGCTTTTATCGGTCTTGTCGCCGCGCTGATTCTTAAACGGACGGAAAAAATCAAATTTTAATTTTCTCGTAAAGGGAGAGTAAATATGAAAAAATATTTAAGCGTATTTCTTGCGGCTTTAATGCTCGGTGCAATTTTTTGCCTTGGCGGTTGCGGTGAAAAAACAAATATCGGCGGTGAAACGGAAAAACCGTCGGCACAGACAGACGGTTTAAAACTCGGCGTAGGCTCGTTTTCGTCGGTTACCGGAGCGGATGCCGAGGACGAAAACTTTTTGGGTGAGGCGAGTCTTACGACAACCGTTGCGGCGGTGCTTTTGGACGAAAACGGAAAAATAGTCGCTTGCAAGCTTGACTCTATTGAAAACGCCGTAAGTTTTAACGTTCGCGGTGAAGCAAATGTACCCGAAAAAGCAATTTCAAAGTATGAAAAAGGTAAGGACTACGGTATGTCGTCATCACCGTATGCCTTTGACGTTAACGGTGACGGTGTCGTTTTGGAGTGGTTTGAACAAGCGGATGCTTTCTGCTCTGTTGCAAAAGGTAAAACGATTGACGAATTAAAGACTTTTGTCGCCGAAGGAGGCAGTACATCGGGCGAGCTTGCCACGGCGGGCTGTACCGTTAATTCTTATGATTTTGTTCGGGCGGTTGAAAAAGCGGTTGAATACGCAGCTCCCACAACCGCAAGCGAAACCGACGAAATAAATATCGGCTTTGCTTCTTCGACAAGTACAAAAAACGCCTCTAAAGAAGAAAAAGGCAGTGTCGAAATCACTTTCACGTTTTCGGCAGTTGCGGTAAACAGTGAAAAAAAGGTGACCGATATTTATATCGACGTTGCCGATTGCACGGTTGAAATCGACCATAAGGGCGTTGCGTCGGCCGGAACCGATATAAAAACAAAAAAAGAGTTGGGCGACAACTATAATATGGCATCTTACGGAACCGATTTGAACGGTGACGGAATAGTTTTGGAGTGGTATAAGCAAGCGGAGAGTTTTGAAAACAACTGTATCGGAAAAACCGCGGACGAAATTTCCGCATTGGTCGTAAACGGATACGGTACGGAAGAAATTCAAAACGCCGGTTGCACAATAGCCGTTTCGGATTTTGTGTCATCGACGGTTAACGCTTTAAAATAATGTGTCAAAGGAGTGCCGTAAGCACTCCTTTTTCGGAGAAAAGTATGAAAAAATTAATTTCTCTTTTGCTTGTCTTTTCTTGCCTTTTCCTTACGTCGTGCGGTAACGGAACGGTAAACGGAACCGCCGAAGAAAAATTTTCGGCGTATTATTTCGATTATTTCGATACGGTTACGACGATTACGGGCTATGAAAAAACAAAGTATGACTTTGACACCGTTTGCACCGAAATCGAGAATTTACTGAAGGAATATCATCAGCTTTATGATATTTACACGGTTTACGACGGCATAAACAACATTGCGACGGTGAACGGCACGGTTGACGGCGAGCATAAAGAAGTCGAGGTTGACCGAAAAATAATAGACTTGCTTTTGTTTGCCAAGAAAATGTATTCGGAAACGGACGGCAAGGTCAACGTCGCAATGGGAAGCGTGCTGTCAATTTGGCACAGATACAGAGAGGACGGAATAGAAAATCCTTTGAATTCGAAACTTCCGCCTATGGACAAACTTCAAGCCGCCGCCGAACATATAAATATTGACGACGTAATTATAAACGAAGAAAAAAACACCGTTTATCTTGCCGATTCGCAAATGACTCTTGATGTTGGTGCCGTCGCAAAAGGATATGCGGTTGAAAAGATTGCTTCGCTTCTTGAAGAAAACGGCATTTCGGGATATATTGTCAACGTCGGAGGAAATGTCCGTACCGTAGGCTTAAAGGGTGACGGCGAGCCGTGGACGGTGGGCATAGAAAACCCCGACCTTGATAACGGTGACGATTATATCGCATATTTGCATTTACAGGGCGAAGCAGTCGTTACAAGCGGTGTGTATCAAAGATATTATACGGTTGACGGTAAAAATTATCACCACATAATCAATCCGGAAACACTTATGCCGGACGAAAATTTCAAATCCGTTTCCATAGTGTGCAAGGATTCGGGAGTAGGTGACGCACTGTCGACAGCCGTGTTTACAATGAGCTTTGAGCAAGGCTTTGATTTGATTGAAAGTCTTGACGGCGTTGAGGCTTTGTGGGTGCTTGGCGACGGTGAAGTGAAATATTCGACGGGCTTTGAAAAATATACATTCGAATACAATGAATAGCGGTATGGTGTATACCGCTGTTTTTTTATATATTTAAGAAAATCACTTGAAAATAGATGAAAAAGCTTTATAATTATAATGTGATATTTTGTGATTAGATATGGGGGCAGAACAATGAATATCAATGAAGCGGTAAAATCACTTGTAAGTTATGCGATTACGGAAAATCTTATCGAAGCCGAAGATACCGTTTGGGCTACCAACAGAATTTTGGAGGTACTTGAACTTGACAGCTTTGATACGTCGGCACAGACATCTTCAACCGACCTTGAAGAAATATTAAAGACGATGCTCGACTATGCGGTCGAAAAAGGCCTTTGCGAGAATTCGGTTGTTTACCGTGATCTGTTTGACACAAAAATAATGGGTGCAATTACGCCGAGACCGTCGGAGGTTATAAAAAAATTTCGTGACGAATATGCGATTTCTCCGAAAAACGCAACCGATTATTTTTATCGCTTGTCCCGTAAGAGCGATTACATACGTGAATACAGAATAAAGAATGACGTTAAATGGATAACCGAAACGGAATACGGTGATATAGATATTACAATCAACCTTGCAAAGCCCGAAAAAGATCCTAAAGCCATTGCGGCTGCGGCAAAAATGGAAAAAAGTTCATATCCCGCTTGTATGCTTTGCAAAGAAAACGAAGGATATAAGGGCAGAGTAAATCATCCGGCACGTCAAAACCACAGAATTATTCCGCTTGTTCTTGACGGTGTACCCGCATATTTTCAATATTCACCTTATGTTTATTATAATGAGCATTGCATTGTGTTTGACGAAAAGCATACGCCGATGAAAATCTGCGAAAAGAATTTCAGACGCCTTTTCGATTTCGTTAAACAATTTCCGCACTATTCAATCGGTTCTAATTCCGACCTTCCGATTTCGGGAGGCTCAATCTTGACTCATGAGCATTTTCAAGGCGGAAGCTATGATTTCGCAATGGCAAAAGCACCCGTTGAGGAAACGGTTACTTTTGACGGCTTTGAAGACGTTGAAGCCGGTATCGTAAAATGGCCTATGTCGGTAATCCGTCTTAAAGGTCTTGACACTGACCGTATTTCTTCTCTTGCGGGTAAAATTCTCACAACTTGGAGAACATATACGGATGAGGAGGCTTTCATTTTAGCCGAAACCGACGGTGTAATTCACAACACAATCACACCGGTTACACGATTTGTTGACGGACATTATGAAATCGACCTTGTCTTGAGAAATAATATTACGACAAAGGAATATCCCGACGGATATTATCATCCGCATCCGGAATACCACCACATAAAAAAAGAAAACATCGGCATTATCGAGGTTATGGGACTTGCCGTTTTGCCGTCAAGACTTAAAACCGAGATGGCACTGCTTAAAGATGCAATTCTTTCGGGTGCCGATATAAAAGCCGACGAGAGAATAGCAAAGCATGCCGATTGGGCAGAACAGATTAAAGCGAAGCACACAATTACAGCGGAAAATTGCGAAGAAATTATTCGCAATGAAATCGGCGTTGTGTTTGTGTCGATTCTCGAACAGTGCGGTGTATTTGACAGAACACCTAAGGGCAGAGAACAGTTTAAGAAGTTCATTAACAGCGTTAAATGACAAACAGCCGACTTATTTACAAGTCGGCTTTTTCTTGACTGTTTGACTTTAGGTGGTATAATCTAATAGGTTAAAAAGAAGGCGAAAAAATGGACAAAACAATGTCATATTACGACAAAATGACAAAGACACCGCTTACAAAGTTAATAGTATCTTTAGGCATTCCCACGACGGTTTCTATGCTTGTCACCAATATTTACAATATGGTTGACACGTATTTTGTCGGAACGTTGGGCGAAAGTCAGCAAGCGGCAACGGGTATTCTTTTTACGTTACAAGCCGTCATTCAAGCTGTTTCGTTTATGCTCGGTCAAGGTTCGGGAACAATGGTTTCAAAGGCATTGGCTGACAAAAATCAACAAGAGGCTTCCGAATATGTTTCGACCGGATTTTTTTCGGGGCTTGTTTTCGGCATTGTGTTTATGCTTGCGGGACTTGTCACTTTAGAACCGCTTATGTTGGCTTTGGGCAGCACGGAAACGATTTTGCCTTTCGCAAAGCAATACGGACTTTGTGTGCTTTTAAGTTGCCCCGTTGTAGTTTGCTCGTTCGTGCTGAATAACAATTTGAGGTATGAGGGCAAGGCGTTTTATGCAATGATAGGTCTTGTTTTGGGCTCCGTTATCAATATTTTCGGCGATTGGTTGCTTGTCGAAAAAATACACTTGGGTGTTTTAGGCGCCGGAATAGCAACGGCTGTTTCGCAGTTTGTCAGCTTTATTGTTTTGCTTTGCTTTTTTATGAAAAACGCTCAAAGTAAAATAAGCATAAAATATATCAGTAAAAGCCCGAAAACTTATCTGACTATTTCAAGAGTCGGCTTCCCTGCACTTATAAGGCAGGGACTGAGTTCGATTTCAAGCGGACTTCTCAATAATTTAACACGTCCTTACGGCGATGCGGCGATTGCGGCCATGAGTATCGTTAACCGATTCAGCGCATTCGTTATGTGCGTGGGACTCGGCATAGGTCAAGGTTATCAGCCCGTCGCTTCGTTCAACTATCAGGCAAAGGAATACAAACGTGTAAAAAAAGGCTTGCTTATCACAATGGGCATCGGTTTTGTGTTTATAGTTTGCCTTTCGGTGCCGGGCATCATATTTGCGGAAAATATAGTGCATATTTTTCAAAAAAGCGTAGAAGTGGCTGAAATTGCGGTTTTTGCACTTCGGTGTGCATGCGTCGGCGTCGTGTTTCTGGCTTTGTCCGTACCCGTAAATATGCTTTATCAAAGCACTCGTCAAGCAGGACTTTCCTCGTTTTTGTCTCTAATGCGTTCGGGACTTATGTTTATCCCGACACTTATAATTACGACAAAACTTTACGGAATTACGGGAATTCAAATTTCACAGCCTTTGGCGGATATGCTTACGGGACTGGTCAGTATACCGTTTATAATTAATTTTCTGAAAAAGCCCGACAATAAAATGAAATAAAAAAAGTCACCTTAAGAGAAGTTACTTCTTAAGGTGACTTTTTTCTTGACATAAAAACTGTTAAATCAGTCCCATTCTGTACCCTTGACCTTGCTTAAGTCAAGACCTTTCGTTTCGTGAGTCTTTCCGAACAGTAACAACAGCGTTGCAATGTATCCCGGAACAAGCATACAGAAGCAAACCGTACCGATTGCCGTGTTACCCAAAACAGCATTGAGAGGTGTGCCTATTACATAGGCCGCCGCATATCCGATTGCCGTAATGATAAACTGGGCAGACATAACCGAAGAACGCAGATTCGTCGGTGCCGATTCGCCGACCATCATAATTATAATGTCGTTTGTCGAGTAGTAACTGCCGACAAACACACCGCAAAGAAAACCGACAACGTAAGGATTAAAACCGTAATTTGAACCGACAAAGAAACAAACAAACGCAACAAGACAGTTAAAAGCGGTTACGATTGCGGCTTTTTTGCGTCCGAATGTATCACATAAAAAGCCGACAATAACCTGAGCGAGTGCCGAACCCAAGGGGAAAAGCATAATTGCCGTTGTAACCTCGTTAAGACTGACGGATTCACACGCCGCCTCAAGAGTTGAAAACAGCCCTTCTTTTACAGCGTATGAGCCGTATCCGTAATTCATAATGGCTTGATAGTTAACGGAACCCAAAAAACCGATGTTGGCGAAAATCGAAGTTATGTAAAGCCAGCGAAGTTGCTTGTGTTTGAATGCGAATTTAAGACCTTGAATAATACCGCCTTGCGAACTTTCGGCTTTCTTTTGAGCCTTTTCGGCGGCAATTTCTTCGTCGCTTTTGCGAAGGTAAGCAAGACGCGAATCAATAAAAGCGTCCGGCTCTTTTGCGAGAAGAAGTGCCGTAAAGCTTACAACAATACCTATAACAGCGGGAATAAGATAAACTTTTCTCCACTGTGAAGGCGTATCCATAAGCTCCCGGCGTAAAAGAGGAATAAGCATAACGCCCAAGTTGGCGAAGAATTTTATAACAGAGTACATGGTTGCACGTGTCTTGGCGGGGGAGGACTCCATAATAAACACTACGTGCATATCATGGGGAATGAAAAACTGAATAAGTATAGCACCGAAAAAATATGTAATAACGTTGTTTGAAAGGAAAATAATAAGCAATGCAAAGCTCATACCGAAAGTGTTGATAATCAAAAACACTTTTCTGCCGAAACGGTCGGCAAGCGGTCGGTAAACAATGGCAAGTGCCGCAAACGGTGCCATAAAAACCGTCAGTGCATCAAGCTGTGCAATGGAGTTTTCCGCATTTTGAAAAAGCGAATTGGCAATTTCGGTTTTCATAAGTGTGCCGATTTGCGATGCTATTTCGTCTACGGCGTAAATCAAGGCGATAATAAGCACAAGATAGGCAAAATACGTATTTCCTTTGGGCCTTGCTTTTTGGCGTTCCCAATATTGTATTTCTTTTTCCTTTTTCAAAGCTTTCTTTCGCATTTTTTCATCCGTCATAACTTTAGACATAATTTTTCCCCCTTACAAAAGCTTCGTAAATATTTTATCATAACCGTAATATAAAAACAATTGTGATAAAGAACGGAAAAAAATTAAAACCTATGTTAAAAATTAACATAGGCTGTCGTTATTTTTTCGGAATTTTCGAACCCGTTACACTTACAACGGCAACATCCGTTCCGAGATTGTCCGTAATTTTTATTTCGTAGAAACAGGTGGTGTGACCGTCTTTAATCAGAAAACTTTCGCCGAAAAGAGTGTCGCCCTTTGCCGTGTTCAAATATGAAATTTGGCTGACAACGGTCACCGTAAAGGAAGGCTGATTAAAATTTGTCGCAACGGCAAAAACAAAATCCGCCAAAGTAAAAAGAACGCCGCCCATAACGTTGCCGATTGCATTTTTGTGAGAATCGTTCAGCCTAAGACTGCATTTTGCGTATTTGTCCCGCACGTCATCAATCACAATGCCGGTGCTTTGCGTAGCATATTTGTCGCCGGCAAAGAAAATGCGAGCTTTTTCGAGATCTGTCATAATATCACCTAAAAAATTTGTCAAATTTATTTTACTCTATTATCTTTTCATAATCAATAGGAAATTATCAGCTAAAAGCAAAAATAAATATTGACAAGAAATTAAAAAACGGATATAATATTTAGGCTATAACGATTAAATTTGATATTTCGGGGTGTAGCGCAGCTGGTAGCGCGCCACATTTGGGAGCATAGACGGTATCCGCACCAGACAAAAATCAAAACCGCCGAAAACCCTTCAACCGTGCGGATTTATGGCGGTTTGGAAAATGAAAAAAGCGGTCAAAAATGTGTTTGACCACATCTTTGACCACCTACACGACCACAATTAAATAGTTATCGGGGTATAGCGCAGTTGGTAGCGCGCGACATTTGGGATGTTGAGGCCGGGAGTTCGAGTCTCCCTACTCCGACCAAAATTGCGGCTTTGACCGCAAGAGAGCCGCAGGGTAGAGATACTTTGCGGCTTTTTATCATCTTCGGGGAGGATAGTGAGAATATGCTGATTATTGATACCAATACACTTTACTACGCTTATGGACTTTCATCACATTCTTCAATCAGTGGCACAAGAATATGTCAAATTATAGACAGCCACGAAAAAGTAGTTATATCGAGTATTTCTTTTGCTGAGTTTGTTTGCAAGTATCATAAGCGTGCCACCACCATAAGAAGAGTATGTTCTTTTATGCGTCAACACCATATTGATATTTGCGAGAGTCAACACATTTCCTTTAAATGCGACATCATTAAAAAACTTCGAACAATCAACCAGTCGGAATTAGACCAACTTTTTAAAAACTTGGTAATTATAAAATCCCATGTGGAATCTAAATTTGCTACCACAGTTTTTTTCGTTGTATTGCTTAGTGAGACAATTTTTGAATGTAATATAGATCCTTATCAAGTTCCTGAATGCGTTAAAGAACTTTTTGCATTGATATATAAATATTCACTGAATCCGATCATCAGCAATATGTTCAAAATGTCTTATAATCAAGCCTATAAAACCGATGATGCCGAAAATATAATAAGAAAAGATTTTTATAATTATTTGAAACTTTTTGTTTCTTTGTGTGTACCTTTGTGTAAGCATTTTATCGATGAGTTTGATAAAATTCCAGACGGAGCAATAGTTGATGTTCCCAATATCGTAAAGAAGTATTCAGACACCAATTGGGCTGATGAAATGACACGATACCAAAAAAGAATAGAAAAGCAGGATACTCCAGCACAATTTATTAAAAGCAAAGGGCTATCTTATGGAAAGGGAATAAATGACAAACATTTATCCGCCCTTCTTAGTGGCTTGGATTCATCTTTCAAAAAAACTATCGGGGTTTCTTCAATAGAGGAATACCTATATTCTATTGTTAGCAATACGCTGTTGAATGGCGGTGCTTTTCGAAAAAACGATATCAATGATGCATTAATTCTGTCCGACTTAAAATCATGCGATTTGATCCTTACATTTGACGAGCGTATGATTGAACATATGAAAAAGCATTCTACTGTGCGGGCAGAGTACCTAAACAGCACTAAATTTATCAATTCTATTCTGTGTTGAGTTAAGATGGCTTTTCTTTGTTTACTGCATACCAATTAAAAAACCTTTCTATTCATGTTTTCTTGAAAAATTAAATCAGAGGAGATTAAATGAGAAACAATTTTGATTCTATAAAAAAAGAATTAACATCATTTATCAACAAATTCAAAGCTCTGTCTATACGCCAAAGACAAGCCCTTTTCTTACAATGCATAATGTCTTTTGACAAGACATTTTTTGACTATTTGATAAACTCTAATGAGGATGCGCACATATATTATTCTGAAGTGTTGCGTTATGGATACCCTATATTCATACGTAATTTTTATGACAAGGACTTTGAGACTCTTGACGGAATCGGATTGACAAAAATCACACCAGAAAATCAAGAAGTCTGCCAAAAGATTTTGTGGTCGTGTAAAACACTGGGGTGGATTGAATACATAGAAGAGAATAAAAAATTTAACGTTTTTTCCGTGTGCCATTTTGGTCATACAACTCGTGTAAAGTTCAAGAAAAAACACCATTGGAATGAATATTTAGAAAAGAACCATACTCTGTTGTATTCTAAAATCATGAAAATGGCGCATCAAGAAGAATACGAAGAGTTAGAAAAAGAAAAACCGCGAATCTTAGAAAAAATGCGTTCTATGGTTTTTGTTTGGAATAACTATTTTATGGGGTACAATAACGACTTGGAAGTTGAAGAATATTTTCGAGCTTATGCAGAACTTGACGAGGAAGAAGAAACAGATTGGGATATGTTTCAATCTTCTGATATTTTCGGCAACGTAAAATATTATGATTTTATACAAACAATAACTGATTTCGCGGGATACGCAATAAAGCACATACACTTTGCGCATCTATTAAAACAAGCCAATCCGGATTTGATTTCAGAAAATTTTTTCTACCTATGCAAGGATACTGATCAAATCAAAAAACTCATTTCTGAAAATAGAACTATCTCGCTTGATCAAGTCGATACTATTTTTAAGTGTTTATCCTTAGGAGCACATAATATCAAATTGTTCTCTCAGCCATTGTATTGTACGGTTCCTTTTATTAAGCTATCAAAAACCCAAACTATACAATCCGTCGTAGGAACTCTGTATACTCCTTTTTCTTTTATGCTTGAAAACCTGAATCTCTTTTTTCAAAAAGAATGGAGTGGTAACACAAAAAGCAGAGAAACTTTATTCAAAAAGCAACTGTATTCGATTTTCAAAAGCGATAATTTTATCTGTAATAACAACAATGTCATAATCTCATCCAGAGGTCAAAAGAAAACCGATATTGATGCGGTCGTAATCGATAAAACCGCCGGAGAAATTGCACTCTTTCAACTGAAGTGGCAAGCACATACATATGTTTCAGCACGATCACTTAATAGCAAATCCTTAAACTATAATACTGAAACAAAAAAGTGGCTTGATTGTGTACGCTCGTGGCTTTCCTCTGCCACCGAAGCAGAAATGTCTAGTTTGTTAGGTGTAAAAAAGAAATTTATTAATAAGAACAAAGTATATTTGTTTGTATTGGGACGCCAACACGGAAATTATTCCGGAGATAAAAATATTGATGAGAATTGCGCTTGGGGACAATGGTATCAATTTTTAGCGTACTCTCAAATTTTAAACAAAGAACAACCAGTAATTTCTCAAATTTATGAAATGTTAAGAAAAAGATCTCCTTTTAAACAGCGTATTATCGAAAAACCCGCTGTCCAAAAAATCGGCGAATACAAGATAATATTTGGGAATTGGAAATTATTGTGACAAGGTTACGCCCGCCAGCACCAACATGATGTTGGCGGGCATTTTTAGGCATCTAGCCATTTTTTCTTTTCTTCCGCAATTTCCGCTTTGACGCGCTCGATCATTTCGGCGAGCTTTTCTTCACATTCTTCTCTTGTTTTCGCGTAGACGTTAAATTTCTTTCGTTTGCCGCCGGCAATCTCGGGAAGAAGCTGCCTTCCCAGAGATTGTCGTTGATCTGATACAGGCATCCCGTACCGCTCTTTCGTATCTTCCTCGGAACCGGTTCGGGATACGGCTCTGTGGGCGCACACGGGGCGTTTACGGGCGCGTTTGTACCTGACATGGGTGTTTGCTTTACCTCTGGCATACGGGCGTCTGTGCCGCCGATTTTGCGGTCGATATGCACCGCCGCCTGCCTTTGCATAGTATCGGTGATATGGCTGTAAATATCCAGCGTGGTTGCGGAGGACACATGGCCTATGGTTGCCGAGAGCGTTTTCACATCCATACCGTGCTCCAGCGCCATGGTCGCAAAGGTGTGTCGCAGATCGTGAAAGCGCACCTTTTTACAGCCCGCCCGTTCCAAGAGCAGTTGCAACCGTTTTCTAACCGATGACGGATTTCTCGGTCTGCCGTTATCAGTTGGAGACGGGAACATCCATTCCGCATCCACCGTTTCCTTATACGCCGCAAGGGTTTTGAGGAGTGACGGTGGCAGAATAACGGTGCGTATCGAGGCTTTTGTTTTCGGCGCCGATATCATCACTTCTGCCTTGATGATATATACCTGCCGTTCAATACGAAGCTCTCCTGTCGTGAAGTTTAGGTCGCTCCATTTGAGCGCTAATATTTCACCGCGCCGCATTCCCGTGCCGAGTTCCAGCAGGAAGAGTTCATAATATCCTTCTTCCTTTGCCTGATGAAGAAATCGCAGAATTTCATTTTGCGTCAGCACCTGCATCTCCCGCGCTTTTTTCGGCGGCAGCTTACAGCCGACAGCGGGATTGGTTCGTATCAAACAGTCCTGTACCGCCCGCTGTAAAGCTGTGCGGCAGTTGGCGTGTATCCCCCTTATCGTTCTGTCCGAAAGTCCCTTTCCGTAAGTTTTGGCGTGCAGTTTTCTTCCGGCTGTCTTTTCCTTTGCGTAGAATTGCTGTAAATCCGACTGTGACAGCCTGTTCAGCGGAATTTTTCCGATTTCGGGAATGATATGATTGTAAATGCGGTTTTCATAGTCGGTTCTTGTGGTAATGCGGAGTGTGTGTCGGCAGTAGGTCTGATACCAGAAGTCGATCCAATCACCGAACGGCATATCCGGCTTGATTCTGTCGGAAGAGCGTCCGTACTGCTCTTTAAGCTTTTCCAGCTTTGCACTGCATTCCGTTTTCGTCTTGGCGGTTACGCATTTTGTAATCGGCTGACCTTTCTCATTGTAGTCTACAACAACACG